>CAUUBQ010000001.1:0-308907 GCA_963543405.1 uncultured Cupriavidus sp.
GCAAGCACTGACCGCACGCTTTGCCGTGCCGCACATTGCCACATCGCAAGCCAGCGCATGGCTGGCCGATGCCTCGCGCACGACGTTCCTGTGCGATGTGCGTACCGCCGAGGAATACGCCGCGCAAACCTTGCCCGGCGCCCAGCACACGCCGGGCGGCCAACTGATGCAGGCCACCGACCAATACGTGGGTGTGCGTCGCGCGCGGCTGGTGCTGTTCGATGCCGAAGGCGTACGCGCCACCGTGGTAGCCAGCTGGCTGCGCCAGATGGGCCACGATGCCGTGGTGCTCGACGGCGGCCTGCAGGCCGGTCTCGATGCCGGCATCCGCGCCGCCCAGGGACCGTCGCACGAAGTCACCGCGCTCTCGGCCATCAATGTCGAGCAACTCGCGGCGGGTACCGCGGCGCAATCGATGCTTGCGCTCGACCTGCGCAGCAGCATGAACTATCGCGCCGGCCATATCGCGGGCAGCCGCTGGGCCACACGCGCCCGGCTGGCGCAGGACCTGCGCGGCGTACCGCACGACACCACGCTGGTGCTGATTGGCGATGCCGATGGCGATGATCCGGCCGAAGTGGCGGTAGCCGACCTGCACACCCTCGGCTATCGGGACGTGCGTCGACTGCAAGGCGGATTCCCGGCCTGGCGCGATGCCGGTCATGCGATTGCGCACGGCGCCGAAACACTGCCCGATGCGCGCTGCATCGACTACCTGTTCTTCGTGCACGACCGCCACGACGGCAACAAGGCGGCAGCACGGCAATACCTGGCGTGGGAAACCGGACTGATTGCCCAGCTCGATGCGCAAGAGCTGGCGACCTTCCACTTCCCTGCCATCGACTGATTTTTACGAGCCAGCAAGCCCCCAAAACAACCTGCCAAGAAAGAACGAGGTCGCCCCATGTCACGTCCGATGTCATCACGCATTTCGCAGTTCCTGGTCACAGCATTCAGCATTGCCATCTCCGGTGCCGCAACGGCGCAGCAGCCGCTGCCACCTGTCAACGGCTTCCCGTCGCAACCGCTGCGCATCGTGTCGCCATTCCCGGCTGGCGGCGGCAACGATGCGGTGACGCGCGTGGTGGCGACGCGGCTTTCGCAGGTACTGGGCCAGAGCGCGGTGACCGACAACCGCGGCGGCGCTGGCGGCAATATCGGCACGCGCTACGTGGCGGAAGCAAAGGCCGACGGCTATACGGTGCTGACCTCGCAGGTGTCAATCATGGCGGTCAACCCGACGCTGTATCGCTCACCGGGCTTCGATCCGGTCAAGCAGTTCATTCCGGTCACGCAGATCAACGCGGCGCCGCTGGCCATCGTGGTATCGGCCAATGCGCCGTGGAAGACGTTCGAGGAACTGGCCACGCAGGCCAAGGCGGAGCCGCAGAAGATCACATTCGCCACGCCTGGCAATGGCACGCTCTCGCACCTGGTGGGCGTGGTGCTCGACAAGGACAGCAAGGTTTCGCTGCAGCATGTTCCATACAAGGGCGCGGGCCCGGCCATCAATGACCTGCTCGGTGGGCAGGTCGATGTGCTGATCACGTCGACTTCGTCGGTGGCCGGCTTTATCCAGACCGGCCGCATGCGGGCCCTGGCCGTCACCAGCCCACGCCGGCTCGGGGTATTCACCAAGGTCCCGACGCTTGAAGAACTGGGCTATCGCAATGCACGCTTCGAGGACTGGTACGGCTTCTTCGTACCGGCCGGTACGTCGCCCGAGCGCGTGGCGTTGCTGAACCGCGCGATCGTGCAGGTGCTGCAGATGCCCGAGGTGGTGAAGACCATCAACGAGGGCGGCAGCGATGTGGTTGCCAACAGTCCCGAGGCATTCGCCACGCAACTGAAGCAGGACATCTCGCGCTGGTCGCAGATCGTCAAGCTCTCGGGCGCGCATGTCGACTGACCGGCACGTTCCTTGCGACATCTCCAAAGACAATGAGCCACTCCACAGGCCAGCCATGACGAAAGCGCTCCCTACCCGCCTTGCCCATGCCGGACGCACATCGGGCGTGCCCGGCGGCCAGCCGGTCAACCCGCCCGTGGTGCGCGCCAGCACCGTGCTGTTCGAATCCGTTGCGCAGCAACGCGAGATGCGCGCGCGCCGCGATACCGAGCGCTTGTTCACATACGGCGCGCGCGGCAATCCCACCAACTTCGCGCTCGAAGACATGGTGACGATGCTCGAAGGTGGCTATCGCACGCGGCTGTTCCCATCAGGACTGGCTGCCGCGGCCATGACGATACTGGCCTATGTGCGCCCTGGCCAGCATGTACTGCTGCCCGATTGCGTCTATGAACCGGTGCGCAACCTGGCCAACGGCTTCTTGCGCCAGCACGGTATCGCCACCGATTTCTATGCGGCCGATGGTTCCGATCTCGATGCGAAGCTGCGCCCCGAGACGCGTCTGGTCTATGTGGAGGCACCGGGCTCGCTGGTCTATGAGATGTGCGACCTGCCGGCACTGGCGGCACGCGCGCACGCCCACGGCGCGCTGGTGGCGGCCGACAACACATGGGGATCGGGGCTGCTGTATCGCCCGCTGGAACTCGGCGCCGATATCTCGCTGATGGCCGCCACCAAGTACCTCGGTGGCCATTCCGACGTAATGATGGGCACGGTCTGCACCACCGAGGCCGCGTGGCAGGAACTGGCGACCATGTCTGACGCGTTCGGCATGACCGTGAGTCCCGACGATGCGTATCTGGTGCAGCGTGGTATCCGTTCGCTGGGCGCGCGGCTGGCGCAGCACCAGGCGGGCGCGCTGGCCGTGGCGCAATGGCTGCTCGAACGACCGGAAGTGGCCGAGGTGTTCTGCCCCGCGCTGCCGCACGATCCCAATCATGCGCTGTGGCAGCGAGACTGCCATGGCACCAACGGCCTGCTGTCGTTCACGCTGCGCTCGCCGGCCGCCGTGGCGCCCGAACGTTTCGTCGACAGCCTGAAACTGTTCGGCATCGGCGCTTCATGGGGTGGCTTTGAAAGCCTGGCCGTGCTGGCCGACATGCGCCGCGCGCGCAGCGTCAGCGACTGGTCGTCGCACGGAACCGTGATCCGCCTTCATATCGGCCTGGAAGCCGTGCCGGACCTGCTGGCCGACCTGGACCAGGCGTTCGCCGCCATCGCGCATCCATCGACCCCATCGCTGCAATCGACTGAAGAGGACTCATCCCATGCCCATCATCGGTGACTGGCTACGCCAGCAATCCGGCCCGGCCCGCACCAGCGGCCAGTTGCCCGTTGGCTCGATGGCCTCGGGCATGAGTGTCACGCTGCCGTACGTGGCCGTACGTGGCGCGCATCCGGGCCGCACGCTATGGCTGCACGGACAGGTACACGGCGACGAGATCAATGGCATGGTGGCGGCGCTGCGCTTCGCACGCGGCCTCGATCCGGCCACCATGCGCGGCAATGTGGTGGTCACGCCCACCGGCAATCCGCAGGCGCTCGACGCGCGTCGCAAACGCAATCCGTATGACGAACTCGATCTCGACCAGACCTACCCGGGCAATGCCGGTGGCCTGGTGTCGGAACGGCTGGCCCATGCCCTGATCAGCGAAGTGCGTGGCGTGGCAGACGTGCTGATCAACCTGCATACGATGAATCCGCTGTTCGATGCCCGGCCCTATACGGTCTACAAGGTGCATCCGGACAGCCGCGTCACCGAAGCCGACGTGCTGGCCGCGATGGCGCCGTTTCATCCCCACGTGGCCTGCCAGCAGGACGTCGGCGGCAAGGGCGAACTGCCCGGCAATATCTCGGGCGCACTCGATTACCAGTGCCTCGCGGCCGGCGTCTGTGCCTTCATGCTCGAACTGGGCAGCGGCAGCCGTTTCGAACCCGACAACATCGCCGTGGCCGAGACCGGCTTTCATACGCTGGCCGTGCAGATGGGCATCCTCGATGGCGCCCCGGCCAAACCCGCCGCGACCAGCCTGCGGCGCGTCAAGCGGCGCGGCTGGATCACGGCCGACGAAGGCGGGCTGTTTATCCCGGCCACACGCGCCGGCGATCTCGTGCGTGAGGGGGCATCGATTGGCGACACCATGAAGCTCGATGCATCGCTTACCGCCGTGAAGCCGTTCTCGCGTGATGGCGTGCTGATCGGTTTGCGCAGTGACCCTGTAGTCCATACCGGCGAACGCCTGGCATTCGTGGCGTGGGAATGGGACACGGTTTCCATCTGATCGTTTGGTTTCGGCATGACCACTGCCCGCCCTCTCCCCCGGCCCCTCTCCCGCCGTGCGGGAGTGGGGAGCAAGACATCGTTACACGTACTACCCGGAGTCTCGCCATGTTTGCCCGCCGCGCCCTGCTTCTGCTGATTCCCTGCCTTGCCCTGACCTCGTTTGCCGCCCACGCCGCCTGGCCCGATCCGGCCAAGCCGATCCGCGTGGTGGTTGGATTCCCGCCCGGTGGTGGTGCCGATGCGCTGGCACGCGCGATTGCACCGGCATTGTCCGAGCAGTTGAAGGCCAATGTCATCATCGACAACCGTCCTGGCGCGGGCGGGCTGATTGCCACCGATATCGTGGCGAAGTCCGCGCCCGACGGCTACACGCTCTACGTGGCCACGCCGGGTTCGTTCACGATCTGGCCCAATCTGCGCAAGCTGAACTACGATCCGCAGAAAGATTTCGCGCCGATCAGCGTGCTGGTGACAATGCCCAATGTACTGGTCACCGGCGCCGATACGCCATACAAGGATGTACACGGCCTGCTGGCCGCGGTGCGTAGCGCCAATGGCAAGTTCTCGTACGCATCGGGCGGCAATGGCACGATCGGGCAGATCGCCGCCGAGCAGTTCAAGATGCTGGCCGGCCTGCAGATGCAGCATGTGCCCTACAAGGGCACGACGCCGGCACTGACCGATGTCATGGCCGGCATCGTGCCGATCACGTTCTCCGATCCATCGGCCAAGCCGCTGATTGCTTCGGGCAAGCTGCGCGTGCTGGCGGTGACCACCGCCACGCGTTCACCGCAGTTCCCCGGCGTGCCGACCGTGGCCGAAGCGGGCGTGCCCGGTTACGAGGTCACCAACTGGTATGGCATGGTCGCCCCGGCCGGCACGCCGGCCGACGTGATCGCACAGTTGAACAAGGCGCTCGTGAAGGTCATGGCCGATCCCGATATCCGCCAGCGCCTGGCCGTGTCGGGCATGGATGCGACCTCCGATACGCCGCAGCAATTCGCTAGGCTGCTCAATAGCGAACGCGCCAAGTGGGGCGAACTGATCCGCAAGGCCGGCATCCAGGGCGACTGAGATCGTGACCGTTCGCCGCTATCCGCAACTGGCGCATTGGGGCGCCTTCACGGCTGTCGTCGACGATGGCCGGCTGATCCGCTGCGAGCCATTCGCGGCGGACCCCAACCCGTCGCCGCTGCTCGACTCTGTGGTGCCGATGGTCTACTCGCCCACGCGCATCCGCACGCCCATGGTGCGGCGCGGCTGGCTGGAACGGCGCGAAGCCGCCGACGGCCGCGAGCGCGGGCGCGATGACTTCGTTGAAGTCTCGTGGGATGTGGCACTCGATTTCGTGGCCGGCGAAATCGCGCGCGTGCGCGATGCACACGGGCCCTCGGGTGTCTTCGGTGGATCCTATGGCTGGTCGTCGGCCGGCCGCCTGCATCATGCACGTTCGCTGATCCGTCGCTTCCATTTCACGGGCGGCGGTTGTGTCGACCAGGTTGGCAACTACAGCTGGGGCACGGCGCAGTTCCTGCTGCCTCACGTGATTGGCACAGACCGGCCGCTGACCGGCCGGGTCACCGCGTGGCCAAGCCTGATTGCCCATACGGAGGTCTTCCTGGCGTTCGGTGGCCTTGCGCTCAAGAATGGCCAGGTCTCGTCGGGCGGCGCGGCCGAGCATACCCAGGAAGGCTGGCTACGCAAGCTCGCGGCCAGCGGCACCACCGTGATCAACGTAAGCCCCACGCGCGACGACTGCCCCGATTTCCTTGGTGCCGAATGGATCCCGATCCGACCCGGCACCGACGTGGCGCTGATGCTGGCGCTGGCCTATGCGCTGCGCCGCGCCGACGTTCATGACGTAGCGTTCCTCGACACGCATTGCAGCGGCTGGGCGGAGCTCGAAGCCTATCTGCTGGGCCATGGCGACGGCACGCCCAAGACACCGGCATGGGCCGCCGCCATCACCGGCATTCCCGCCGAGCGGATCGAACACCTGGCGATCCAGCTCACGGGCAAACGCAGCTACATCACCTGCAGCTTTGCCGTGCAACGCCAGCATCGCGGCGAACAGCCCTACTGGATGGCGATCGCGCTGGCCGCCTTGCTCGGCCAGATCGGCTTGCCCGGTGGCGGGTTCGGCTTCGGCCATGGTTCGATGAATGGTGTGGGCAATCCGCGCGTGGCCACGCCGGGGCCCGAGATGCCGGTGGGCCGCAACCCGGCCAGCCTCGATATTCCCTGCGCACGCCTGTCCGACATGCTGCTGAATCCGGGCACGGCCTATCGGTTTCGCGGTGAGACGCGCCACTATCCCGACGTGAAGCTGGTGCACTGGGCCGGCGGCAATCCGTTTCATCATCACCAGCAACTGACGCGGCTGCGCGAGGCGTGGTCACGTCCCCAGACGGTAATCGTGCAGGACATCTGCTGGACCGCGACCGCGCGTCATGCGGACATCGTTCTGCCGGTCACCACGGCGCTCGAACGCAATGACATTGGTGGCTCGTCGCGTGACCGCTACGTGCTGGCGATGCACCAGGCCATTGCGCCGCTGCATCAGGCGCGCAGCGATCTCGATATCTTTGCCGAGTTGTCGGAGCGGCTCGGCTATCGCGATACCTTTACCGAGAATCGCGACGAACGCGACTGGATCACCTCGATCTACGCCCGCTGCCGCGAAGCGCAGGCGCGCGCCGGTATCGAGCTGCCATCGTTCGACCAGTTCTGGCGTACCGGTTTCGTAGCGCTACCGGCGCCCACGGAAGATTTCGTGCTGTTCGACGATTTCCGGCGCGACCCGGCCGCGCACCCGCTACGCACGCCAAGCGGACGCATCGAACTGTCGAGCCCCACGCTTGGCGCACTGTCTGAAGACTGCGGCACGCATCCGAACTGGCAGCCGCCGATTGAATGGCTGGGCGCATCCGAAGCACGGCGCCACCCGCTGCATCTGGTCTCGGTGCAACCTGCGGATCGCCTGCACAGCCAGCTCGATCCCGCGCCGCTGGCGCAGTCGGGCAAGGTGGCCGGCGCGGAACGGATCACATTGCATCCCGACGATGCGGCCGCACGCGGCTTGCACCCGGGCATGCGTGTACGCGTGCACAACGCGCGTGGCGCGCTGGCAGCAGGGCTGGCCATCAGCGATGGCGTGACCAGGGGCGTGGCCGTGATGGCCACCGGGGCATGGTACGACCCCGATGCCGATGGGGTCGACCGGGCCGGCGCGGCCAATACCCTGACGCTCGATATCGGCACCTCGGACCTGACGCAGGGGCCGAACGCGATGAGTTGTCTGGTGGAGGTCTCGCGCGAACAGTGATCCGCTTCCGCGCGGGCCCCGCCATTCGCGCCATCTTTCCGTCGCTGGCGACGTCTTCCTGTCGATTCGGCCCCTGTGGCTGGCAAGTGCATCGATCGTGGCTTATACCTTACGCATCGCAACGAACCTCTGAACAAGGACCGAGCCATGCGCCACGAATCGATGCATCCTCCTTCACCGCAAGCCGATGACAACGCCTGGGCCTACTGGCGTGCCCGCCGCATGGTGCGCGCATTGCGCGGCTGGTATATCCACCTGCTGGTCTACGCGGTGGTCAACAGCTGGCTCTGGATCCGGTTCTTCTACTTTCCTTCGCCGTCATGGTCGCACTACGCCAGCACCGGCTGGCCATGGCCGCTGACCACCACGCTGGCCTGGGGCCTGGGCCTGGGCGTGCACGGCATCCTGGTCTGGACACGGCTGTCACGCTGGGGCCGCGACTGGGAAAGCCGCAAGATCGAGGAATTCATGCGCCGGCACTGAGCGTAGCGAGACCACTGAGCACCAGGCCGGTTCCGCTACATCTGCCGGAACCGGTGCACATAGGCGCGCGATACCGGCAGCTCGGCATCGCTGTCGCGCATCCGCACGAACAGCCGGCCGGCGTCGTCGCGCCGTGTTCCTGCCACGTACTCCATGTTGACGATGGTCGAGCGGTGCACCTGCCAGAAAACCTCGGGATCGAGGCCATCGATCAGCTCCTGCAACGGCGTGCGGATCAGGTGCTCGCCCTCGCGCGTATGCACCACCACGTATTTGTCGTCGCTCTGGAAATACAGCACATCCTGGATCGGCACGTGACTGGTGGTATTGCCACGGCTCGCGCGCACCCAGCGCAACGGCCCGGCACCTTCCGCGCGCGACTGGCCACGCGTGAGCTGTTGCAGCAGTTGTGCCAGTTCCGGCTGCGGCGCGGCTTCCTGGAACGCCTTGCGCAGCCGCTCGATGGTCCGGCCCAACCGTTCATCGGTCACCGGCTTGACCAGATAGTCGACCGCCGCGCGCTCGAAAGCGTCGAGCGCGAACTCGTCGTAGGCGGTCACGAACACCAGGCGCGTATCGGTCTCGATACCCTGTGCCACCTCAAGACCCGACAACCCCGGCATCCTGATATCGAGGAAGGCCACGCTGGGCGCCAGCCGCGCAATCAACTCGGCCGCCTCCAGGCCATTGGCGGCCTCGGCCACGATCTGCAGTTCAGGCCACAGCCGTGCGAGCTTGGCGCGCAGGTACGCGCGCAGGTGCTCTTCGTCGTCGGCGATCAACGCGGTCGGGGTCATGCGGCATCTCCGGTTCGGTACTGGCGTGGCAGCGGGATTTCGATCAGCACGGCGGTGCCCGGAGCGCGATCCTCGATCCGCACGTGTGCATCGCCGTCGTAAAGCACGGCCAGCCGTTCGCGCAGGTTTGCGAGACCCACGCCCGAACCGCCGCCTGGTTTGAAGCCCATGCCATCGTCCTCGATCGTTGCCAGCATGCGCGGGCCACGTCGTTCCACGCTGACCAGCAGTCGCCCGCCTTCCACCTTGGGCTCCAGCCCGTGCTTGATCGCATTTTCCACCACCGGCTGCAGCAGCATTGGTGCCAGCGGCACGGCCTCGAGCGAAGCATCGACGTCGACCGTATATTGGAGCCGGTCGCCCATGCGGATCTTGAGTAGCGCCAGGTAATCGCGCAACAGCCGCGCTTCCTGCGCCACGGTGCCCTGCGTGGACCGGCTGGCCGCCAGCGAAGCGCGCAGATAGGCAATGAAATGTTCGAGCATCAGCGTGGCCTTCTGCGGCGCGGGCTCGATCAGGCTGACCACATTGGCCAGGGTGTTGAACAGGAAATGCGGTTCGATCTGGGCCTGCAGCAGCCGCATCTGCGCTTCCACGAGCTGCTTCTCCGTGGACAGCGTTCGCACCTGGTCGCGCGCCATGTACTCGGCGATCTTGCGCTCTTCCCAGCTTCGCCCAAGCAGGCCCACCCGGCTCCACGTCATGATGCCGTGCACGGCCAGGCCGATGCCCCACCCCATCAGCGGTGCACCGGACCACGGCCGGTGCGGCGACGTCATCAGGTTGATGACGATCAGCAGCGCATTGACGCCCACATACACCATCGCGTGCATGTAGAAGAAACGCAGCGCGCGCACCCGCCGGCGCGCTTCGTCATAGGCGTGCTGGTCCGCGGCGGTTCGCCAGAGTTCGGGGTCGACGTGACGCACGTTGATAAATGGGAAGCGGAGGTGCAGCGAGATTACCACCCGGTTGGCGCGCGGCAACACCGGGATTGCGCGGATCGACAGATAGACGGCGCCACCCGCCGATACATGTCGCGGCTGGCAGCCGCCTATTCCGTGGGTTTCGGTTTCCTTGCCGGCCGTGCGCGTGCGCGCACGATCTCGCGTGCCACGTCATGCAGGCAGGCGGCCAGTTCCGTCACGCTCGGGGGCAGCCTGCGGTCGCGCAGCGTAATCAGGCCGATGGGTGGCAAATCCAGTTCGACCGGCATCGCCAGCACATGGAAACGCCCTTCCGTCTGCAACTGCTGTCCCACTGAGCGGGCCACGAAGCCCACCGCCTGCCGCTGCGCCACGAAGGTAGTGACCGCCAGGTAGGACGACGACTCCATGACATCGGCCGGTGGCTGCTGCCCATGGAGGAAGAACGCCTGTTCGATCTTGACCCGCAGCGAGGCCCACGGCGGCGGCATCACCAGCGGGCCCTGGGCCAGGTCCGACCAGTCGGGCCGCGCCTTGCGCGCCAATGGATGGCCTGCGGCGACGATGGCCACCATTGGTTCCTCATAGAGCGCTTCGGTAACCAGGTCGGGCGCCGCGTAAGACGGCTCGAGCCGCCCGACGATCACGTCGAGCTCGGACAGCCGCAGGCGCGGCAACAGGTGGGTAAGGTCGCCCTCCTCGATCAGGACGGTGGCGCGCGGCGACCGGTCCTTGAGCTGCGTTACCGCACGCGCCAGCAGCACCGGCAGCGTGGCGCCCATCGCGCCCACGCGCACTCGCCCCGCCGCGCCACTGGCCACGGCCTCGATCTCGTCACGCGTCACGTCGTACTGCGCCAGCACCGAGCGCGCGAAACGCACCAGCGATTCGCCTGCCGGCGTGGGCTCCGTGCCACGCGTGGAGCGCGTGAAGAGCGTCATGCCGAGCATCTTTTCCACCTCGGCCAGCACCTTCGACACGGCCGGCTGGCTTACGGCCAGGAATTCCGCGGTGCGCCCCAGGTGGCGGAACTCGTCGAGCGCCACCAGCAATTGCAGGTGGCGCAGCTTGATATTGGAACGGAACGCGCGGTCGATATGTGCCATGGCGGCAGTCTATCTAACCTTCAGGTTATGAAGCAATGCCAATTTTATATTGGATGGTTATGTTCATCACGCCCACAATCGGGTCACGGCGGTTGGCATAGCACCACCCGCGACATACAACAACCGATGATGGAGACAATCCCCATGACTCAAGGCTTTCCCGCCAGCCATCCCGTGAGCCTCACGCGTCGCCGCCTGCTGTTGGGCAGCGTCGCGGCCGCTGCTGCTGCCGCGACTGGCACGGCCAGCCTGCTGGCGCCACGCATTGCACGCGCTGCCGGCGAGTATCCTGACCGTCCCATCACGTTTATCTGCCCATGGCCGGTTGGCGGTACCGCGGACCAGTCGATGCGTGCGCTCTGCCAGGTGGCGTCGGGCATCCTCAAGCAATCGATCGTGGTGGAAAACCGCGCCGGTGCCTCGGGCATGATCGGCACCAAGGCCCTGGCCCGCGCCAATCCGGACGGCTACACGATCGGCCAGATCCCGATCTCGGTCACGCGCTTCTCGCAGCTCGGCATGCTGCAGCTGGATCCGCGCAGCGAACTGACCTACCTGGCGCGCACGTCGGGCCAGACCTTCGGCATCGCCGTACCGGCTGGTTCGCGCTTCAAGACGCTGGCCGACGTGGTTGCCGAAGCCAAGGCAAATCCGGGCCGCATTACCTATGCACATGCCGGCATCGGCGGTGCCACGCACGTCGGCATGGAGCAGTTCGCGCTGGCCGCGGGCATCAAGTTCAATGCCGTCGCGTACAAGGGCGGCTCCCAGGCACTGCAGGACGTACTGGCCAACCAGGTCGACCTGCTGGCCGATTCCAGCTCGTGGGCACCGCATGTGGAAGCGGGCAAGCTGCGCCTGCTGGCTACCTGGGGCGAGCAGCGCACGCCGCGCTTCAAGGACACGCCCACGCTCAAGGAACTTGGCTACAACGTCGTGGTGGAAGCCCCGAATGGCATCGGCGCGCCCAAGGGCCTGCCGCCGGCCATCGAGATGAAGCTGCGCGAGGCGTTCCGCGCCGCCGTGGCCAGCACCGAGTTCAAGAACGTGGCCGCGCGCCTCGACGCGCCGATCATGTATCTGGACGGCCCCGACTACAAGAAGTACGTAGCATCGGTCTACGAGCAGGAAACCCAGCTGATCCGGCGCCTGAAGCTCAAGGAAATGCTGCAGCAGAGCTAACCCGACAACGCATTTGCCATCGTGACTTCCAATCCCGTCATTCGCCTGCATGCCAACGACAACGTCCTGATCGCCCGCGGCGACCTGACGCTGGGCCAGCATCTGGAAGCGCTGGGTGTGCGCGTGCGCGCCCAGGTGCCGGCCGGGCACAAGATTGCCGCGCGTGCGATTGCACGCGGCGAACAGGTCCGCAAGTACGATACCGTGATCGGCGTGGCCGAACGCGATATCGCTGCCGGCGAACACGTGCATAGCCACAACCTCCGGCTGGTCGATTTCTATCGCGATCCGGAGTTCTGCCGCGACGTGCGCCCCGTGGACTACGTGCCCGAATCCGAGCGCGCCACCTTCATGGGTTATGTACGGCCCGATGGCCGGGTTGGCACGCGCAACTTTATCGGCATCCTGTCGTCGGTGAACTGCTCGGCCACGGTGATCAAGCATATCGCCGCGCATTTCACCAAGGAACGGCTCGCGGCCTATCCCAATGTCGATGGCGTGGCCGCATTCGCGCAGAGCAGCGGTTGCGGCATGTCGTCGCCAAGCGAGCATTTCGATATGCTGCGCCGGACCATCGCCGGCTATGCACGGCATCCGAACCTGGCTGGGGTACTGATCGTCGGCCTGGGTTGCGAGCGCAACCAGGTGGCATCGCTGGTCGAATCGCAAGGGTTGATCCCCGGTGAAAACCTGCACACGATGGTGATGCAGGACACCGGCGGCACCCGTGCCACCATCGAGGCAGGCATCCGCGCCATCGAAGCCATGCTGCCGGCCGCCAACGCCTATACGCGGCAACCGGTCAGCGCGAGCCATATCAAGATCGGTCTCGAATGCGGTGGCTCCGACGGCTTCTCCGGCATCACCGCCAACCCGGCGCTGGGTGCCGCGATGGATATCCTGGTGCGCCACGGCGGCACGGCCATCCTGTCCGAGACGCCCGAGATCCACGGCGTGGAATATATGCTCACGCGCCGCGCCGTTACCCCCGAGGTCGGCCAGAAGCTGCTGGACCGGCTAGCCTGGTGGGAGCGCTATACCGCGGGACAAAACGCGCAGTTCAACGGCGTGGTCGGCCACGGCAACCAGCAGGGTGGCCTGGCCAATATCTTCGAGAAGTCGCTCGGTTCGGCCATGAAGGGCGGCACCACACCGCTGCAGGCCGTGTACGAATACGCCGAGCCGATCGACAAGGCTGGCTTCGTCTTCATGGATTCGCCCGGCTACGATCCCGTGGCAGCCACCGGCCAGATCGCCAGCGGCGCCAACCTGATCTGCTTCACCACGGGCCGCGGCTCGATGTTCGGATCCAAGCCCGCGCCCACGATCAAGCTCGCGTCGAATTCGCCAATGTTCCGGCGGCTCGAGGAAGACATGGACATCAACTGCGGCCTGGTCCTCGACGGCGAGCTCAGCGTGGCACAGATGGGCGAGCGGATCTTCGAACATATCCTGCGCGCGGCATCGGGCGAGCCCACCAAGAGCGAACTGCTCGGGCTCGGCGATCATGAATTCGTGCCCTGGCATGTGGGGATCGTGAGCTGACACCATTTGATGCACCCCCGGTGTTCTCCCCTCTCCCGCACGGCGGGAGAGGGGCGGGGGAGAGGGCCAGCCGTCCAAACTGCCACCCACATACCTTCAATATCCCCCATGCTGACAACGCTGACCAACCCCGCCCTGCTCCGCTCGCAGAACTTTATCGACCAGCAATGGTGTGATGCCCGGCAACGCCTGGGTGTCACCGACCCCGCCACCGGCGAGGTGATCGCCAAGGTTGCCGACAGCGATGCCGCCGACGCCCGGCAGGCCGCCGATGCCGCCGCCGCGGCGTTTCCCGCCTGGAGCCACCGCACCGCCCGCGAGCGCGCGCAGATCATCAAGCGCTGGAACGCGCTGATCCTTGCCAACGAGCAGGACCTGGCGCGCATCATCTCCGCCGAGCAGGGCAAGCCGATGCATGAAAGCCTGGGCGAGGTACGCTACGGCGCATCGTATGTGGAATGGTTTGCCGAGGAAGCCACGCGCATCTGCGGCGACGTGGTTGCCGAGGCCGTGCCGGGCCGCAAGATGCTGGTGATCAAGGAGCCGGTGGGCGTGGTGGCGGCCATTACGCCGTGGAACTTCCCGCTGGCGATGATCGCGCGCAAGATCGCGCCGGCACTGGCGGCAGGTTGCACCGTGGTGGCCAAACCCGCCGAAGACACGCCGCTGACCGCGCTGGCACTGGTCTACCTGGCCGAACAGGCCGGCCTGCCGCAAGGCGTACTCAATATCGTCACCGCATCGCGCACCAACACGCCGGCCGTGGTCGACGCATGGCTGGCCGACAGCCGCGTGCGCAAGATCACGTTCACCGGCTCCACGCCGGTGGGCAAGCATCTGGCGCGCGAGTCGGCCGGCACGCTGAAGAAGCTGTCGCTGGAACTCGGCGGCAACGCACCGTTCATCGTGTTCGACGATGCCGATCTCGATGCCGCGGTCGACGGCCTGATGGCTTCCAAGTTCCGCAATGGCGGCCAGACCTGTGTATGCCCGAACCGGGTCTATGTGCAGGCCGCCGTGCACGACGCCTTCGTCGACAAGCTGGCAGCGCGCGTGGGCGCGCTCCATGTTGGCCCCGCCACCGAAGCCGCCGCGCAGATTGGCCCGATGATCAATGCGCGCGCCGTGGACAAGATCGACCGCCATGTGCAGGACGCCGTCGACAAGGGTGCGCGCGTGGTGGTGGGCGGCGCGCGCGTGCGCGCCAGTGACGGTCCGCATTACTACGCGCCGACGGTACTGGTCAATGCCACGCCAGCCATGGCGCTGGCCCACGAGGAAACCTTCGGTCCGGTGGCGCCGGTATTCCGTTTCACGCATGAGGACGAGGTAGTCCGCGATGCCAACGATACGCCGTTCGGGCTGGCCGCCTATTTCTATTCGAACGATGTGCGCCGGATCTGGCGCGTGGCCCAGGCGCTGGAAACCGGCATCGTCGGCATCAACGAGGGCGCGCTGGCGTCAGAGGCCGCACCGTTCGGCGGGGTCAAGGAATCCGGCTACGGCCGCGAAGGATCGCGTCATGGACTTGACGATTACATGCATACCAAGTATCTCTGCCAGGGCCAGTTGATCTGACGCCCATCCGACAGGAGACAAGCACAACATGCCCGCACATAACCCGTTCAAGGCCGCTTTGGCCGCCCGCCAGGCACAAATCGGCCTCTGGATGTCCGCCGCTACCCCCTACCTTGCCGAAGTCACCGCCACGGCGGGCTTCGACTGGCTGCTGGTAGACGGCGAACACGCACCCAACGACGTGCGCACGATCCTGCAGACGCTGCAGGTATTGGCCCCGTACCGCTCGCAGGCGGTGGTTCGCGCCGTATCGGGCGAGACCGCGCTGATCAAGCAACTGCTCGATATCGGCGCCCGCACGCTGCTGATCCCGATGGTCGATACCGCCGAGCAGGCCGCCGCGCTGGTGCGCGCCACTCGCTATCCGCCGTTCGGCGTTCGCGGCGTGGGCAGTGCCGTGGCACGGGTCTCGCAATGGGCCTCGCGTACCGACTACCTCGACGTGGCCGATGACGAAGTCTGCCTGCTGGTGCAGGCCGAAACCGTGACCGCCATGCAGAACCTGGAAGCAATCTGCGCCGTCGATGGCGTGGACGGCGTGTTCATTGGTCCGGCCGACCTGGCCGCATCGATGGGCCATCGCGGCAACCCGGGCCATCCCGACGTTCAGGCGCAGATCGAGAGCGCGATGCGCACGATCGTCGCCAGCGGCAAGGCCGCCGGCACGCTGACCTCCGACAATGCGCTCGCGCGCCGTTATCTGGAACTCGGCTGCACGTTCGTGGCCACCGGCGTCGACGTGCTGGTCTACGCCAACGCCGCGCGCCGGCTTGCCGCGGAATTCCTGCCCGAGCGCGCGAAGAACATTGCCGCCCCCGGCGCCGCTTACTGATCGCAAGAAGACGTACAAGATGACCGCCCTGCCTTCCCAAGACGCCCTGCTGCAAGCCATGCAGGCCATCGTCGGTGCCAACGGCTGCCTGACGGCCGCCTCGGACACCGAGCCGTACACCACAGACTACCGCCGCATCTATCACGGCAAGTCGCCCGTGGTGGTCATGCCGTCGACCACGGAACAGGTCAGCCAGGTCATGGCCTGGTGCTACGCGCATGACGTACCCGTGGTGCCGCAGGGCGGCAATACGTCGCTGATGGGGGGCGCCGTGCCCGACGACAGCGGCACCGCCGTGGTGATCAGCCTCAAGAAGATGAACCGTGTGCTGGCCATCGACACGATCAACGACACGATGACCGTGGAAGCCGGTGTCACGCTGTCGGGCGCGCGCGCCGCGGCCGAAGACAACAAACGCCTGTTTCCGCTGCGCATCGGCTCGGAAGGTTCGTGCCAGATTGGCGGCAACCTGTCGACCAATGCCGGCGGCACCGCGGTACTGCGCTACGGCAACATGCGCGACCTCGTGCTCGGCATCGAGGTGGTGCTGCCCGACGGCCGGGTTTTTTCGTCGCTGAAGGGGCTGCGCAAGGACAACACCGGCTACGACCTCAAGCATCTGTTTGTTGGCGCGGAAGGCACGCTCGGGATCATCACCGGCGCGGTGCTGAAACTGATGCCACAACCGCGCTCGACGGCCGTGGCATTCGTGGCCGTGGAAAGTCCCGCAGCCGCCGTGAAGCTGCTGGGCGAAGCACGTGCGCTGTCCGGCGGCGCGGTCACGGCCTTCGAACTGATCTCGGCGCCGGCGCTGGACCTGGTGCTCGAATACCTCGGCAATGTCCCGTCGCCGCTGCAAGGCCGCCATGACTGGATGGTGCTGATCGAACTGACGTCGGGCGCCGACGAGGAAAGCCTCAATGCTACGCTGATGGATATCCTCGAAGCAGGCCTGGGCAATGGCTGGGTTGCGGATGCCGCCGTGGCGGCTAGCCTGGCCGACGTACAACAGTTCTGGCGCATCCGCGAGGAGATCTCGGACGCCCAGACCCGCACCGGCGGCAGCATCAAATGCGATATCTCGGTGCCGGTCTCGCGCATCGCGCAGTTCATCGAGAAGGCGTCAGCCGAGGTGCTGGCGCTGGACCCGGCCACGCGCATGGTGATCTACGGACACATGGGCGACGGCAACGTCCACTTCAACCCGTTGCGCCCCAAGGATCGGGACGCAAAGGCGTTCCTGGCGCAGTGGTACAAGCCGGTATCCGACCTGGTGGACGGTCTGGCCCATGCCGAAAACGGGTCGATCTCGGCCGAGCACGGCATTGGCGTGGTCAAGCGCGATGACTTGCGCAACGTGAAGTCACAGGTGGAGCTGGAATTGATGTGGCAGGTCAAGCGCGCGCTGGATCCGAAGAACCTGCTGAATCCGGGCCGCGTACTGCCACCGATGGCGGATTAAACCTGGTGGTGTTCTCCCCTCTCCCGCACGGCGGGAGAGGGGCGGGGGAGAGGGCTGGCGGTTCAAATATCCTTACGAGGCAAGCAGAACCTCATGCCCTCTCCCCCAACCCCTCTCCCGCATGCGGGAGAGGGGAGCAAAACAATCTCTACCGCGCTCTACCGTTTAGCGCGGATTCTTCTTCATGTCTTCCTTGGCATCGCCATAGGCGGCTTGCGTGCGGCCGGCCACCTGTTGGGCCTTGCCCTTCATTTCGGTGGAAGTCTTGCCGGTTACCTTGCCGGCAATTTCCTTGGCCTTGCCCTTGGCTTCATTCATGCGGCCCTTTACCTGGTCCTTGTTCATGATCGCGCTCCTGTAGTGGATTCAAGAAGGCCCGGTTCCCGCCCGCAGCCAGCCTGGCAGGCCGGATGGCGTCGGAAGCGGCGCTACTGGACATTGTAGAAACCCTGATGGCGCCGTGTTGTAGGACAGCTTCGCAATTACATGTCGGACGGCTTCATGGGCCACCCGGGCGCTTCGGATACAAGTGCACTGCAGGCGTCAATTTTGACAAAGCGGCGACAAAGCGGATTTCCTAAACACGTGGCACGAGAAAACTGAATTCCACCGGCGCGCGATCCTTGCGACCATGGGTGGCAACGCCCTATCCGTTGCGCCGCATGATCAGGAAAGCCGCCATCCTCGCCACCGTCTGCCTGTGCGCAAGCCTGCCCGTCCACGCGCAGTTCAGCGTGGTGGGCGCCAACGTGCAGAAGCAGGCCAATGGCGTGCTGTCGTTGATGGCCTATTCGGTGGTACCCGACCTGGCGTCCAGTTCGCTGTCGATCAACAACACCACCAGCGGCAACCCCGGCATCGTGATGTCGCAGCTGGGCGGCGGCTTTACGATGAGCAGGTCTTTCCCGCTCTACATGGAAGGATCGATCGCCTACAGCCGCTACGACCCGACCTTCGTGGCCAGCGATGGCACCGAAACGCGCCCGATTCCCACGCGCTGGAATACCGTGGCAGGCACCATCGGCATCGGCTGGGATTTCCCGCTGACCGATGACAAGGACCTCGTATTCCGGCCCATCTTCAATGCCTCGCTGGGCAATGTGTCGAGCGACCTTGCCGTCGGCAAGTTCATCCTGGAGCGCGCCGCCGACCGTAGCATCAACTTCCTCGATCACGGCACACTCAACGCCTACGGACTTGGGGGTTCGGTGATGCTGGACTGGGAACACTACCGGCCCGAGCACGACATCGACGTGGAGCTGCGCTACACCAACATCCATCTGCGGACCTTTGGCGGCACCACGGCCGGAGTCACGGGCTCGGCCACCGCGCAGACCGCCAACCTCTATGCACGCTGGCGCGCGCCCACCGGCCTGTTCGCACTGGATCGGCCGGTGCGCTATGTACTGGAGCTGTCGCATTCCCAATACCTGGGCAGCCAGGCCGATGTGCTGGGCTTCAACCGGCTGACAACACTCGGCACCGGACTGGAACTCGACACCAGTGCGCATGAGGTGTTCGTGACACGCGTGCGTGCCGTGGTGCGCTATGTGTTCGGCAACAATGTGAGCGGGGTTTCGCTGGGCCTTGCGGCAAGTTTCTGAAGCCGCTTGCCCCACCCACCTGCCAGCTACCGCCGCCCCCCGGCCAGCTTCACCGCATCGGGATGCTGCCGCAGCCGCCACATCGCGATGCAGCCCAGCGCCGGCCCGATCGCCAGCATGCCGAAGCCGCCGCGCCAGCCAAGCAGCGCAACGATATCAGGCACCAGGTGAATGCTGATCAACGTCAGCAGGAAGCCCGCGCAGGTCTGCGCGGTCAGCAGCGTACCGATCGATGACGGTTCCGCCAGTTCGGTCACGCTTGCCGAGAACTGCGCCGAGTCGGCAATCACCGACACCCCCCAGATCAAGGCAACCGTGATCAGCACCGTCAGCGGCGCCGTGGCCAGCCATCCCATCACCGCCGCACACGATGCGCTGATGGCCATCGCGCCGATCGTCACCGCGGTACGTCCCACGCGATCGGCGAGCCACCCTCCCAGCCACGCCCCTAGGGCGCCAATGGCAATCACCGCGAAGGTCAGCAATTCCGCATGGGCACGCGCCTCGGCCATGCCGCGCGCGGCAAGCGTTTGTTGCAGGAACAACGCCAGCCACGCCCACATCGCATAGAGCTCCCACATATGGCCCAGGTAGCCAAGGTTGGCCAGCCGCACCGCCGGTTGCCGCCATGCCTGCGCGATCTTGCCCAGATCGATACGCGCCGCACGCCGCAGATTGGGACCAATGCCAGCCAGGCCGATCAGCGCCGCCGCACCGGCCGCGCAGGCGGCCGCCACCGCGTATATGAGGCGCCACTCCAGCCCACCGGTTGCCGCCACCAGATGCGGACTTGCCGAGCCCAGCGTCAACGCCCCGACCAGCAAGCCGATCAGCAGGCCGAGATCGCGCTGCGCCCAGGTGGCAGCCAGCCGCATGCCCACGGGGTAGACGCCCGCCATGCACATGCCGGTAATAAAGCGCAGCACCACCACCGTGCCACCAACCGGCGGCAGGAAGGCCAGCGCACCGGTGGCGATTGCCGCCACCAGAGCCGAACCGGCAAACAACCTGCGCAGGTCATACCGGTCGGGCAGCGACAGCAGCGCCGAAGCCAGCGTGCCAGCCACAAAGCCGAATTGCACGGCACTGGTCAGCAATGCCTCGTCAAAGGCGGAAATCGCATGTTCGCGTTTGATGACTGCCACGGCAGTACTTGCCGAGAACCAGACACCCATTGCCGCAACCTCGGCCAGCAGCAGGATCGCAATCGAGAACAGCTTGCCGCGCTGGCGCTGCTGCGCGGGCGCGGCGGTGGAAGGCGATGCCGGCATGCTCAGGCAGGCACCTGCTGCGCGGCCATCCCGACGCGATGGAAATCGCGCCCGAAGTAGATCAGCCCGTCGCGCCCGCTGGCGGCGCGCGCGGCCTTGATCTGGCAGAAAAACACCGTATGGGTGCCAACCTCGGTCACCGATTCGATCTCGCAATCGAGCGCGCTGACCGCCCCATGCAGCACCGGCGCACCGGTGGCCAGTTGCTCCCACTCGGCGCATGCAAAGCGGTCGCCGATGGACAGGTCCTTGTCGGCAAAGCGCATCGCAAGATCGCGCTGCTCGGCCGCCAGCACGTTTACGCAAAGCCGGCCGTTCTCGCGCATCGCCGCGTTATTGCGGCTGGTGCGGTTGATACATACCAGCAGCGTTGGCGGCTCGTCGGTCACGGCGCACACGGCCGATGCCGTGCACCCGGCCAGCCCGGCCGTGCCGTCGGTCGTAATGACATTGACGGCGGCCCCGAGGCCCGCCATCGCGTCACGAAAAGTTGTCTTGTCTACCATGATTGTCATGACTGGTTCGCGCCGGTGCCGCGATATTGCGCCGCGGCATGCGACCCTGGCAAGCGCGGCCGCCCGAACAGCTTGTCCCGATAGGTGCCCGACTGATACGCGGTCTTGTATGCGCCACGTTCCTGCAACAACGGCACCACAAGGTCGATCACATCCTCGAAGCATTCCGGCACCACCGTGCGTGAAAGGTTGAAGCCATCCACGCCGGTTTCCTCGCTCCATGCCATCAGCAGGTCCGCCACGCGCTCGGCCGAGCCCACCCATGGCGGCTGGCGGCTGCCCAACACCATCTGTTCGAGCAACTTGCGGCGCGTCCACTGCGGTCCCGCGCTGCGTGTCATCGCTTCCACATTCGATACGATGGCCTGGCTCTTGCCCGTGTCGATCGGCTCGTCCAGATCATAGCGCGCGAAATCGATCCCCAGCGAGGCCGCCGCATGCACCAATGCTGCCTCGGAGCTGACGTAGCGGCGATACTCCTCGAACTTCTCCTGGGCTTCGGCATCGGTGCGCCCCACCACCAGTGTGGCGCCCAGGAACACCTTCACGTCGTCGGCATGGCGGCCCAGTTGCACGGCCTGCGCACGAATATCGTCGACAATCTCCTTCACGCCCTCTTTCTTCTGCCCGTTCACGAACACACACTCGGCATGCGTGGCCGCAAAGCGCCGGCCCCGCGTGGACGCGCCGGCCTGATACAGCACCGGCGTACGCTGCGGCGACGGCGCGCACAGATGCATCGCATCGACCTTGTATTGCGGCCCCTGGTGATGGATCACGCGCACCTTGTCCGGGCGCGCATAGACGCCACCGGCGCGGTCGCCAACCACCGCATCGTCGTCCCAACTGCCTTCCCAGAGCTTGTAGACCAGCGCCATGTACTCGTCGGCCAGGTCATAGCGGTCGTCGTGCGCCACCTGTCCATCGATACCGATCGCGCGAGCCGCGCTGTCCAGGTAACCGGTCACGATATTCCAGCCGATACGCCCACCGGTCAGATGATCGAGCGTGGACATGCGCCGCGCGAACAGGAATGGCTGCTCGTAGGTCAGATTGGCGGTCACGCCAAAACCCAGGTGCTGCGTCACCGCCGCCATGGCCGGAATGAGCAATGTCGGATCATTGACCGGTACCTGCACGGCACCCCGCAACGCGGCGTCTGCATTGCCACCATAGACGTCGTAGACACCAACCACATCGGCAAAGAAGATGCCGTCGAACAGACCGCGTTCGAGCGTCTTCGCATATTCGACCCAGTACTGCAGTTCGGCATAGCGGTGCGACTGGTCGCGCGGGTGCGTCCACAATCCTTGCTGGATATGGCCGATACAGTTCATGTCGAAGGCGTTCAGGCGGATCTCACGCGGCATTGGGGGCTCCGTTCGAGGATGCGTGATCAGGATTTTCATCCACTATAGTGGACGAATGCACATCATCGTAAGGATTGAATGCAGAGGGTTAACCCTTGGATTGCCGCGCAACAACACTCCCGGCATCGGACAGGCGCCTCTTATAATGCGACGTCCCTGCCGCCAGTCCGATCATGAGCCGACTTCCCGACGACCCCACCACCGCCATCTCTGCCCGCGTGCGAATCGAGCGTGAATCGCGCGGCTGGTCGCTGGCGGAACTGGCCGACCACTCGGGGGTATCGAAGGCGATGATCAGCAAGATCGAGCGCGGCGAGGCCAGCCCCACCGCCACCGTGCTGGGGCGCCTGTCGGGCGCCTTTGGCCTGCAGTTGTCGATGCTGCTGGCCCTCGCCGAGCAGGCTGGCGAACGCCTGAGCCGCGGGGCCGACCAACCGGTCTGGCAGGACCCCGAAACCGGCTATACGCGCCGCGCAGTCTCGCCGCGCAACGGCGGCATGCTTGAACTGGTGGAAGTCACGCTGCCGGGCAACGCGCGCGTGTCTTACCCGTCGTCGGCATTCGCGTTTCAGCACCAGCAAATCTGGGTGCTCGCCGGCACGCTGGTCTTCGAGGAAGGCGAACTGGTTCACACTCTCAATGCAGGCGACTGCCTGCAACTGGGGCCACCCGCGCCTTGCACCTTCAGCAATCCCGGGCCAGCCGAGTGCGTCTACGTGGTGGCCCTGGTGCGACGCTAGTGCAAGGTTGGCGCCGCGCTAGTGCTGGTCGGCGTCGATCCACACGCGTGTCGACGCCCCCGCGCGCGACAACCGCATCTGGTAGGTATAGCGCTCCGGATGATAGAGCCCGACCAGGAACTGCACTGGCCTGCCGTTCGCGTCGGTTGCCACGCGAGACACGCGCAGCAACGGCACACCCGGCGCAATGCGCAGTATCCGCGCCACATCCAGATCGGCAACCGCGGCCCCCAGCGTCTGGTCCGCGGATACCACCTCGATGCCATGCTGCTCCAGCGCCACCAGCATCGGCGTGTCCTGTAGCGTATGACGGTCAAGCGCGCCTGCCAGATCGCCGGGCACGAACACCTCGGTATAGGAGATCGGCTGCGCCTTGAACTTGCGTACGCGCACCACCTTGAGCACCGGCGCACCGGGCGGCAGTTCCAGCGCGGCGCTTACCGCCGGTGGCGCCGGCATGCGCTTCCATTCAAGCACCTGCACCCGCGTGCGCATGCTGACGCTGACAATATTGTCGAGCAGGCCGCCCCGCACGGTCTGCACCGCCGCCTGGGCCTGCGACGGATGCCTGGCAGCGGGCACGGTGCCCTTGCCGCGCAACCGCACCACCAACCCTTCTTCCTGCAACCGCGCAAGCGCCGAGCGCACCGTGACGCGCGCCACGCCAAACTCTTCCGCCAGCTGCCGCTCACCGGGCAGCGGCATGCCGGTCTCGTAATGCCCACCACGAATCCGCTCGCGCAGGATCAGGCGAACCTGCTGGAACCGGGGCAAGGTGGTGTGGGGGTCAAGCGTCATGCGGCGGAGAAATCAGTGCGATGCCGCCACGGTACGCGTGCCGCAATCATTCGACAAGCGGTACCGTTACTCGTACTGCTTACCCAACGCCAGCATCTCTGGCGTGCCAATGACACTGTTGAGCGCCTGGAACGACAGCATCTTGTCGAGGTATGGCGTGGTGGTGCCGTTCGCATGAAGGCTGGCCAGGTAATCCTGCAGCGCGAAGCTCAGCGCGCGCACGGTACCGCCCGGGAAGATCACGATGCGGAAGCCGATTTCCTCGAGCTCCGCCGCCGGCAGTACCGGCGTCTTGCCACCCTCCACCATATTGACCAGCAACGGCGCGCGCTTGCCAAGGCGGGCGATGGCCGCATCCATATCCTCGCGGCTGCGCAATGCCTCCACGAACAGTACGTCGGCACCGGCCTCGGCATACTGTTCAGCGCGCGCCAATGCGGCTTCCATGCCTTCCACGGCCACCGCATCGGTGCGGGCGATGATCAGCGTATTGTCATCACGCCGCGCGTCGCAAGCGGCTCGGATCTTTCCAGCCATCTCGGAGGCGCTGATCACCGATTTGCCATCGAGATGGCCGCAGCGCTTGGGGCTGCCCTGGTCTTCGAGTTGGATCGCGGTGGCGCCGGCGCGTTCCAGTACGCGGACGGTCTGCATCACGTTCAGCGCATTGCCAAAGCCGGTATCGGCATCCACGATCAGCGGCAGCGTCAGGCAACGTTCACGAATGCTGCGCGTCACGGCTGCCACGTCGTCGAGCGACAGGAAACCGATGTCGGGACGTCCGAACCGCGTATAGGCAATACTGGCGCCAGACAGGTATGCGGCGTTGAATCCGGCCTGTTCGACCAGCAAGGCCGAGAACGCGTCGTAGACGCCCGGCGCGGTGATGATGCCGGTGCCTTGCAGGCGCTGCTTGAGTGTCATTGCACTTCCTCGTTGACGGTGAGTTGCCCTGCCGCGATCTTGCGCGCCAGGTGTGGCACCAGTCCGCCATCGCGGATCATGGCGACCAGATGCGGCGGAATTGGCTCGCATTGCATTGTGGCAGCCCCTTCCACAAATACCTGCGCGGCATCGATATCGCAGCCTGCGCGCTGGCCATTGGCGACTGCATTGGTAGCTGGCGCCGTGCATGTCAGCAGCGGCAGGCCGAGATTGAAACCATTGCGATAGAACAGGCCGGCGAACGACGGCGCCACCACGGCCACCACGCCCAGGTGGCGCAGCACCTCCACGGCCTGTTCTCGGGACGAACCGGCACCAAAATTACGGCCGCCAAAGACGATGTCGCCAGGGCGCACGTTGGCGGCAAACGACGGGTCCACCGCTTCCATGCAATGGCGCGCGATCTCGTCGATGCCAAACTTCATATAGGCACCCGGCGCCAGCAGGTCGGTATTGATATCGTCGCCAAACACCCAGGCGCGGCCGGTGAAGTTATTTGCGACGGCACTCATGTCAGCACTCACGTCAACATTCATGACCGCGCTCATGCGAGTACCTCGCGCGGATCGGCAATGCGCCCGGCAATGGCCGACGCCGCCACGGTATAAGGCGAACCGAGATAAACCTGTGACGATGCTGCGCCCATGCGTCCCTTGAAATTGCGTGCCGTGGCGCTGATGACCACGCTATCTTCGCCAAAGCGATGTTCACCGTAGCCCGCACATGCACCACAGGCGTTGGGCAGCAGTTCGGCACCGGCATCGGACAGCACGGCCAGGGTGCCCTCTTGCGCGGCGCGCATCTGGTCGGCGGCACTGGCAGGCGCCACCAGCAGGCGCGTGCCATTTGCCACGCGCTGACCACGCAATACTTCGGCGGCCATGCGCAGGTCTTCGAGCTTGGCGCCGGTGCACGCGCCGATATAGGCAATGTCGATGCCGACCTTGTCGAACGCATCGACGTCGTCGGCGTTGGCCGGCGTATGCGGACGCGAAACCTGCGGCGCCAGCGTGGCCGCATCGAACTCATGCACGGCCAGGCATTCGGCATCGGCATCGGACTGCCAGGCATCCACGTCGATCGCTTCGGCCGGCACACCGGCTGCCAGCAACCAGTCGCGCGTGGTGGCGTCGGGCGCCACCAGCCCCACCTGTGCGCCAAGCTCGGCGGTCATGTTCGACAACGTCATCCGTTCCTGCATCGACAGCGCGGCCACCGCCTTACCCGTGTACTCCACGGCCTGGTACTGACCGCCATCCATGCCAAACTGCGTACACATGCGCAACATCATGTCCTTGGCAGAGACGCCTGCGCCGAGCTTGCCATGCCATTGCATGCGGATGGTCTGCGGTACGCGCACCCAGATCTCGCCCGTGACCAGCACGCCGAGCATCTCGGTGGCGCCGATGCCGAACATATAGGCTCCGAACGCGCCGCCAGTGGATGAATGGCTGTCGCCGCCCACCGCGAACATGCCGGGCCGCAGGTAGCCCTTCTGCGGCACGACCACATGGCAGATGCCTTCCATGTCATGGAAGCGCGTCACGCCTTCGTCTTTTACCCAATCGCGCGCAATCTGCACGATCTTGCGGCTGTCGGGGTCATGCGCGGGCACGTAGTGATCGGTGACGACCACTACCTTGTCGGGGTTCCACACCTTTGCGCCGAGCTTTTCCAGCATCGGTTTCACACGGCGCGGACCGCCCGAGTCATGCATCATCGCCAGGTCCACGCGGCACGTCACGATCTCGCCGGGTGAGACCTCCGCCCTGCCCGATGCCCTGGCCAACAACTTCTGCGCCAATGTCCTGCCCATGCTGCTTTACTCCACCTTCGTACCGGAGGCCTGGATCACCTTGGCCCAGTGCTGAATATCACTACGCACGAACTGTGCGAACGCCTGCGGCGTCATGCTCACCGCCGTGGCGGCTTCGGTCTCCATGCGCTGCTTGTAAGCCGGGTCCTCGACGGCAATCTTCACCGCGCGGTACAGCTGGTCGGTAACGGCCTGCGGCAGTTTCGCGGGACCAAACAGGCCGAACCACGCCGACGACTCGAAACCCTTGACCGTCTTGCCGATCGGCGGCACGCCCGGAAACTGCGGAAGCGCGTCCTTGCTGCTGACACCGAGGAATTTCAAGGTGCCCGACTTCACATGCGGCAGCACGTTGACGGTGCTCGCGAACATCAGGTCCACGGTGCCGCCGAGCAGATCGGTCAGCGCCGGATTGGTACCCTTGTAGGGAATGTTTACGATGTCGGTACCGGTCTGCAGCTTGAACTGCTCGCTGGCCAGATGCAGCGACGAGCCCTGCGCGCCAATCGCAAACGTGAGCTTGCCCGGATTGCGCTTCGCATAGTCGATCAGGCCGGCCGTGGTATCGAACGGCACGTTCTTGCGCGCTACCAGCACGCTGGGCACGCGCGCCACCATCGTGATCGGCGTGAAGTCCTTTACCGGATCGAACGGCAGGTTCTTGTAAAGCGTGGCGTTGATGGTATGGCCGGTGAAACTCATCAGCAGCGTGCTGCCATCGGGCGTGCTGCGTGCCACATACTGCGCGGCAATATTGCCGCCCGCACCGGGCTTGTTGTCCACCACGACCGTACGGTGCAACGTATCGCCCATCGAACGGGCGATCAGGCGCGCCAGCGCATCGGTGGTGCCACCTGCCGGACTGCCCACCACGATCGTGATCGGCTTGTCCTGGGCCGCCGCCTGCAATGGCGCGGCCAATGTTGCAAACATGGCCAGCACTGCGCCGGCCAGGGCTTTTCTTCGACTGATTGACATCGTTGTCTCCGCCGCTTTTCTGGATATGGGGGTTAAATCGGACTCTATGCCCCGTCGGCGGGTCACTCAATGGAACCAGCTGGTCCTATCCACGGGACCAGCTGACACGTTCGGATGTCCAGACATTGCCGAAAAGATCAGGGCATGCCCCGGCGGCGGCACGGGGCAAAGCGCGCAATGTTACACATGCCGCGCGTCAGGAATGTAAGGGATCGTAAAGACCGCTTGATGAAAGCGGGTCGGCGTCAGGTCGGCGCCCGACAGCAAATCAATCGATCGTCGCGCCCGAAGCCTTTACCACCTTGCCCCATTTGTCGATCTCGCGGGCCAGGAACTGGCCGGTATCGACAGGCGATGTCCAGCTTGCCGCAAACCCCTGCGTGGCAAAACGCGCGCGCACCTCGTCCTCGGTCAGTACCGCCTTCAACGCATCGCTGAGCTTGCCGATCACGGCCGGCGGCGTGCCGGCCGGTACCAGCAGTGCATTCCATGCAGTGGCCTCGTAGCCCGGCAACCCGGCTTGCGCAATGGTCGGGATATCCGGTGCGGCGGGGGAACGCGTGGCGCTGGTCACGGCCAGTGCACGTAGCTTGCCGTCGCGCACGAATGGCATTGCCGAGAGCATGGTGTCGAACATTACCGTGGCCTGTCCGGCCATCACGTCGGTCAATGCCGGCGCGCTGCCCTTGTACGGGACATGGGTCATGCGCACGCTGGCCATGCTGTCGAACAACTCCGCGGCCAGGTGCGTGGACTGTCCATTGCCGGAACTCGCAAACGTGACCTTGCCCGGATTGGCCTTGGCCACCGCGATCAGTTCACCGACGTTGTTGGCCGGCGTGGACGGCGCGGTCACCAGCACGAGGGGCCCGCTGGTCAGCATCGAGACCGGCGCAAAGTCGTTTCGCGTGCTGTAGCCCGGCTTTGAGAACAGCGTCATGTTGATCGCATGCGCGGTGGTGGCCACCAGCAGCGTGTAGCCGTCGGGCGCGGACTTGGCCACGGCGTCGGCCCCGATATTGCCGCCCGCGCCAGGACGGTTGTCGACCACGATCGGCTGGCCCAGCCGTTCCGCAAGCTTCTGCCCGATGACCCGCGCAACGATGTCGGTGGGACCGCCCGGAGGATAAGGCACCACCATCCGGATCGGCTTGCCCGGCCAGGGCTGCGCGTGGATGGCGGGGGCGGCGGCCAGCAGCGGCACGGACAGCAACAACATCGACAGCGTGCGAGTGGGGGTCATGCAGGCTCCTGAATCGCTACGGTTTTGCGGAATGAAACTGTGGTGTATGCCGAATCAGATGATTTACAGGCCGCTTATAGATGGCCAGCCGCCGTCATGTCACTCTGCACCGCACCAAAGTTTTGTCGCCTGAAACCGGTGGTTGCTGCTTCCCTACTGCCTACAGCGGTGGCAGGCGCCGCCTGACTGGCTGTGACTTGACGATGGCCGAACTGGTCTCGGCCATGTCGGTGATCTGTTCGAGAATATGGTCCAGATGTTCGATCGAGCGCAGGTAGAGCCGGCCGATAAAACAGTCATCGCCGGTGACCTTGTCGCACTCGGCAAACTCGGGAATGCCCTCGATCAGCTTCTGCACCGCGTGGAGCTTGCCGGGCAACGGCTTGATACGAACGATGGCCTGCATGGAAAAGCCCATCGCGCGCGGCTCCACATCGACGGTAAAGCCACGGATCACGCCGCGATCCTCGAGACGGCGCAACCGTTCGGACGCGCCCGGCGCCGACAGCCCGACCTGCTCGGCCAGCGTCTTTACCGGCATGCGGCCATCCCGCTCCAGCAGCGCCAGGATTCGGCGATCGAGATCATCGAGCGACATAAGGTATTTCCATGGTTCTGCCTGATAAAAATCTGAAAAAAGCGCATATCACCTTTACTTTCGACTGTGGATTGTAGGCCGTAACGCTTAAACTGCAACCCTCGTTTGCAGGAGACAGGCCGTGGAAGACAGAACGCGGGGCATGCTGGAGATGGTGGCGGCAATGGTGATCTCGGGCACCATTGGCTGGCTGGTGGTGGTATCGGGGCGCCCTGTCACACAGGTCGTGTTCTGGCGCTGCGCGTTTGGTGCGCTGGTACTGATACCGGTCTGTGCCATGCGGGGTTACCTGCGGCCCGGCGGCATCACGCTACGCCAGGCGCTACTGGCCGTGGCCGGCGGCGTAGCCATCGTCGCCAACTGGCTGCTGTTGTTCTCGGCCTACTCGGGGGCGTCGATCTCGATTGCCACCGCGGTCTACAACACCCAACCGTTCATGCTGGTGGCCCTGGGTGCGCTCTTCCTCGGGGAACGCCTCTCCGTGGCCAAGGTGTCGTGGCTGGTGCTGGCCTTCCTGGGCATGTTGCTGATCGTGCAGGCCAAACCCGATGGGGGCAGCGTAAATGGCAACTACCTGCTGGGCATCGCGCTGGCACTGGGCGCGGCATTCTTCTACGCACTGGCCGCGCTGATCGCCAAGCAACTCAAAGGCGTGCCGCCGCACCTGATTGCCATGATCCACGTGCTGGTAGGTGCCGTCATGCTGCTGCCCATGGCCGTGCAGGCGGACCTGCCGGCTGGCGCCACGACCTGGGGCACGCTGGCCACCATGGGCGTTATCCATACCGGCCTGATGTACATCCTGTTGTATGGCGCGATCCAGAAACTGCCCACTCACCTGACAGGCGCGCTGTCGTTCATTTATCCTATCGTGGCCATTCTGGTGGACCGGCTCGCATTCGGGCATCACCTGCACCTGTCGCAAGTCGGCGGTGCGGCGTTGATCCTGCTGGCCGCCGCCGGCATGACATTGGGATGGCCCTGGCGCCGGCTGCTGCCGTGGAGCACACGCGAACCTTCCGCGTGAGCCACGTGCATGGCGTGATTGCGACCGGGCCCTGACAGCCAACACAGCACGGAGGCACGGATATGCAAGACACGCAGGGAATGTCGCGGGAACGGCTGGACCGGATCGGACGCTTTGTCGACCAGAACTATGTCGCCACGGGCAAGCTGCCCGGCGCGCTGGTCCAGGTGTGGCGGCGTGGCGAACTGGCCGTGAACGCGGTACTGGGCATGGCCGACCGTGAGCGCCAGGTACCGCTGGCCGAGGATTCCATCTTCCGCATCTACTCGATGACCAAGCCAATCACGTCGGTGGCCATCATGATGCTGATGGAGGAATGCAAGATCGCGCTCGACGACCCGGTCAGCAAGTACATTCCCGAGTGGGAGAACCTTGGCGTGTTCGCGGGCGGCTTCATGGAGAGCTTCCAGACCCGTGCCCCCGCCCGACCGATGCTGGTGGTCGACCTGCTGCGCCACACCTCCGGCCTGACCTATGGCTTCCAGCAGAACAGCAATGTCGACGCGGCCTACCGCAAGCTGAAGCTCGGCGAACTGGCCACCGAAGGTACGCTCGACGACATGATCGCCAAGCTGGCCACGCTACCGCTCGAGTTCTCGCCCGGTGAAGCCTGGAACTACTCGGTAGCCACCGATGTGCTCGGCTACCTGGTCGGCAAGATCAGCGGCATGTCGTTCGACGCGTTCCTGAAGCAGCGGATCTTCGACCCACTGAGCATGGTCGATACCGGTTTCCATGTGCCCGAACACAAGGCCGACCGTTTCTGCGCGTGCTATGCCATCGGTGCACTGGGCTCGAAGGTGATCTCGCAACGCGGCCCGATGCTGCAGGACGATCCGCAAACCAGCCCGTACCTGAAGCCACCGGGCTTCCTGTCCGGCGGCGGCGGTCTGGTCTCGACGGCCGCCGACTACATGCGTTTTGCCCGCATGCTGCTCAATGGCGGCGAACTCGATGGTGTACGGTTGCTGGGTCCCAAGACGCTGGCGTTAATGACGGCCAACCACCTGCCGGGCGGGGTCGACTTGCCGCGCATGTCGCGCTCGATGTTCAGCGAGGCTACCTACGAAGGCGTGGGCTTCGGCCTGGGCTTTGCAACCACCATTGCACCGGCCAGCACGTTGATTCCCGGCAGCGCGGGCGACTTCTTCTGGGGCGGTGCGGCCAGCACGTTCTTCTGGGTCGACCCGCGCGAAGACCTGATTGGCCTGTTCCTGACCCAGTTGCTGCCCTCTTCGGCCTACCCGGTACGCCGCCAGTTGCGCACGCTGGTCTACAGCGCGATCACCGAACCGGGCCCCGCCCCGCGTTGACAAGCCGCGCCCGCGCCCGGGATGCCCGGGCGCGGGCATGGTTACAATGGCCGCACGTGAAACAGACTCGGATGAGACCTCAAATGCAGATCCGAACCGCAATCATCGCCCTTGCCGTAGCCGCCACGGCCGCCATGAGCCCGTTGGCGCACGCCAGCGTGGCATCCGACGCCCATGCGTTCAAGGAAGGCGTCAAGGAAGCCGGCCGGAAAACCGGCCATGCAGTGGCCGATGCGGCACGCACGGTTGGACACGGCGCCAAGGCAGCCGGCCACGCGGTGGCGGACACCACCAAACGCGGGTATTACGCGACGAAGAAGGCGGTGAAGGGGGAGGATTGATTTGCGTGGAGGTGTCGCCGGGCTCCCGGACCCCGCCACACCTGAGTACAATGCCGCCCTTAACCAACGGAATGATGTCGTGAAGAAAACCGACCTGGAAAAGAACAAGGGCCTGAAGCTGACCAACAGCATGAAGCAGGCGGGCGCCAACCGGGCGGGTTCCGCGCCGAAGAACCAGCGCCAGTTGGCCGCCAGCAAGAACGGGCTGCTTGGCAAGCTGCTCGGCAAGGCCGTCCCCCCTGAAAAAACCGAAGACTGAACCGTCAGCACTCTGCGCGCATGGCCCGGGTGCTGCGATGCAGTTCGAGGGCCACGCCGCCGAGGGTGATCGCCAATGCCGTGACCACCCGTGGTCCGAGCGGCTCGCCCAGCATGAATGCGGCGGAGACCGTGCCGATCACCGGCACCAGCAGCAAGCCGGCTGACGCGGAGCCGGCCGGTACGCGTTTCAGCGCGCCGAACCACGCCAGATAGCACAGCGCCATCGGCCCCACCGCCATATAGATCAACGCACCTGCGCCGGTTGGCGTCAGCAATGACGGATCGGGACGTTCGGTCGCGATGCCGATTGCCACCATCATCAGCGAGCCCAGCCCGATCAACCATGCACTGAGTGCGATCGGCGGCATGGCAATCGGACGGCGCGACGTGACGGCGCCCAGCGCAAACAGCAACGCTGCGGACAGTGCGAACACAATGCCTGGAAGCTTGTGCACGATGCCACCAACATTGCCACCCACCAGCAATGCCAGCCCGGCGATGCCCAGGCACAATGCCACGATGCTTTGCCGCGCGGGTCGCTCACCGAGCACCGGCCATGCGAGCATCGTGGTCCAGATCGGCAGCGTGTAGGTCAGCAGCGCGGCCTCCGACACGTGGAGCCAGCGCAGCGACAGCGCCGTGAATCCCATCCAGGCAAATACATTGATCGACGCCGTGAGCAACAACCGGCCGGCCAGCCCACGCGGTAGCCGCAGGCTTTCCTTGCGCAGGATGGCCGTGAGCGCCAGCCCGACGGCGGCCAGCACGCCGGCCGAGCCGCGAGCGAACAGGGCCGGCCAATCGTGAATCAGGATCTTCATCGCCGGCCAGCCAAAGCCCCAGCCCACCGCCGTGGCGATGACCAGCAACCAGCCGACCCGGGATGATGTGCCCTGCTGCGGGCCGCTCACTGCAGCGGCCTTGCCGGCATCGCCCGCGCTGCAGGGCAGGACGGATCGATGGCACGACACAGCGCGTAAAGGTCCCGCACAATCAGGTGCGGCGCCGGGCTATTACGCGCCCAACGTGCAGCTTCCGCGTTGTCGGAACGTACCACCCACGCCGCCTGCGCACCTGCCGCAAGTGCACCCACCACATCGAGGTCCGCATCGTCGCCGACATGGAGCATCTGTTCGGGCCGGCATCCGACCGCTTGCGCCGCGGCGTGGAACATCGCCGCATCGGGCTTGGCAAAGCCGGCGCTTTCCGGATTCAGCGCGGCGCGAAAGAAATGGTGCCCACCGGTTACCTTGAGGCTGGCGTTGCCATTGGACACCGCCACCAATGGAAAACGCTCGCTGAGCCACTGCAATGCGGGGAAGGCATCCTCGAAGAAATCCACGCGCTGGCGTGCGGCGAAGAACACGTCGTAGGCAGCCTGTGCCAGCAGCGGATCCTCGCCCGACAGTTCCAGCGCCATGCGGATCGAGCCGAGCCGCAGTTCCCGCAGGTTGTGCGACAGGTCGGGCCGTGTGGCCTCGAAGCGCGTGCGCAACTCGCCCAGCACCTGCGGCGAAGTCAGCAGGCCCGATGTGCGCGGTGCCTGTGCCAGCAGCCAGTCGTGCAGGGTCTGCTCGGCACGCACCACGGCTGGCCCGAAAGCCCACAAAGTATCGTCAAGGTCGAGGGAGATTGCCGAGATGCTGGACAGCTGGTGCATGGGGGACTGAATTGCGCAGAGGGGAAGCCAGACCGTGATTCTACAACTCCGACATGCCGAACCTGCGCAGCGCTTCCAGATCCGTCACGCGAATGGTCTGGTAAGACAGCCCGACCATGCCCTCGCCTTCGAGCCTGCGCAACGCCTGGTTGACGCGCTGGCGCGACAAACCCGTCAGCAGGCCGATTTCCTCCTGCGACAGCTCCAGCACCGCGCTGGTCTTCGGGTACAGCGCCGGGTGGAACAATTGCGCGATGGCCTGCGCCACGCGCGCATCGGCGCCCAGCAGCCGATCATTCTGCACCATGGCAATGAACTGGCCCATGCGTTCATTCAGTTGCCGCACCACATAGCCGGCAAATGGCAGGCTGTCGGTCAAGAGCGTATTGAAGAGCGCTTCGGGCACCAGCAGCACCCGCGATTCGCGGATCGCGATCACATCGTAGCGCCGCTCCTCGCGCTTGATGACACTTCCCTCGCCGCACCAGCCGCCGGCGGGCACGCCACAGAACGTGCAGCCGCGCCCATCCGGCGTGTAGACCGCCAGCTTGATCAGCCCCGCGTCAACGCCAATCCAGTAGCGCGAGTATTCGCCGCGCCGCGCGATATAGGTATCGGCCGGAAACGTGCGCACCACGGTGCCTGACGCGGCAAGCTCCTGATGCATGGGAGCCAGCGCACGATACCAGTCGTGTTGCTCAAGCACTGCGTGGGCGTTCATGTGGCTCGGGGACTTGGCGAAGTTCAGGTTGCGCCAGCTCTGTCATCCGGACGACAGTGTTGGCCTGTCGCGCAATGATAGCGTGTGGCCAACAACACATCACGAATCCACCAGGATCCTCAGAGGAGACAGCTTCATGCCGACCGACTACGACACCGGACTGGCCCGCAATCCGGCCAACTTCGTGCCCCTGACGCCGCTCGACTTTATTGCCCGTGCGGCGGAAGTCTATGGCCACCGGCTGGCCATCGTGCATGGCCCGGTACGCCAGAACTGGCGCGACACCTACGCGCGCTGCCGCCGCCTGGCCAGTGCGCTGGCCCGTGCGGGGGTTGGCAAGGGCGATACGGTTGCCGCGCTGCTGCCCAATACACCGGCCATGATCGAGGCGCATTTCGGTGTGCCGATGTCCGGTGCCGTGCTAAACGCGCTCAATATCCGCCTGGATGCCGCCAACCTCGTCTTCATGCTGCGCCATGGCGAAGCCCGCGTGCTGCTGGCCGATACCGAGTTCGCCGACGTGGCGCGCCAGCTTGCCCGGGAGGTGCAAGGGCTCAAGGTGATCGCCGTGGACGATGCGCTTGGCCCGGTAGCAGACGCACCGTTTGGCGACACAGACTACGAGACCTTCCTGGCCGGCGGCGACCCCGAATATGACTGGAAGTTGCCAGCTGACGAATGGGATGCGATTGCGCTGAACTACACCTCGGGCACCACCGGAGACCCCAAGGGCGTGGTCTACCATCATCGCGGTGCGGCCATGAACGCGGTGTCCAACATCCTCGAATGGGATATGGCCAAGCACCCGGTCTACCTGTGGACACTACCGCTGTTCCACTGCAACGGCTGGTGTTTTGCCTGGACCGTGGCGGCGCGCGCGGGCGTGAACGTCTGCCTGCGCAAGTTCGAGCCCAAACTTGTTTTCGACCTGATGCGCGCGGAGGGCGTGACCCATTACTGCGCGGCCCCGATCGTGCACACCGCGCTGGTCAGCGCACCGGCCGCATGGCGCGAGGGCCTGCGCGGACCGGTGCGCGGCATGGTGGCCGGCGCCCCGCCCCCGGCGGCCGTGCTGGCGCAGATGGAAGCCATGGGCTTCGAACTGTCGCATGTCTATGGCCTCACCGAAGTCTATGGCCCGGCCGCGGCATGCGCCGAGCAGGACGACTGGAACACCTTGTCGATGGAGGAACGTGCGGTGCTGAAGGCGCGCCAGGGCGTGCGCTATCACCTGCAGTCCGGCGTCACAGTGCTCGATCCCGATACGATGCAGCAGGTGCCGCGCGACGGCGAGACCATTGGCGAGATCATGTTCCGCGGCAACATCTGCATGAAGGGCTACCTCAAGAACGACAAGGCCACGCGCGAGGCGTTCGCGGGCGGCTGGTTCCATACCGGCGACCTTGGCGTGCTGATGCCCGATGGCTATATCAAGATCAAGGACCGCAGCAAGGACATCATCATCTCGGGCGGCGAGAACATTTCCAGCGTGGAAGTGGAAGACGCGATCTATCGTCACCCTGCCGTGATGGCCGCCGCCGTGGTGGCGCAGCCCGACGCCAAGTGGGGCGAGACCCCGTGCGCGTTCGTTGAACTGAAGGAAGGGGCCAGCGTCACGGCCGAAGAGATCATCGCGCATTGCCGCACGCTGCTGGCCGGTTTCAAGGTGCCCAAGGCGGTCTACTTCGGGCCGCTACCCAAGACCTCGACCGGCAAGATCCAGAAGTTCGAGCTGCGCCGGCAATTGCAGTCGAGTTCCGCGATCGACGTCTAGCCGCCCTCGAAAATCCGCCGCCGCGCATTCTCGATATGGCGACGCATCGCCAGCGACGCGTCTGCCGGCGCCTGCGCGACGATGGCATCGATGATCGCGTTATGCTCGGCCTGCACCACCTCGAAACGTGCGGCGATACGGGCCTGCCCAAGATTGCGGGCCAGTTCCATGCACTGTCGGATCGGCCCGAGCGCATGCTCGATGGTCGAGACAAAGAACGCATTGTGCGACGCACGCGCGATAGACAGGTGCAACTGCAGGTCTTCCTCTACCCCCATCGCGCCGCTGTGCTGCGCGCGGTCCAGTGCCTGGCAGGCCGCGCGGATGGTGGCGAGATCGGCATCGCTGCGCATCCGCGCCGCCAGCTCCGCCGCGCCCACCTCCACGCACATGCGAAACGCGTAGTACTGCTCGATATCGGCAATGCTCTCGATCTGCGGCCCGCTCGGCTGGCCGCGCGCCGGCATGCGCTGGATAAAGCTGCCCGAGCCGCGGCGCGACACCACGATGCCTTCCGAGCGTAGCCGCGACAGCGCCTCGCGCACGGTGGTACGCGATACCGCATAGCGATTGGCGAGGTCGACTTCGGTGGGCAACTTCTGGTCCGCGGCGAACTCCCCACGAAGAATTGCCGCGATGATCAGCTTGCAGACCTGTTCCGATCGGCTCGGGCTGTCGGCTGCTGTCAATACGATGTCGTCCAAGCGTTATTCCCCTGTCGATTGGTTGATGCCGGTGGTGCCGGTGTACCAGTGGTGCCTGGCAACTTGTTGAAGTTGTCACACTACCATACTGCGCGCGCCTGATTCCCTTCATTACAATAAAGTCATCGTACGTCACTAAATAAGCCGAATGCGACACTTTTACACCGGGGTATACCCCAAATGAGCCGTATGTTCGTTGACTTCATGGACGAATCGAACCAAAGTTGCCGGACTTAATCAAGAAGTTGTCGGACTAATCATGCGTTACACGTTGTACGACGTCGCATAAATCTCCGGCAGTTGGATAAAGACATTCCCGGAGTTCTTATGGTGACCAGAATTGCATTGAGCGGCGCAGGCGGCCAGTTGGGCAAGGTGCTGCGCTCCGCCCTGCCTACGCGCGGCTACCGCCTGCGCTCGGCCGGCAACACTACCCCGCTGACACCGCTGGCTGACAACGAGGAAGTCATGCACGGCGACCTGCGCGACCCGGCCGTAGTCGACCGCTTGCTGCAGGGCGTGGACGTATTGATTCATATGGCTGGCACCAGCGTAGAGCGCCCGTTGCCGGAAATCATCGACAACAACCTGCGCGCGCTGTACGAGGTCTACGAAGGCGCGCGACGCCAGCGCGTGCGGCGCGTGATCTTTGCCAGCTCCAATCACGCGATCGGCATGTATCCCGTGACCGAGAGGCTGGACACCGATTGCGAGTTCCGTCCCGATGGCTTCTATGGCCTGAGCAAGATGTGGGGCGAAGGCATGGCCCGCCTCTACTGGGACAAACACGGCATCGAGACCGTCTGCATCCGTATCGGCAGCTGTGTCGAACAGCCGCAGGAGCCGCGCCACCTGAGCACGTGGCTCGGCCATGACGACCTGCTGCACCTGATCGAACAGGCGATCACGGTGCCGGACCTGGGCTTTATCGTCGTATGGGGCGTGTCCGCCAATACCCGCAATTACTGGGACAACAGTGGCGCGGCACGCCTGCAGTATCGGCCGCGCCAGAACGCCGAGGAGTTTGCCGAGGCGATCCTCGCGCTGCCTGATCCGCTCGACGCCATTGCACGCCAGCACCAGGGCGGCGGCTTTGCCAGCATCGACTACACCGCGCCGGAGAACCGGCCGCCACGCTGAACCCCGCATCACACAAATACACGCGAACACAAGGCAACGAGGAGACAACATGAAACGAATCAAGGGCATGCGCTGGTGGATGGTCAGCCTGGTCACGATGGGCCTGATCGTCAACTACCTGGCGCGCAATACGCTGTCGGTGGCCGCCCCGACCATGATGACCGAGCTGCAGATGAGCACGCAGCAGTATTCCTACATCGTGGTGGCGTGGCAGGTCTGCTATGCGCTGATGCAACCGGTTGCCGGCCTGATACTCGATGCCGTCGGCACCAAGCTCGGCTTCGGCATCTTTGCGCTGGCGTGGTCGCTGGCCTGCGCGGCAGCCGCACTGGCTACCGGCTGGCAAGGCATGGCGTTCTTCCGTGGCCTGCTTGGGCTGACCGAGGCGGCCGGCATTCCCGGCGGTGTGAAGGCAACCACCGAGTGGTTTCCGGCCAAGGAACGCTCGGTCGCCATTGGCTGGTTCAATATCGGCTCCTCGATCGGTGCGTTGTGCGCACCGCCGCTGGTGGTCTGGACCATCCTGCATGGCGGCTGGAAGCTGTCGTTCGTGGTGGTCGGCGTGCTCGGCGTGGCGTGGACCCTGCTGTGGGCGCTGTTCTACAAGCATCCGAAACAGCAGAAACGCCTGTCCGAAGAGGAGCGCGAATACATCCTGTCCGGCCAGGAAGCGCTGCACAAGGATGGCAGCGCACCCAAGGCCAGCTGGCTCCAGATCGTGCGTGGCCGCAACTTCTGGTCGATCGCGATTCCGCGCTTCCTGTCCGAGCCGGCATGGCAGACCTTCAATGCCTGGATTCCGCTCTACATGGCCACCGAGCGCCATATGAACATCAAGGAGATCGCGATGTTCGCATGGCTGCCGTTCCTGGCGGCAGATATTGGCTGCGTGCTGGGCGGCTACCTGAGCCCGTGGTTCCACAAGCATCTGAAAGTCTCGCTGTTCACGTCGCGCAAGCTGGTAATGCTGGTGGGCTGCCTGGCGATGATCGGGCCGGCCTGCGTGGGCCTGGTGGATAGCCCGTACACGGCAATCGCGCTGCTGTGCGTGGGTGGCTTTGCGCACCAGACGCTGTCGGGCGCGTTGTACTCGATCACTTCCGATGTCTTCGGCAAGAACGAAGTGGCCACCGCCACCGGACTGGCCGGCATGACCGGCTACCTGGGTGCCACGCTGTTCACGCTGCTGTTCGGCCTGGCGGTCACGCAGATTGGCTACAGCCCGCTGTTCGTGGTGCTGGCCGTGTTCGACCTGATCGCCGCCGCGGTGGTGTTCGTGATGGCTCGCGAACGCACCGAGCCTACGGCCATGAACGGTGGACTGCGCTCGTCGCCCGCGCACTAGCCGTCGTTTCACCGATTTACCGCATTACCGCATGACCGCATTACCGCATGACCGCATGACCGATCCCATCAAGACGCAGAACAAGGAGGAGAACAATATGAAGCTGAAATGGTATGCCGCGGCATTGGCTGCGCTGGCGAGCACCGCCGCCAGCGCGCAATCGAGCGTGACGCTCTATGGCGTGGCAGACGCCGGCATCGAATACACGAGCAAGTCGGCACCAACCGCCGCCGGTACGGGCGGTGGCAATGCGTTTCGCGTGACTTCGGGCAACCAGTCGGGGTCGCGCTGGGGCCTGCGTGGCGTGGAAGATCTCGGGGGTGGCCTGAAAAGCGTGTTCGTGCTGGAAAGCGGCGTGAACTTCGATACCGGCACCTCGGGCCAGGGCGGCCGGCTGTTCGGACGTAATGCCTACGTGGGCCTGCAGAGCCCCTACGGCACGTTTACGCTGGGCCGGCACACCACGCCGTTCTTCGACTTCGGCCTGCTCTATGATCCGATGGCGATTTCCACGCGCTACGGCATTACGTCGACCGCACCGGAATTTGGTTCGCGCGCCGACAACAGCGCCAAGTACATCGGCACATTCGGTGGCCTGACTGTGTCGGGGCTGTACAGCTTCACCAACAACGGCAATGAAGTGCCCGGCAACTACCATAACGGCCGCGAATTCAGCGCGCTGGCCAGCTATGCCACGGGAGGGTTGTCGCTCGGCGCGGTGTATGACCAGGCCAACAATACCGGCGATGCCAGCGCCCAGATGACGCGCCGCGCCTCGGTGGCCGGTTCCTATTCGTTCGGTGCTGCCAAGGTGTATGGCGGTTACCGCTGGGCCAGGGCCTACGACGGTGCCACGCTGCCGGGTGCCCAGGGTGCCAACGGTGGATCGAACCTGTACTGGGCCGGCCTCGGCTACCAGTTCACGCCGGCGTTCTCGCTGGTGGGCGCTGCCTACTATCAGGACTTCCGCAACTCGGGCGCCGATCCGTGGGACTTCGTGGCCACCGCCGACTATGCGTTCTCTAAGCGTACCGATGTCTACCTGTCACTGTCGTACGTGAAGAACAAGAACAACTCGAACCTGAGTGTGAACGGCTTCAATACCAACAGCCCGACCGACAGCGCATTCGTGCAGAACGGCGCCAACCAGTTCGGCGCGACCATGGGCATCCGCCACAAGTTCTGACGTGACCCGGTATCAGTAGAATGCGGCCCTTCAGATGCGCAGCAGCGCGATGCAGGGCCGCAACAGCGTCTTCAACCACGCGGGCCGCCACGTCAGGGTCATCGCTACCGCAACGGCGGCGGCCATTGCCAGCATCGCCCAGACAATCGAGCCGAAGGCAGGCGCGTCGCGCCACAATGCCAAGCCGCCACTGACTGCCACCAATCCCCATGCGGCAATACGCAAGCGCTTGCGTTGCCCGCTTCCGATATCGTCGTGACGCGCCGCCAGCGTGTTCCAATGCCGCTCCGACGCACAGGCGAACAATGCAAACGACAGATAGGCACTGCACGCGGCCAAGGCCAGCAGGATGGCGTCACGCATGGTCGGTCTCCTCGATGGCGGCCGCCAGCTTGGTCCGTACTGCCGTGGCTGGCTGACGCGAAGGCGCGAGCCGCCGCGCGGCCAACCACGCCATCGCGCCCGTCAGCAGCAAGCCGAGGTCCACGCCCGCCACCGCAAACTGTTGACGCACAAGCGCCAACGGCAGCCAGTCGCCGGTGGTGATGCCATTCAAGATCGGTGCCGCCAGGGCCAGCAAGGCAATGACAATGCAATGGCTACGCCATGGCACCAGCGTACGGCTGCCGCGCCGCATGGCCACGCGCGCATGCACGGCGCTGCCGAGCCACACCAGCAGGAATATTCCCGCCTCCACCAGTTCGCGCGATGGCACGTGCATCGGCAGTACGCGGTTGGCCACCAGCATCGCCAGCGTGGCCATCACGAGCCCGGTGGTCATGGCCGCCGTCACGGCGGCAGCCAGCCGCACGCCGCGCTCGCCATGCCGCGCGTGCCGTTTGTCGAGCCAGAACAGTTGCCCGGTGGCAATCAGCACGCAACCGGCCAGGCCACCAAGGAAATACAGCCAGCGCAAAGGCCAGTGATCGAACGCGACGAAATGCATGCCGGTAAGGAAGCGCTGCGTGGCCGCGGCGGGTTGCAGCGGATCGTGCCGCAGCAGCGCACCGGTGGCGCCATTGAAATAGACCGCATCGTCGGCCAGGCTGACCCGATCCTGCACTGAGCGCGCAACCTTGACCACGGCATTGGCATCGCCCGGATGCCAGACGCGAATGCTGGCCGGTTCCGCCCCGCCCCAACGGGCGCGCGCCGTGGCCAGCATGGGCGCGAGCGGTGCCATCGGTGCGGCCACATCGGCACGCGCACGCGAATAGCCCGACAAGGCCTGGTCATAGAACACGGCCGGTTGGCGGTAAAGCGCACCGATCCCTGCCGGCAACACGATCATGTAGACAATGGCCACCCCGGAAAACGAGATCACCGCATGGAACGGCAGCGCCAGCACCCCGGTCAGGTTGTGCAGGTCCAGCAGGCTGCGCTTGAGTTGCTTGCGCGGCCGGAACGTAAAGAAGTCCTTGAAGATCCGCACATGGATGATCACGCCCGACACAATCGCCGCAAGCATGGCCATGGCCGCGAGGCCAACCATGTAGTAGCCGATGTTCCAGACGCGCAGGTGCAGGTTGTAGTGCAGCGGGTAGAAGAACGATGACGCACCAAGTGTGCCCTGATCATCGAGCATGGCGCCGGTGCGCGGATCGACGAGCCGGGTAGCGCCGCCGTTCTCGGTGCGCACACGTACGATCATGACCGGCGTGCGCGGTTCGGCCAGCGTGACGGCCCACTCCCGCACCGGTCTTCCGGCCGCCAACTTGTCGACGGCCTGCACCGCCACGCCGACCTGGTCGGTCTGCGGCGCTACGGCAGGCAGACGCGTGGCCGGCATCATCCAGCGATCGATCTCCCGGTCGAAGACCGCGATCGACCCCATGAAGAACGCCACCATCAGCACCCCGCCCAGGATCACGCCGATCCAGGTATGGGCCCACGTCATGGCCTGGCGCAACTGGCTCATGGCGCCACCTCCGCCAGCCAGCGGGACAACGCCACGCCAAGCGCGGCACCGGCCAGCATGACCGACCAGACATGCCACAGGCGGGTGGTGACCATGGCCCATAGCGCCATCAGCGGATACAGCAACAGTGCCAGCAGCACGCTCCACAGCACGGCCTCGCTACGCACGAGGCCAAGCCGCCAGCCCACCACGGCGCCGCCCGCGGCAATGCCCCAGACGAACGCATAGCTGCCCAGCAGGGCCGCCAGGACCCTGCATGTCATGATGAACTGGCGTGGCACGACTTACATCCGCGCGCGGAAGGTCAGCATGAATGCACGCGGCGTGCCCCAGATATTCCCTTCCCGGATGTTGTTGGTCCGCACGTAGTAGCGGCGGTCAAACAGGTTGGTCATATTGAAGTCCGCGGAGAAATGCTTGTTGAAGTCGTATCCGATCAAGGCATCAACGGTAGCATAGCCCGGACGGTTCAGCGTGATCGCGCCGAACGGCTGCGGGAACAGCGTGGTGGTGGAACCTGAGCTGACCACCGTGGTACCGGCACCGATGCGCCACTTGTTGAACTCGCCCGGCAGGCGGTAACGCGTCCACAGCTTGAACAGGTGCTTCGGTGCCACTGCCGAGAACGGCGTATTGACCTGGCCCGTACGGTCCTGCAAGTCCTGCGTGTTGTTGTAGGTATAGCCCGCGTAGACGTCCCAGTTCGGCATCACGCGGCCGGTTACCTCGAGTTCCACACCCTGGCTCTTGGTCTTGCCCTGTGCCGCATAGACTGGGTTCGACACGTCGGTGGTATTGACGTAGTCCACCGTCGCCCTGCCCTGCTCGCGTACCTGGAACAACGCCATCGACGTATTCAGCGCACCTTCGAAGAATTCGCCCTTGAGGCCGATCTCGTACTGCTTGCCCTTGAGCGGATCCACCAACGTGCCGCTGGCCGTGAAGAACTCGTCCTGCGGCTGGTAGATCTCGGCGTAGCTCGCGTAGGCCGACCAATGCTCGGTCAGATCGAAGATCAGCCCTGCAAACGGCGTGAACTTGGCGTTGTAGTCGTCGCCCTGGGACACACTGGTAGAGCTTGTGTACTGGCGGAAATTGATGTCCCACCAGTTGATGCGGCCACCGAGCACCACAGTGAGCGGATCGGCCACCGACAGGCGCACATCGCCATAGAACCCGAACTGCTTGGTACGCGTATCGCGGCCCGAGCCGTTGAATGCGAACACCGGCTTGGTGAAATCACTGCGCGGGTTGTACACATCCACCACCTGCGTGAACGCGGTGGCGCGATACTGCGGGTCATTGCGGTCCGAGTTCGAGTAGTTGAAGCCGACCAGTGCCTTGTGCTTGCGCCCGAGCAACGAGAACGGACCGTTGGCGTAGACGTCGACGCTGTATTGCTCCTGCTCGTACGCGTTACCTGCTGCATAGAGCGTGGTGGTGTTGGTACCCGCGATGACCGGCGTATAGGCGTAGGCCTGTTCGCGATGGAAGCGATTGTTGATATAGCGGAACGCGCCCTTGACCGACCAGCCGTTGTCGAGCCGGTGTTCCAGTTCGGCAAATGCGCTCGTGGTGTAGAAGTGGTCGCGGTTCCAGTCGGCGCCCAGGAACGTGGAGCGACGTACATCGAGCAGGCTGGCCTGGCGGGTCACCGGGTTATAGACTGCCGGCAGCGTCCACGGCTGGCGTCCTTCCGCATCCTGGTAGCTGGCGCCCACGGTGGCCGTGGTATTCGGCGTGATGTCGTACTCGAGCACGCCATACAGCATGCCGGTACGCATATTGGCCTTGTCGATAAACGAATTCTTGTCCTGGAACACACCTACCGCGCGGCCGCGCAGCGTGCCGTCGGCATTGAGCGGACCGCTGGCATCGATCTCGGCGCGATAGTTGTCCCACGAGCCCACCGAGAACGAACCGGAAAGCTGGTAGTCGCGCGTCGGGCGCTTGCGCACCAGGTTGATCGCGCCACCGGTCTTGCCGGCGCCCGACAGCAGTCCGGACGGTCCCTTGAGCACTTCCACGCGTTCGAACTGCGCCATATCCGGCTGTACCGTATTGCGCCAGTCGTACTTGGTCGGCACGCCATCGAGCAGGAACGTATCGATTTCCAGCCCGCGCGAATAGAAGATGCTCCGTTCCTGGTCGCGCTTCTCGACGAACACGCCCGTGGCCTGGTTCATCGCATCTTCGAGCGTATTGAGCTTCTGGTCCTGGATACGCTCGGCGTTCACCACGGTCACCGATTGCGGCACCTCGCGCGCGGTCATCGGCACCTTGCTGCCGGCGGTGGTGGGCGGATTGATGCGATTTTCCTTCCCACCGCTGACGGTCACGGCTGGCAGATGATGCTCGGACGCCGGCGCTGCGGCTGTCGTCGCGGCCGTCGTGGCATCGGCCTGCTGGCCGAATGCCGTGGTGGTGAACAGCAGGCTGGCCGCGGCCGGAATCCAGCGCATGGCGATCACGCGTGGCTGGCCCGCTCGGTTACCCGCTCCTGGCGCGCGTGCGGTCGCGCGTCTGTTGGTATGTGGCATTGCTCGGTTGCTCCCCTTCTGTTGTGAAATGTGAAATCAATGGTCGATGCTCGAAATGAAAACCGGTGGCCGCCGGGACGCTCCCTTCCCGGTCCGTCGCCACCGGCGCCCGTGGCTCAGTGCGATCCCGCGCGAGCCAACTGCCCTTCCCAACGCACCGCCTGCGTGCGGCGCGTTGCCTGTGCGTTTGCGATGTCCCCTGCGTCATGCGCGGACCCATGCGCGGACCCATGCGCGATCACGGCACTGGCAATCTCCTGCGCGCGGATCGCCAGCACTGACAGCAGCGTGTCCGACAAGCCATGCGTGGCTTCGCAGCAGCCCTGCAGGAACACGCCCGCGCCGCATGCCGGCGTGGTCTTGAGCCGGTACTCGCGATCGGCCTCGAATCCGGTGTCGGCATCGAGGAATGGCGCCAGCGGCTTCAGCAGCGCCTGGTGCAGCTCGCGCCGATAGCCGGTGGCCAGGATCACCGCGTCATAGCGCTGCAGCTCGTGCGAACCGTCCTCGTTACGTACGATGTCGACCCGCACGCCGTCGGCATCGGCCTCTGCGTGGCGTGCCTCGCAACCGGCCAGCAGACGGTGCCGTGCCACGCCAGTCACCTTCTGCTGGTAGAGCACGTCGTAGATCGTCTCGATCAGGTCGGTATCGACTACCGCGTAGTTGGTGTTGCCAAAGCTGCGCAACAGTGCTTCGCGCTCGGCGGCATCGCGGCTGAAGTGGTAGTCGGTGTAGCCGGGATTGAAAATCTCGTTCACGAACGGACTGTCGTCGGCGGGCTTCAGCGCCGGCGCGCGTGAGATCAGGTCCACGGCCACCGTGCTGTCCCGTCCGTGCAGGTCAAGGAAGATCTCGGCCGCACTCTGTCCCGACCCGATCACCGCCACGCGCCGCACGTCGTGCAGTTGCGCCAGCGAGCCAAGATAGTTCGACGAGTGGAACACACGCGCGTTGCCTTGCCAGGCTTCAAACGGCCGCGGCACATTGGGTACGCCGCCCACGCTGACCACCACATTGCGCGCACGCCGTTCCACCACCGCGCCGTCGGACATGCGCGATACCACGCGCAGAATGTCGGCACCGGGTTCGCCCTGTCCCGCCTCGGGCGTGATCGACACCACTTCCTCGCCGTAGTGGCAGGCATCGGCAAAGTCCGCCGCCACCCACGACAGGTAGTCGTTGAACTCGTGGCGGCTCGGGAAGAACGTCTTGGTGTTGATAAAGTCCTGCAGCCGCTGGCGCGCGTGCAGATAGTTGATGAAGGTGTAGCGGCTGGCCGGGTTGCGCATCGTGACCAGGTCCTTCAGGAACGAGATCTGCATGCGGCTGTTGTCGAGCAGCATGTTGCCGTGCCAGACGAAGCCTGGCTTCTTCTCAAGGAAGCCGAAACGGAATGCGCTGTCCTCCGGCAGCATCTCGCGCAATGCGACGGCCAGTGCAAGATTTGACGGTCCAAAGCCGATGCCCAGCAGGTCGAAGACCGGAAGATGGCTCCCGCCATGGGGCGTGGAGAACGGTGAAGTGGACTGAAGCATGATGATGACTCCTCGTTCTGTTCGGTTTCAGGCAGCCAGCGCCTTGGCGGGAACGGCGGTTTCCGCGGCATCGGGTTGCGGCACCCACAGGCGTTCATCGAAATAGCGTTCGCGCAGCAGCATCACGAGCATCGCGCGCTTGTGCGGAAAATCGAATGCCTTGACCTTGGCAAAGCCGGAACGGTCCAGGTTGCGGATCTGCTGCACGTGGTCGATGCGCGGCTCGCCCACGATGCGCTGCGTGCGCGAGTCGTCCAGGAAGATGTAATGCATCAGCGACGGCAGCCACGCACTGATATAGGCCTTGCCACGAATGCTTGCGTCACCGATCAGCACATGCCAGCCACGGTCGAAATCGTCGGCGTCGTAGTACGGGCCGATGCGGTTCTCGCGTGCCCAGTACACCTCGAAATAGGCAAACGGCTGGCCATCGATACTGCCGATCAGCGGGATCGTGTGCGGATCGTCGAGTTGCGCCTGCAGATAGTCACGATGCTTGCTCAACTCGCCCGCTTCTTCCCAGAACGCCGCCACACGCGGATCGTTCATCCAGCCATGGAACCGTTCGAGGTCCAGGTCCATATCGGCCACGCGCAGCGAGAACACCTGGTCCAGCCACGGGATATGCCGGGCATAGACCTGGCCCGAAGGCTTGGGCGCGCGCAACGGATGGCGCTTGCCCTGGGTCATTGCGTATTGCAGCGGAAAGTCCCGATTGGACGGGCCGGTGTGCCACAACGCCGGGATCTGCCAGAGCTGGTCCACCGGCGATATCAACGCTCCCGATGACTGGCGTACCGCACTGCCTTCACGCAGCATTGGCACGGCGATGGTCTCCGGCACGTCGAGCGCGATATGCACCGCTTGCGGATGGCGCGCCAGCGCCGCCTCGCACGCAGCGAACGTGGCTGCGCGGCGCAGCGGGCCATCGGTGGCGGCATCGGCATGCGTCAGGGCCAGGCCCGGATTGTCGCCGGCAGTTACGCGCCAGGTCTGGAGCACGCGGTCGGCGTCGTGCACCTGGAGTTGGCCGGCACCGGTCCAGCCGGTGCGCAGCGGTGTGCTGCCCTGCGTGGTCCACGGCGAGGCGGACATGGCGTGCGTCATGAATGTCGCGGCATTGGTCTGCATGTGGAAGTCTCCCTGTCTGGTAGGCGCGGCCTCAGGCCGCGGCATGGCGTTCGGTGGCGATGTCGGGTACGGCGCGGACCGCGCTATCGGCAGCGCTGTCGGTCCCCCGATCGGACGCTTCATGGGCGACGATCACGCCGCTGTCGCAGCGGATCACGCGATCCGCCACATGGAAGTAGCGGTCGTCATGACTGACGGCGATGATGGTCTTGCCGCTGCGCTTGAGTTCCGGCAGCAACGATTCATAGAAATAGGCCCGGAACAGCGGGTCCTGGTCCGCGGCCCATTCGTCGAGCAGCAGTACCGGCCGCGCTTCGACATAGGCAGCCAGCAGCGCCAGCCGCTTGCGCTGTCCCTGCGACAACTGCGTGGTCGACAGCAGGTCATCGCGGATGGCGACCTTATGGTCCATATGCAGGCGCTTCAGGAACGCGTTGGCCACGGCTGCATCGAACTGGCCATCCGGTCCTACCAGGCGCGCAAACAGGTGGGCGTTCGAGAACACCGTGGCGAACTGGCTGCGATAGGCAGCACGTCCAGCCTCCCCTACCGCCTCGCCCGCCAGCCGCACCGTGCCGCTGGTGGGCCGGTACAGCCCCGCCAGCAGCTTCATCAGCGTGGATTTTCCGCTGCCGTTGCCGCCGACGATAAAGACCGTTTCCCCTGGTTTCAACGACAGCGATACCGGCCCGAGCCGGAAGCCGCGCTCGCCCTCTTCACCGGGGTAGTCGTAGCGCACGTCTTCGAGTTCGATCAATGGAGCGGTGTGATCCGTTGCCGCACGAACCGGTGGGGCATCCAGCGCGAAACCCGGCTCGAATGGCGCGAGTTGCAGCGAGTCGATCTTGCGCAGTGCCACATTGCCGGTCATCAGGATCGGCAGCGTGCCGACCAGGTCGTTCAGCGGCATGCGCAGGAACATCAGCACCAGCACAAAGGCGGTAATGCGTTCGCGCGGAATGCCCAGTGCGTCGCCGGCAACGAACATGCCGCAAGCCAACCCCAGGATCAGCATGGCCGTGAACGACAGGCTCAGCACCCAGTAGCGGTCGGCGCGTACTTCGTGTGCGCGCGCATATTCGGCGGCCGGTTCGAAATCACGCTGATAGAAGCTCTGCTTGCGCCATGCGTTGAGCGCCAGTTCGTAGCGGCCGTCAATGGCCCCCTGATAGCCCGCATACAGGCGATCGTCGGTATCGCGCACAGCCTTCATCAGCCCTCGCATGCGCATGACCCAGCGCTGCGCCAGCAACACGCCGCCGCCGAGCAGTACGGCACTGAGCAGGAACAGTTGCCACGACAGCCAGCCCAGGTACAGCAGCCCGCCCGCCACCAGCACCCCGTTGTAGAACACGAATGGCACGCGGTTGAACGCCATGCCGATCGACGCGATGTCCTTGGTCAGCGTGGCATAGACCTTGGGGCCACCAATGCGTTCGAGACGCTCGACATCGGTATCGAGCACGCGCTTGAGCATGCTCATGCGCAGGTCGTAGACCACCCGATGACCCAAGGCGGTCAACAACGCCTGCGAGCCGAACGCGCAGCCGAACAGCAACGCCAGCAAACCCGCCAGCGTGGCGATGCGCGTGGCGTCGAGCGGCGTGGTGCTACCAATCATGCGATTGATCTCGGCCACCAGCGCGATGCCGGCCAGCGCGCTACAGGTACCGGCCAGCAGCGCCAGGACCAGCAAACCGCCAAAACGGCGGCGCAATGACAGGAACAGGTTCATAGCGTCTCCAGCAACGCGTTCATGAAATCGACATCGGCCTGCGCGTCGCGCCGGCCAGTACTGTCGATGGCGGCGGCCATGTCGCGTAGCACCGGCGCGCCGAACAGCGTGGGCAATGCCAGTTCGCAATGCAGCGTGTCGCGGATGCGCGCCTGCAAACGCACCAGCAGCAGTGAATGGCCACCATGTGCAAAGAAGTCGTCATCGGCACCGAGTTCCGGCACGTTCAGCAAAGCGCTCCACAGCGCGGCGAGCTCGTGCTCGGTGGTGGTCCGCAGTGGCGCGACCGTGCGTGGCGCCGCCGCAGGTTCGGGCAAGGCCATGCGGTCGACCTTGCCATTGGCGTTCAGCGGCAGGCTGTCAAGTTGCATGAAGCGCGAGGGCACCATGTAGCCCGGCACGCGCTGGCGCATGGCAGCCACCATTGCGGGCACCATCACGGCCACGTCGAGCGGCGAATCCGTATCGGCTACGTAGTAGCCGTAGAGCTGGCCCATGCCATCGTTGTCGCGCCGTACCGTGCAGGCGGCATGACGCACGCCCTGGCATGCCGCCAGCGCCGCCTCCACCTCGCCCAGTTCCACGCGGAAGCCGCGTACCTTGACCTGATGGTCACGACGGCCGAGGAATTCGACCACGCCATCGGCACGCTTGCGCGCCATGTCGCCGGTACGGTAGAGCTGGCTACCCGCTTGCGCACCGGGTCCGCTGGCCACGAATGGATTTGGCACGAAGGCCGCGGCGGTGCGTGCCGGGTCTGCCGCGTAGCCGCGCGCCAGGCCCGCGCCACCGATATAGAGCTCGCCTGCCACACCCGGGGGCACCGGTTCCATGCGGGCGTCGAGCACATACAGCTGGTTGTTGGCGATCGGCACACCGACCGGCGCCACGGCAGTTGCCAGCGGTCCATCGCCAAGCCGGCAGGCCGCCGACCACACCGTGGTTTCGGTGGGACCATAGACGTTGAGCACCTGCGCACCCCTGGCCCGCAGGCCATTGGCCAGTTCGCGGCCAAGCGCCTCACCGCCGCAGAGCACGCGCAGGCCGGTCCATGCCGGTGTGTCGTGCGACAGCAGCATCTGCCAGGTTGCCGGCGTGGCCTGCATGACGCTGATCGCGTGCCGCGTCATCAACTGCGCGAGCTGGGCCGGATCGCGCGCCTCGTCCTGGCTAGCGAGCACCACATGGGCGCCCGATACCAGCGGCAGGAACAGTTCCAGACCCGCGATATCGAAACCCAACGTGGTGATGGCCAGTAGCCGGTCGTCAGGTTGCAACGGCGCCACCGCGCTCATCGCCAGCAGGAAGTTGGCGAACGCCCCGCGCGAGATCTGCACGCCCTTGGGCGTCCCGGTGGAACCCGACGTGTACAGCGTATAGGCCAGTTGCTCCGGATGCGGGTCCGACAATGCGTACGCTTCTGAAGCGTCATGCCAGGGGCGGGTCGGTCCTTCAAGCAGGATCACCGATGCTGCATCGCCGAGCGCGGCGCGTTCCTGCGTGGTGGCCAGGATCACGCCGGGCTGCGCATGTGCCAGGATATGGGCGTTGCGCTGCGGCGGATGGCTGGCGTCGATCGGCAAGTACGCCGCGCCAGCCTTCAGGATGCCAAGCAGCACGGCCACCAGTTCCGGCGTACGCGGCAGGCACACGCCCACCAGGCATTCAGGGCCGATGCCGCGCCCGTGCAACCAGTTGGCGATGCGATTGGATTCCGCATCGAGCGCCCCATAGCCGAGGGCAACCTCGTTGCGGCCGGCGCGCCCAGTGACGGCAATACGCGCGGCATGCGTGGCAACCGAGGCGCCAAACTGCCGAACGACGTCATCACCGGCGTGCAATGGCATGGCGGTCTGGTTGCCCTGTAGCACGATCTCCTGCCGTTCGGCGGTATCGAGCATCGGCAACGCATCGAGCGCAACGTCAGGGGTGGCCAGCATCGCCGCCAGCAAAGCGTCGTAGTGACGTGCCATGCGTTCGATCGTGGCCGGCGCGAACAGCGCCGCATCGTATTCAAGTGTGGCGCGCACCCCGGCGCTGCCGGCCTGCAGGTCCAGCGTGATATCGAACTTGGCGCTGTCATCGGGCACGGCCAGCGCCGTAACGCTCAGGCCCGCAAACGACAACGCCGCGACATCGCCCATCTGCAGGTTGAACATGGCCTGGAACACCGGCGTCCGGCTGGGGTCGCGCACCGGGGCAATCCGGTCCAGCAGCAGTTCAAAAGGCAGGTCGGCCTGGTTTAGTGCGGCGCGCGCGTCGTCGCGGATCTGCGCGCATAGCGCATGGGTATTCATTGCCGGCGCCAGCCGCGCGCGATAGATCTGCGTATTGATAAAGCAGCCGATCAGGTCGTCGAGTTCCTCGTGCGTGCGGGCCGCATTGGGCACGCCCACGGCAAAGTCCTGCTGGCCGCTGTAGCGGGCCAGCAGCGCCTGCCACGCCGCGAGCAGCACGGCGAATGGCGTAAGCCGGCCGGCCGGGCTGCTGGCGCAATAGGCGCGCAGCGCTTCAACCGTTTGAGATGCCAGGGTCCAGCGGATACGGGCGCCCTTGCCGGCAGGCGTTGCAGGTCGCGCGAAATCGAGCGGCAGTTCCAGCGCCGGGACGGCATTGCCGATGCGCGCCGCGGCGGCCTCCATGGCGCCATCGAGCGCGGTGCCTTGCAAGCGCTCGCGTTGCCAGCACGCGTAGTCGGCATACTCGATCGGCAACTCGGGCCATGCTGGCGGTGCCTCGTTCAGTGCTGCTTCGTAGGCCAGGGCCAGGTCGCGCGCGAGGATTGCGTTCGACCAGCCGTCCGAGACGATATGGTGCATGGCCATGACCAGCACGTGCACGTCATCCGCAATGCAAGCGACCGTGAACTGCACGGGGGGCGCGCTGGAGAGGTCGAATACACGCGCCGCCTCTTGCTGCAGCAAGGCCTGCACGGCGTGGTGGTCATCGGCCACGCTGACCTTCGTCAGCGATGGCATGGCGGCATCGATGCGTTGCACGGGCTCGCCTGCCTGCTCGACAAAGCGCGTGCGCAGCACCGCGTGCCGCGTCGCCAACGCTTGCAGTGCACGCTCCAATGCCGGAACCGACAGTGCGCCTCGCAGCCGGAATGCGCGGACCAGGTTGTAGGCCACGCTGCGCGGCGCATAGCGTTGCAGGAACCACAGTCGTTGCTGCGCAAACGACAGCGGCACCGGGTCGCGGTGCGCACGGGGGCTAATGGCGATGGTGAAATCGGGCGAATGCTGCGTCATTGGCCCTCCTTTCGCCAACGGCATGCCAGCCCGGTGTTGACATTTCTGCTGAAAGTCACAGAAACGCCATCGCCGAGCCTTTGCTCACAATGTCTGCAATCAAGGAAATTGCGAATATACATGCGAATCATTATCATTTGCAATCCATAAGCGACAAATGTCTCAAAGTGTTGTCTGGCCGCGCCAGATGCGCCCAGAGCCCTTTCCTTCTTCTGTGATTTCCTTACTGGTCGATCTTTTTCCGGGCCCGCTGCGCAGCTACGGCGAAGCCGTGGTGCTGGCGGGGCCCATTGCGCAAGGCACTACGCATCTGCCGGTTGCCGGACTTGCTACGCCCGTCATCGACACGGCACTCGATGCCGCGCTGCGCGCCATGGCGCAGCACTACGAAGGCACGGACCGCCGCGTGGTGGCATCGGTCTGGGCACGGCACTATTTCTCTGCCCTGCTGCCCGCGCCGCTGGCTGCGGCGGCACTGCGACACCACGCGCTGCCGCTCGACCGCGCGATATGCGTGGTTGACCAGCACGGCATCCCCACCCAATTGCAGGTGCCGCATCCGGGCGAGACGCAACGCCACGCCAGCGCCAGCGCGCGCTTCGGCGGCCTGCTCGAACACCATCTCCGTCCGCTGATCGAGACCTTGAGCCGGGTCAGCGGCGTCTCGGCACGATTGCTGTGGGCCAACGCCGGCGCGGTGACGGCCGAAGTCTTCCGCCATGCGCCAGCGCTGCTGCAACCGGGCATGCCCGCGACGCGCGCCACGCTTGAAGCCGATGCCGCATGGCTGATGGACACGCGCATCCGTGCGGACGGCAGCGCCAATCCATTGCATGCGCCAATGCGCGCCCACAGCGTGACGCGCGATGGCGTCACCAGCACGCTGTGGCTGCGGCGCATGTGCTGCCTGCGCTATCGGCTGCCGGGCTTCGACCTGTGCGGCGATTGCCCGCGGCAACTGCGCCAGTAGCATGTTCATGCGGCGCGTGTCAGGTATGGCCCGTCCGCCGCCGCGGCGCGCGCGGCCAACGTGCCCACCTGCAGCTCATCGGCGGCCGGCAAGGCGTCCAGCACCTGCATGCAGTAGCCGGCGGCAGCGGCGGCCGTGGCGTCGTCCAGCGCGGCCGTGTCGTACTCGACGCGCACGGTCAGCGTCTCGCGCGGAATCACGATCACGGTAACCGGGTAGCTCATCTGTCCCCGGTTGTCGACATCGCTGAAGCGCAGCCGGCCGCGCTCGGTCTCCCGCAGCGTGCTGTCCACCGGATAGTTCTCGAAAATCAGCATCGAATCGAACGGCGCGGCGTTGTCATCGATGGCCCAGCTCTGCAACCACGCCGGTGGCGCATGCTCGAATTCGCGCAATGCCAGGTTGTCCGCCTGCAGCGCGCGCAACCAGTCGGCCACCAACTGGCCGGCATCAACGGTCTGGATCAGCGGCAACGTACTGACCAGCAGGCCGATTACGCGCTCGATCTCGGGCAGATCGGCCGAACGCCCCGATCCCACCACCCCGAAGGCCAGCGTATCGTGCCCGGTCAGGCGGCGTAGCGTAAGCGCCCACGCCGCCTGCACCAAGGTGTTCAGCGTCACCTGCGCGCGGTTGGCAAAGCCGGCAAGCGCGCGCAATGCCGGGGCTTCCACCACGCGCTCGACGGCCTTCATCACCTGTCCGCGCGCAACTGCCGCGGTGGTGCGCGTGAGTCGTGTCGGTGCGGTAGCAAATGGCGCCAGGCGCGCCCGCCACATCGCCTCGGCATCACGATTGGCGTCGGCCTGCCGTAGCAGCCAGCCGGCATGCGTGCGTGGTGGCACCGCGGCATCGCCGGGCACTTCGCCATCGTAGCCGCGCAGCACTTCACCGAGCAGGCGCGACATGCTCCATCCGTCCATCATCAGGTGGTGCCAGGTCCAGGCGAAACGCCACGTGTCATCGCCCACGCGTGCCAGGGTAAGCCGCATCAACGGTGCTTGCTGCATGGCGAATCCGGCCCGGAACTCGGCGTCGCACAACACCTGCCAGCGGGCATCGTCCGGCGCCGACACCGGCACCTCGCGACCTGGCTCGTCACGCCAGTCAAGCCGGTGCACCGGCAGCGTCGCCGTGCGAGGCGCCACCAGCAACGGCTCGGGGCGCGCCCCGGTCTCGACCCACGCTACCCGCGCGCGCAACATCGGATAACGCGTCACCGCCGCCTGCCAGGCATTGACCATGCGCTCCGCATCGAGCCCGTCCATGGTTGCCACCACCTGTACGGCGTAGGCCGGAGAGAGCGGATGGCGCCTGCCATGCAGGATCATGCCGCGCTGCATCGGCGTGGGCCGCCAGATATCGTCGATGTCGTCGGCTTCGAACGCCAGCGTGTCAAGCTGTGCCTGCGTCAGCGCGCTGGCCGGCACATCCGATGGCGTCAACCTGCCGCTCGATCGACCCTCGCAATGGTCAACCACCTCGCGCAGCGCCGCGCCAATCGCATCCATCAAGGCAGCGATCGTGGTTGCGCGATACCGCGCACCGCTGTACTGGCACCGGAAGCGCAGGCACCCTGCCTGCACGCTGCCGTTGAACACCAGCCATGCCGGTAGCGGCGTGCGCGCATCGATGCCCGAACCGGTGTCCTCGGCGGCCATTTGCCACGGCCCTTCGGTGGTCGCGCCATCGAACTGGCCCAGGTAGTTGAACAGGATCCTCGGCTGGCAATCGGGGAGCGCAATATCGGCCCCACCATGGCGCAGCACGCCATATCCGATGCCGTGCCGTGGCATGGTGCGCAGCGCCTCCTTGACGCCGACGATGTGATTGCCAGGATCGGCATCGGCGCACAGCCGGACCGGCGCGACACTGGTGAACCAGCCCACCGTGCGACTCACGTCCAGTGTGCTGCCGATCGCATCGGCTTCGCGTCCATGCCCTTCCAGGTGCATGCAAATCTCGCGCGCTCCCGCGAACGCGCTCAAGGCCCGGCTGAATCCCGCCAGCAGCAGATCATTGACCGTGGTGCGGTAGACACCGTGGGCCGACTTGAGCAACCTGGCCGTGGTAGCGGTATCGAGCGCCAGCGTGGCGACCTGCTGCGTGGACTGGACGGCCTCGGCATCGCCGATATCGAAGTCCGCCGGCAGGCGCGTTTCCAGCGCCGTTGCGGTGCGCCAGTGGTCAGCCTCCGCCGCGCATGCCGCCACGCCCTGCCGCGCCAGGATGCGCTGCCATGAGCCATAGCGCGCCGCCGCGGGCGGCCACTGCGGCGCGCCACCTGCCGCACGGGCCGCATAGGCGCGCTGCAGGTCTTCAAGCACGATGCGCCATGACACCCCATCGATCACGAGGTGATGGCATACCAGGAACAGACGTTCGCTGCCGTCGGCCACCCGAAGATGCACGGCGCGCATCAACGGACCGTTGACGATGTCCAGCTCGCCCTGCGCCGCATCGCAAGCTGCCGTCACGGCAGCGGCGTCGTCGGCCGTCCCGCAGGTCAATGGAACTTCGCCGTGGGCGTGCGCGTGCTGGCGCCACCCCTGCGGCGTTTGCGCAAAGCGGTAGCGCAGCACCGGATGCTGGACGAGCAGGTCAGCCAGCGCCGTACTCAGCGCTTCGACATTGACCGCCGTGCTGCTACGTAGCAGCACCGACTGGTTGAAACGGTTACGATCCGGCATCGGCTGCGCGAAGAACGTAGCCTGGATCGGTGTCAGCCCGAACGGCGTGTCCTCGTCCGCCGGCGCATCGTCACCTGCGTCCTCGACGATCTCCACCGCGACCGCCGCCAGCGCCGCCACGGTCTGATGCTCGAATACCTGGCGCGGGGTCAGGCGCCAGCCGCGCTGCCGCGCACGGGCCACGATCTGCAGGCTCAGGATCGAGTCGCCACCCAGCGTAAAGAAGTTGTCGTGCAGGCCGACCTGCGCGATCCCGAGCACGTCTTGCCAGACTGCCGCCAGCACACGTTGTGCGGCGGTTTCGGCCGCCACGTAGGCGGTGTTTGCACTCCACTGCGGCGCAGGTAGCGCGCGCCGGTCGAGCTTGCCGTTTGGCGTCACCGGCAAGCGTTCGACGCACACGAACGCCGACGGCACCATATAGTCCGGCAGCGCGTCGGCCACCGCCGCACGTACGCGGTCGATATCGAGCGCGTCGTCGGCACCCACGTAAGCCACCAGCCGCTGCCCCGATGGCGTATCGTGCGGCAGCACCGCTGCCTGCCGCACGCCGGGAAGCGCCAGCAGATGGGCTTCGATTTCGCCAAGCTCGATACGGTAGCCGCGGATCTTGACCTGATGGTCACGCCGCCCCAGGTACTCGATGCAGCCATCGGCCCGCCAGCGCACGAGGTCCCCGGTACGGTACAGGCGTGCGCCCGGCGCGCCGAACGGGTCCGGGATAAAGCGATCGGCGGTCAGGCCAGGCTGGCCCAGATATCCGCGCGCCACACCCGCGCCGCCAAGATGAAGTTCACCGGGCACGCCCACCGGCACCGGTTCGAGGTTGTCGTCAAGCACATGCGCGCTGCGCTCGCCAACCGGGCGACCGATCGGTGCGTACGCCCCGGCAATCTGCGCTTCGGCCGTAGCGGCGGGTGCCTTCCAGACCAGCGGCGTCACCACCGTTTCGGTCGGACCATAGCCGTTGATCACATGCTGCGGCCGTAGCGCGGCAACCAGGTTGGCCACGCCGGCACGCGGCATGGCCTCACCGCCGAACGAGTAAAGCCACAGCGGCGGTGGATTGCCAGCCTGCTCGCCCCAGGCGGCCAGTTGATGCAGATACTTCGGCGGAAAGCCCGCATGCGTGACGGCGTGGCGCTGCAATGCGGTGTAGGTTTGCTCCACACTCCAAAGCGCGTCGTCGCGCAACACGATGCTGGCACCCGAGGTGAGCGGCACCATCCAGCGTTCATGGGCCCCATCGAAGCTGAACGACAGGAAATGCAGCTCGCGGCTGGCCGGCGTGATGTCGTAGCATTCAGCCGTCGACACACAATGCATGGCCAGCGGCCCGTGCGCCACGCCCACGCCCTTGGGCTTGCCGGTCGAGCCCGACGTGTAGATCACGTAGGCCAGTTGCTCCGCATGGATGGTGACCTCAGGATCGCCGCTGGCGTAGCTGTCAGCGTCATCATCCACGCACAGTACCGGCACATCCACCATGACCGGCAGGCCGTCGCGCAACGCGCGCTCGGTCAGCAGCAGGTTCAGCCGCGCATCGGCCTGCATGTCGCGCAGGCGCTGCGCCGGATAGCTGGCATCGAGCGGCACGAATGCTGCCCCTGCCTTCAACACGGCCAGCAACGTCGCAATCATGCGCGGTGAACGCGACAGCGCCACCCCGACCCGCGCCTCCGCGCCAATACCAAGCCCCAGCAGCCGATGCGCAAGCTGGTTTGCCTCGCGATTCAGTTCACCGTAGGTGACATGGCTGTCCCCGAAGACGACTGCCACGGCATCGGGCGATTGACGCGCATGGCGCGCTACGGACAGGTGAACCGGTTCGAATGGTGGCGTTTGGTAGCCTGAGAGACTCCAGGCGGTCAGCTGCGCGCGTTCGTCATCGTCAAGCAACGATACGTGAGCGGCCGTAGTATCCGGGGATTTTGCGACCACAGATAGCAGACGACAATAGTGGCGGCCCATGCGGGCGATCGTCGCGGCATCGAATACTGCGGTGGCATACGCAATGCGCACGATGGCATTGCCGTCAGGCATTTCGGAGGTGGCCAGACTCAGCTCGAACTTGGCTGACGTCACCGGTATTTCGAACGGTGTGACATGTAGCCCGGCGAGTGCCACCTGAGCACTCGCACCATCCACGCGATGGTCGAACGTGACGCTGAACAGCGGCGCCTGCGACAGGCTGCGCTCCGGCTGCAGTGCCTCCACCAGCAAGTCGAACGGCAGCGCCTGCCGCTCGTGGTCAGCCGCTGCCTGATCGCGCACACGGTCGAGCAATGCTGCGAACGATTCACGCGGCATCAGCTCGATGCGCGTCACCTGGGTATTGACGAAACAGCCGATCAGCGGCTCGGTCTCGCTACGCTGCCGGTTGGCAACCGGCACGCCGATACGAATGTCGGGCTGCCCCGTATAGCGATACAACAGCACTGCGTACGCAGCCAGCATCACCATGTTCAGCGTAGCGCCATGTCCCAGGGCCAGCTCGCGCAACCGCGTGACGACCGCTGCCGGCAGTTCGAACGCCTGTTCCGCGCCGCACAGGTCAGGACGCGCCTGCCGCGGCCGGTCGAGCGGCAAATCCAGCGCAGCCTGCGTGGCCTGTTCGTCGCCGAGTCGCTGGCGCCAGTACGCGGTCTGCCGCTGCGCCTCACCGGCCTCCATCCAGTTACGCTGCCAGACGGCATAGTCGGCATACTGGATTACCGGCGCGGGGCGCGGGTCATGTCCCGCATAGGCCTCGGCCAGTTCCCGCACGATCAACGGTATCGAGGCGCCATCGGCCACGATATGGTGCAGCACCACCACCATCACATGCGCCTGTTCGGCCAGCCGGACCAGCGCCACGCGCCACAACGGTCCTTGCGCGAGGTCGAACGGCTCCCCGCATAGCCGTGCGACTTCCTGCCCTACCCAATCGTCAATGCTGCCCGCCGCGTTGTCGGGCGGCACCGACACGGTAAAGGCTGGCGGCAACGTCTGGTGGATCGTCTGCCAGGGCTTGCCATCCTCGTCGATGGCAATGGTCGTACGCAATACCTCGTGCCGGGCAGCAATCGTATCGAAGGCCCGCCGCAATGCATCGATGTCAAGCGGCCCGTCGAGTCGCAATGCACCGGGCATATGGTAGGCGCTGCTACCCGGTTCCAGTTGCTGGAGGAACCAGAGTCGTTGCTGCGCATATGACAACGGCAGAGCCGCCGTACGTGCTGCCGGCACAATGGGCAATGATGCAAAAGCCACGCCTTTCTCCTGGAGACTGTCCAGGAAGGCGGCCCGCTGCGCGGGTGCCAGCGTGGCAAAGCGCGCGGCAATCTGCGCGCGGGCGGAGTTCAAGGCGTCGGTCATGGGGGCGATGGACGATTCGGTCGAAAGGGCATGCACTCAGGCCGGTAGTGCGGCCGGTGTTGCGGCTGGCAATGCGGCCGATGAAGCCGCCAGCGATGCCACGGCCAGGCTATCGAGATCAGCCGCACCGTGCGCGCGCAAGGCCGCGGCCAATGCGCGAGGCGTGGGATGGTCGAACACCAGGCCGGGCGCAATATCGAGCTGCAAGCGGCGGCGCAAGCGCGCCACGAGCTTGATCACCAGCAACGAATGGCCGCCGAGCGCGAAGAAATCCGCATCGGGCGCCGCCTCGGTATCGCCAAGCAATTCCGTCATCAGCGAACTGACCAGTGCCTCGACCGCATCGGCCGCTTCGGCCCGTACCGACGCCGATGCCGGGGCTGCAGGCACCGGCATGCTCTTGAGCAAGGCACGATCGATCTTGCCATTCGGCAAACGTGGCAGTTCCGGCAACGCGACGATATTTGCCGGCACCATCGCATCCGGCAACGCCGCAGACAGCGCCTGACGCAACGCCGCCACATCAAGCGACGCGGGCGATACAAAGGCCAGCAACGAGGTCTCGCCATTCGACGCCGCATCGGCAACAACTGCCGCCTGTGCAACACCGAACTCGGCCAGCAGCGCAGTCTCGACCTCGGCGGGCTCGACCCGGATGCCACGAATCTTGACCTGCTGGTCGGCACGACCAATCAGTTGCAGGCCACCAGGGGTCACGCGTGCCACGTCTCCGGTGCGATACAGCCGTTCTCCCGGTGCGTCGGGATCTGCGACGAATGCCGCAGCATCGAGGTCGGAGCGGTTCAGATACCCGTGTGCCAGTTGCGGACCGCCAACAAACAGTTGACCCGCCGCGCCCGGCGGCACCGGTCGCAGGCGTGCATCGAGCAGGCGGATGCGCGACGCGCCAAGCGCGCGCGTAAGCGGCACCGCACCCGCCGTGTCGTCGATCGCATGCACCAGCACCCCAACGGTCGTCTCCGTCGGACCATAGTGATTGAAGATCCGGCACGCCGGCGCGTGCTGACGCAACTGTGCGACCAGCGAACGGGGCAATACCTCGCCACCAAGCACCACCGTTGCAGGTACCGCCGGCGTTTCCGTTTCAAGCAGCGCTGCCAGATGCGACGGCACGATCTTGATCACGTCGACCTTCTGCTCGCGCATCAGGTGCGCAAATGCATCGGGATGCGCCATGTCCGCTTCGCTGGCCACGACCAGGCAAGCGCCCTTCCAAAGTGCGCCAAACAGCGTGGTATTGCCCAGGTCGGCCGCCACCGAAGACGTCAACGCAAAGCGCTGGCAACCATGGAAACCCAGTGCCGCGCACACCGCGGCGGTGTAGTGGCTGACCTGCGCATGACCAATGACCACGCCCTTCGGCTCGCCGGTCGATCCCGATGTAAACAACACATATGCCGCCTCGGCCGGACCCGGCACCGCGAACGTACCCGTCTGCGCTACCGGCTTCCTGAGCAATGCTCCGGCGTCCAGTACCGGCACACCATGTGCCGCAACAGATTCGCCGTCGGCAACCAGCAGTACCGGCGCCGCCTGTGCCAGCACCCGCTGGCGCCGTTGCGCAGGCCACGCGGGATCCAGGGGGACATAGGCCGCGCCAGCCGCCCACACCGACAGCAGCGCCACCACCAGCGCGCCGCTACGCGGCATCGACAGCGCCACGCGCGACCCGGGCACCACGCCCTGCGCGCGCAGCAGCGCTGCCGCGCCAGCAATCTGCTGCTGCAGGGACACGTAATCGAGTACTACGTCCCCCGCATGCAAGGCCGGTGCCTGCGGCGTCTGCATCGCGTATCGCGCGATGCGGGCCAGGATCGAATCACCAGCATCGGCTGGCGCCGCTTCGCGCCATTCCTGCGGCACGCGCAGCGTGTCGTCGAGTGGCCATGCAAGGGCCTCGACCGTTTCCGCGTTGTCCAGCGCCTGCGGCAACGTGCGCAACAGCGCAGCAAGGTGGGCCAGCAGCCATTGCGACACACGCGGGTGCAGCACGTTCGCTTCGGCATGGATCGCGAGCACAGCTACACCGTCGGCGTCGCATTGCATTTCGCAGACCACGTCGAACGCTGGCCACGCCGCGCTTTCAGTCGCCACTCCGGCCCCCGCCACAGGGGTAGCCGTACAGGCGATGCGTGGTCGCGTCCCTTGTTCGGCCCATCCGGCCGGCAAGGTCCAGGCTTCCTGCCATGCGGCATGCTCGCCCAGCATGGCCAGATGCCGTTCCCATTGCGCGAGCAGCGATCCCTCGGCGCTCCAATCGATAGCGACCGGCAGCGCTTTCTCGAACACGCCGATGGCATCGGCCATCACATCGTAGTCGCGCCGGCAATCATGCAACCAGACACCCGAGAAGGTCTGCTGACCGAACACACGTGCCAGCACGGACCACCACGCTGCCTGCACCACGCGCTCGGCGCTGGTTTGCCAGCGGTTGGCCAACGCTGTCACACCCTGTCGATGCACGGCATGCAACGCGTGCCGTACCGTATGACGATCGCCACTGCCAGCCAGCGCATCGGGCACGCGCAGTGGTGCTGGCAGTGGCGCGTATTGCCGCTGCCAGTACTGTTGCCCCGCCGCACCGGTGCCATCTTCGCCCAAGCTGGCGTCCTGCTGCCATGCGGCGTACTGCGCGTATTGCAGGGGCGCGTCTTCAGAATCATTGGCACCTGTACCGACGTGCAGCCCGCGCAAACCCTCGCGCAGCATCGCCGCAGCCATCAGCAGGCTCGTGCGGTCGATCAGCACGGCATCGGCGGTCAGCATCACCGCCTTGCCATCGTCGATGACGGCTGCATCGCTTGCAGCCGCAAGCAGTGCATCGCTGCGCGAGCGGACTGCTTCCAGCGCTTGGTGCACGGTGGCTACGTCAATCGCCATGTCCAGCTCGATGCGGACGGCATGACGCGCTTGCGCGTTCAATAGTGCCCGCGCGGCCTGCTGCTCGGGCGTTGCTACCCAGTTCATGGCGGCGTCACGCATTGGCATTCTCCGAAGCCTGCGCCACCTGGGTGGCAGCCAGTTGCTGGCGATCGAACATGTCGCCCATTGCCACCACTATCTTGCGTGGCCCTTCATACGGGTCGCGTGCATGGGCGGCAAGCATGTTGTCGAGCATCACCACGTCCCCACGCAGCCATTCGAAACGCACTGCGCAGGCTTCATACAGTTCGCCGACCAGTGCCATGGCATCATCCGGAATCGGGGTGCCGTCGCCAAACATCACATGCCGCGGCATACGCTCCAGGCCCACCATGTCGAGCAGGTCTTCGCGCACATCCGCCTCGAGGCACGACACATGGTGCAATTGCACCTGGTTGAAGAAGCTGCGTTCGCCGGTAGCCGGATGCCGGATCACCGCCGGGCAGACCGTACGTGTCTGCAGGATGTCACCGTCGAGCCAGCGGCAGTCGATACCCGCCGCGCGGCAGCGCGCCTCGACCTCGGCGCGATCATCGGTCTTGTAGAAATCACGCCAGTCCACATCGAGCCGCGGCGTGAACGTGCGCACATACATCAGCTGCTTGCGCTCGAAGGCTTCAGCCAGGTCCGCGGGCAACCGGCGCAGCAGTTCGCGGCAATCCACGATCGGGGTAGCCCCGCCTACCGGCGAAGGCAGTTCACAGAAGAACCATTGCTTGCGCGGCCAGCGGTCCATATGCGCGCTCTCGTTGTGATAGAGGATCATCTGGCGCTCCGGATACGGCGTGGAGCGGTAGGTATTGGTGCCCCCTTCCTTCTTGGGCAAGTCACCGTAGCTGCCATACAGCCCCGGGTGAATGGCCTCGGCAAACGCCTCGAATGCCTGCGGCGTGGCGATATCGAAATTCCGGAACAGCAAACCGGCGTGCCGATGCAGCGTCTCGGTAATGAACGGCCGTGCGCGTGCCGCCCACTGTGCCGCATCCAGACCTGGCACGGCGGGCTCGATCACCAGCGGGAATGGGCGTTCTACACTGAGCGGACGCAGCACGACCTGGCTGGCGGGGTCGGGCAGCGCAGGATTGGCTGCAAGCGTAGAGGCGGCGGCGGCCGGCGCGACCGTGCGCGGCCTGGACAACGACCGAAGCTGGTCGAGCTTGGCGGCCATGCGTTGGGTAGTTTCCATGGAACGGGACTCCTGGTTCTCGGACGGAATGCGGGAAGCGCCGGCCCCTCTGGGCGCGGACGCGATAACTGCGGACACCGCTTGATCGGGGCTGGCGAGCAGTGCATCGAGCGTGGCCAGCCAGCCGGCGGCAAAGCGCTCGACCGTGGCCGTATCGAACAGGCTGGTGGCAAAGACCCATTCACCACGCAGCGGTGACACGGTGCCCGACTTCGCCACAGCCTCGGGCTCAAGGAACAACGCCATGTCGAACTTTGAGGTACGGGCCACCGGCGGCAACATCGCGGCTTCGATGCCGGGCATTGCCAACTGGCCTGCCGGCGTGTTCTGCAGCACGAACAGCGCTTGCACCAGCGGGTTGCGGCTGCGGTCGCGCGGCACGCCGACGGCTTCGACGATCCGGTCGAACGGCAGTGCTTCGTGCTCGAAAGCGTCGAGCACGGCCTTGCCGCAATCGCGCAAGTTGTCGTTGAAGCTGGCGCCGGCAATCCGGCGCGAACGCAACGGCAGCACATTGACGAAGAAGCCCAGCAGTGATTCGAGCGCGGCATCGGGACGTCCGGCGACGTCGGTGCCGATCACCAGATCGTCCATGCCGGTTGCATCGTGCAGCCAATGCTGGAACGTGGCCAGCAACACCGTAAATGGGGTCACGCCTGCGCTGCGCGCCAGCGTCTCGACGCGTGCCATGCGTGCGGCGTCGACATGCAACGCTATCGCGCCACCGTCGTGCTGCGCCACAGCGGGGCGCGGGCGATCCGCCGGCAGGTCAAGCGCACGCGGCGCGCCATCGAGCGCCTGTCGCCAGTACTGCTGCATGGTTTCGAGTCGCGCGCCCTGCATCGCTTGCCGTTGCCACGCGGCATAGTCCGCGTACTGGATCGGCAGCGGCACCATGGCCGGCACGGCCCGTGGATCACGCGCATGGGCATAGCCATGGGTGAGCTCGTTCATGAACAGGCCAATCGACCATCCATCCGAAACGAGATGATGCAGCGCTACCAGCAACACGTGTTCGCCGGGCCCCATGCGTAGCAGCGACGCGCGTATCAGCGGCGCCTGGTCGAGGGCGAACGGCTTCGCCGCGTGTTCGCGCATGGCCTGCTGCAAAGCAGCCTGCTGTGCGGACGGGGTCAGCGGACCCAGGTCGATGGTGTGCAGCGGCAAGGTCAGCTCTGGCACGATTTGCGCAACGGGCTCGCCGTCGTGATCGGCGTAAGCGGTGCGCAGCACCTCATGCCGCGCGATCACGGCGTTCAGGCTGGCCTGCAGTGCTCCGGTATCGAGATCCCCGCGCAGGCGCAGCGCGCCCGCCATATTGTAGGCACCCGATGCCTGCCCCTGTAACTGCTCGACCAGCCAGAGCCGTTGCTGCGCCAGCGATACCGCCATGGCCGGCCTGCGCGGAACCGCCACCAGTGATGGCATGGCCGTGACATGCGCGTCCGAGCCATCGAGGCGCGCCGCAAATGCGGCCAGCGTCGGGGCTTCGAACACATCGCGCAATGTGGCATGCGGATATCCACGTGTGCGCAGTCGCGCCACCACGCGCGTGGCGACCAGTGAATGACCGCCAAGCTGGAAAAAATGGCTCTCGCGACCTGCCTGCACGCCGTCGAGCAAGGCCTCCCAGACATCGGCCACATCGCGCTCGGTCGCCGTGCGCGGCGCACCACCCTGCCCCGCTGCATGGTCCTGCTGCGGCAGCGGCAGTGCCTTGCGGTCGATCTTGCCGTTGGCGTTGAGCGGCCACTGCTCGATACGAACCCACGCTGCCGGCACCATGTAGGCCGGCAGGCTGGCGGCCACGGCCCCCGGCAGTGCATCGGCGCCATCGAAGCCCGCATCGGCCGGTTGCCAGTATGCGGTCAGTACCTCGGCGCCATTTACGCGCTGCACCGTTACCAGTGCCTGGCGAACCGTGGGCTGCGCAGCCAGTACGGCCTCGATCTCGCCCAGTTCGATGCGGAAGCCGCGCAGCTTGACCTGGAAGTCCTTGCGGCCCACATATTCAAGCAGCCCGTCGGCGCGCCAGCGCCCGAGGTCACCGGTAAGGTAGCGGCGCTGCCCCGGCGCGCCCTCGGGGTCGGGCACGAATGCGGCGGCCGTACGGCGGGCATCGGCCAGATAGCCGCGTCCCACACCCACGCCGCACACCGCGATCTCGCCCACCGCCCCGGCTGGCGCCAGATTGCCGTCGGCATCGAGCACCTGAAGCCGCGCATTGGCGGTCGGGCGTCCGATCGGCACGGCAAACTCGCCGCTTCCGCTCATCGCATGCAATGGGTGGAAGGCCACGTCGTCGGCGCACTCGGCCGGTCCGTAGGCATTCATCAGCGGCACAGCGGGATAGTGCTGGAACCATGCACGCGCGGTGTTGGCGGGCAGTGCCTCGCCGGTCGGCAACACCCAGCGCAGAGCCGGCAGCGGCGTGTGCACGGCCCCGGCTTCCTGCACATCGAGCAAGGCCTGCAGCAGCGACGGCACCGGTTCGAACAGCGTAATGCCGGACGCAGCCAGCCGCGCGAGCAATGCCGGCACATCGCGTACTACGTCATCAGGCACGATATCGACGCTGGCACCGAAGATCGGCGCGGCCAGCGCCTGCCAGACCGAGATATCGAAGCAAGGCGGCGCGGTCTGCGCAATCGTGTCGTGTTCGCCGAGTCCGAGCGGCTGGACCTTGGCCAGCATGTTGTTGAGCATGCCGGCGCGCGTGACCATCGCGCCCTTGGGCGTGCCGGTCGAGCCCGATGTGAACAGCACATAGGCCAGGCCCTCTGGATGCCGAGGCGCGTCGGTGAATGACTTGCCCGCATGTGCCGCGATCAGTGCGGCGACATCCCTGCCGCCTTCCAGCGCATTGGCGTCCAGCATTGCCTGTCCGGCCGCGTCGGTCAGCACCTGTGCTGGCCGGGCCTGCGACACCACCTGGCGCCAGCGCGCTGGCGGATGTGTCACGTCGAGCGGTACCCAGGCCGCTCCTGCCCTGAGAATGCCGGCCAGCGCCGTCAGCCATTGCAGGCCACGTGGCAGCAGCACCGCCACGGTGTCGTCGGCGCGCACGCCAGTCTCGCGCAGTGCTGCCGCAAGCTCACCAGCCCCGCGCCACCATTCGCCATACGTCAGCGTGGCGCTACCACAGCGGGCCAGCACGCGTTCGGGATGCTGCGCGACCCAAGCAGCGGCGCGCGACAGATAGTCATCCTGCAACGCCTCGGTCGTTACGGTCCGGTCGTCGCTGCTACCCCAGTCGAGCAGTTGCTGCCGTCGCTCTGGGGCGAGCATCGCAACCTCACCAACGTGCGTGGCACCTTGTGACAGCGCGGCCAGCACGTTCCGGTAAGCGTCAACCCATTGGTCCAGTTGCCCCATGGCAACGCGTCCACCGTCGGCCGTGAAGCGAACCACAAAGCGCTGATCGGGCATGACCTCGATCGTCAGGCCATAGTGGGTCTGCTCGATATTGTCGTGCTGGCGTAGCGACAGGCCAGCAACCTGGCGGGCCCGGTCGTTCAGGTCGGGCAGATTCTGGAATACCAGCAGCGTGTCGAACAGATTTCCGCCAACGCCAGACTGCGCCTGGATATCGGCCAGCGCTACGTGCTCGAATTCACGCATGGCGGCACCATTGTCCTGAATCCCGCGCAGCAGTTCACCAACCGACTGCGCGCCGTGCGTACGTACGCGTAGCGGCAACGTATTGATGAATACGCCAAGCATCCGGTCCGCACCGGCCAGCCCTGCGGGTCGACCGGCCGATGTCACGCCAAACACCACGTCGGCGGTTCCAGCATGCCGCGCCAGCACGAGGCTCCAGGCGGCCTGCATCACGGTATTCAGTGTCACGCGATGCCGCGCGGCAAACGCGCGCAATGACTGGTCGAGTTCGGGGGGCACCACAAGGTCGCGCGTCAGCGGTGGCACCTTCGCTGCCGGAGCATCGGCAGCGGCATCGGCAATACCGGGCAGGTGCGTCGGGCCTTCCAGGCCGGCGAACGCCTGCTGCCAGAACTCGCGCGTGGGCGCCTGCGGTTGTTGCGCGGTCCATGCGATGTAGTCGCGGTATGGGCGACGGGGCGTAGCCGTATGCGTGGCATCGGCGTAGCGCTGCAGCGCTTCATCGAGCAACTGCACCGAGCCCCAGCCGTCCACCACCAGATGGTGACGGCTCCATACCAGCCACCAACGCGTGTCGGCAACGCGCAGCAACGCGAGCCGCATCAATGGCGGTGTAAATGGATCGAACCCTTGCGCACGGTCGGTCCGGCACCATTCCTCGAGCCGCCGCGCGGCGTCGTCAGACGGCACGGCGCGCCAGTCCTCGGTTGACACAGGCAGCGCGACGCGGCGATGCACGCATTGCAGCGCCAGGTCACTGCCGTTCACTTCCCCGGCTGGTACAAACGAAGTACGCAAGATCGGATGCGCGTCCAGCACAGCCTGCCATGCGGCACCCATGCGAACGGGGTCCAGCGGGCCATCGACGGCGAGCACCAGCTGGTTGACATAGGCGCCATCGCTACCGTCGCGCAAATGGTGGAACAGCAGGCCTTCCTGCAACGGCGACAGCGGGTAGGCATCCTCGATATCGCCACGCAGCTCGCGCAAGCGCGCGATGTCCGCTTGCTGCAACCCACCCAGCGAGAACGGCGGCAATTCAGGCTGTGGCGTCGCTTGCGCCGGCGTCTGTGCCACCAACTGCGCCACGAGATGCGCCGCCAGCCTGGCCAGCGTGGGATGCGCGAACAAGGTCTTCGGCATCAGTACGATCTTCCGCGCGCGAGCCTTGGCCACGATTTGCAGCGCCAGGATCGAGTCGCCACCGAGCGCGAAGAAATCCGCATCCCGGTCAATGGCGTCTCGGCGCAGCACTTCACACCAGATGCCATGCAGCGCGGCTTCGAGCTCGGCGCCGGGCTTCTCAGCAGGCCGCGTGGCACCAGGCACGCTGTCGAGTACGGCCGCCAGCGCCGCCGGAGTCGGATGCGCGAACAGCAGCTTCGGTGTCAACGCGAGCCCTTGCTGACGCGCACGCGCCGTCAGTTGCAGGCCCAGGATCGAATCGCCGCCGAGCGCAAAGAAGTTGGCGTCGGTACCGATGGCGGCCTCATCCTGTCCCAGTACGGTGGCCCACAATCCGCGCAGCGCCTTGACGGTCGGACTGTCCGCACTGTCGATGGACGCCGGTCGCGCCGGTTGGTCTTCGCGCAGCGAGAGCGCCTTGCGGTCGACCTTGCCATTGCGCAGCAGCGGGAATGCATCACATGACACAAAGGCCGACGGCACCATCGCAGCGGGCATGGCTTGTGTCATGGCCGCACGCAGCGCATCGACATCAGATGGACCAGCCGTAACGATATGCGCCACAAGCTGCAATCCGCCGGTCGGCGCGGTGCGGGTCACGACCACGGCGTCGCGCACTTGCGGGGCTTGCCGCAGCCATGCCTCGACCTCGCCGGGTTCCACGCGGAAGCCACGAATCTTGACCTGCGCATCGGCACGCCCCAAAAAAACCAGACGGCCGTCGTGGAGCATGCGTACGCGGTCACCGGTGCGATACAGGCGCGAGCCGTCCGCACCGAACCGATCGGAAACAAACCGTTCGGCCGTCTGCGCTGCACGATGCAGATAGCCAAGCGCCACGCCGGCGCCACCGACGTACAGCTCACCGGCCGCACCGCGCGGCAGGCGATTGCCATGGGCATCGAGCACATGCACGGTAACGCCCGGCAACGGCACGCCAACCGGGATCGAAGCGGCACCGGCCGCCGGCTCCGCTGGCGCGGCCACGCAACCTACCGTGGTTTCCGTCGGGCCATAGTGATTGAACACACGGCACGCCGCGCTTAGCGCCTGCACCGTACCGACCAGCGCTGGATCGAGTGCCTCGCCGCCAAACACGATGCAGTGGCGCGGCACGATCCGTCCTGGGTTGGCCACCGCCAGCAGTGCCTTGTAGTGCGACGGCACGATCTTCAGGCAATCGACCGGCTCGGCTTGCAGCGCTGCCGCCAGTCCTTCGGGGTCCTCGGTCAGCGCATCGTCAAGGATGCGCAAGGTGCGCCCACCTAGCAAGGCACCAAACCACGCGGTGTATCCAAGATCCGCGGTCACCGACGACAATGCGGCCAGCGTCGCCGTTTCGGGCAATGCCAGCGCATGCAGCACGCCGGCCGCGTAGTGGGCAAGATTGCCCTGGCTCACGGCAACCGCCTTTGGCGTGCCCGTGGAACCCGAGGTATAGATCAGGTAGGCCGCGTGCGCAGCGCCCACGGGCTGCGATATTGCCGTGCTGGCGTGCCCGGCTGCATCGGGGTTCAACCATGACGCCACGCCGAGCCATGCGGGACGCTCGCCCTGGCCGAGCACCACGCGCACATTGGCATCCGCACACAGTTGCGCGAGTCGCGCCACTGGCATGGCACTGTCGAGGCAAAGGAATGCGGCCCCTGCCTTCCATGCCGCAAGCATGCTGGCGGCCATGGCCGCGCCGCGTGGCATGAGCAGGCCAACGATATCGCCGTGGACCACGCCACCGTCCTGCAATGCCTGTGCAATGCCCACTGCCTTGCGATCGAGCGCTGCGTAGCTCAGCGTCCCGTCTGGCGCGACGACGGCGGTACGCTCGGGCGTGTGATGGGCGGCATGCTCGAACGCGGCCAGCGCCGTGTCGAACGTCTGCACTGCCGGCGTATGCGCGCTTGACAGCAACGCTTCGGGGAACAGGTTCAGCCCCGCCACGCGAATCTCGGGGTCCGCCGTCACCGCGTCGATCGCGGCGCGCATCGCGGTAATCAGGCGCTCGACGGTAGCGCGCGTGAAGCGGTCCACGTCATAACGCCATTGCCCGCGCCAGGTGTCGCCGGCATCCTGCCAGCGCAGGTTCATCTCGTTGGCAGCACCTCGCTGTGTCGCGATATGCTCGCGCGCCATATAGCGCTTAAGCGTCGTGCGCGGGCCAACCGGCACGAAAGTGGTCATATGGCGGAACAATGGCGCGCGCGGACCGGTGGCTTGCGCATCGCGCGTCGCGCCCATCTGTGCCATTGGATACTGCTGGTGACGCAGCGCGCCACGCATCTGGCGCGCGCAGTCGCGCACCACTGCATCAAAAGCCGGATTCGCGCTGAAGTCGGCGCGCAGTGGCACCGCATTCAACGTATAGCCGATCAGGTCGGCATACTGGGCACCGGACCGCCCGCCCGTGGGAGTGCCAATCAGGAAGGTATCGCTGCCGCTAGCCCGATACAGCACGGTCTTGTACAGCGCGAGTACCACCACGAACGGACTGACCGACAACTGCGCGGCCAGCGCTCGCAGCGCCGACGTTTGCGCTGGGGTAAGCCAGAATTCGATTTCCTCGCCACGGCACTGCGCCTCGCCCACCGGGAACAGGTCGGGCGGCAGTGCGGGCGGCGCGGGATGGTCTTCGAGCTGTGTCTCCCAATACGCGCGCAAGGTCTCGCCACGCGGACCCGCCAGCAGCCGGCGCTGCCCCACCAGCCAGTCGTGATAGCGCCCGACCTGCGACGCCATCGGCGCCGCGCCATCACGCATTGCCTCGAAGGTCGCCATGATCTGGTCGACCACAAGCTCGAAGCCCATGAAGTCGCCCGCGATATGGTGCATCGCCGCGCCCAGCCACACCCGCTGCGAGGCATCGGACTGCTGCGATACCAGCAAATGGAAGCGGCAGACATGGCCGGCCTCCACGTCGAACGGCTCATCGGCTTCACGTTCAAGCCAGGCCGCTGCTTGCGCTTCGCTCCAGTCCTCCACGCGCGTGGCGCAGACATCGGCCGCAAAGCCCGTTGGCCGTGCCATCACGATCTCGCCGTCGAGTTCGATAAAGCCGCTATGCAGCGCCTCATGACAATCCACCACGTGGCGCGCAGCGGCGAGCAGCAATTCGACGTCGGGCACGTGCCGCAACTCCATCGAGAATGCCATGTTGTAGGCGGCGCTGCCGGGATGCTGGCGATGGAACGCCAGCATCGCCAGTTGCGCGGCACCGGCCGGATGGCATGCGAAGAAGCCGGGATGCTCGGCCAACCAGGCTTGCACGACGGCATCGTGCGCGGCAACGCAGGCTTGCGCCGCGGCGAGGGTCTCGGCGCTGGCTGCGCAAGGTTCGGCAATGCGCCAGCGGCCGTCGCGCAGGCGCATGCGCAGGCCATCGGCGCGCCACGCACGCATTGCGGTGGCCAGGTCGGCCGGAGTGAACGGGACTTCGGAAACAGGGGCGACAGAGAACGACATGATCAAGGGGGGCGAAACGTCGTTACGCGGTGTGCCATACAGCCACACACCGTAGAGGCGGAGCAGAAAGAGGCGCGGGCTCGCGGCTAGCCAAGCCCCGGCGGTGCGGGTTCCGCCATGGCCACGATCACGCGGCGCTTGCCGCGGAAGGTGGCGCGGCCGTGAGCGGCCAGCATGTTGTCGAGCATCAGCACATCGCCCTGCTGCCACGGAAAGCTGACGGTGCAGTCGTCCAGCGTGGCGCGGATCGATGCCAAGGCATCTTCCTCCAGTGGCGTACCGTCGCCGTACATCACATTGCGCGGCAACTCATCCTCGCTGCCCACCACGGCGAGCAGCGTTTCGCGCAAGGCCGGATCGAGGTTCGAGACATGGAACAGATGGGCCTGGTTGAACCAGACCATCTCGTTGGTCACCGGGTGGCGCGCCACGGCCTGGCACAGCTGGCGCGTGCGCAGTTCACCGTCCGGCTTCCATTCGAAGTCGATCTGCTGGGCGCGGCAAAAGCGCTCCACGGTTGCACGATCCTCGGTATTGAACGCACGCTGCCACGTCAGGTCGAGCCCGTTGCCGTAGTTGCGCACATACATCAGCCGTTTGCTGGCAAAGCGTTCGCGAATCACCGGATCAAGCTGGCGATAGACCTCGCGGCTATCGGCAATCGGAGTCTCGCCGTCCACTTCGGCAGGCTGCACGCAGTGGAACCAGATCTTCATTGGCCATTGCAGCGTGTAGGACTGCTCGTTGTGCAGCGGGATCACTTGGTGCGCGGGATATTCGGTCGAGCTGTAGACGCCCTGCCCGACTTCCGAGCGCGGCGTCGAACCGAATTCATAAGTCAGCAGCGGGTGACCGAATGCCGCGGCGAACGCGCGGAACGCAGCATCGTCATCGAACTGGAAGCCGCGGAACAGGATGCCCGCGCACACATGAAGCTGTTCATTGACAAGGTGCTGGATCTCGTGGAACTGGCTGCGCCAGTCGCTGTTGCCATTTGGCGTGATCACCTGCGGCAGTGCGTTGCCGGCATGCAGCGCGGCCAACCGCAGCGACGCTGTTCCGGTGTGCAGTGGTTGACCGCTCCACACCTGATGCCGCGTCACGACAGGGTTCGAAGTTTCCATATCCGGTTGCCTCATTCGGTTTCGGCGCGACACGAGGGCCGCTTCAACGTTGTCTGGACATTCGACGAGGTGCGAGTCTACCGGATACATTTGCGAATGGAAATACGAATCGTTATTATTTCCACAAATCTGTCATGATTTGCTGCGAGGCTGTATTGGGCCGAAAAGCCGCCCGAAGTGCCGGCCCAAAGCCGCCAGAAAACGCCGCCAACCCTTTGCACAAAAGGCATTCACGCCGATGTGCGAATCACCCGAAGGAGCACAGCATGAGTTGGGACCATCCGGATACGCGCTTCCACGTAGTGCGCAATCACGAAGGCCAATATTCGATCTGGCCGGACTTCAAGACCATTCCAGCGGGATGGGAAAGCGCGGGACAGCAAGGCACGCGAGAGGAATGCCTGGGCTATATCGAACGTGTATGGACCGACATGCGTCCGTTGAGTCTGCAACAGGCATTGGCCAACCCATGAGCGCCATGCCGTTGCAGGCACGCCAGGCAGAGCAACCGTGGTTCGCGGTGATGCCCGCGCCGCAATCCACGCATCGTGTCGCGCACAAGGTCCGCCTCTACTGCTTCCCGTATGCGGGCGCCGGTCATACCGTGTTTCACGGCTGGCGTGGCGCCCTGCCCGATCACATCGAACTGGCGCCGGTACGCCTGCCCGGACGCGGCGCACGTATCGCCGAACCGCATGGCACATCGATCGAAGCCCTCGCCGATGCGCTGGCACACGCGATTGCAATGGCCGTTGACGAGGCCCCGCGTTTCGCACTGTTCGGCCACAGCATGGGTGCACTGCTCGCGTTTGAAACGGCGCGGCGTTTGCAGACACTGCATCGGCAAATACCGCAGGCCTTGATCGTGTCCGGACGTGGCGCGCCGTCGCTGCCCAGTACTCGGCCACCGTTCAGCACGCTTCCCGATGGCGAGTTTGCCGACGTGATTGCCGCCATGGGTGGCATGCCGGCGGAGATTCGCGAAACGCCCGAGGCGCTGGCGTTTTTCCTGCCGGTATTGCGCGCCGATATCGCGCTGTGCGAAGCATGGCGCTACCGGCCCGCGGCAAGCCTGTCGTGTCCGATCGCGGTGCTCGGCGGCGCGGACGACCTGCACGCACCACCCGCCTCGCTGGCGGCGTGGCGCAACGAGACGCACCGCGATTGCAGTCATCACCTGTTCGCCGGCGGCCATTTCTTCCTGCGCGATCACGCCGACGCCATGCTGAAAACGGTGGAACGCTGCCTCGATCACCGCAGCGTCCATGCCGACGACGGCCCACCGCGCGGATCCATTCCACTTCCGTCAATCCAGTTCAACGCTTAACTGCAAGGAACGCATCATGACGCCCCCTTCCCTCGCCACGCATGCCAGTGGCCAGCCGGCTCCGTTCTCGCTTGGCGCCTTCTTCCAGCAAGGCCCGATCCGCATCGAGGAAAACGCACTTCTACAGCGGCAATCGGCGCGCGAATCGAATGCACGCTCCTATCCGCGACGCATTCCGCTGGCGCTCGAACAGGCCTATGGCGTGTACGTGCGCGACACCCACGGCCAGTTGTTTATCGACTGCCTGGCCGGTGCCGGCACCCTGGCCCTCGGGCATAACCACCCGGCCGTGGTACGCGCGATTCGCGACACGCTGGACACCGGCCTGCCGCTCCATACGCTGGACCTGGCCACACCGGTCAAGGACCGTTATGTCGACGACCTGTTCGGCCTGCTGCCGGCCGAATTCGCCGCGCGTGCGCGCATCCAGTTCTGCGGCCCCACTGGCGCCGATGGCATCGAGGCCGCGCTGAAGCTGGCCAAGACCGCAACCGGCCGGCAGACCGTGATGAGCTTTGCCGGTGGCTACCACGGCATGACGCAAGGCACGCTGGCGCTGATGGGCAACCTGGGCCCCAAGGCACCGCTCGGCGCACTCGGCGGCAATGTGCAATTCCTGCCCTACCCCTATGACTACCGCTGCCCGTTCGGACTACGCGGCGAGGCCGGCATCGATGCAGGTATCCGCTACATCGAGCAGATGCTCGCCGATCCCGAATCGGGCGTGCTGCCGCCAGCGGCCATCGTGGTCGAAGCAGTACAGGGTGAGGGTGGCGTGATACCAGCGCCGGCACGCTGGCTGCAGGCATTGCGGCGCCTGACGCGTGAACATGGCATCGTGCTGATCCTCGATGAAGTGCAGACGGGTCTGGGCCGCACCGGACGCACGTTCGCGTTCGAGCACGCGGCGATCGTGCCCGATGTGCTCGTGCTGTCGAAGGCGATCGGAGGTGGCCTGCCAATGTCCGTGGTGATCTACGACGAAGCGCTCGACACCTGGCAACCCGGCGCGCACGCCGGCACCTTCCGTGGCAACCAGCTGGCCATGGCGGCCGGCTCGGCCACCATCCGCACGCTGCACGCGCAAGGCATCGTGGCGCATGCGGCGTCGATGGGACAACGGCTGGAAACGCACCTGCGCCAGTTGCAGCGCGACTACCCGTGCATGGGCGAAGTCCGCGGGCGGGGCTTGATGCTGGGCGTCGAGCTGGTCGATGCCAACGCACAACCCGATGTCTGCGGCGCACTCCCGGCCCATAACGCTCTGGCCAAAGCCGTGCAGCGGCAATGCCTCGAGCGTGGCCTGATTGTCGAACTCGGTGGCCGGCATGGCGCAACGGTGCGCTTCCTGCCACCGCTGATCATCAACGCCGAGGAGATCGATCAGGTGGCAGAGATCTTTGCCACGGCGTTGGGGAGCGCGGTGACCATGCACTGACGTCATGGCTGAGCGGGGTCGGTGCCTACCGCCCCCGCAAGCGCCGCAGCGAACGTTCCGGATGCTGCCACAGCACGCCTACCAGTGCGCCGGCCAGCAGGATCGCACCGCAGACCGTAAAGCCCGCTTCGAAACCCTGCGCGCTGTGTGGCCCACCGAGATGCACCATCTGGCCCATCACGATCGGGGCGATTGCCCCGGCGCTGGTGGCCACTGCGGTACTCAGCGCGATCATGGCGCTGCGCTGGCTGTCCGGAATGATTTCGCCGAGCACGGCCGGCAATAGCGCGAACGAGATGGGCGGCAGCATCGACGCAATCGCCAGCATCGTGACCTTGCCGCCGGCCGTCAGCGGCAACTGCGGCAGCAGCATGAACAGCACGCCGCCAAACGTCATGCACGCGCAACTGAACAAGACCCGCGCCACGCGCGACGAGCTGCCACGTCGCAACATGCGTTGCGAACACCAGCTCAGCAACAGGCTGGCGGGCATGCCGAGCACCACGACCAGTGCGAACATCCGGCCCGCGGTCACGCCATCAAAGCCAAGCCCCTGCTCCAGGTACGACGGCAACCACGTCAGCATCAGCGCCAGCCCCCAGTACGCCGCGAAGCCGACTGCGAAGCCCGACAACACCGTGGCGTCGGTCAACAGGCGACGGTAGGGCACGCGGTCGGCCGGATCGAGGATGGCCTTGCCCGCCTGGTTGCTGTGCAACGCAGGCGCCGTACGCAACGAGCCTTCGCGGCCGAAACACAACCACCCGAGGGCCCACACGGCCGATGCCGCTGCCAGCACGACGAAGTTGGCGCGCCATCCCCAATGCTGTGTAATCCAGGGCACCATCAAGCCCGCCAGCAACAGTCCGATGACCGCGCCCTGGTTGATCAGCGTAACCGGAAGATTGCGCTTTTCATGCGGAAACCATTTGTACAGGGCGTGCACGGAAACCGGATTGCCTGGCCCTTCACCCGCGCCCAGCAGCACGCGGTTCACGATCAACGCGGTGGCAGACGTGGCCAGCGACGCGGGAAACTGCACCAGCGACCACATCACGGCCATCGCCAGCAGGATCCAGCGCGACTGCACACGGTTGCCAAGAAATCCGACCAGCGCCGCGGACAACGAGAAGAACCAGAAGAAGCTCCCAGCGATGATGCCGAACTGTGCGGTGGTGAGGTTCAGGTCATGCATCACCGGTACCGCCACCATGCCCAGCACGACCTTGTCGAGGAAGTTGATCGCCGAGAACGCCGTCAGCCACGCGGCCATGGCCCAGGCCTTGCGCGGTTCATACTGGCCTGCGGTGTCCTTATTAGTGTCGTTACCGGTGGCGACGGGGGCGAAGTCGCCCTGCGCGGCGGGCGATTGCAGCGTATCTTCCATTCAGGTGGGGCTCCTGCTGGCAAGTTAATCCGCAAGATTAATGCGGCCGAACGAGGGTAAGTTCTCTCGTCCGTTATCAACACTAGGGTTTTCCCGCGCACCTCGAATGCTGCACTGCAGTGCGCGAAACCAGCCGCAATGTTTCCATTGTCCGCACTGCACCTTTGCATTACGCTTGTCCACCGTTCCAGCCGCCCCGCGAGACCACATATACCGTCCGGTCCGCAGGCAGACCCGCTTAGTCTCGCTTTCCTTGGAGGAGTCCAGGATGCGCGCAGTGAATCGTCCATTGCAGTCTCCGGTATCCGTGAGCGCGACCAACTTCGACGAATGGAGCGAGGCGATCAGCGCCAACTTCCTGCCGCTCGACTGTTCCCGCGACAGCCGTGGTCAATTCCGGGGGCATGCCCACCTGGCCCACTTTGGCGACAGCGTGGTGGGAGACATCGACGTCGGCGCCCACCGGGTGATCCGGCAGCGCGCGCATGCCGAGGCCTCTGACGCTGGCTACTTCAAGATCTTCTGGCAATTGAGCGGGCGCAGCATGATTGCGCAGCGCGGGCGCGAAGCCGTGCTGGTGCCGGGCACGTGGTCGGTCTACGATACCGCCCAGCCATACAGCGTGGACATGGCCGAGGGCTGCCGCGCCATGGTGTTGCTGGTGCCGCAAGCGCGCGCATTTGGCTGGCACGATGCCGCCACCACGTTATGTGGATGCGCGCTACCCGGCCAGGGCACGGCACGCATCGCCGCCTCGGCGCTGGGCGGCTTGCTGCACGACGCCATCGCCGGCCACGCGCTCGATGGCCACGCCCAGCGCGTGCTGGAAGACTCGATGGTGGCGCTGGTCGAAACCGCACTGCACGGCGCTGGGTCGCAGCAAGACGCTCCTGCGCAGCAGCGTCTTGGCGATGGCCGCGTGACCCGCATCGTCGAATACATCGACGCCGAACTGCATGATCCCGAACTGTCCGCGCAAAGATTGGCAGCCATGTTCAATGTCTCGCGCCGCACGCTCTACAACCTGTTTCGCGAGTATGGGCAAACCCCGCATGCCTATATCCAGGCCCGGCGACTGCAGCGCGCCGCGCAGCGCCTGCGCGCGCCCATGGATGCGGGCTTGAGCATCACCGAGATTGCCTTCGGCCTGGGCTTTGCCGACGCCGCGCACTTCAGCCGGGTGTTCCATGAACGTTTTGGCATGAGCCCGTCGCAGTGGCGACAACGCAGGCTCGCGCTTCCCGATACCGCAACGCAACACAACTAGTCCGTACGCGTGCACCCAGCGACAAGCACCATGCACGCACAGACAAGCCAGCGCTCGGGCCACTTGCTAACTTCTGTCGGCCATCCACCACGACAGGAGACCCGCATGAACGCACCCCACGACTCGCAGCACCGAATCCGCAGCGCCATGCTGATCGACGGCGAATGGTGCCAGGCCGCTTCCGGCGAAACATTTGCGGTATTCGACCCGGCTTCCGGCCAGGAGATTGCCCATGTGCCAACCGGCGCCGCCACCGATGTGGATGCCGCCGTCGCCAGTGCACGCCGGGCCTTCGCCAGCGCCGCATGGCGCGGCATGATCCCCGCACAGCGTGAGCGGCTGCTGCTGAAACTGGCCGATCTGGTCGAACAGAACGCCGATGAACTGGCGCGCCTCGAAACGCTGAACAACGGCAAGCTGCTGGCCTTCGCGCACGGCCTCGATGTGGGCGGCAGCGCGCAGTGGCTGCGCTATATGGCTGGCTGGGCCACCAAGATCGACGGCCAGACCTTCGATATCTCGATGCCGTTCCCGCCCGGTACGCGCTACAACGCCTCCACCCGGCGCGCGCCGGTGGGCGTGGTCGGCGCCATCGTGCCGTGGAATTTCCCGCTGCTGATGGCGGTCTGGAAGATTGCGCCGGCGCTGGCCTGCGGCTGCACCGTGGTGCTGAAGCCTGCCGAGGAAACGCCGCTCACCGCCATCCGTCTCGGCGAACTGGCGCTAGAAGCAGGCTTCCCTCCCGGTGTGTTCAATGTGGTGACCGGTGACGGCGTCGCCGGAGCCGCGCTGGTTTCGCACCCCGACGTCGACAAGATCACCTTCACCGGATCGACCGAAGTGGGCCGCCTGATCGGCGCGCGCTGCGGGCAGGATATCCGCCGCGTGTCGCTGGAGCTCGGTGGCAAGAGCCCCGTGGTGGTCCTCGACGACTGCGACCCGGCCGTGGCAATCCAGGGCGCCTCGGCCGCCATCTTCTTCAACCAGGGGCAAGTCTGCACGGCCGGTTCGCGGCTCTACGTTTCGCGTCGCCACTATGACCATGTGGTGGAGGGCATTGCCAAGGTTGCCAACTCGATGGTGCTGGGCCCGGGTCTCGATCCGGCCAGCCAGATGGGTCCGCTGGTTTCGGCCCGCCATCGCGACAAGGTAGTCGGCATGATCGCCACCAGCCGCAACGAAGGTGCCGAGATTGTCGCGGGTGGTGGTGGCGTGGACCGCGCCGGCTACTTCGTGCGGCCCACGGTCGTGGCGAATGCAGCCAGTCGCGATATCGAGATCGTGCGCGAGGAGGTGTTCGGCCCGGTGGTGGTGGCCATGCCGTTCGACGACCTCGATGCGGTGCTGGCCGCGGCCAACCGCTCGTCGTACGGCCTTGGCGCCAGCGTCTGGAGCAACAACCTTGGCGCGGTGCAGCGGCTGGTCGATGGCATCGAGGCCGGCACGGTCTGGGTCAACTGCCACAACGTAGTGGATCCGAACATGCCGTTTGGCGGCTACAAGGCTTCGGGCGTGGGGCGCGAGCACGGGCGCTCGGCCATCGAGTCCTATACCGAACTGAAGTCGGTGTGCGTGGCGTATTGACCGTGTATTGACTGGCTGTGGGTAGCACGAAACGCGCGGCGATGGCGGCTGGGCCGTCGCCCCGCGGGTCGAACAACAAGAAGTACAAGAACAACGATTCCAGGAGAGAGACAAGATGACGCATCGAGCGAAGCGGCTCCCATCCCCTGCCCGTCCGGCCACCCGTGCCTTGCTGGCGGCACTGGCCGGCATGCTGGCCATGTCTGCCGCGCACGCGGCTCCGCCATCGGCTACCACGATCCGCGCGGCCACGGCCAAGGTCGACGGCAATTTCATCCGCGCCAATGCCGATAAGACACCTGACTGGCCCAGCTACGGACTCGATTATGCCGAGACCCGCTTCAGCCGGCTGAACCAGGTCAACACCGGCAACGTGAAGAACCTGGGCCTGGTGTGGTCCTACAACCTCGAATCGACACGCGGCGTGGAATCGACGCCGCTGGTCGTGGATGGCGTGATGTATGTGACCGCCTCATGGAGCGTGGTACACGCGGTGGACGTACGCACCGGCAAGCGTCTATGGTCCTTCGACCCCAAGGTGGACCACGCGCTTGGCTACCGCGGCTGCTGCGACGTGGTGAACCGCGGCGTGGCACTGTACCAGGGCAAGGTGTTCGTGGCGGCCTACGATGGCCGCCTGATCGCGCTTGACGCCGCCACCGGGCGCAAGCTGTGGGAAAAGGACACCATCATCGACCGCAAGTATTCGTACACCATCACCGGTGCGCCACGCGTATTCAAGGGCAAGGTGATCATTGGCAATGGCGGCGCCGAGTATGGCGTACGCGGCTATATCACGGCCTATGATGCCGGCACCGGCGAGCAGAAATGGCGCTGGTTCACGGTGCCGGGCGATCCGTCCAAACCCTTCGAGGACGAGTCGATGGAGAAAGCCGCCAAGACCTGGGATCCGGCCGGCAAGTGGTGGGAAGCCGGCGGTGGCGGCACCGCGTGGGACTCAATGACTTTCGATCCCGAACTGAACCTGATGTATGTGGGCACCGGCAACGGTTCGCCATGGTCGCGCAGCAAGCGCAGCCCGGCCGGTGGCGACAACCTGTACCTGGCGTCGATCGTCGCGCTGGACCCCGACACCGGCAAGTACAAGTGGCACTACCAGGAAACCCCCGGTGACAACTGGGACTACACCTCGACGCAACCGATGATCCTGGCCGACCTGACCATCGGGGGACAGCCGCGCAAGGTAATCCTGCACGCGCCGAAGAACGGCTTCTTCTTCGTCATCGACCGGACCAACGGCCAGTTCATCTCGGCAAAGAACTTTGTCGACGTGAACTGGGCCAGCGGCTATGACAAGGACGGCCGGCCGATCGAACACGCCGAGGCGCGCTCGGTCGACAAGCCTTACGACGCCATCCCCGGCCCTTACGGTGCGCACAACTGGCATCCGATGTCGTTCAATCCGCAGACCGGCCTGGTCTACCTGCCCGCGCAGAACGTGCCGATCAACCTGATGGACGACAAGGGCTGGACCTTCAATGGCGCGCAGCCAATGCAACCCGGCGCCAACACGGGCTGGAACACGGCCAAGTTCCTCAATGCCGAACCGCCGAAGAGCAAACCGTTCGGGCGCCTGCTGGCATGGGACCCGGTGCAGCAGAAAGTAGCGTGGTCGCAGGAGCAGGTGTCGCCGTGGAACGGCGGCACCCTGACCACCGCGGGCAATCTCGTGTTCCAGGGCACGGCCGACGGGCGATTCGTGGCCTATGACGCCAAGAGCGGCGAGAAACTCTGGGAGACCCCCACCGGCACCGGCGTGATCGCCGCCCCGGTCAGCTATCAGGTCGACGGCAAGCAGTACGTATCGGTGGCAGTGGGCTGGGGCGGCGTCTACGGGCTGGCGCAACGCGCCACCGACCGGCAGGGCCCGGGCACGGTCTATACGTTCGCACTCGGTGCCACGGCGAAACTGCCGGCCTTCGTTCAGTACCGCACCGATGGCCTGCTGAAGGGTGTCAGGTACGACGCCGCCAAGGTCAATGACGGTGCCGGACTCTACGTCAGTAGTTGCGTGATGTGCCACGGCGTGCCCGGCGTGGATCGCGGCGGCAATATCCCCAACCTTGGCTTTGTCAGCGCCGACATGATCAACAACCTCGACAAGATCGTGTTCAAGGGACCGTTCATGGCGCGCGGCATGCCCGACTTCACGGGCAAGCTCACGCCCGATGACGTCGAGAAGATCAAGGCCTTTATCCAGGGCACAGCAGATGCGGTGCGTCCTGGGCAGCAGGCCGGACTGAAATAGCAGCAGGCATGCCATGACCCAGCCGCCGGCGCGCGCCGGCGGCTTCCATCACGACCCCGGCGCCGCGGGTGCTTCAGCCGCTTGCGCCTTGCGCCCTGACATATGGTGCAGGTACGCCAGCAGGTCCTTGAGCTCGCTTTCCGACAGGGTCTTCTCGTCGATGGCTGACATCTTCGAACCCGGCCACCAGCGCAGCGATTGCGGATCGCGAATCAGCTTCGCGAGTTTTTCGTCGCCAAGATATTCCACCGGGTTGTATGGCACGTTCAGGTCCGGGCCCAGGTTCGCATCGCCCGTGCGATTGATCGAGTGGCACGAGAAACAGACGCGCTGGAATGTGGCAAAGCCGCGCATGACCGGGCCATCGGCCGGCTGGTCCGCTGCGGGGCGAATCGCCGTAAAGCGTTCGGCAGCGCTCGCACCAATGTCGATGCGCGCGATGGCATAAGTCCACAGACTTTCATTGATCCTGACCGACGCCGTGCCTTTCGCGGCGGTCTTCGGCACCGTCCAGATCAGGCGAAACGGGCCAATGTCCTGTCCCTTCAGTTTCGGCCACGGCTTCGCGGAAGGTTCCACCGCCAGCCAGGCGCGTGGTCCACCGGCGTCATCGGCCAGCAGCAGGCGCATCGGCAGGTGCGAGACATAACCGTCGCTGGCGGCCGTGGTGGCGCTGCCGTCCTTCGACACCGCCAGCCCGGCCAGCAGCGCCGCCATCGGAATCGCCTTGAAGGTCAGGCGACGCTTCAGGTTGTCATCATCCACGGTAACGCTGACCAGCCGCCGATCCTTCAGCAGCGCGTCGCGCGTCCACGTTTGCTGCTGCGCGCCGGCCGTGATGGTCAGCGTGGCGGCGGCGTCAGCGGCCAGTGCCGGAGTGGCCGTGCAGGCGACGATGCATGCCAATACCGCCGCGGCGCGGTTGAGCCAGGAAATCATGTTCTTGTCTCCTCGATCGGGAGTTGTGGGGGGACCGTGCCACCGGATGAAGCCAGAGGCCTAACCCTACTCGATGCGCCGTGCGGACCGCAATCGCGCATGTGTGCGCGCACGAATGTCCCGCCAGCCGAACAATCAATTAGCAAACTAATCATTGCAATACATAACAATTAAGAGGTACGATGTCCGACTATTTCCAGTCGTGAGACGAATCCCGGGTAAAAGAGAGCGATTCGCATGGGGACAACGCCTGTTTTTTTCTGGGACCCCACATGTCAACGCCCCCGTTCTCACGTCGATCCTTTCTCAAGGCGACCGCCGTCGCCGTGCCCGTCGCGGCCATTCCGCTGCATGAAGTCCGCGCCAAGGGCCTGGAAGACGTGCATTTGCAGCACTACAAGCCCGTGTTCTTCAGCGCGCCCGAGTGGGCCTTCATCATGGCAGCGTGCGACCGCCTGATTCCTGCCGAGGGCAAGGGACCTGGCGCACTGGAAACCAATGTGCCGGTATTTATCGACCAGCAGCTTCACGGCGGCCTTGGTGACGATATCTACCTGCAGGGGCCGCACAACACCGATGCGCCGAAGACGCTCGGCTTCCAGTTGCCCTATGCACCCCAGAATATCTACCGGACCGGCATCCGGCTCACGCAACAGGCGGCAAACAGCCGGCATGGCAAGCCGTTCGAGCGCCTGTCCGCTACCGAGCAGGACGCCCTGCTCACCGCGCTGCAGAAGAATGAAGTCGACTTTGCCAAACTCGGCGAAGCATCGCTGAAGGCCGGTCAGTTCTTCTCGCAACTGCTCGGCGATACCAAGAATGGCTACCTCGCCGATCCGAAGTACGGCGGCAACAAGGACATGAAGGCCTGGGTGGCAATCGGCTTCCCGGGCGCGCGTGCCCAGTACACCGAATGGGTGGACCAGCACAACGTGCCATATCCGTTGGGCCCGGTCAGCCTCAGCGGCAAGCGCGCCTGATCGCCTGAACGGCCGATCGCCCCCCCGCCCCCCTTCGATTCCAGATTTGCTTGCGTGAATGCCAAGGCGCCATGCGCGCGCTGCGGTATCACGTCCAGAACAAGAACGTTTCATGCCCCACATCACCAACGACGACGTTGACGTCGTCATCGTCGGCCTCGGTTGGGCCGGTTCGATCATGGCGATTGAACTCGCCCAGGCCGGCCTGAAGGTCCGTGCACTCGAACGCGGCCCCGACCGCCCGCCCGAGGATTTTGCCTACCCGAAGCCTGCCGACCAGTACGCCTACGCCACGCGCAACAAGGTGTTCGCCACTCCGCGCGACGCGGCGCTGACCGTGCGCTACAAGCGCGAGGACACCGCGCTGCCCACACGTAAATGGGGGGCCTTCGCGCCCGGCACCGGCGTTGGCGGCTCAGGCCTGCACTGGACCGGCGTGCTGATCCGTCCGACGCCTACCGACCTGAAGCTCAAGACCTACGCCGACCGCGCCTACAAGCGCGGCACGCTCGACGCCGACATGCGTATCAAGGACTTCCCGTTCACGTGGGACGAGATCGAGCCGTACTACGACTTCTTCGAGAAGGTCTGCGGCCTGTCCGGCAACACGGGCAACCTGCGCGGCAAGGTCCAGCCCGGCGGCGATCCGTTCGAAGGCCCGCGCTCGCAGCCATATCCGCTGCCCGCGCTGCAGGACACACTGAACTGTTCGATGTTTGCCGACACGGCGAAGAAGCTCGGCTATCACCCGTTTCCGAATCCGTCGGCCAATGTCTCGCAGGCATGGACTAATCCGTATGGTGCGCAACTCGCGCCGTGCAACTATTGCGGCTACTGCAGCAAGTATCCGTGCCTGAACTATTCAAAGGCCTCCCCGCAGACCACGATCCTCGATGTGGTCAAGCGCATGCCGAATTTCTCGTATCGCGTGAACGCCAACGTGATCCGCGTGGACCTGCACGCCGACCGCAAGACGGCGCGCGGCGTGACATACATCGACGAGAAGGGCCGCGAGGTGTTCCAACCCGCGAAGATCGTCGTGTTGAGCAGCTTCCAGTTTGCCAATGTGCGGTTGATGCTGCTGTCGGGCATCGGCAAGCCATATGACCCGGTATCGGAAACCGGCACCGTCGGCCGCAACTATGCGTTCCTGAGCAATGGTGGCGCGACGCTGTTCTTCAAGGACAAGCACTTTAACCCGTTCGCCACCGCGGGCGCTACCGGCGAGATGTTCAACGACATCTCGCCGGGCAATTTCGATGGTCCTTCGCTGGGCTTTATCGGCGGCGCCAAGATCCATAGCTCGCAGGCCACCGGCGCGCCGATCGGGACGTCGCTGCCCTCGGGCACGCCGGCCTGGGGCAAGGGCTGGAAGGAAGCGATGGTGGACTGGTACGGCCGCTCGATGAAGATCAGCATCACCACCACGTGCATGTCGTACCGCGGCCATTACCTCGATCTCGATCCGAAGTATCGCGACCCATGGGGCCAGCCGCTGCTGCGCATGACCTTCGACTGGCGCGAGAACGAGCTCAAGCTCCAGCGTTACCTGCGCGAGATCGTGCTGAAGATCGCCAAGGAAATGAAGCCCGACGCGATCTCGGAGAGCTTCCTCGCGCTCGATTCGCACTGGGACATCACCAAGTACGTGTCCACCCACAACGTGGGCGGCGCGATCATGGGCGCATCGCCACGCGATTCGGCGTTGAACCGCTACCTGCAGTCATGGGACGTGCACAACGTGTTCGTTCCCGGTGGCAATGCGTTCCCGCAGAACTTCCAGGCCAACCCCACCGCCACGATCGGTGCCATCACGCTGATGGCGGCCGACGCCATCAAGAAGCAGTACCTCAAGAATCCGGGACCGCTGGTACAAGCCTGATCACACGACAATGAAATCTCTCAAGTCTTATCTCATTGCCGCCGTGTTCGGCACCCTCGCTGCCTCGGCCGCGCAAGCGGCGGACCCCGCGCTGGTGCTGCGCGGCGCCTACCTGGCTCGCGTGGGCGACTGCATGGCCTGCCATAGCGCGCCGGGCAAACCCGAGTACAGCGGCGGCCTGGCCATCGACAGCGGCCACGGCACGATCTATTCGACCAACATCACGCCCGACAAGCAGCACGGCATCGGCAACTACACTGAAAAGCAGTTTGCCGATGCGGTCCGCAAGGGTGTTCGCGCAGATGGCACGCACCTGTACCCGGCGATGCCGTACCCGAACTACGCCAAGGTGACGGACGCCGATATCCACGCGCTCTACACCTTCTTCATGTCTGGCGTGAAGGCAAGCAACGCAGTGCCGCCAGAGACCAGCATGGACTTCCCGTTCAACCTGCGCTGGGGCATGGCGGTGTGGAACTACGTGTTCGCGTCCGGCAAGCCGTTCCAGCCGCAAGCGAAGTGGACCGATCAGGTCAGGCTTGGCGCCTATCTGGTGGAAGGCCTCGGGCACTGCAGCAGTTGCCATACGCCCCGTGGGGTCGCCATGAACGAGAAGGCCGATTCAAGCGCCGAGGCACAGTATCTGGCGGGCGGCGAACTCAACGGCTGGCCTGTACCGTCGTTGCGCGGCATGCCGCACTGGACCAACCAGGACATCGTTGACTACCTGTTGACCGGCCGCAATCGCACCGCGGCCGTGGCGGGCGAGATGACGCAGGTGGTGGCGCATAGCACGTCGCATATGCGTAGCGCAGACCTCGATGCGATTGCCGCCTACCTGAAAAGCCTGTCGCCGGTGCCGGCCACGTCGGCTGCGGTCAAGCCGCAAGGTACCGAGGCCACGATCCGCAAGTTGACCGCGGCCAAGGGGCTGACCTTGGGCGAACGGCTCTACCTCGACAACTGCGCAGCCTGCCACTTCGTCACGGGCAAAGGGGCAACACGGGTGTTCCCGCAACTGGACGGCGCCACGGTCGTCAACGCCACCAGCCCGGCCGCACTCGTCAACGTAATACTGGCCGGCGCCGCCACACCTTCCACCGCCAAGGCGCCCTCGGTACTGGTCATGCCGGGCTTCGCCCATCGCATGAACGACGCCGAAGTGGCCGCACTGGCCTCGTTCCTGCGCCAGGGCTGGAGCAACCGCGCGGCAGCGGTATCAGAGCGCAATGTGAAAGCGATGCGCTCTACGCTGGTGACGCACTGACACCCACGGTTTGGTTTTGCTCCCCTCTCCCGCACGCGGGAGAGGGGCTGGGGGAGAGGGCATCGCGGCTCAAACTGCGATTGCCGCAACCTGATGCGCTGGCCCTCTCCCCCGCCCCTCTCCCGCAAATGCGGGAGAGGGGAGACCACCGAAGGCATTCTGAGCCGCCTGCCGGTCGATCCGGAACACCGCCACTGCTGCTGCCAGTCGCTGTGCCTGCTCTTCCAGTGAACCGGCTGCCGCCGCGGCCTGTTCGACCAGCGCAGCGTTCTGCTGCGTTACCTCGTCCATCTGCGTCACGGCCACGTTGACCTGGTCGATGCCGCTGCTTTGCTCCACGGCTGCCGCGGCAATCTCGTTCATGATGTCGCTGACGCGCGCAATGGCGGTCACGATCTCGCCCATCGTGGCCCCGGAACGCTCCACCAGGCCCGCACCCGATTCCACGCGGTTCGCCGACAGGTCGATCAATCCCTTGATCTCCTTGGCCGCGCCGGCGCTGCGCTGCGCCAACGCGCGCACCTCGGATGCCACCACCGCGAAACCACGTCCCTGCTCGCCCGCACGAGCCGCTTCCACAGCTGCATTGAGCGCGAGAATATTGGTCTGGAACGCAATGCTCTCGATCACGCCGACGATTTCGCCAATCTTGTGTGAATCGGCCACGATATGCTGCATGGTGTCCACTACCTGCTGCGTGAGCTCACCACCCTGCGCCGCCAGGTCTGAAGCACCCTCCGCCAGCCGACTGGCCTGCTTCGCATTGTCGGCGGTCTGCTTCACTGTCGAGGTCAACTCTTCCATGCTGGCTGCCGTCTGTTCCAGCGATGCGGCCTGCTCCTCTGTCCGCTGCGACAGATCGGTGTTGCCGCTGGAAATTTCCTGGACACCGGTGCTGATCGAATCGGTGCCCGCGCGTACCATGCCGACAGTCTCGGTCAGCGATGCCTGCATCTGTTGCAATGCGCTGGTGAGCTTGCGCATTTCACTGCTGCTGGCCACTTCCACTCGACCTGTCAGGTCGCCGCCGGCAATCCGCTGGAACTGCGCCACCGCGGCATCCACCGGCACCACGATGGCGCGGATCATCACCATGCGCGCAAGCAACGACAGCAGCAGCGCGCCCGCCAGTCCAACCGCCACGGCCCACACCACCAGCCTGAAGCGCGTTTGCGCCTGCTCGTAACGCTGTTCACCGTAAGCGACCTGGCGCTTCTCGACGGCCAGCATGGCCTTCTCAAAGGCGCTGTAGAGCGGTGGCAGCTTGTGCGCCTGTTGCTGCAGGAACGTCTGGCGATCGCCCGACTTCAACGCTGCCAGCGCAGGCTCGACGCCGTCGCGAAGGAACGCGGCGCGCTTGTCCTGCATGTCCTTGACCAGACGCTGCTGTTCCTCGTCACCGTTGCCGGCAACGGCCAGATAGTGTTCGATGCGCTCGTTCGAATTTTTCAGGTACTGGTCGAACCGTTTGAGCACGGCGTTGGCGGCGTCCTGGTCGTTCAACTCGGCCAGCGATGCATAGGTAGCCAACGCCAGCCGCAACCGCAGCAGTTGCCCGGCACTGCCCTCCAGGTCCGCTACTGCCGGCGTATCGACCGTATAGGTCTGCTTGAGCGCCTCGTTACCGGTATGGATCGAATAGAGGCCAACCGCGGCACCAAACACCAGCGCCGCCCCAAAGAAAGCGACCAGCAGGCTCAGCGAGCCCCGGATCGACAGTTGCTTGATCATCTTCTACGTCTCCGTTCGTACGGCGCGCGGATCTGATGCCCACTGCTCTTGTGAAGGTCTGTCGCCTGGCTGCGCCGCTGGTTATCAGACTGACCTATTTCGGTCTACGGATCGCAAGACGGAAAACTTGAATCGCCAGCCCGATCAGGCACGCATGGCTCGAAGATGGATTGTTTTTCAGAAAGTGCTTGCACTTCTGGCAAGCCCTCTATAGAATTCGCGCCTTCGCTAGGCTCGTAGCTCAGCTGGTTAGAGCACCACCTTGACATGGTGGGGGTCGTTGGTTCGAGTCCAATCGAGCCTACCAACGCACAACACGCATCAAGCAAGAACGGACGGTCGCCACTGCTGGCCCGTCCGTTTTTGTTTTTGCAATCCGCAACAGGAGCGCCACCATGATCGAGCCGAGCAACGCATTCAAGGACAATCTCGCCCAGATGCCCGCCGTCGACGGCATTGCCCGCATCGACCTGGTCGACGGCAATGGCGCGGTAGTGGCCAGCATCGAGAACATGCCTGGCAAACAGGGCTCGCTGGCCGTGTACAACTACCTGCAGCAAACCTTCGGCAAGCTCGATGCAGCTGCCGCGGAACACGGCCTGGCGGTATTTGCCGAACACACGGCCGACGCACGCAATCGTCCGGGCGCGCACCCGAATGTCGACCGCTTGCTGGCCATCGTGGCGGGTGGGGAAACGCTGAACCTCAGCGTGATCGCCAAGGCCTGAAGCCGAACACGCGAAAAGATCTGCCCCAGGCATGGCGCCTGGGGCGACACCCCTCTCAGTGGGCTGATGCTTCGCCGGCACCAATGCCGGTCTCGGAACGCAGCTCCTGTGCCTCGAAGCCAGCCTTGTCGATGCGCGCCCGCGCGGACTTGTCGGTGACCGAGAACAGCCAGATTCCCAGGAAGCCAACCGTCATCGAGAACAGTGCCGGTGACGTATAGGGGAATAGCGCGCTCTTGAAGTGGAACACGTCTACCCAGACGGCCTGCGACAGGACCGTGAGGATCACAGCCGTCAGCAGCCCCAGGAAGCCGTCGACCATGGCGCCGCGCGTGGTGCAGCCCTTCCACAGCACCGACATGAACAGCACCGGGAAGTTGGCCGATGCGGCCACCGCAAACGCCAGCGACACCATGAACGCGATGTTCTGCTTCTCGAAGACAATGCCGAGCACCACGGCAACCATGCCGAGGATGACGGTGGTGATACGCGAGACGCGCAGTTCCATCGCACTGGATGCATTGCCGTGCTTGAACACGGTTGCGTAGAGGTCATGCGATACGGCTGAGGCGCCTGCCAGCGTGAGGCCCGCCACAACCGCCAGGATCGTCGCAAACGCCACCGCGGAAATGAAGCCGAGGAACACGTTGCCACCCACCGCGCTGGCCAGGTGCACCGCTGCCATATTGACCCCGCCCAGCAGCTTGCCGCTGCCATCCTGGAAGCTGGCGTTGGTACCCACAAGCACGATCGCGCCAAAGCCGATGATGAAGGTCAGGATATAGAAGTACCCGATCCACGTGGTGGCCCAGAACACCGACTTGCGCGCCTCCTTGGCGTTGGGCACGGTAAAGAAGCGCATCAGGATATGCGGCAGGCCCGCCGTGCCGAACATCAGCGCGATGCCGAACGAGATCGCCGAGATCGGATCCTTGATGAAGTTGCCCGGACTCATGATCGAATCCTTCTTGGCATGCACCTCGACAGCCTTGGCGAACAGCGCCTCGGGGCTGAAGTGGAACTGGGCCATCACCATGAAGGCCATGAACGAGGCACCGCCCAGCAGCAGGCACGCCTTGATGATCTGCACCCAGGTGGTGGCCGTCATGCCGCCGAACAGCACGTAGACCATCATCAGCGCGCCGACGATGACCACCGCGATCCAGTATTCCAGCCCGAACAGCAGCTTGATCAGTTGCCCGGCGCCCACCATCTGCGCGATCAGGTAGAACGCCACCACCACCAGCGTGCCCGATGCCGCGAAGGCCCGGATCGGTGCCTGCTTGAAGCGGTATGCCGCCACATCGGCAAACGTGAAGCGCCCCAGGTTGCGCAACCGCTCCGCCATCAGGAAGGTAATGATCGGCCAGCCGACCAGGAAGCCGATCGAATAGATCAGCCCGTCATAGCCGCTGGAAAACACCGCGGCCGAGATACCGAGGAACGATGCCGCCGACATGAAGTCGCCGGCAATGGCCAGGCCGTTCTGGAAGCCCGTGATACCACCGCCGCCCGTGTAGAACGCAGCTGCTGACTTGGTCTTCTTGGCGGCCCACTTGGTGATGAACAGCGTGCCGATCACGAACACCACGAACATGCCGATCGCGGTCCAGTTGGTGGGCTGCCGCACGGCCTGCCCCAGGTCTCCACCAGCCGCGAACGCGGCGTTCGACAGCAGCAGGGCTGTGCAGGCACCCAGCAAAGCGCTGGCACCGATTACGTGACGCGCTTTCATGCGAGCTCCCGCTTGATCTGGTCGGTCAGTTCGTCATAGACGCTATTGGCATGACGCACGTAGAGTCCGGTAATGACGACGGTGAAGACGATCACGAACAGGCCGATCGGCATGCCCCACGTCATCACCCCATTGCCAACGCGCGTGGCCAGCAGCTCCTTGTCGAACGCAATCAGCAATACGTACCCGTAGTACACCACCAGCATGACCGCGGTCAGCAACCATCCGAGCCTGCTGCGACGGCGAACCAGCTCGCGATACTGCCGGTTGGCCTTGAGTCTCTCGACCAGATCTTCGTGCATCCATGTCTCCTGCGTATTTGTGCTTTCGCATCGAATGGCTACACGGTAAAGCGTGCCGCTTACCCGGTTCTTACACGGTGCATTGCACGTCGCGGGGGTAAACGCCAATGAAGCAGTCGCGAACGCTGAGCGATGGATACCCACCGTACTGGCGGGCATCCACCCTCGCCCACAAACAGACTCAGCGCATCTTGCCTAGAATCGATTGCATCTCCGTTTCGGTAAATGCGCGCAGCGTCTGCGTATGGACATTGCCCTGCGCACCGATACTGAGTCCGAAGGCAGTGACGGAAGCATCGTCCTGCGCTTCCATGGTCAGGATCACGTCGTATTTGCCGAGCGTCCAGAACACATCGGTGACCTTCACGCCAAACTGCGGAGCCAGTTCGCGTACTGCCGCTGCCCGCTTGGTGGTGTCCTTCACGGTACGGATTCCCTGGTCCGTGAAACTGGCTAGAACGATATAACGGCTCATGGTGCAACCTCCGACAGGAATGGATGGGCGCCGTCGACCCGCCACGGCAACGCAAGTTGCAGCGGGGACAGTGGCTCATGGCTTCGGAGCGGAATCCGGACAGGCGCGTTTCTTGCGAACGGCTGTACCGATCGGGAACGATATAGCGCGCCTTGGCGGAGCGCGCTCGGGAGTCTGGGCAAACTCCTGCCTACGCAATTAGCGCGCCAAGGACCATGCCACGCGGGCTTGCGCGCTGGCTCGGCATCACCACATTGCTACGTGCAACGGGAGGTTGCAGCAATGAAGCGGCATACTCGACGCACCGCGCTGTCAGCGCCGAAACCAGAGCATCGAGAGCGCGCACCCCGACGCCAGCAAAAGGGCCGCCGCCGCGGCGAGGAAGGCACCCAGTTCGGTCTCCTTGCGCTCCAGTGCAAAGCGGGCGGTGAGCTGGCGGTACACCTGGGTCAGGTCGGATGCCGAACCCGCCTGGAAATATTCGCCTTCGGTCAGCGCGGCCACCGCGCGCAATGCGGGCTCGTCGAGCTGCATGAAGTACGACAGGGGCCACTCGCCCACCCCGGCGCTGCCGCCCTGCGTCGAACCGAAACCCACGGTGTAGACGCGCACACCCCGCTGGGCAGCCATGCGTGCGGCATCCAGCGGATCGGGACCCGTGGTGCGCCGGCCGTCGCTGAGCAGAATCACTGCACCGTGGCGGTACGACCCGGGCAGTACCGCCGGCTGCTGCTGGTCGCGTTTGCGGGCCGCCTCTGCCGCGGCGGCTTCGTCGAGCGAAGGTTCCGGTCGCCCGAAATGCGGCGGCGTGGCATCGCCGCTGAACAGGATGGCTTCGAGATCGATGCCATCGTCGGGAAACAGCACCGCCAGCGCCTGGATCAGTCCGCTGCCGGTCGCGGTGCCGCGCTGGAGCTGGAAGCGGTCGATCGCATCGAGCATGTCCTGCCGGTTGCTGGTGGGAGGCAGCACCACGGTGGCCGTGGTGGCAAAGGACACAATGCCCAGCCGCACGCTGGATGGGAGCCCCACGATCAGGTCACGGGCGGCCTGCTGCGCGGCGGCAATGCGTGTGGGTGCCACGTCGGTGGCCTCCATGCTGCGCGAGTTATCCATCGCCAGCACCAGGGTAATGGTGTCGGTGGGCAGCGTGAGGGTTGCCGTGGGCCGCGCGCACGCAAGCAGGGCGGCGCCCAGGGCCAGCAGGAACAGCACAGGCGGAATGTGGCGCCGCACACGTTGGCCGGGGCCAAGCGCGGCGCGCGGCAGGGACAGGCTGGCATACAGCAGCGCAGTCTTCCTGCGCCGCGCGAGCAAATACAGGTAGGCGGCTGCCAGCAGCGGGAGCATGAGCAGCAACCAGAGCATTTGCGGCCAGAGAAACTGCATGCCCTGCTCCTTGGCGCGTGGTTAAGAGGATGGTACTGTATTTTCAAAGGCACGACGGGACCTCGGGGGCTGCGATGAAACGGGTGGCAATCTACGGATGGGTCGCGGCAGCCGTCACGCTGGTCTTCGTCGCGGGCGTGGGCACCGCCTGGATGACGCAGCCCACGCGGCGTGCGCTCACGCAGGCCGATATCGACAAGGCCGTGCTGCACACGCTGCAGACCAAGAGCCTGCCTTCACGCAGCGCCAGGGCAGCCGAGATGGTTCGCGAATCGGTGGTGGAGGTCCTCAGCTATGCGCCTGAGACAAAGGTGGTGGCGGCCACTCCCGCGCCCAAGTCAAAGCGCGACGCCCCACGCAAACGCCCCGAAGCCGCTCCGCAAACGCCGCCGTCCGCCCCCCCGTCGCGCGACGAACTCGCCACTGGCGATCCGCCCGCAGGCAAGGACCAGCCCGGCAGCAAGCCCGAATCCGGCCATATCGGCTCGGGGGTGGTCGTCACTGAAAGTGGCGTGGTCCTCACCAGCTATCACGTGATTGCCGACGCCCAGCGTCTGGAAATCAGGTTCCACAACGGCCAGACGTCGGAAGCCAATGTGCTGCAGGCGATCCCCGAAAAGGATCTCGCCGTGCTCAAGGCCAAATCGATTCCCGATGATCTTCCAGCAGCAACGCTCGGTTCGAGCCAGGACCTTGCGCCGGGCACCGAAGTCGTCGCGGTGGGTTTTCCGTTCGGGATCGGCCCGTCGGTGTCGGCCGGCGTCGTGTCGGGACTCGACCGCGAGTTCGTGTCGCCAGATCGCAAGCAGCGGCTGGACAAGCTGATCCAGTTCGACGCCGCCGCCAATCCCGGCAACTCGGGCGGCCCGCTGATCAACCTGAACGGCGAGGTGGTGGGAATCGTCACTGCCATCCTCAACCCAAACCAGAGCGGCACCTTCATTGGCATTGGCTTTGCCATCACCATTGAAAGTGCCGGTGCTGCCGTCGGATCTTCACCTTTCTGATTGCGGAGGCCCATGAACGACCAAGCCCGAGGCGCCACGGACAGCGCCGACCTGATGGAGCGCCTGCTGTACGAGGTGAAGCGCGTGGTGGTGGGACAAGACCACTTTCTCGAACGGGTGCTGGTGGCCATCCTGGCCGGCGGGCACCTGCTGGTGGAAGGCGTGCCCGGCCTGGCCAAGACACTGACCGTCAACACGCTGGCCAGGACGATGAGCGGCACGTTCAGGCGTATCCAGTTCACGCCGGATCTGTTGCCGGCCGACCTGATCGGCACACGCATGTACAACCAGGGCACCGGCGAATTTTCCACGGTGCGCGGACCGGTGTTTGCCAACCTGCTGCTGGCCGATGAAATCAACCGTGCGCCGGCCAAGGTACAAAGCGCGTTGCTGGAAGTGATGCAGGAAAAGCAGGTCACCATTGCTGGCGAAAGCCATCGGGTGCCCATGCCCTTCCTGGTCATGGCCACGCAGAATCCAATCGAGACCGAAGGTACCTACCCGCTGCCAGAGGCGCAGGTCGACCGCTTCATGATGAAGGTGCTGGTGGGGTACCCCAGCGAGGAAGAGGAGGTTGTGATCGTCAACCGCGTTACGGGGCCGCGCATCAACGTGGGCGCGATCGCCACCCCCGAACACCTGACCGGCCTGCAGGACGAGTGCCGCAAGGTCTATGTGGATCCGGGCCTGATCCAGTACGCGGTGCGCCTGGTGGCGACTACGCGCAAACCAGGGTCATACGGCCTGGCCGACCTGGACCGCTACGTGACCTTTGGCGCCAGCCCGCGCGCCACCATCGGCCTGATCGAAGGCGCCCGCGCGCTGGCCTTCCTGCGCGGCAGGCACTATGCGCTGCCCGAGGATGTGATCGACCTCGTGCCGGACGTATTGCGGCACCGCCTGGTGCTGTCGTATGAAGCCATCTCCGATGGCGTGACGGCCGACCAGCTCATCACGCGGATCATGCAGGCGCTGCCGGTGCCGGAACGGCCAATGGAATCCCATGTTCAGGCGGCTGCGCGCTAGCCGCCCACGCGGCCCCGATGCCGCCGCTCCGGAGCGCGTGCGCACCGGAGCGCTTGCCGGCATCGATGCCAGCCAGACCGACGCGCTGGTGCGCCGCCTGGAATGGACTGTGGTGCGCCGCCTCGACGGCCTGCTGCAAGGCGACTACCGCACGCTGTTCCGAGGCTTTGGACTGGACTTCGCCGATCTGCGCGAGTACCACCCTGGCGACGACGTGCGGCATATCGACTGGAACGTCACCGCACGGTTGCAGACGCCTTACGTGCGTGAATTCCAGGAGGATCGAGAGATCGCTGCGTGGTTCCTGCTGGACCTGAGCGGGTCGATCGACTTCGGTTCCGGCGTGGTACGCAAGCGCGACCTGCTGCGCGACTTCACCACCGTCATGGCACTGCTGCTGACCCGCTATGGCAACCGGGTGGGCGCGGTACTGTATGGCGGCGGCGCGCCCGATGTTGCCACATCGGTGGTGCCGGCACGTCCGGGGCGCCGGCAGTTGATGCATCTGCTGGACCGCATGCATGCCACGCCTGCCGCTTCAGATGCCGCTGGGCCAGGCAAAGCACGCACGGAAACCCGACTGCGGGACCTGCTCGATCGCGCCCGTGCAGCCGCAAAGCGGCGCTCGGTGCTGTTCGTGGTGTCCGATTTCATCAGCGCGCCGGGCTGGCAGGCATCGCTAGCGATGCTGGCCAGGCACCACGAAGTCGTGGCCGTGCGGCTGGTCGATCCGCTCGAATCGGCGTTGCCCGACCTGGGACTGGTCGTGCTGCAGGATGCGGAAACCGGTGAGCAGATGTTTGTCGACACCCACGATCCTGCATTCAGGAAGCGCTTCGCCGCGGCTGCCGAAACCCACGAAACCGAACTGCGCGAGGCATTCCAGCGGGCCGATGTGGAATGCCTGACACTGTCGACCCATGCCCGGCTCGACCTGGCTTTGTTGAATTTTTCGCGCCTGCGCAGTCGCCGGCCAGGAATCGCGAGCGGGACAGCCAAGGCAACCATCAAGGGCAAGATCGAGGGGGCCGCATGATCGATGCGATAAGCCGCTTGCCCGTCTTCAGTTTCCTGTGGCCCGCCATGCTATGGCTGCTCGCGTTCATCGTGTTGCTGGCGGCCGGCTATATCTGGCTGGATCGGCGCCGGCGGCGCGCCGCGGCGCACTATCCCGCCCTGAGGATGGTCGGTGCGGGTGCGGGAGCGGTCATCGGCACAGGCACGACCTGGCGGCGCCACGTGTCGCCCGTACTGATCCTGCTGGCCCTGACTGCGCTGATCGTCGCCATTGCCCGGCCGCAGGCCGTGATGACGCTGCCCTCGCGCATCGAGACCGTGATCGTGGTGCTTGACCTGTCCGGCAGCATGCGCGCGCAGGACGTCAAACCCAGCCGCATCCGCGCCGCGCAGCAGGCGGCCAAGGTCCTGCTCGATTCACAGCCGGCAGGCGTCAGCATGGGCGTGGTCGCGATGGCGGGCACCGCCGCCGTGGCACAGCCCCCGACCCGCAGCAAGGATGAAGTGTCGGCCGTGATCGACCACCTGAAGCCGCAGGGCGGCACCGCGCTGGGCAATGGCCTGCTCGTGGCGCTTACGACCCTGTTGCCGCAGGTAAGCGCCGACGCCGCGCAACTCATGAGCGACGAGGACGCGCCGCCGAAGAAATCCGGCGCCATTGGCGCCATTGGCGACGATGACGCGGTGCAACCGGGCACCTATGCTTCGGGCGCGATCGTCGTGTTCTCCGATGGCGAGAGCAATGCGGGCCCGGGTGCCATGGAAGCCGCGCAACTGGCCGCCGACCATGGCGTACGCATCTACACCGTGGGGGTCGGCACGACCGAAGGCGTCGTGCTGTCGGCCGACGGCTGGTCCGCGCGCGTCAAGCTCGACGAAAAAGTGCTGAAGGAAATTGCCGATGCCACCGGGGCCGAGTACTTTCGGCTGGAAGATGCCACCGGACTCAAGAAGGTCTACCGCGCGCTCAACGCACGGCTGGCATCGGGCAAGCGCGACCAGATCGAAGTCACCGCGTTCTTCGCCGCCATGGGCGCCCTGCTGGCGGTCTGCGCGGGGCTGCTGTCGCTCTGGTGGTTCGGGCGCGTGATGTAGCTGGCTACTGGCTCAGGCCAGTCAGATCACACGCTTTTCTTCCGGTCACTCACCACCACCAGTGCCTGCGCCAGGGTCTTGCCAAGCGAGCGCGAACGGTGCGGGATCGATGCGTTGAAGTACAGCGAATCACCCGCCGTCATCTTTACAGTGCGGTCGTCGAACACCACCTCCATCTCGCCCGACACCACGAAGATCAGTTCTTCACCCGCATGGCTTGCCATGGGCTGGTCTTTTGCGAGCGTAAAAGGAGGCAGCATGATGAACGGCTGCATGACCTTGTCCACACGCTCGGTAGCAATGGCTTCATACGTATAGCCTTTCCGCTCGGCCGACGGGCTGAACGGTATGCGGTCGGCGGCCTTGACGTGAAGGATCTCGTTCGCACGCGATGCCTTGGCGATCAACTGGTCCACCGTTACCTCAAGCGCGTCGGCCAGCTTCAGCACGGTGCCGATGGTCGGCGACGACAGGCCACGCTCCAGCTTGGACAGATAGCTTTTGGTAAGCGACGCGCGTTGCGCCAGTTCCTCAAGCGTTAGCCCATTGAGCTTACGAAGCTCGGCCAGCCGTTCGGCGATGGTCGAAAGCGCGGCGGAGGCGCCCGTTTCTTGCTTGCTGGTCATCCACGATCACTGGTTAGTGCGCATCGGCGCCTGGAATGCCCGCGATTGTACGGTCGGCACGACACATCGGCAACTTGGTTGCCTAAAGGAAACTTCGGTGTCATGATAGACACACTTGTTTCCCCACCCGCCCCCAGGAGCATTCAAGTGAGCCTCAAGCGCCCCCACTTCGCAGGTGCAGCTGCCCTGCTAGCCTCGCTATCCGTCAGTTGTTCATTCGCCGTTCACGCCGCCTACCCGGATCGCCCCATCACGCTTGTGGTGCCGTTTGGCGCCGGCGGCATTACCGACCTGGTGGCGCGCGCCACGGGCAAGGCATTGTCCGAGCAGTTGGGCCAGCCAATCGTCGTGGAAAACCGCCCGGGTGCCGGAGGCAATATCGCCGCCGATTTCGTGCGGCGTGCCCGGCCCGATGGCTACACGTTGATGTTTGCCACCGTCGGCGTTCTCGCGGTCAACCCGCATACCGACGTCAAGGTCAATTTCAATAGCGCGAAGGATTTCACCTACGTCTCGCTGGTGGGTTCCACTCCGCATCTGCTGGTAGTCAACCAGGACTTGCCTGCTGCCAACCTGCCCGAACTGATCAGGCTCGCACAACGCAAACCCGACGCGGTCAGCGTAGGGACCGCAGGCGTGGGAAGTTCGCCGTTCCAGGGTATGCGAGTACTCCAGGATGTGGCCAGGGTGCAGTTCCTGCACGTGCCGTTCAAAAGCGGTGCAGAGTCCGTGACCAATGTGGTCTCCGGCCAGGTCAACATGACCTTCGAAGCCACGCCTCAAGTGATGCCGTTCGTCACGTCGGGCAAGCTGCGCGCGCTGGCCGTGGCCAACCCGCGGCGCCTGGCCACCGCACCCGACGTGCCATCGACGTCGGAACTTGGGTTTCCGACCTTGGTATCGGGCTCCGTGGCTGGGCTCGTCGGCCCTGCAGGCCTCGATGCCGGAATCGTCAGCAAGCTCAATGCGGCAGTCGCCAAGGCAGTGGCCAATCCCGCGTTCAAGGCAACGCTGGTGGCGCAGGGTACGGAACCGATGTCATCGTCGCCCGAGCAGTTCCGCAAGCTGATCAGTGAAGAAGACCAGCGATGGTCCACGCTGCTGAAGGCGGACAACAAGACAAAATAAAGAAATCACATCCCAATCGTTTCAACCTTATCCCGATTCAACTCCAGCACATCCCGAAACTGAAAGGAACAGACATGGCAAACACGATGCAACTGAGCAAGGGCGAGATCGTCGCCGCATCGCTCCAGCAGATGCAGACGCAATTGCGCGCTGAAAAAATGCCGCTGCGCGAAGCCGTGGCCGAAACCTGCCGCATCCTCTTCGCGTTCGGCCATGATTCCGGTCTCGCCGGCCAGATCACCGCGCGTGCCGACACACCCGGCACCTACTGGACGCAACGCCTGGGCCTGGGTTTCGACGAAATCACGTCCGACAACCTGCTGCTCGTCAATGAGGACCTCGAAGTCCTGGAAGGCAGCGGCATGCCCAATCCCGCCAACCGCTTCCACTCATGGCTCTATCGGGCCCGCCCGGATTTGAAGTGCATCGTCCATTCCCACGCGCCGCATGCGTCTGCATTGGCCATGTTGGAAGTACCGCTGACGATTTCGCACATGGACACCTGCGTGCTCTATGACCAGTGCGCATTCCTTGAGAAATGGCCTGGCATTCCAGTCGGCAATGAAGAAGGTGAAATCATCTCGGGTGCGCTGGGCGACAAGAAGGCAATCCTGCTGTCACACCACGGACTGTTGGTGGCCGGCGCCACGGTGGAGGAGGCATGCGTGCTCGGCGTCATGTTCGAACGCGCCGCGCGGTTGCAGCTGCTGGCCATGGCGGCCGGCGAGATCCAGCCGATTCCACCTGAACTGGGCCGCGAAGCGCAGCGTTGGGTCAGTACGCAGAAACGCTTTGAAGCCACGTTTGCCTACTACTCGCGGCGCGCGCGGCGCGAGTTGGGCGCCGAATGACGGCAATAGCGAGGGGCGTGACAAGCTCCCCTCTCCCGCGGAGCGGGAGAGGGGAGACCACCAAGGGCATATCCAGGGCTTGTGGTGCTCCGCCGCCAGGTGCGCAACAGCGGAGGATGAAGTGCAGATTCCCCCCACCGCCAATGACCTGGCAAATCCTCGTGGGGCGCCGGACGCGCCCCCAGACACGACACGATTCGTATTCGCCGTTAGAACGTCATGCCCACGTTCAGCAGGAAGGTCCTGCGCGAGGTCGGCACCGCGCGTACCGCGCCGAACGACGACTGGTAGTTCAGGTGGTTCGTGAGGTTGTAGCCGTTCAGGGAGATGCGGTACTTGCCCTGCTTGTACGCGATCATCGCGTCCAGCGAGAAGTTGTCCGGCATCTTCGTCGTGTTGGCTGAATCCGCCCAGTATCCGGTGGCGTACTGCAAGCCGCCGCCGATGGTCAGCTGGCCCGGCACGGGCAGGATCGTATGCGGGATGTCGTAGGCGGTCCACAGCGTCACGTTGTGGCGCGACACGCCCGGTGCCGCATTGCCCACCGTTGAAGCCGTGGTGGCCGACGTGACTTCGCCGTTCAGGTAGGCGTACGCAACGTTGGCCGTCCAGCCGCCCACGATGCGTCCGCTCAGGCCCAGCTCCAGACCACGGATACGGCGGCCTTCACCGGAATCAGAGAAACCGTTGGTGATGTCGCCGGTATTCGGATCCACCGTGTAGGCGTTGGATTTCTTGGTCTGGAACAGCGCACCGGTCACGCCGAGACGCTTGTCCAGGAAGTCGAGCTTGGTGCCAACCTCGATCGTGTCGGCGCGTTCAGGTTCGCCGCTGATGCCGTTCTGCGGCACTTCCGATGCCACGCCGCCCACTGCCACGGCGATGTCGGTTCCCACTGGCCGATACGTGCGCGAGAACGACGTATAGAACATGTAGTCCTTGGTCGGCTCCCAGATGGCGCTGATGGCCGGGCTCAGCTTTTTCGAATCGGCCGCGCCGCCCAGCGACGACGCATTGGTCGCGTACTCGCTGCGGAAGTAATCCCAGCGCAGGCTGCCCAGCAGCGAGAACTGTTCCGTCAGCCAGACACGGTCATTCATGAAGACACCGACATCGATGGCATTGGCATCGCGCGTGGTGCCGCCATAGGCCACGCTGGCATTCGGGCTGTTGTAGAACACCGGGTTGACCACGGTCTGGTTGTTGTTGCGGCCGGTCCACGTGCCCATGTCGCGATGGTCACGCTGGTAGCTCGTATCCAGGCCCACCATCGCCTTGTGGCGGAAGTTGCCCGTCATGAACTCGCCCTTGGCGCTCAGCACATTCTGAACACCCCACCCGCGCTGCAGATAGGTGGAGCCACCACCTGCGCCGTACGGCAGGCTGACGTTCCGGCCAGCCAGCAGGGACTGCAGGTTGGCGTAGGTCAGCGCGCCCGGGTTGGTCGACGAGAAGTCACGCTCGTAGAAGCTGAAGCGCGTGTCATTGCTGATCGTGATGCCGTTGTCGAGTTTGGTGGCAAAGTTCGACGAGACGATATGCGCGTCGGTGGTATCGCGATCGGTGTTGCGTACGTAGGACGTGGACGAGGAGATGCCTGGCACGCCGTACTGGGTCAACGGTCGGTAGATGCCGTCGGCGCCCTGCGCGACCGAAACGCCATAGTCTGGCGCGCCACTGCGGTGCAGGTACGAATAGTTGAGATGCCACTCGGTGCTGGTGCCAAGGCCGGTGCCAAAGTCGATCGCGACGCCGCGACGATCATCGTCGACATGATCGCGGTCGGCCACGCGGCCGTTCTGGAACATGCCGTTGATCCGTACCGCCGAGGTATCGTTGAGCTTGATATTGCTATCGACCGTGGTGCGATAGGTAGCGTCCGAGGCAAAGCCCTGGTCGATGCTGGTGCTGGTATGCAGGTTGGCTTTCTTGGTGGTCTGGTTGATCAGGCCACCGATATTGCCAACGCCAAAGCTCTCGCCCGACGGCCCCTTGATGACCTCGACGCTTTCGGTGTTGAACGCATCGCGCTTGTACGCACCAAAATCGCGCAGGCCATCCACGTAGATATCGCCCTTCGCCGACAGGCCGCGGATGCGGAACTGGTCGCCGGCTTGTCCGCCGTTGCCTTCGCCGGTGGAGATCGTGATGCCAGGCACGTTCTTGAGGATCTGTTCAAGCGACGTGGCTTGCTGCTGCTCGATGACCTCCCGCGGCACCACATTGATGGTCTTCGGCGTTTCCTTCACGGTATCGGGCAACCGGGAAATTCCGGTTGGCGCCTCGTTGGCATTGCCAATGCCACGGCCCGTCACCGTAACCTGTGGCAGCATGTCGCTACCGCTTGCGGATGCCTGCGCGGCCACCGCTCCCGTCGATGCGGTTTGCGCCTGAGCGACGCACGGAAGCGCCGACACGGAAATGACCAACCCCGCGGATGTGGCACCAGATACCAACAGGCGGACGGCGCTCGATACTTTCTTTTGCTGCACGGATGACTCCAGCATGATTTGACAGTCGGATTGGTCGTGCTGCCGCGCCTCGGTCGGGGGACCCAGGCACTCCTCAGTCAAAGATGTGGAAATGCACCCGCCGCAGCCATCGAGGCTGGCATGGCAATCACGCCAAGATGCGAATGATTGCTATTTGTTGTTGCGCAGGTTTGTTGAATTGTGGCGAAATGTGGCAAGCCGGACAGGGACTGACACACTTCGCCATCCCGGAAAGACCGGGGCAGGCTGGCCAAGGCTCGGGGAAGGCTAGAGAGGCAGCGCAATTGCCGCGCACAGGCCGCCTTCGGGACGGTTGTGCAGCGTCACTTCGCCACCATGCGCACGGATGCTCGAACGGGCGATGGCCAGACCCAGGCCGATGCCACCTGCGTCCTTGTTGCGCGCAACGTCCATGCGCGCGAAAGGTTCGAAGACGCGTTCGAGATGATCGGGGTCGATGCCGGGCCCACTATCCTCGATGTCGATCCGCAGCTTGCCCTGCAAGGTGTCAGCCAGGATCCTGACGGACACTTCGCCATAGCGCGCGGCATTGTCGATGATATTGGTCAGCGCGCGTTTCAGATGCACCGGGCGGCAGCGATAGTACATGTCGTCGTCAATCGATGCCGTGCACGTGACTTGCCGTCCCTGCAGGCGCTGGCCTTCCACTACCTCGTGAACCAGGCCGCCGATGCGCACATCCTGGGTCGGTTCATGCAGCGCATCGTCGCGCGCGAATTGCAGCGTTTCTTCCACCATCACGCTCATTTCGTCGAGCGTCTGCACCATCGCGTCGCGCAGCGCATCGTCATCGATCAGTTCGGAGCGGATCCGCAGCGACGTCAGCGGTGTGCGCAGGTCGTGCCCGATGGCCGCGATCATCTGGGTGCGCCCGTTCACGAAACGCATCAGGCTTTCCTGCATGTCGTTGAAAGCCTGCGTGATCTCGCGCACGCCGCTTGGGCCCTCGGGTTGTGGAAGCATGACGCGTTCACCACGGCTGACGCGCCGCGATGCCTCGGTCAGCACGCGCAGCGGACGCATGATCCGCCTGCCAAACAGCAGTGCGATGATGGCCGTGGGCAGCATGCCAACCAACAGCGAGAAACTCAGCACGCGGTTCCAGTGGGCCGGCAGCATGGTTGGCCAGTGCCGGCTGCGCAGCCACTGGCCATCGGGGAGCCTGACCTCGATATCGAGTGCCCACGCATGCGTGCCACGAAACGCACCAAACGCGCGCTCGAGCCAGTTTCCGCGATGCTCGGCGGTGGGGCTGGGCTCGATCTGCCAGAGATGCACATGGACCGGCGCGTCCCCGGCCAGATCCAGCAGCTTGTGCACACGCTGCGACAGCACCTGCTCCTGTTCATCCATCTCCGGGGCATTTGCGCTCGAGGTAGCCGACAGCCGGAAGGTGGAATCGGGCAGGCTGATATCGTTGAGCAGCGCGGTGGCATCGGGCGTGCGCCCGGCAACCCGGTAGGCGGACAGGATGCGGGTCTCGATGGTTCTCACCGACAAAGGGTGAATGGTGCCGTTGTCGGCGCGCCACCAGGTCATGACCAGCACCGCAATGATGTGCGCGGCCAGCAGCGCCAACAACCACAGCGTCAGCAGTTGCCCCGTGATACTGCGCGGAAACCACCTCATGAATGCTCGACCGTGACTTTGGTGGCCAGCAGGTAGCCGTCCCCGCGAACGGTCTTCAACATGCTGGGGCGGCGTGGATCGGCCTCGAGCTTCTTGCGCAGCCGACTGATCTGGCTGTCGATACTGCGATCGAACGCCACGGTCTCGTTGCGCTGCGTCAGGTCGATTAACTGGCTACGGCTAAGCACCCGATTCGGGTGTTCGACCAGTGCGCGCAACAGATGGTATTCAGCGGTGCTGAGCGGAATGTCCTCGTCGAAGGGGCTACGCAGTTCGCGCGTGCGGGTGTCGAAGCTCCAGCCACTGAACAGGAAGCGATACTCGGATTGCGCCGGCCCCTGCTTCGCGTCGGGCAGGGCCGGAGCCTGTGTACGGCTGCGGCGCAGTACGCTGCGGATGCGCGCCACGAGTTCGCGCGGATCGAACGGCTTGACCACATAGTCGTCCGCGCCAATCTCCAGGCCTGCAACGCGGTCGGCCTGGTCGGTCACGGCGGTTAGCAGGATGACCGGCGTTCCGACATGTTCGGAGACGTAGCGGCACAGCGACAGGCCATTCTCGCCGGGCAGCATCACGTCCAGCAAGATCAGGTTGAAGCTGCGCTCATCGAGTCGGCGGCGCATGGCCTTGCCGTCCTCGACCGCCTCCACGTCGAAATCGAACCGGCGCATGTATGTCGACAGCGGCTCGCGAATGGCTTGATGGTCGTCGACCAACAGAATGCTCGGACGTCCGTCCATGCCACTTCCCATCTAAATAAGAATCATTATCGCGAATTCTACCTTAGATGTGCCTTTACCCATGCGCGGACTGGCCGGGCGGCGCCGATCAACGTCCGATACGGTCGAGCAGGCTGTACCACGCCACGCCCGCTGCAATATAAAAACGCTGCAACTGGTGCATCGGAATTGGTGTGATGGGTGAGACCGGATAAGGGAAAGCCTCCGTCGGCTGCGTCAGGCGCGCCGCAAGATGTTTGCCGAAGCTTGTGCAGAGCGCAATGCCCCGCCCATTGCATCCCACCGCGACGGTGATGCCCGGTGCGGGTTCGTGGATATGCGGCATGAAATCGCGGGTCACCGCGATGCGTCCGCCCCAGCGATATGCATATTCGAGCGGCCCCAACTGCGGGAACAGCAGTTCAAGCGACCGCTCCAGATGGGCGAAGTCCTGCGGACCACGCGGGTCCGAAAAGAAACCGCGTCCACCCATCAGCAGGCGCCCGTCCGCATCCTTGCGAAAGTAGAGCAGCAACCGCTGCGATGTCGATGCGGTCTCTCCGCGCGCCAGGATCGCATCGGCGGCAGCCGACGCCAATGGACGCGTGGCCACGATAAAGCTGTTGGCTGTCAGCAGCGTGCCTTGCAAACCGGGCCAGAGGCCTCCTGTGTAGCCATTGGTGGCAATCACCACGTGCTCGGCCGACACCGTCGCACCGGTGGAAAGCGTTGCCTGCCACCTGCCCATGCCCTGCGAGGTTTGCGGTGCCAGCGCGGTGACGGCACTGCCACCGTGTATGGCGGCGCCAGCGAGCTGGGCAGCGCGGACCAGTCCACGCGTGTACGACAGCGGTTGAATTGCCCCTGCACGGCTATCGAGCCACCCGCCCGCGAACGCTTCGGTGCCCACGCGTCGCGCTACCGCAGCGCGATCAAGCGTTTCCACATGCACGCCCCTGCGTTCCCACTGCCGGGCCCGCGCATGCATGCCCGCAACGGCCTTTGGCGCATAGGCCAGTTGCAGCCAGCCGCTGCGCACCGGTTGGCAGCGAATGTCGTGCCGGGCGATCAGGTCAAACACCAGATCGGCCGAGTCTGAAATGGCCTCGATCAGCGGCTCGGCGCGCTGCTCGCCCAGCAGCCGCACCAGTTCGTCCGGATCATGCTTGAGCGTGGGATTGACCTGCCCCCCGTTACGCCCCGAGGCACCCCAGCCAGGCTCATGACTGTCGACCACGCAAACCGATGTGCCACGTTCCGCCAGATGCAAGGCGGTCGACAGCCCGGTAAAGCCGGCGCCTATCACCAGTACATCGACCCGGGACGATGCGGTCAGCGGCGGCGTGGGCGACGGATCGATGGCGGTCGCCGCCCACAGCGAAGGAGGCAACGTCTCTTTCATGGCGTGTTCCGTCATCGCGCAAGGTCTCCCGCGGACTCGGCCGGCTTGTGCAGGACGCGGCGCAGGAAGTCCTGTGTCCGCGCTTGTCGCGGCGCGCCCAATACCTGCGCAGCCGGGCCCTCCTCCACGATCTTGCCGCCATGCAGGAAGCAGACACGATCCGCCACCTCGCGTGCAAAGCCCATCTCGTGCGTCACGACGATCATCGTCATGCCTTCGCGCGCCAGGCTGCGCATTACCTCGAGTACATCGCCAACCAGTTCGGGATCAAGCGCCGAGGTTGGCTCGTCGAACAGCATGGCCTCGGGCTGCATCGCCAGCGCCCGCGCAATGGCCACCCGTTGCTGCTGGCCGCCTGACAACTGCGCGGGATAGGCAGATGCCTTGGCGGCCAGCCCCACCTTCTCCAGCAGGCCCATGGCACGCGTACGCGCCGCCTCGATACTTTCGCCGCGGACGTAGACGGGCCCCTCCATCACGTTTTCCAGCGCGGTGCGGTGCGGGAACAGGTTGAAGCGCTGGAACACCATGCCCATGCGGCTGCGCAAACGGTGGATCTCGCGGCCATTGCGCTCCACACGCTCGCCAAAGGCACGAATCTCGCCGCCTTCGTACGATTCCAGCCCGTTGATACAGCGCAGCACCGTGGACTTGCCCGATCCCGACGGGCCGATCAGGCAGACCACCTCGCCCGCATCCACATGCAGGTCCACCCCATGTAGCACCTGATGCTCGCCAAACCGCTTCTGCAGGTTCTCGATATCGATCATGGTCGTTTCCTTCCGGCGCCAAAGCGGAACTCGACGCGACGCAACAGGTAGACGAGCGGCAGGCTCATCAGCAGGTACAGCAGCGCCACCAGCGTATAGACGGTCATGTTCTGGAACGTCGACGATGCGATCAGTTGTCCGGCTCGGGTCATCTCGGCCACGGTAATGGTCGACACCAGGGACGAGTCCTTCAGCATCATGACCAGCGTGTTGCCATACGGCGGCAGCGCGATGCGGAACGCCTGCGGCAGGATCACCCGCCGCAGGATCAGCGCGCCGCGCATGCCCATGGCCTCGGCGGCCTCACGCTGACCGGGGTCGACTGCCTCGATGCCGGCCCGGAAGTTCTCGGCCTGATAGGCCGAGTAGGCAATGCCAAGCCCGATGACACCGGCCTGGAAAGCGGTCAGGTGCAAGCCGATATCGGGCAGCACAAAGTAGATGTAGAAAAGCTGCACGATGATCGGCAGGCCGCGAATCACATTGATGATGGTGGCACCCGTCGCCGACACCACGCGTATCGACGACAGCTTCATCAGTGCCAGGCCTAACCCCAGCACGCTGCTGAGCAGGAACGACAGCACGGTGACTTCCACCGTGACCACCGCGCCCTTGAGCAGGATGGGCAGGAACTCGCTGGCGTTGTTAAGGAATGTCGCGCCGTCCATCGTCCTTACATCCCCCACTTCTGGACGATCTTCGCCAGCGTGCCGTCGGCCTTGATGGCCGCAATGGCCTTGTTCACGCGCGCCAGCGTCTCGGCGTCACCCTTGCGCACAACCAGGCAGACGTCGCCAACATTGACAGACTTGTAGCTGTCGACAAGCTTGACGCCAGGGAACGCGTTCTGGCGAATCTGATACGCAATCAGGGGCTGGTCACCCAGTCCGGCCTTGATGCGGCCCAGCGACAGGTCGCGCGACATGTCGGCAATCGAGTCGTAGCTGCGCACTTCCTTGAAGATGCCCTTCTTGTTGAGCATGTCCAGGAACACCGTGCCAACCTGCGCCCCGACCACTTCGCCCTTCAGTTCATCGAGCGTGGTGTAGGCCTTGGCATCGTCGGACTTGACCATCAGTCCTTCGCCGTACGAATAGACCGGGTCGCTGAACGCAACCACCTGCTGGCGCGCCGCGGTCTTGAGCATGGCCGCGGAAATGATGTCGATCTTGTTCGATGTCAGTGACGGGATCAGCGCCGAGAACGTGGTCTGCTGCACGTTGACCTGGAAGCCACCGGCCTTGCCTACCGCCGTGACCGTATCGACCATCATCCCCTGGATGGTATTGGTCTTGACGTCCAGGAACGTGAACGGGACGCCAGTGGCAGTAGCGCCGACGTTGTAGGAACCCGGTGCACTGCCTTGGGCCCAGCACAACGAAACGGTGCCAGTCAGGCACAGAACCAGTGCGGCACGACGGAAACGATTGACGACGGACATACGAACACTCCTTGGCAAGGGGTCATTTGGGGGCACGCCTTGTGGGGCGGCTTTGTACCTACGCAACCTGTGTGCCAATAATCGATGAACGCCAATCATTTTTTAATCATCGAAAACCACTAGTTGCATCAATAGAATCGATATGCGATTCTTACAGCCATGGAACACGGACATTTGCCGGATACGAGTGATGCCTGAATCTCAGCACGACACGCCAGTCGAAGCACCAACACAAGCCCAAACAAATGCGCAGACCAGCCTGCTGTTCAACCAGTCACTGGAGAAAGGGCTGGCGGTGCTGGCCGCATTCAGCGCGTCGCGTCGCACGATGACCATTGCGGAGATCGCCGAGGTGGCCGGCATCAACAAGAGTTCGGCCCAGCGCATGGTTTTCACGCTCGAGCAGTTGGGATACCTGCGCAAGCATCCTCAAACGAGGCGCTATCAGTTGACGCTGCAGGTCATGAAGGTGGGCTACAACTACCTGGCCGCCGATCCGCTGATCGACGTGGCCAACCCGTTCCTGTCCGAGCTGACCAAGGTCACCGCTGAGACCAGTTGTCTCACTGAGCCCGATGGGGACGAAATGGTCTATCTGGCGCGTTTTGTCAGCGCACACTTCGTGCCGGTGCATATGCCGATTGGCAGTCGCATACCGATGTATTGCACGGCGTCCGGACGGGCCTACCTGAGCGCCCTGCCCGAAGCCGAGGCCCGCGCGCTGATCGAGCAGTCATCGCGCATCGCCCACACACCGCACACGCTGACATCGGTCGACGACGTCATGGCCGAACTGCGGCAAGCCAGATTGCGCGGCTATGCGATGAACGCCGAAGAACTGTTTCTGGGGGACATGACAATTGCCTCGCCGGTAATGGGAGGCAAGGGCCGGCCGCTGGGCGCCATCCATGTCGTGGCTCCCACGGCGCGCTGGACCCGGGAAGATACCGAACAACGGTTAGGGCCGCCCCTGCTGCAATGCGCGCGCGCCATCAGCAATTCCGTGCGAACACTGGGGTAGCAACAGCTCAAGCCCGCTCCGCATCGTTGTCCGCGGCATCGTCGCCGGCCTCGCTGCCCGCATCGGCCACGCTGCGCCCCGGCGACCATGGCCGCCCGCGCGTGCGGTCGATTACCGGTACCCGCTGCTGGATGGCGGCCTTGGCCAGCATGTGCGCACTGATCGGGGCCGTCAGGAACAGGAAGGCGGTGACCAGGATCTCATGCAGGCTCAGCCCGTTGCCGCGGACACTGAAATACACGACCGATGCCAGCACCACGCCGCCGACGCCGAGCGTGGTCGATTTGGTGGGGCCATGCAGGCGCATGAAGAAGTCCGGCAGCCGCGCCAGCCCAATTGCGCCGATCAGCGTAAAGGCGCTGCCGATCAGCAATAGCGCGCAGACGATCAAATCCGCTACGGGGTGCATGGCGTGCCTCTACCTCAGTTCGATGATGTCGCCGCGCTGCAGGTACTTGGTCAGCGCAACCGTGCCGATAAACGCCGTGACGGCAATCAGCAGCGCGATCTCGAAGAACAGCGTCGAGTCGATCACCATGCCATACAGCACCAGCAGCGCAATCGCATTGATGCTCAAGGTATCGAGCGCAATGATGCGGTCCGACAGGCTCGGCCCACGCAGCAGGCGCGCCAGCGTCAGCAGGAATGCCAGGCCCTGCATGGCCAGGGCAACCGGTATCACTACGGCAAGCATAGGAATATCTCCTTCAGCGGGGCTTCATAGCGCGACTTGATCGTGCCCACCAGCGCCGCCTCGTCCTGCAGGTGCAGCACGTGAATCAGCAGCATGCGGCGATCGTCGCTCAGCTCGGCGCACAGCGTACCGGGGCTCAGCGACACGATGCTGATCAACGCCGTCAACGCCATCTCATGTTCCAGGTCGAGCGGTACCTGGATAAACGCCGGTTGCATGCGGCGCACCGGGCCCAGCACCAGCGCGGCCACTTCCAGGTTGGCCTGCACGATATCGAACAGCACGCGGCCGGCAAGCCGCACCATCAGGTCGGGACGACGCAGCGCCATCGGCCGGAGCCACAGCCGCTGGCCGATCATCAACGCAATGACCCAGCCCAGCAATGCTCCCAACAACAACTGGCCGGCCGATACCTCGTTGACCAGCAGCAGCCAGATGCCCAGCAGGACCAGGCTCAACCACGGATGCGGGAAAAGCCGTTTCAGCATGGCTCAGCCCCCCTCGCCCGCATGCGCCTCGCCCAGTACCGCACGCTGGTAGGCCGCGGCATCGAACAACTGGCTGACCGTGGCATCCAGGTAGCGCTCCATCGGCTGCGCAAACACCACCAACGCGACATTGCCGGTCAGCAGCAGCGTGGCGCACGACAGTTTCCATCGGCGCAATACCACGCGCCGCGCCGGCGAGCGCAGGCCGTGGTACACATGCGGGGCGCTCCATACCTGCCGGCTCCCGGTACGGCTGACCGCGACCAGCAGCATCAGGCTCGACAGCAGGATTGCGGGCCATAGCACCGGCGCCAGCGGCCCCACCGTGGCATGCAACAGCATGGCCTTGCCGAGAAAACCCGACAATGGCGGCAAGCCTGCCGCCGCCACCGCGGCGACCATGAACAGTGCGCCTTCCAGCCGCATGCCCCTGCGTCGCTTCGTGCCGTCGTCATCGTCCGGTTCTGGCACTGTCGCTGGCGCTGCCGCGGCATCGCCATGGGCATCCAGCGATTCCGCGAGCAGGAACAACGCGGCCGTGCATAGCGTGGTGCTTTGCAGGTAGTAGAGCGCCGCTGCCCACGCCGGCGCCGTCTGCATGCTGGTTCCAGCCAGCAGCAGGCCAACCGACGTCAACACCAGATAGGCCGTCAGCATCCGCACCTCGCGGGCAGCAAGCGCGCCGATGGCGCCCACCGCCATGGTTGCCAGCGCCATCCACCACAGTACGTCGTGCATGAAGCCAGCCAGCGGTCCGGCATCGAGACCAAAGATCAGCGACTGGGTGCGCAGGATCGCGTAGATGCCCACCTTGGTCATGATCGCGAACAGCGCGGCCACCGCGCCCGAGGCGCCGGCGTAGGCGCGCGGCAGCCAGAAATACAGCGGGAAGGCCGCGGCCTTGAGCAGGAATACCAGTTGCAGCATGGTGCCCGCCGCCGCGACCAGGCTTGCGGAACCGGCATCGATGCTGCCCAGCCTGAGGCCAAGGTCGGCCATATTGAGCGTGCCGGTCACGCCATACAGGATGCCGATCGCTATCAGGAAGAAGCTGGATCCGGCCAGGTTGATCAGCACATAGTGCAGGCCAGGCACGATGCGCCGGGGGCCGCCTCCATGCACCAGCAATGCGTACGATGCGATCAGCAGGATCTCGAAGAACACGAACAGGTTGAACAGATCGCCCGTCAGGAACGCGCCGTTCAAACCCATCAACTGGAACTGGAACAGCGCATCGAAATGACGACCAAGGCGGGCGTCACCACAGGCGGCGTAGATCGACGTGGCCACCGCCAGCACCGCCGTCAGCGTCAACATCAACGCGCTGAGCCGGTCCAGTTGCAATACGATGCCAAACGGTGCCGGCCAGTTACCCATGGCCACCACCGGGATCGCACCGCTGTCCGCCATGTTCATCAAGACGATGGCCAGCGGCAGCAACGCCAGGCTCGCGGCAACCGACAGGCTGCGCTGGCGACGTTGCCAGCGCGCGGGCGCCATGGCCAGCAACGCGCCGGCAAACATCGGCACCAGCACGGGCAACAACAGCAGGTGCGCCGCCGTCATGTGCGCTCCCGCGCGTTGCCGGCGTCGGGCTCCGTGCCATTGACATGGTCGCTGCCCGACAGGCCGAGCGAGCGCAGCGAGAGCACGATTGCAAACGCAGTCATGGCAAAGCTGATCACGATGGCCGTCAGCACCAGCGCCTGCGGTACCGGATCGGCATAGCTGGCGCCCGCGGCAATCACCGGTGGCCGGCCGGTTGCCAGCCGGCCCATCGACAACAGGAACAGCGATACCGCGTAGGACAGCAGCGTCAGGCCAAGCACCACGGTAAACGTGCGGGCGCGCAGCAGCAGGAAGATCCCGCATGCGGTCAGGATGCCAACGGTGATGGCGAACACGGCTTCCATCAGCGACCTTCCTCTGGCGCCGACAGGCGCGCACCGATGCGCTTGTCGCGCACCCCCAGGTGAGACACGATCAGCAGCGTGGTGCCGACCACCGTGAAATACACGCCAAGGTCGAACACCATCGCCGTGGCCAGTTCGATCTCGCCGATCACCGGCAAATGGAAATGCCCGAACGCCGTGGTCAGGAAAGGATAGCCGAACACCCAACTGCCAAGGCCGGTCAGTCCCGCCACCACAATGCCGGCACCCGCCAGCACGCGATAGTTGAGCGTGATCCGCGCTTCGGTCCACAACACGCCGCTGGCCACGTATTGCAACAGCAATGCAATCGACGTCACCAGCGCGGCGATAAAGCCGCCACCGGGCAGGTTATGGCCGCGCAGCAGGATGAACACCGCCACCAGCAGCGTCAGCGGTAACATCAGCCGCGCCAGGATCGACAGCAGTAGCGGATGACTCTGCCCGGCCCATGGCGCACCATTCGGATCCACGTCGGGTGCCGCCAGCCGCAAACCCTTGAGCATCGCCTGCACCCCAAGGCCCGCTACCAGCAGCACGCAGATTTCACCGAAGGTATCGAAGCCGCGGAAGTCGACCAGGATCACGTTGACGATATTGTGCCCACCCCCGCCGCTTACGCTGTTCCTGACGAAGTACTCGCCAATCGAGTCATGCGGACGCGTCATCACCGCAAAGGCCGCGGCCGCCGCCAGCGCGCCGCCGGCCAGGGCCAGCACGGCGTCGCGCGCCCATCGGCCAGGGCCGGCACGCTCGCCGGCATCCTTGGGCAAGAAGTACAGCGCAAGCACCAGCAGCAGGATGGTCACCACTTCCACCGACACCTGGGTCAGCGCAAGATCCGGCGCAGAAAACCGCGTGAACAGCAACGCCACCATCAGGCCGCAGGTGCTCAATTGCGCCAGTGCCGCCACGCGATGGCGCCGGCTCACTACGACCATGACCGCACCCAGCGACAGGATGCCCAGGCCGGCGCCGGTCATTGCATCGAGCGGTGTCAGCGTCAGCGAACCACGCAAGCCATGAAACGCTTCGGACACCGGTACTGCACCCGCGCCGAGCAGATACCAGGCTGGCAGCAATACCATTGCGGCGACCAGCCACGCCACGTAGCGCTGCAGCGCGCCGTTCTCCAGCGCCAGCGTAATACGGCGGGCCAGCCAGGCCAGTGCATGCATGACATCTTCAAAGCGATCGCGCGCGTTGAACCTGGCCAGCAGGTCGTGATTACGATGAAACGCCTCGCGCCGGAAATAGAACAGCAATCCACCCGCCACCATCGAGATCGCGCTCATCACCAGCGGCAGGTTGATGCCATGCCACAGGCTCAGGCTGTACTCGGGCGGCGGCGCGCCCAAGGTGGCACGCGCCGTGATGTCGAGCAAGGCGCCGACCGTGATATTCGGGAACAGCCCCACCACCAGGCAAATCACCACCAGGATCTCGACCGGGAACTTCATCAGTCTTGGTGGCTCGTGTGGCGGGTAATTGGGTAGGTCACCGGGTGCGCCATCGAAGAACACGCCATAGATGAAGCGCAACGAATAGGCCACGCTGAGCGCCCCCGCCAGCGTGGCCGCGGCCGGAACAATCCAGTTGAAATGACCAAACAGGCCCTGCGCAAGGGTTTCGCCGAAAAACATCTCCTTGCTCAGAAACCCGTTCAGCAACGGCACGCCGGCCATCGACAGCGATGCCACGATGGCCAGTGCACCCGTATGCGGCATATAGCGCCACAGGCCATGCAGCCGTGTGAGGTCGCGCGTGCCGGTTTCATGGTCGATGATGCCCGCGGCCATGAACAGCGACGCCTTGAACACTGCGTGGTTGATGATATGGAATAGCGCCGCCACGGTGCTCAATTGCGTATCGAGTCCGAACAGCAATGTGATCAGGCCCAGGTGGCTGATCGTCGAATACGCCAGCAGCCCCTTGAGATCGCGCTGCAGCAACGCCATGGCCGCGCCACCCACGAGTGTGATCAGGCCCGACAGGCTGACCAGGTAGAACCACCAGTTGGTACCGTCGAGCACCGGGTAGAGTCGCGCCAGCAGGAACACGCCGGCCTTGACCATGGTGGCCGAGTGCAGGTACGCCGAAACCGGCGTCGGTGCCGACATTGCGTGCGGCAGCCAGAAGAAGAACGGAAACTGCGCCGACTTGGTGAACGCACCAAGCAGTACCAGGCACAGCATCACCGGATACAACGGATGCCGCTGCACCGCTCCGCTCTGCGCCAGCACATCGGCAAGTTCCAGACTGCCGCAGATATGGCCCAGCAGCAGCACCGCGGCAAGCAAGGCAAGTCCCCCTGCCCCCGTGATGGTCAGCGCCATGCGGGCGCCCTTGCGTGCATCGGCGCGATACGACCAAAAGCCGATCAGCAGGAATGACACGATGCTGGTCATTTCCCAGAACACCAGCATCAGCAACAGGTTGCCCGACAGGACCACGCCGAGCATGGCGCCCATGAACAGCTGCAGCAGCGTGAAGAAACGCACGGTCGACGCCACGCGCGGCAGGTAATAGCGTGCGTAGATGATGACCAGCAGCCCGATACCCGCAATTAGCAACGCGAACGTAAAGGCCAGGCCATCGAGCCGCAGGGTCAGGTTCAACCCGATCGACGCGAGCCAGTCGTAGCGCCATGCGAGTACCGTGCCGGCCGAAACCGCCGGCCAGCCGAGTGTCAGCAAGCCCAGTACCGCCAACGCATTGGCGGCGGCGATCGCAAATGCCACGGTGCTGCCCGCGCGCTTGCACAGTTGCACCAGCACCGCGCTGGCAAATGGCAGGATTACCAGCGCGAGCATCAGCATGCGCGGCCCCCCGTCATCCGCCGGCATTGCGCGGCACCAGCAGCACCGGCGTGCGCGCCGTGGCCACCACGTGCGATGCCACTGAGCCCATCACCGCCGCGAAGAACGCGCCGCGGCCGTGCGTGCCCATCACAATCAGATTGGCCTGCACCGCTTTCGCAACTTCACAGATTTCGCTGGCAGGTTCGCCATAGCGGCGATGCTCGGTCACGGGAATGCCTGCGGCCAGGAAAATCGGCAGGATTTCACCGAACGCCTGCGCGGCCGACTCGTCGAGCCATTGGTCCAGTACATCCTTCGAGAACCAGGCACGCGGGCGCCCCGTGATTTCGGGGGTCACATGAACCAGATGGACCGACAGCGGCGCGGCCAGCACGCCGGGATCGAGCATGCGGCGCGCTGCGGCAACGCTGCTCGACGAGCCATCGGTGGCAAGTACGGCGATCGTCATCGGAACTCCTTCGCGTGTCATCCCGCCTGTGCGGGATCATGAAAACGGACGGAAACACATGACAAGGGCCTGGCGGCACGGCTGTGCCGACCCATCATCGCCATTCTGCCGCAGCAGTGACTAAAGAGCCAGTTAGTATTTTCGGAAATAACTTAAGGAAACGCGGCAAGGCCCCGCTACATCCGCAACGGGCCGGGGCAGGCCTTGAGCCCGATCCACGACACGACGATTACGATATTGATGGGCACGCTCAATGCGCCGGGCACATAGAAGATGGCCGATAGCCCTGGCGAGCGCATCAGGATTTCAACGGCCCCGCCCAGTCCGTAGAACAGCAGCCCGCACCAGAGCCAGCGCCGCATATAGGTCGGCAGCCAGTGTGCGCGCGACTGGTTGAATCGCCACGCGGCTGCGCGCGCCATCAGGTCGCCGCGGCTAGCGTCCTTGAACAGCCAGTCGAAGAAGAAGTAGCGATACAGCAGGGTGCGAAAGGCTAGCTCTTTCATGATGAAGTTCTCAGGCACCGGGAACACATGGATGCGGCCCCGATGACGGTTGGCCAATTTTCGCAATGACCATGCCCGCGCCTCATCAGGCACCGGGCCATGAGTAACTGTAGTAGCTGGATACGCGCGCGGTAATCTTTTCGCGCCAGCCTTGTAAAAATTGGCGGCACCTTCATCGCTTGCGGGCCAGCATTGCAAGGCGAGAGCAGCCCCTGCCCCAAACTGGTTCAGGACCTCAAAAACAAAAACGCCCCGCGGGGCGTCATGGTCGTGGCTGGCGAACGTTGCAAAACTTGCAACCGTTCAGGCGCCGTCAAGATAGGGATTGCGACGGCCCAGGCGTGTGCCCAGCGCATCGGGCGCCAGCGTCATGCTGGCGGGATCCACTGCTGCGCCCGGCGGGGGCGCCATTGCCGTGACACCTGGTGCCGGAGCAGCCGTTGCGGCACCAGGGCCGGGTGGCACACCCATCTGCACCGACTCCATCGAGCCCTGCGCGTAAGGGTTGGCGGCGGCGGGTTGCTGCGCCACGGTGGCCGGCGCGGCCTGATACGCCGGAGCGGACTGGACCGACTGCGTCGGTTGTGCGGTGGACAGCGGTTGCGTGGCTGGCATCGGCTGGACCTGCTGAACCGGCTGGGCCTGCTGCGCAAGCAGCGGGTAGGACGCGATCATCGCGCCAGCCATCAACAGGGATTTCGCCAGATGTTGCTTCATTCGTGTACCTCCGTAAAACGCCTACAGGCTTGGGAAAAGCCACTGTAACGTCGAGGCACCTGACATTCTGTTCCATTTTGCAACTGACATTTACGAGCCTTGCGGCCCACTTCCATGCGCGGTATTTACGCGCGCGGGTGCGGACAGGGCCTCTCCAACTGGGTTCACATGGGCTCTCATGCACGAGGCGAGTGGACGAGCATCGCGGCCAAGCTAGGCTTGTTGAACCTCTGCCACCTTGATCCAGCGCTTGATCCGTGCACGAAGGCGCCCTTTCGACGCGTCGTCAATCGGCATCTCGTCGACCAGTGCAATCGCTTCATCCGGCTTCACATAGCCGTGCACGAGAAGCGCCACGTCGAAGTCGCGGTCCTTGTCCCGATTGGCGACCGCTTTGGCCATGAAAAGATCAAGCGCCCCCAGACAATAGCCAACTCGCCCGTTTGTGCCCGAGTTCTGAATGCGTTCCACGCGATTCAACCAGCCAGTCGGCAGACACGCCGTTTCCGGCCCAACCCCTTGCGCGTAGTAGCCGTGAGTATCATGAAAACGGGATCCCTCACCGATCGCTGCGTCGATGTGATCCGCTTTTTGGTGCGCATTGAGGGGATAGATGTCGGCCTCAGAGGAAACGGTGAAGACCGCAGGTGGATAAGGGCGCCCCCCAAGAATGGACTGACTGCCCACAATCACGAACTCATATTCGTCCGTAATCTCTCCGGCTGCACGAATGATGTGCTCCAGGTCCTCGCGTCGCATTCCGGACGTTCTCCTTAGATGTCCCCTATTACGACCCCCTTCTTGAGCGCCTGGACTTGGGCAAGCACCTCGAGCCTGACCTCCTCCGGCAACACGGTGGGCAGAGGAGAGGCTTGTCGAAGCTCCTGAGCGCGCCGGGTCCGACCCAGGGCTTTGCGCCAACGGCTATGCGTAAGGATTTCGTCCCACTCTGCCCAGAGGGATTCGGAGCGTGACGGGCCATTGGCGCGCCAACGCTTGAGCGTATTTTGCGCGCGCACCAGCAGTTCGGGATTGGCTTGAATCAACCGAACTGCTTCCTTGTGAAGTGCCAGGCTCAGCAGGTCTTGAGCCTGGTGCCGCTCGGAATCAGAACTGACCAGCACTTGAACCTGCGGTCGCGCGCGTCGCGAATTCGCGGACGCGCTATTCGCGGGCGGAGGTTGGAAGGTATCGCTCACCAGCAGGGCAAAGTCACCCGCAACGCCCAGTACAGACATCACGCGCAGGTACGTGCCAATCGTGGGGGTCGAGTCGCCCGCCTCCACTGAGTTAAGCGTGGTTCTCGATATACCCACCCGTTTGGCCATTTCGACTGTGCTAAGCCCTTGCGCCTTGCGCAGGCGCTTGATGCGATCGCCCAGTTGCAAAAGTAACTGGCGTTCCAGGACAGGAGAGAGACTTGGGGACGCTTGCATATGTCCCACAGATTAGGCAAAACCCGCCATTTTGTCCAGTTTACTGAACACATGAACGCCGCACCCCCGGTCCCGCAACCCTGCTCCACCCGGGACTGGTGTCCGTGGCGTTTCCCGGATTGCGGCCTACGATGATTGCTGTCCCTGACGATTTGGAAACAACGGAGAACGCCATGGCACGGACGGATTCACTCGGGCTTGCAGTGTCGACGCCGCACGCGCGTTCCATTGATCAGTACGAGGCGGCGCTACACCTGCTGAACGGTTACTACGGCGACCCGCTGGCCGCCATCGACGCGGCGCTGGAAGCCGACCCCGACTTTGCGATGGGCCATGCGTTGCGCGCTGGCCTGATGGTTACCTCCGGCGACGGCACTGCGGAACCGATGCTGCGCCAGAGCGTGGAAGCTGGCGAGGCGCTGCATGCCCACGCGAACGATCGCGAACGGCGCCATATCGCAGCCGCACGTGCGTGGCTGGACCGCCGGTTCGACCGCGCAATCGGCCTGTACGGCGATATCGTGATCGACTATCCGCGCGATTTGCTGGCCATCCAGGTCACGCACCTCGGCGACTTCCTGCTGGGCCAGTCATCGATGCTGCGTGACCGCATCGCACAGGTGCTGCCGCACTGGGATGCGCACGTGCCGGGATATGGCTATCTGCTGGGCATGCATGCGTTTGGCCTGGAAGAAATGCAGATGTATGAGCGCGCCGAAGTCAGCGCACGGCAGGCGCTCGATCTCGATCCGCGCGATCCATGGGCGATCCACGCTGCCGCGCACGTAATGGAGATGCAAGGTCGCCTGGCCGACGGCATCGCTTGGCTCGACGGCCGGCGTGCCGACTGGTCCGAAGACAATATGCTCGCGGTGCACAACTGGTGGCACCTGGCATTGTTCCAGCTCGAAGCAGACCAGGTCGACGATGTGCTGGCCCTTTACGACAGTCACGTCAGCCGCCCTGCTCCAGCCATTGCACTGGACCTCGTCGACGCCTCGGCACTGCTCTGGCGCCTGCACCTGCGCGGCGTCGACGTTGGCGCGCGCTGGCAGCCAGTTGCCGACGACTGGCTGGGGCGGGCCGCAACCGGCTACTACGCGTTCAACGATGTCCACGCCATCATGGCCAGCCTTGGCGCGGGTCGCGGGGAAGCTGCCGCCGAACTGCGCGCGGCGTTGCTGCACGCGGCGCAGGGCGAGGGCACCAATGCCATGATGTCGCGCGATGTTGGCCTGCCGGTGGCCGACGCGTTGATCGCGTTCGACCGGGCCGACTACGACACCACCATCGACCTGCTAATGCCGGTACGCGTGATTGCACACCGCTTTGGCGGCAGTCATGCGCAGCGCGATGTGATTGGCCTGACGTTGATCGAAGCCGCGCTACGGGCCGGCCGCGCCAACCTTGCCAGCGCGCTGACGGCCGAACGCGCCGCGCTGAAGCCGATGACCGCTGGCCTGCAAACGCTGGTGCGGCGGGCCGATGCCTGCCGCACCCCGGCCATGCACTAGCTCAGGGCCGCGTCACGGTCACGCGCAGGAACGTTGCGGGAATGCGCGTGGTATTGGGATTCCCGCTCTGGTTTTGCGCCTGGAACAGCGCTTCCAGTTCGCGCTGCAGGTCGTCGGTACGACCGTTGGCCTCGGCTGCGGCAAAGGCGTTCATGGTCGGACCGTAATAGTTGCGAAACACGCTGAGCAGCGCTGACGGCGATGCCGCGAAATTGAAGAAATAGGTTTCCCTGGTGAATACGATGTTGTCCGACGGTACGCCGGCCGCGCCAAAGCGTTCAATCACGGCAGCCTCGTTGCCCCACAGCACAGGGCTGATAAAGCCTTCCGGGGGCGGCGGCGAATAGGATGCACTGATCTTGAGCACCTGGGCGACCAGCGTTGGATCATTGGGGATCCAGTTGCCCATCACGATCCGGCCACCGGGCCGGGTCACGCGCACCATTTCCTTGGCAACCTCGACCGGCTTCGGCGCGAACATGGCGCCAAAGATGCTCACGACCAGATCGAAAGCCTGGTCCGGCAGATCCGTCAACGCGCAGGCATCGCCCTCCTGGAAACGGATATTGGTGAGCCCCGCTTCCTGTGCCCGGCGGTTGCCGGCCGCTACCAGATTGCTGGCGATATCGACCCCCAGGACCTCGGCCCCACGTTTGGCTTCCGGCAATGCGGTTGTGCCATCCCCGCAGCCCAGGTCGAGCACTTTCATGCCCTTGGTAATGCCCAGGCTTTCCACCAGTTGATCACCGCTTTCGCGCATGGTCGCGGCCAGGCGTGTGAAATCGCCCTTCTCCCACAATGCCTTGTTCGGATTCATCAGCAGCCCCTTCGATTGTTGTATGCAGCAAGCACTGAAAACGCGCCATCGTCCCCGGGTTCAGGTTTTGTAGACCATGGGTCCGGGCGGATCAATGTCGGCCATGGCCAAGGAACCGCACATTGACCTCACATTGGGAGCAGCACTCCCGCATTCAACCAACGGTTGAAGATCCTTCTCCCGATCTGCATCTACCGGGAACAGATCACGCAAACCATACTGGCTTCACCTTCCCCTCACAGTTGAAGCCCACATCATGAACACCCAAGTCAAAGTTGCAGTTGTCTTCCACAGCGGCTATGGCCATACGGCACGGCAGGCACAAGCCGTGGCACGCGGCGCTGCAGGCGTTGCGGGCGCCAGCAGCCTGCTGATCAGTGTCGACGAGATCGATCAGCACTGGGACACGCTTGAAAACGTCGATGCCATCATCTTCGGCGCGCCCACCTACATGGGCAGCGCCTCGGCCCAGTTCAAAGGCTTTATGGATGCCACCTCGCGCACCGTGTTCGCCAAGGGCGGCCTGTGGGCCAACAAGGTAGCGGCCGGCTTTACCAATGCCGCCTCGCGTTCGGGCGACAAGCTCGCCACGCTGCAACAGATGTCGATCTTCGCGGCCCAGCATGGCATGCACTGGGTGAACCTCGGCTTGCCGCCTGGACACAACAATTCCCAATCCACCGAGGACAGTCTCAATCGGCATGGGTTCTTTATCGGCGCCGCAGCGCAGTCGGATGCCGATGCCAGTGCCGAGGTCGCACCCCCTCCCGCGGACTTGCGTACCGCCGAGCACCTTGGCGCACGCGTGGCGCAGGTCGCACGTGAACTGCAGGCAGGCCGCGCCGCACTGGCCGAGCTGAAGCTTGCGGCCTGAACCACCTACATCGCGATTGGAGACAGAAATGAGCGAAGTCATCACGTTTATCGTGCGCTTGCCCGGCAAGCCGGAACATCGGGCAACACTCGAAACGCAACTGCTGAAGGTGCTGGACACCATGGCCGACGAGCCCGATTTCATCAACACATACCTGCATCGCTCCGCCGAAGACCCGGATACCTTGCTGGTATATGAAACGTGGGGCTGCAGTTGGGAATACTTCCGCATGCACCATCTCGGCAAGCCCTATCGGCAGGAATATGAAGCGGTGCTTCCCGCGCTGCTCAAGCAGGAGCGGACCATCGAACTGCTGACTGCGCCCATCCGCACCTACCTGAAGTGATGCGATGCACACAGGGCGCACCGCCGTCTACCGTCATTCGCTAAAAAATGTTCTTTAAATCACTTTATATCGGCGTGCGGCGAAAAACGATGATATTCACCGCAAATTTTGCGGTGAATAATTTGCCCATGCGGAGAATATGGGCCACAATCTCCGCATGAATAGCGGAGATTACACCTATATCTGGCAGGCCAACGACTGGCCCGATTGGCGTTTCGACCTCGCCGCCCTGGCCGGGCAGATGGCAAGTGTGAGTCAAGCCCAAGGGCTTTTGCTGGGGCGGCTGGCGGATGTCGGCATGGGATTACGCGATGAGGCCAGCCTGGCGGCATTGACCGACGACGTGGTCAGGACCAGCGAAATCGAAGGCGAACAACTCGATGTCGCATCGGTCCGCTCGTCGATTGCGCGTCGCCTCGGCGTCGACATCGGTGCGTTGGCGCCGGTGGATCGTCACGTCGAAGGCGTAGTGGAGATGGTGCTCGACGCGACGCTCAACAGCGAGGCATCCGTTACCAGGGAGCGCCTGTTCGGCTGGCACGCCGCGTTGTTCCCCACCGGGTACTCCGGCTTATCCAGAATCAGCATAGGTAGCTGGCGCGATGACGCCAGCGGACCCATGCAAGTCATCTCCGGCCCTTTCGGTCGACAGCGCGTCCATTTCGAGGCGCCGCCCGCAGACCGCCTGGAGGCCGAAACCGTCAGGCTCATTGCGTGGATCAACGGCTCGCCCAAGGATCCACCATTGATCCGGGCCGCACTTGGTCATCTCTGGTTTGTCACGCTACATCCGTTCGATGATGGCAACGGCCGTATTGCGCGAGCCATCGGCGATCTCTTGTTGGCCCGCGCGGATCGCAGTCCGCAGCGCTTTTACAGCCTGTCGGCGCAGATTCAAAGCGAACGCAAGGCCTACTATGACATCCTGGAACGAACCCAGAAGCGGTCGATGGATGTTACGGAATGGCTGGCATGGTTCCTCGACGCCCTCCATCGCGCCATCGACCACGCACAGGTGTCGCTCGATGCCGTGCTGGCCAAGGCGCGCTTCTGGCAGCACTGGGCCATGACGCCGTTCAATGAACGGCAAGTGAAACTGCTCAACCGGATGCTCGATGGCTTCAACGGCAAGCTGACCACCAGCAAGTGGGCTGCGATCGCCAAATGCTCCGCGGATACGGCATTGCGCGATATCAACGATCTGATCTCGCGCGGCGTGCTGCGAAAAGCGGACGGCAGCGGGCGCAGTACCAGCTACGAACTGAACGACTTGCCATAGCTCTCCGCAGTCTGCCACCTTCGATCCTTTGATCCGTCAATGCGCGTACACCGCTTCCCAGCTCTTGAAGCCTTTCACTTCAACCGGGTTGCCGAACGGGTCGGTGAAGAACATCGTCCATTGCTCGCCCGGTTCCCCTTCGAAACGCACCTGCGGCGCCAGTACGAATTCGGTGCTGGCTGCTGTCAGACGGTCGGCCAGTGCGCGCCATTCAGGCAACAACAGGATGATGCCGAAATGCGGCATCGGCACCAGTGCGTTACCCACGTGGCCGGTGCGCTCGGTCTGGAATGGCTTGCCGAGATGCAGTGAAATCTGGTGGCCGAAGAAGTCGAAGTCGACCCACGTATCGGTGCTGCGGCCCTCTTTGCAGCCCAGCACGCCACCGTAGAAGCCGCGCGCCTCGTCGAGATTGGTCACATTGAAAGCCAGATGGAAGACGGATTGCGTCATGGTGCTTAAACCTCGGGTTCAGTAAGTTGCAGAAGTATGGCGCATCGGCGAGGCATCAGCGATGCCGGATCACTGTACCGGCCCGCACACCGGTACTGGCGCCTTCGGTCCAGGCCATCTCGCCATTGACGAACACGTGGTCAATGCCCGCCGCCTGCGCCACTGGCTGTTCGAATGTTGCCGTATCGATGACGCGTGCTGCGTCGAACACTGTCACATCAGCAAAATTGCCTTCGGCCAGTACGCCACGGCCCGCCAGATGGAAGTGGCGTGCGGTCAGTCCGGTCATCTTGTGCACCGCCATTTCCAGCGGAAACAGCCCGATATCGCGGCTGTAGTGGCCCAGCACGCGCGGGAACGTGCCCCACAGCCGTGGATGTGGCACCGGATCATGCGGCAGGCCGTCTGAGCCGATCATGGTTTGCGGAAAGGCCAGGATACGGCGGACGTCGGACTCGTCCATCAGGAAATAGATGGCACCGGCCGGCTGCAGCGCATCGACGGCGTCCTCGGGCGACCGCCCCATCGCGGCGGCAATCGTATCGAGATCCTGGCCCGCGTACTCGGGATGCGGCTGCGAGCGCGTCACGATCACGCGGCTCGATACCGCCAGGCGATCCTTGCGCAGGATCGTGGAACCAGCCTGGTACGGATAGCAATCGAGCCCGACGCAGCGATGCCGCATAACCTGCGCGAAATGCGCCAGCGTTTCCACCGAACGGCCATGGTTTTTTGGCCCGATCAGCTTGTGATGCGAGACGACGACGCCGGCATCGCCGGCTTCCCCAATCGATACTGCTTCGTCGATGGCTTCGCGGATCTGGTCGCCCTCGTCGCGAATATGGCTCGCATGGACGCCACCGAAGCCGTGCAGCGCGGCGGCCACGCGCGCCATCTCGTCGGTCGGCGCTGCCATGGCGGCGGGATATGCTGCGCCGGTGGACATGCCGCTGGCACCGCTGCGCATCGCATCGCGCAACAGCGCCTGCATGGCGGCAATTTCAGCATCGGTGGCAGCACGGTCAAGGCGGTCCATCACGGCCACGCGCAGCGTGGTATGGCCCACCAGGCAGGCCGCATTGACGGCCGGCGCTGCCTGTTCGAGCGCATTCAGATAGTCGCCAAACACGGCGTAGCGAAATGCCGCCGCATCGTCGCCAAGCAGGTCCAGCGGCGGTGGCACGGCCTGGCCGGGGGCCGCGCACCAAGGTGCCAGGCTGATCCCGCAGTTGCCGGTGACCACCGTGGTCACGCCCTGGCTGAGCTTGGCCGGCATCAGCGGGCTTTGCATCAGGTAGCGGTCGTCGTGGGTATGCGCATCGATAAAGCCGGGCGCGACGATGCGGCCCTGCACATCGATTTCGCAATGGCCGCGCGCGCCGGACAGGTCGCCGATTGCCGCGATCCTGTCCCCCGCGATTCCCACATCGGCATCGAAGCGCGGCGCACCCGTACCATCGATAATGGTCCCGCCGCGCAGCAGTATGTCGAAATCCGCCATTTGAGTCAGTCCACAGTGGCGCCCGACGAGCGGATCACGGCGGCCCAGACCGGGCGTTCCTTCCTTGCCAGATCGAACAGTGCAGTGCGCGGCCCCGTGGTGACCTCGTATGCCATGTCAGTCAGCCGTGACTTGATGGCATCGGAGTTGGCGGCCTTGTTGAATGCCCGGTTCAGCGTATCAAGGATCTGCGGATCCACGCCGGCCGGCGCCACGTAGCCGGTCCACGCCACGGCCTGGTAGTCCTTGAGACCGCTTTCGGCCATGGTCGGCAATTGCGGCAGGCGGCTGTCGCGCTGCTTGCCGGTGACCGCCAGCGGCACCACGCTGCCATTCTTGAGATACGGCGCAATCGAGGTAATGTTCTCGAATACGAGATCGACTTCGCCGCGCAATACCGCGAGGTCGGCCTCGGGGCCACCCTTGTATGGCACATGGGTGATGGAAACACCTGCCATCGACTTGAACATCTCGGCGCTCAGGTGGCCCGTGGTGCCGTTGCCTCCCGATGCCACCGCCAGCTTGCCCGGCTCGCGCTTGGCCTTTGCCACCAGTTCGGCCACGTTATGGACGCCCAGGTCCTTGCGCACCGCCAGCACGTTCTGCACGAAGCCGGTCAGTGCCACCGGCGCCAGTTGCTTGTCGGCGTCGTACGGCAGTTTCTTGTAAAGCGACTGGTTGATGGCCAGCGTAGCCACGTTGGCGAAGCCGATCGTATAGCCATCGGCTGGTGCGTTGATGATGGCCTGCGTGCCGATGATGCCCGAGGCGCCGACGCGGTTCATGACCACGATCTGCTGACCGATGTCACGGCCCACCGCATCGGCCAGCAAGCGCGACACGATATCGGGTGTGGTACCTGCGTTGAAAGGCACAATCAGCGTGATCGGCCGTTCGGGCCATGCGGCATACGCCTGTGCGGACAGCAGCAACGCGGCGGCGCCGAGCGCCACGCGCCCCAGGATTCGGAATGGATTGGACTTCAGAGACATGATGAACCGTCCTTGCAAACGACAAGTGGCAGAGAATCCGGCGCACGATCTGCCGTGCACCGGCATGGGCACGGCTGTCTCAGGTGCCGTGCGGGGCGGCTGCAGTGGGCTGCAGCATCGTATGTAGGAGTGGCAGGTCGATATTGCCGCCGGACAGCACCAGCACGGCATCGCGGCCGGCCAGATCGATCCGTCCGGCCAGCAGCGCGGCCAGTGCGACGGCGCCGCCCGGTTCCACCAGCAGGTGCAGTTCTTCGAGCGCAAAGCGGATCGCGGCGATGACTTCGGTGTCGGACACCGCGCAGGCAGCATCAAGGTAGCGGCCGTTGATCGCAAACGGCAATTCCGCGGGGGTAACGGCCTGCAACGCGTCGCACAGCGAACTCGCGCCCGGCACATTGGACTCGCGCCTGCCGCTTTGCAGCGAGCGCACGGTATCGTCGAAGCTGGCCGGCTCCGCAGCCACCAGGCGCGTGCCGGGGCTTAGCGTATCGATCGTCAGGCCGCATCCGGCGATCATGCCGCCGCCACCGCACGGCGCCGCAAACGTGCCAAGGTTCGCCAGCGCTGCGGCGGGCAGGTCGTGCAGCGCTTCCAGCGCAACCGTTCCCTGTGCGGCCAGCACATCGGGATGATCGCCGGGCGGCACCAGCGTGCCGCCGGTTTCGTCGAGCAGCCGCATGCCGATCGATTCGCGGCTTTCATGGCGACGGTCGTAGTGCACCACGCGGGCGCCCTGTGCCAGCGCGCGCTCCACCTTGTTGCGCGGCGCGTCCACCGGCATCACGATGGTGGCCGCCAAGCCCAGGCTCTTTGCTGCCCACGCAATTGCCTGGCCGTGGTTGCCGGTCGAGTAGGCAACCACGCCACGTTCTCGCGTGGCATCGTCCATGGCCAGCAGCGCATTGAGCGCGCCGCGCGCCTTGAACGAGCCTGTCACCTGCAGGCATTCGGGCTTGAGCCAGACCGGAGCACCAGCCAGTGCATCGAGCTTCGCGTTGCGCAGCAGCGGCGTCCTGACAATATGCGGCGCCAGCGCACGCGCGGCGCGTTCAACGTCGGCAAACACCGGCACACGCATCGCACCAAGCATTTCATGCTCGATGGTCGCGGGCAAGGCCGGGCGCGACTTGGCACGGAAGGTCTGCATCGCGGCGTCCATCAGCGTACCGCCGCAGCAGGCGTCCACACCGAGGGCGCGACGCTGGCGGTTTGCGACGTGATCCGGTCGTAGGCTTCCACGCGGCGATGCAGCCCGAAATTGAACACAGTGGAACGGCCCAGTTCGCACAGGTCCAGGTTGCAATCGGCCACTACCAGTTCATCGTCCCACGTGGTGGCCTGCGCCATGATCTCGCCTTGTGGGTTGACAATGATCGAGTGCCCGAACATCTCGTGACCGTCTTCCGTGCCCGCCTTGGCCACGGCAACGGCGAACGTTGCGTTCTGATAGCAGCCGGACTGGATCGACAGTTGCGAATGGAATACGCGCAGATGATGGGCCTCGAAGCCGCGGTTCTCCATGTTCATGCTCGGCGTGTTGTAGCCAAGCATGACCAGTTCCACCTGCTGCAAGCCCAGCACGCGCCACGATTCGGGCCAGCGGCGATCGTTGCAGATCATCATGCCCAGGTTCACGTCCACCTCGCCTACCGGGGCACGCGTGACCGGGAAGCCCAGGTTGCCGACCTCGAAGTAACGCTTCTCCAGATGCTGCACCTTGCGATGGGGTGCGTACTCGGCGTGGCCGGGCAGATGAACCTTGCGGTACTTGAGGACGATCTCGCCCGAGGGTGCGATCACCACCGACGTGTTGAAGCGGCGTTTGCGCACCGTGCCAGTCTCGTCGGGCTCGAACGCGATCTCGGCATAGCCGAGATAGACGGTAAGACCGTAGCGGCGGATCGCATCGAACAGCGGCTGCGTGGCCGGCGACGGAAGTTCGCTTTCATACCAGCCATCGGCCTCGGCCAGATCCTCGTGGTACCAGCGCGGGAAAAACGTGGTCAACGCGAGTTCAGGGAATACGACGACCTGGGCGCCGCGCTGATGCGCACGCTCCAGCAGCCGCACCATGCGGCCCACGGCGACATCGCGGCCCTCGTGTTTCTGGATCGGCCCGAGTTGGGCGGCCGCGACGGTGATGAGTCTGGTCATGAGCGATGTAGGCAATATGCGTTGAAGGCAGGCCCAGTGTAGAGAGCCACCCATCGCGTCGGAAGCCCGCGCCCCACACGCCGAAATCGGTCCACGCAGCTTGGAGCGAACGCCGCCAGACCTTGCACCATCGGCGTTTCCGGCGCTGCGGCCGGAGCGTTGCCAGGCCACACCCATAACCGCGCGTTATGGTCTTCAGACAAAGATTGATGCGGGCGGCCTACTGTTCCCAACCGTGCCGTCTCGAAACCGCCACAGTCAACCAGGACGCTGGTCCAGCAGGTGGGTCAGCGTGGCGACAAAGCCCTTGGCCAGCGTAGACATCACGTGCTGGCGCGAATGGATCAGATAGATCTTGTGTGCCAAGGCCGGACGAATTGGCTTGAGCACGATATCGCCAGCCCCGTCGGGGGTATAGCCGAACGATTCCATCAGCGCCACGCCCACCCCTTCGCGTACCAGCGCCATGGCTTCCGGCGTCGAGCGAATCTCGATGTCGGGCGCCAGCGTGCCGCGCTCCGAAGTCAGGAATTGTGCCGACAGGCGCCCGAAAGGCGTGTCGCTGCCATAGCCGATAAACGTGGAACCACGCAGGTCATCGACCGTAAGTTCATTGCGCTCCGCCAGCGCGTGCCCGCGCGGCACTGCGCACATGATGTTGCCCTCGCCGATCTCGCGTGCCCGCAACTGGGAACCCGCCGGTGGCGCCATCGACGCGATGCACAGATCGGCTTGCCCCTGCGCCACAAAAGGCAACAACGCGTCGAACGGCAAAGGCCGATAGTGCACGCGCACCGTAGGATGCCGGTGCCGAAAGCGCTGGATCGCACGCGGCATCAGCCATTCGCTATAGCTCGGGCTGGACACGATCGACAGCTTGCCCTCGCCATGTTCGGCCAGGCTTGCCGCCACCGCATTGAAGCGGCTCACGCCATCGAGGATCGGCTGCACTTCGGCGAACAGGCGGCGCGCTTCCGGCGTGGGATGCAGGCGGCCCCGCACGCGGTCGAACAGCGCAAAGCGCAGCCGGGCTTCGACGGTAGCCAGTACGCGGCTGATGGCCGGCTGTGACACGCAGAGCATGCGGCCGGCCTCGCTCAGCGAGCCCGACACCATGATTGCGTGGAATACCTCAATCTGGCGCAGGTTCAGCGCGGTGACTGGCGATCGTGCCGGCGAAGGCGCTGGCTCAAGGGAATGGGAAGAAAAAGGCATGTGAAGCCGCGGACAGACAAAGCAAAGCGGATATCCCACGCAAGAACCACGCCACCTCCAAGCGCTATTAGCTCACTGGCTTGACCTGCCCACGCTAACTCTCGCGCTTGCCGATGAACACCAGCCGCAGCGCCGGCACAATCACCAACAACATCAACGGTCCGATCAGCATGCCGCCCACCACCACCGTCGCGAGCGGCCGTTGCACCTGGCTGCCGATACCGGTGGAGATTGCCGCCGGCAGCAGGCCGATGCACGCCGAGAGCGCCGTCATCAGCATCGGTCGCATCCGCTGTTGCGCGGCCTGCGACATCGCTGTCTCGGACCTCTCGCCTTGTTCGCGCAACTGGTTGTAGTAGGTGATCATCAGGATGCCGTCCATCACGGACACGCCGAACAGCGAGACAAACCCGATGGCAGCCGAGATACTGAAATCGAGCCCAGTCACGAACAACGCGAACACGCCGCCGGCAATGGCAAACGGTATGCCGGCCAGCGCCATCACGCTATCGCGCAGCGAATTGAACAGGCCGTACAGCAATACCATGATCATCACGATGCTGATCGGCACGATCAGCGCCAACCGCTTCTTGGCCTGTTCGAGTTCCTCGAACTCGCCAGCCCAGGCAATGTGATATCCCTCGGGCAGCTTGATGGTACGGGCAATACGCGCCTGCGCCTCGGCTACCGTACTGCCCAGGTCACGGCCGCGCACGCTGAACTTGATCGGGATATAGCGCTGGTTGCGCTCGTGGTAGATATATGACGCCCCGGTATCGAGCGACACATCGGCCAGCGCGCTCAGTGGTATATACGCATTGCTTCCGCCTGCCACCTGGTACGCGACCTTGATATTGCGGATCGCGTCGATGCTCCCCCGGTATTCAGGCGCCAGCCTGACGGTCAGCGCGAACTGCCGGTCGCCTTCCAGCACGGTTGTGGCCGGCGCTCCGCCCAGCGCCGCCTGCACGACCGCATTTACGTCTCCCGTATTGAGCCCGTAGCGCGCGGCCGCCTCACGATTGACCTTGATGTCGAGGTTGGGCTGGCCCAGCACGCGGAACACCCCAAGATCCGTGACCCCGTGAATCTGCTCCATCTCGTGCATCACCTGGTCAGCCAGCCGCTCCAGCGTGGGCAGGTCGCGGCCGACGATCTTGACCGAGTTCGCGCCCTTCACGCCAGACAATCCCTCTTCCACGTTGTCCTGGATGTACTGTGAAAAGTTCAGCGAGATGCCGGTGAACTCATCCGCGAACTCCTTCTGCACCTGCGCAACAAGCTTGTCCTTGGTCATGCCCGCCGGCCATTCGTCGAATGGCTTCAATGGCACGAAAAACTCGGCATTGAAGAAGCCCGCCGCATCGCTGCCATCGTCTGGTCGGCCATGCTGCGACACCACGGTGGCCACTTCGGGATGCGACAGCAAGATCTTGCGCATGCGTGCCACGGGCGCGATACCAGCCTCCAGTGATACGGTGGGCGGCAGCGTCGCGCGGATCCAGAGGTTGCCCTCTTCGAGTGCCGGCAGGAATTCGGTACCCAGCAACGGCATCAACGCTCCGGTAACACCCAGGACCAGAACGCCAATGGCCACCGACAGCCGCTTGTTGCCAAGCGACCATCTCAGGGCCGGTGCATACAGGTGGTGCAGCTTGCGCACCAGCCAGGTTTCCTTCTCCTCGATATGCTTTGGCAGCAGGTACGAGCACAGCACCGGCGTCACGGTAAACGTCGCGATCAACGCACCCAGCAGTGCATAGCCATAGGTGCGTGCCATCGGGCCGAAGATCTGGCCCTCCACGCCCTGCATCGTGAACAGTGGCACGAAAGCCGCCACCGTGATCGCCGCCGAGAAGAACACGGCCTTGTCCACCTGCAAAGCGCTGATGAAGATCATGCGCAGGCGGTCTGGCAAGCCCTTGCCGAGCCCCCGGCCTTCACGGCTCAGCAACAGCCGCTGCTGCTCGACAAGCGGCAACTGGAAGTTCCGGAAGATGTTCTCGACCAGGATCACCGATGAATCAACGATGATCCCGAAGTCCACCGCGCCTACCGACAGCAGGTTGGCGGATTCCCCCAGCATCACCAGGATCATGATGCTGAAGAACAATGCAAACGGGATATTGACGCTGACAATGATCGCGCTGCGCAGATCGCCGAGGAATACCCACTGGATAAAGAACACCAGCAGGCAACCGAACAGCAGGCTGTGCAGCACAGTATGCGTAGTCACCGCCACCAGCGTCGAGCGGTCATAGTACGGATCGATGCGGACACCTGCGGGCAACGTACCGTCGCTGTTGATCTTCGCGATCTCGTCCTTGACGCGAGCCACCACCTCATTGGTCTGCAACGTCCGGTTCATCACCACGACGGCTGTCACCACGTCGTCCTCGTTGTCACGTCCCGACTTGCCAAGCCGTGGCGCAAAGCCAACCTTGACCTTGGCTACGTCCTTGACCTGGACCGGTACGCCATTGTTCTGGGTCAGCACGACCTGCTCGATATCCTTCGTGCTTTCGATCAGGCCCACGCCGCGTATGTTGACGGATTGCTGGCCCAGGTTAATGGTTCGCCCGCCGACATTGATGTTGGCATTGCCGAGCGCGGTAATCATCTGCGACAGCGAGATGTTGTACGCGTCGAGCTTGTGCAGGTCGGCCTCGACGTCATACTCCTTGGTCGTCCCACCCCAGCTCACCACCTGCATGACGCCGGGCACGGTCTTCAGCCGGCGCTGCAGCACCCAGTCCTGCAGCGTGCGCAGGTTGGTAAGCCCGAAATGGTCGGGACCCTTGAGCTGGTAGCGATAGATTTCGCCGACCAGGCTCGAAGACTGGATCTGCGCCTGGACATTGTTCGGCAAGCTTACGTTCTGCTGCAACGCCAGTGCGGCCTGCGTATAGGCAAAGTAGTAGTCGATACCGTAGCGAAACGTCACCCGCACGAACGACAAACCATAGAACGAGGTGGAGCGAATGCTCTCGACACCGGGCGTGGCGGCCAGCCCCACTTCCATCGGTACCGTGTAGTACCGCTCCATTTCCTCGGCCGAAAGTCCGGGGGCCTGCGCGGTGATCTCCAGGATTACCGGCGCGGGATTCGGATAAGCCTCGATATTGAGCTTCGAGTAGGCAAACAGCCCGGCGCCGGCGAATACCAGCAGGAAAAGCAGAATCAGCGGCCGCCGTGTCAGCGACAGCCGTAGGACATTCCTGAGCACAATGGCCTCGTTATTGGTCTTGGAATCGGAATTACGTGTGCGAGGGCGAGTGCGAGGGGCCGGCGCTACTGCGCCGCCAGCGCCGCCGCATTACTGAGAAATACGGCGCCCTCGCTGGCCACCAGTTCCCCGGGCGCCAGCCCGCTCAGGACCTGGACCAAGCCATCCTGCGTCAGCCCAACCGTAACCACGCGACGCTCAAACCGCCGCTGGTCGTGCGTGACCCAGACTGTCATCGTGCCATCTCCTTCACGCATGATGCCATCGGCTGTCACGGCCGCCGAGTGCGACGGATCCCCGGTACGGATATCGAATGACGTAATCATGCCGGGACGTAGTTCATGCTGCGGATCCTTGACCTCCGAACGCACCTGCATGCGATGCGTGGTCCCGTCGATGCTGGCACCCAGCGTGGTGATGGTGCCGGTGAACTCGCGGCCGGGCCACGCCATGGCCTTGACCTTGACGGACTGCCCCACATGCAGCAGTGGCGTGTCGGCCTCGGGCACGAAGGCCTGCATCCAGACCGTCGAGATGTCTGCCACGGTGACCGGTGCGGTGCCATTGCCGGGCTGCACCAGCAAACCCGACTGCGCGTTGCGTGCCGTGACGCGACCGCCAATCGGACTGACGACTGTCAGTACCGAGTCCGGATGTCGCTGCGAGATGATGCGATCCATTTCGGCTTCTGACTTGCCAAAGATCGTTACGGCATCCCGCGCGGCCTTGTACGCCGCTTCCGCCGCCTGCTGGTCAGACACCGCCTGCTCCAGGTCCTTTTGCGCAATGCCCTGGATCTCGAACAGCTGGTGCGCACGTTCCAGCGCGCGCGCGGTCAGCTTGCGCGTACCGGCGGCGGAAATCAGCGTTGACTCGGCCTGGACCAGATCGGGACTGTCAATGTCATACAGCGGCGCACCCTTCTTCACGTCGTCTCCCACAGCGACGTAGACGTTGCGCACCTTGCCCGGGTAAGCCGAGAAAACCTGGACCGAGCGATCCTGGTTGAAGTCGATGTTGCCAACTGCTTCGCGCCGGTTGGCAAAATCGGCCTGCTGGACCGCCACGACCTTGACGGTTCCCATCTGGGTCGTACTCAACGTCACGGCGGCGCCCAACGGCGCCACCTTCGGTGCAGGCGAATTGCTGCCGGAAAAGCCCCGCTCCGGTCCGTACAGGGGACTGGGCTGGGTCCACGCGTTGAATGCGAGCAACAGGCCCACCAGTACCACGGCCGTGGTGCCGCCACCCACAATGGCGGACTTTGCATCGATACGCATGGAACAATCCCGGAATTTCTTGTGCTGGCCCGCATGATGAGAGCCGGCGCGCATGCGGTCTACTGTGACAAATCACAGTGACGGTCGGGTAGCGCACCCTTAGACTTCGTCCAGCGCCACCGATGGCTTTGAGTTTATGGACCATGTCTACCGTCCGCCGCAGGTTACTTCCCCGTATTGCCCCGTCACGCGCGCGCGCAGCTGCGCTTGCGGCATGTTGCATGGTCTCGGCATGCGCGGTCGGGCCAGATTTTCATTCACCCGCGGCACCTGACACGAGCGGGTATTCGCAAGCGCCGCTGCCAGCGCTGACGGCAGCGGCGCCCGTACAAGGCGGCGATGTCCAGCGCTTCGTGGCCGGCATGAACGTGCCGGAGCAATGGTGGACCTTGCTACGCTCCGACAAGCTTGACAGGGTCATTGCGTCAGCCATGCGTGCCAGCCCCACTGTCGCCGCTGCCCAGGCCGCCCTGCGACAGGCACATGCCGAAGTACGCGCACAGCAGGGCGCGTACTTCCCCACGCTGCAGGGTTCCTATTCGCCCTCGCGCCAGCGCAATGCGGTCAATACGCTGTCACCGACACTGACGTCAGGCGATGCCGTCTTCAATCTTCATACCGCCCAGCTCACCGTCAGCTACATGCCCGACGTGTTCGGGCTGAACCGGCGCCAGGTTGAATCGCTGCAGGCACTGGAAGAGGCCCAGCGCTTCGAGGTCGAGGCTACCTACCTGACACTGGCGTCCAACATCAGCCTGGCGGCGATCCAGGAAGCGTCACTGCGCGCACAGATCGATGCGCAAGAGCACATTGTCGCCGTGGAGCGGCGATTGCTCGATATCCTGCAGAAGCAGTTCTCGCTTGGTTACGTGAGCGGCCTCGACGTGGCAGCCGCACGCACGCAACTTGCGCAGGCGGAACAGGCGCTGCCGGGCCTGCGCAAGCAGCTGGCGCTGCAGCGTGATCTGCTTGCGGCGTTGGCCGGCAGGTTGCCCGCAGAACCACTCGAGGAAACGTTCACGTTCACCGATTTCGCGCTGCCCGAAGCGCTACCGGTATCGCTGCCATCCGACCTGGTGCGGCAGCGACCCGATGTGCGCGCCGCCGAAGCGCAATTGCACGCGGCCACGGCCCTGGTGGGCGTGGCCATTGCCAATATGCTGCCCCAGTTCACGATCTCGGCTGCTCAGGGCGGCGCCGCCACGGTGTTCAGCCAGATGTTCGCATCCGGGAACGTTTTCTGGAGCCTGGCCGGAAACGTTGCCCAGACGTTCTTTGCCGGCGGCACGCTGATCGCGCGCAAGCACGCTGCCGATGCCGCGCTGGACCAGGCCGAAGCCCAGTACCGCGGCACCGTGGTCAATGCATTCCAGAACGTCGCGGATGTTCTGCACGCCATCAGCAATGATGCCGACACGTTGCAGGCCGCCCAGGCATCCGGGCAAGCCGCGCGGACCACACTGGACATCACGCAGAAGCAACTGTCGTCAGGTTTCGTGAATGTGCTGGCAGTGCTCAATGCGGAACAGGCATTCCAGACCACCACGCAGGCTGTCGCACAAGCCGAGGCAGCGCGATACGCAGATACGGTGGCTCTATATCAGGCGTTGGGGGGTGGCTGGTGGAATCGCTCGGCCTCAGCCGACACCCGGCGCGCTACGCCGCCTGCGCTTGCATCACGCCAGGCAGGCGTACCATGAACCGGGATCCGGTGCCTTCCGCGCTGCTGACCGATACCTCACCACCATGCAGCTCGGCCGCCAGCCTGACAATGTAGAGTCCCACTCCCGCACCTGCGGTACCTGATACGTTGCGCCCACGCACATAGCGCTCGAACACGTGTCCGAGGTCGGATTCGGGTATGCCGATACCGCGATCCGACACACTGATCAGCGTCGCGCCAGTATCGTTCGACACGTCGACGGCCACCAGGGAACCCGGTGGCGAGTATTTGATCGCATTGCCAACCAGATTGTTGAACGCCTGGAACAGCAGTCGCGCATCGCCGTGAAACGTCTCCGGCACGTCAGCCGCCCAATGCACAACAATTTGCGTATCGGCCACGCTTTCGCGATGCATGTCGCAGACGTCCTGCAGCAGGAGCTGCAAAGAGAAATCCGATTTCTGCAGCGCGCCGGGGGTGGCGGCATCAAGCGTCTGCGAGGCGCCGAGCATGTCATCGATCAGGTCGGTCATCTTCCTGACCGCGGCGCGAATCCTGGCACTGCGCTCGCCCAGTTGCTCCACCGACAGTGCCTGCCGCATATGGCTCATACGCTGGGCGTGGCAATCAATCACGGTCAACGGCGTGCGGAACTCATGCGACACCATCGAGATGAAGTTGCGCTGCAGTTCGGCCATGCGGCGTTCATTGGCCAGTGTCGCTTCCAGCGTTTTCGCCTGGGCCGCGAGCGCGGTACGGCTCTGGGCCAACGCAACGGTGTTGTCGCGAAACCGCTGGACTGCGCGTGCGATTTCCCCCACTTCATCAGGGCGCGCGGTCGATGGTATGACGATCTCGGTCTCGTTGTCGCTGATGCGATGCATCCGGTCCACCAGCACCGCAATCGGATTGGTCACGGCCGTGACAAAGTAAAGGATGCCGGCAATCATCAGCAGCGCAGCGACGACGATGCCGTTCAGGATCAGGTCGCGCGCCCCGCGGTATGCCTGGGCTTCGCGCATCGTCGCTTCGTTGGCGCCAGCCACATTGCGCTCCGTCAGCGTGGTCAGCGTGCCATTGGCCAGGTTGAAAGCGTGCCGCGACTCCTGATAGTAGAGAGCGATTGCTTCGGTATTGTCGGCGCGCTGCGCCAGTTCCATCACACGATTGGCCAGTTCCCGGTAGGCTCGCCACTGACCGGCAAACTGCGCGTAAAGCTCGAGCTCAAAGGTATCGTGCTCGATCTTCCCGTACCGCTCGTTGGCTTCGGATATCGTCGCATCCAGCGCTTCGAGCTCCTGCTCCATCCGGTGTCGATCCTTGACGCCACGCGCCGTCAGCAACTCGCCCTCGGTGGCCCTGAAATCCGAGATGTCGTTATTCAGGTCGCCCAGTATGCGATTGCTGAGCAGCCAGTGGTTGCTGATCTGTGCCGAGACATTGTGGAAGCTGCTCAGACGGTTGATACTGAAGGCACCCAGACCAACCACCAGTAACAGGAACAGGACGAACACCAACGGTAGCCGCACGCGCAATCGCCTGAGCGATGCCAGCGACGCCGACGCCGTATCGTCCAGCAACTGCCAACGAACCTTGCGAACCATGTTTTGCATAGGTTATTTTTCCGAATTTCCCACTAATTTTCGCGGTGCGCCGGTTACCGGCCCGACAAGATAAAGATGTCCACGCTCTTCCTTAACGCGCCACGGCAAATTCTGTGCATAGAAGATGACGCCGAAACCGCCTCACTGATTGCCGAGGAATTGACCGAGCGCGGCTACCAGGTTGCAGTGATGCACAACGGGCAGGATGGTTTTGCATCGGTCCTGCGTGCGCCACCGGATCTTGTGCTGTGCGATATCGGCATGCCCGTGATGGACGGTTTCGAACTGCTCGGTCGCCTGCGAGCCCTTGCGCCGCGCTTTGCCGATATTCCTTTCGTTTTCCTTACGGCGCTGGCCCAACGCGATGCCGAACTCAAGGGGCGTCGCCTGGGCGCGGACGATTATGTAACCAAGCCCGTGGATTTCGATATCCTCGAAAGCATCATCGAAGCGCGGCTTGCACGCGCCGGGAAGATCCTGCACCGGACGCTGCCACACGTTGTGTTGTCCGAACGCGAGATCGAGGCGCTGTCATGGTCCGCACGTGGCAAGACATCCGGCGAGATCGCCACCATCCTGGGCCTCTCAAAGCGCACCGTTGACTTCCATATCGACAATGCGCGCGAGAAGCTCGGAGTAGCCACGCGCGTCGAGGCGGTGGTACGCGCGGCAAGAGAAGGGCTGATCAAGCCGTAATGCGACGTCTTCTCACGGAATCATTAAGACCAGATTAAATCGCGGCCTGATGCATTGATGTCTGCAAAATGCGTCAACGCAAAAACTTCCAGGATCGCTCTGGCGGAACGTATTTTTGGCGGCAATAATGATCCGTGGCGCACGCAACCGTATTGCGTCCGTCAAGCGCGTAGGGCACAGTGGATCGAGCAATACTGAGTCAAGTCATGGATCGTAAGTAATCGCATGCGAGGGGCGAGCGATGAGTGCCATCTGGACCGCTACCGCGGGGCAATTGCTGGTGGAGGCTGCCACGTGCTATGCCATCACGGCAGCGTGCGTCAGTCAGCGACGTACGCTACCCGCTGCCCCTCCCCGTCACCTGGCACCCATTAGCGTTCTCAAGCCGCTTTGCGGCGCCGAACCACACCTCTACGAAAACCTGGCAGGCCTCTGCCGCCAGCGGCATCCGCACTATCAGTTGGTCTTTGGCGTTTGCGCCGATGACGATCCGGCGATCGACGTCGTGTTGCGCCTGCGCAAGGAGTTTCCCGAGCGCGAGATCGCACTGGTCGTCGATGCACGCGTGCATGGCAGGAATCCCAAGGTCAGCAACCTGATCAACCTCTATCGCGCGGCGCGGCACGATCATCTGGTCATCGCCGACAGCGACATCGCCGTACCGCCCGACTATCTGGAACGACTGGCTGGCCCGCTCGCCGACCCGCACGTCGGCGTTGTTACGTGCCTGTATCGCGGTCGGCCCGTTGAGGGTGCCTGGGCAAGGTTGGGGGCATCGTTCATCAACGACTGGTTTGCACCGTCGGTACACGTGGCGCATGCTGGCGGCTCTCGACGCTTTGCGTTCGGCGCAACGATCGCGCTGCGGCGCGACACGCTCAATGCCATTGGCGGATTCCCGGCGCTGGCAGACCGTCTGGCCGACGACTTCTGGCTCGGCGAGCTCACACGCCAGGCCGGATGGAGAACCGTGCTGTCCGACGTAGTAGTGGAAACCGACGTGATCGAGACTGGCCTGCGTGCGTTGTGGCGGCACGAACTGCGCTGGATGCGCACGATCCGCTCGCTGAGCGCGCCCGGCTTCTACTTCATGTTCCTCACGTTCACGTGGCCGATGCTGATCCTTGGATGCGTGCTCACGCCGACTCCGGTGGTGTTCACTATCGCGATGGCTGGCGCATTGGCGCGCAGCGCGATGGCGAACGGCATCGGCAATGCCTTGATGGCACCGCTGCGCGATGCGCTACTGCTCCTCGAGTGGTCGGCATCGCTGCCCGGCGGCCAGGTGCACTGGCGCGGCCACGTAATGACCACCGCGGATGAGCCACGCGCCGAACCCACTGCCGTGCACGCGGCCGCTCGCCCCGCGCCGAATCATGGGCTGTACTCGTCCACGCCCCACCCACAGGATAGCTCCCGATGAAAACGCTCTTCCTCCAGGCGCCTTCGTATGACGGATTCGACGGCGGTGCGGGCTCGCGCTATCAGGCCAAGCGCGAGATCAAGTCGTTCTGGTATCCAACATGGCTCGCGCAACCGGCAGCCCTGGTACCAAACAGCCGCGTACTGGATGCGCCTGCCGACGGGCTGGGGGTAGAACAGACGCTGAATATCGCGGCCGACTATGACCTGGTGATCATCCATACAAGCACGCCATCTTTTCCGACCGATGCAAGGTTTGCCGAAGCACTGAAGGCACGCCGGCCCGACCTGCTGATTGGCATGGTTGGCGCCAAGGCTGCGGTGGACCCGGGCGGCACGCTCGGCGCTACCGCAGCCGTCGACTTTGCGTGTCGCGAGGAGTTCGACTACACCTGCCAGGATGTGGCCGCCGGCAAGCCACTCGGCGAAATCGCAGGCCTGAGCTACCGGTTGCCCGATGGGTCGATCGAGCACAATCCGGCGCGGCCGATGATCGAGAAGATGGACGAGTTGCCGTTCGTCGCGCCAATCTACAAGCGCGACCTGAAGATCCAGAACTACTTTATCGGCTACCTGCTACATCCTTACGTGTCGATCTATACCGGCAGGGGCTGCCGGTCGCGCTGCACGTTCTGCCTGTGGCCGCAAACCGTGGGCGGTCATCGCTATCGCACGCGCTCCGCGCAAAGCGTGATCGACGAGGTGAAATGGATCAAGGAGAACATGCCCGAAGTGCGCGAGATCATGTTCGACGACGATACGTTCACCGACTTCAAGCCGCGCGTGGAAGAGATCGCGCGTGGCCTGGGCAAGATCGGGCTGCCATGGTCCTGCAACGCCAAGGCCAATGTGCCATACAGCACGCTCAAGATCATGAAGGAGAACGGCTTGCGCCTGCTGCTGGTGGGCTATGAGTCGGGCGACGACCAGATCCTGCTCAATATCAAGAAAGGCCTGCGTACCGATATTGCGCGTCGCTTTACCGAAGATTGCCGCAAACTTGGCATCCAGATCCACGGCACGTTTATCCTGGGCCTGCCCGGCGAGACCCGCGAGACCATCGAGAAAACCATCGCGTACGCCAAGGAAATCAATCCCCACACGATCCAGGTATCGCTGGCGGCCCCGTATCCGGGTACCACGCTGTACCGGCAGGCCGTGGACAACGGCTGGCTCGAAGACAACAAGGTGATTCATCTTGTCAACGACAAGGGCGTGCAACTGGCCGCCCTCAGCTATCCGCACCTGAGCCGGGAGGAGATCTATCACGGTGTGGAGACGTTCTACAGGCGCTTTTACTTCCGGCCGAGCAAGATCTACGAAATCGTCAGGGAGATGATGGGTAGCTGGAGCATGACCAAACGCCGCCTGCGCGAAGGCGTGGAATTTTTCCGCTTCCTGCGTTCCCACGAGGCCTGATCGATGACCAGCTGTCAATTGCTGATCGTCACCGCCGATGACTTCGGCCTGCATCGCGATGTCAACGCCGCAGTGGAGCAGGCACATCTCGAAGGGATCCTCAACGCGGCCAGCCTGATGGTCAGTGCCCCCGCCACGGCCGATGCCGTGGCGCGTGCCCACCGGCTGCCCGGATTGCGCGTGGGCCTGCATCTGGTACTGACCGATGGCTGGTCTGCATTGCCATGGGAAGCGATACCCGACCTCGTCGATATCGATGGCCGCTTCGACGAGGCCATGGTGCGGCACAGCTTTCGCTTCTTCTTCCAGCCTCGGGTCCGCAAGCAACTGGCGGCAGAGATACGCGCGCAGTTCGAGGCGTTCGCGCAGACCGGACTGGCACTGGATCACGTGAACGCGCACAAGCATTTTCATCTGCATCCGACTGTGCTCGGCCTGATCCTGCGCATCGGCCGCGAGTACGGACTACGCGCCATGCGCCTGCCGCGCGAGGCCGGTGGCCCCTTGTACCTGCGACCATGGCTGGCGTTGCTACGCCGGCGCCTGCATCGCGCAGGTATCGCCCACAACGACTTCGTGCTCGGCCTCTCGGCCAGCGGCGCGATGGACGAAGCCGCCTTGCTTGCGGCGCTCGACCATTTACCCAACGGTGCCGTCGAGTTGTATCTCCATCCGGCCGTGACCTCGGGCGCACGCATTGGTGCATCGATGCCCGACTATCGCCACGCCGATGAGCTTGCAGCGCTGCTCTCGCCGCGTGTGCGTGCCGCGGCGGAACGGGCCGCGCCAAGACGTGGCAGCTTTATCGACCTTCAGGCCGCATGTCCATGAAGCGTCTGGGCTTGCTAGGCGCACTACTCGGACTGCTGCTCCTTACCATCGTCGTGGCGATGGAGGGCTTCGTCGAAGTTGGCCAGATCCTCGAACGCGCGGGCTGGCCCTTACTGTGGCTCGCGCCGATCCATCTCGCCGCGTTGTGGCTCGACGCGCGCGGTTGGCGCACCTTGCTGGCACCTTCCGACCCGACCGGGAAGGCGGGCACCGGATACCTGCTATGGGTCGCCACCGTACGCGAGGCCGTGACGCGACTGCTGCCGACGGCTGGTGTCGGCGGCGAACTCGTAGGCATCCGCCTGGCGTGGCGCCGTGTGCCCGACAACACCACCGTCACGGCCAGCGTCGTAATTGAGGTAATGGTGACGATGTTTGCGCACTATCTGTTCGCGCTGGCTGGCGTGTTGCTGCTGGTATCGACCACGCGAGTCAGTGACCATGGCTGGCTGATCGCGGTTGGCTTGTTGCTGTCGCTTCCGGGACCCGGATTGTTTGCCTATGCGTTGCGGCACGGTACATGGTTCACGCGAATCGAGACCTTCGCGCAACGCATGCTGGGCGACCAGCACCGTATGGCGGCGGTGATCGACGGCGTCCGTCTGGATGCGCAGATCCGCGCGCTATGCCAGCGCTATCGCATGCTGTTGCGCACGCTGGCCTGGCAGGTGGCCGGACTGGTGGTGGGGACACTGGAAGTCTGGTGGGGGCTGTCGCTGCTTGGGCATCCGGTCGGCTTTGGTGCGGCACTGGCCATCGAAGCATTGACGCTGGCTGCGCGCCAGATGGCGTTCTTCATTCCCGCCGGACTGGGGGTGCAGGAAGCGGTGCTCGTGGTGCTGGGAACGACCTGCGGCATCGATGCGCCAACCTCGCTCGCGCTGGCGCTGGTCAAGCGGGCACGTGAGATTGGCTTTGGCGTGCCAGCGTTGCTGTCGTGGCAATGGGCCGAATGGCGCACGGCAGATCAGCGATCCGCCTGACGGGCCGTGCGCATCGGCAGAGATCAGGCCACCGCCTCCACCATCCCCAGGAACTGCTGCAACTCCGGCGTCTGCGGCCGGGCGAATACCTCATCGGGCGCGCCGATCTCATGCACCTTGCCCTGGTGCATGAAGACCACGCGGTCACACACCTCACGTGCGAAGCGCATTTCGTGCGTCACCATCAGCAAGGTCATGCCATCGGAAGCCAGGCCGCGCACCACCTGCAGCACTTCGTTCACGAGCTCGGGATCCAGCGCCGAGGTAATCTCGTCGCACAGCAAGGCAGTCGGCTGCATGGCCAACGCACGTGCAATGGCCACACGCTGCTGTTGTCCACCGGACAGCTGATCCGGATACGCGTCGAACTTGGCGGACAAGCCCACCCGTGCCAGATTCTCCTCGGCCAGTTCACGGGCCCGCGACTCCGGCACGCCCTTGACCACCATTGGCGACAGCATCACGTTGCGCCCCGCGCTCAGGTGCGGAAACAGGTTGAACTGCTGGAAGATCATGCCCACTTTCAGCCGCAGCGCGCGCAGTTGCAGTTCGCTGTCGGCCAGGTGCGCGCCGGCCACGGTAATCGCACCGGAGTCGATGGTCTCCAGCCCGTTGATGCAACGTAGCAACGTACTCTTGCCCGAACCGCTCTTGCCGATGATGGCAATGACTTCGCCCGGCTCCACCGAGAGGGATACGCCCTTCAGGACTTGATTGCTGCCGAACGACTTGCGGACCTGGTCAATGGCGATGAGCGGCATGGAATTTCCTCTCCAGCAGTTTGCTGTATTGCGAAAGCGGCCAGCACAGCGCGAAGTACATCAGCGCCACGGCGGCATACACGGTGAACGGTTGGAATGTGGCGTTGACGATCATGGTCCCCGCCTTGGACAGCTCGGTAAAGCCGATGATCGATGCCAGCGCGGTGCCCTTGACGACCTGCACGCCAAAGCCGACGGTGGGTGCCACGGCGATGCGCAACGCCTGCGGCAGGATCACGTGGCGCATCTGCTGCACATAGTTCATGGCCAGGCTGCCCGACGCTTCCCACTGGCCACGTGGAATGGCCTCGACGCAGCCGCGCCAGATCTCGGCCAGGAACGCCGCGGTCCACAATGTCAGCGCCAGTCCGGCGGCGAGCCATGCAGGCACTTCGATGCCGAACAGCGCCAGCCCGAAGAACGCCAGGAACAACTGCATCAGCAGTGGCGTGCCCTGGAAGATCTCGATATAGGCCCACGTTGCGCGGCGTAGCATCGGGCGCTTGCTGGTGCGCATCAGCAGCACCAGCAGCCCCACAATGCCACCGCCCACGAAAGCCACCAGCGACAGCAGCACGGTCCAGCGCGCAGCCAGTAACAGGTTGCGGACGATGTCCCAGGTTGAGAACTCGATCATCGGACGCTCCGTGCAAAAAGCTGCCGCCCGATGCCGCGCAGCAGTTGCCGCAACACCAGCGCCAGTAGCAGGTAGATCGTGGTGCTGACCAGATACACCTCGAAGGCGCGGAAGTTGCGCCCCTGGATAAAGTTGGCCGCATAGGTCAGGTCTTGCGCCGCGATCTGCGAGCAGACCGCCGACCCCAGCATCACGATCACGATCTGGCTGGACAACGCCGGCCAGATCTTCTGCAACGCGGGGCGCAGCACCACGTGACGGAATACCTGGAACGGCGACATGGCCAGGCTCGCGCCGGCCTCGAACTGCCCGCGCGGCGTGGCGGCCAGCCCGGCGCGAACGATCTCGGTGCCGTATGCGCCCAGGTTGATGACCATGGCCAGCGACGCCGCCAGCATCTCGGGCAGATGCACGCCCAGGCTCGGTAGCCCGAAGAAGATGAAGAACAGCTGGATCAGGAACGGCGTGTTCCTGATCAGCTCCACATAGGCGCTGACCACGGTGCGCAGCCAGGCCGGCCCCTGGGTCTTGGCCCAGGCACCGGCCACGGCCACCGCCACGCCCAGCACGCCGCCCGTAAGCGTGAGTTGCGCGGTGACGGCAATGCCCTTGAGCAGCACATCGGTGTAGTCAAGCACCGACAGGAAATCGAACTGGTAAGCCATGCTTCAACCCGGTGACGGCGCGTATCAGAGTTGTGCCGGCAGCGGACGCAGCAGCCACTTGATCGACAGCGAGTTCAGCGAACCGTCCTTCTTCGACTCCGCCAGGATCGCATTGACCTTGTCCTGCAGCGCCTTCTCGCCCTTGTTCATGCCGATAAAGCACGGCGAGTTCTTGATCAGGAACTTGGTTTCCGGTGCCTTGGGCGGATGCTTGGCGATCAGCGCCGATGCCACCACGTTGCCCGTGGCAATCAGTTGCACCTGACCGGACAGGAACGCCGAGATCGTGGCGTTGTTGTCTTCATAGCGCTTGATGGTGGCGCTGGCCGGCGCAATCTTGCTCAGTTCCAGGTCTTCCACGGCGCCACGCGTAACACCCACGGTCTTGCCGGCCAGATCGGCCGCGCTCTTGACCGGCAGGTCGGCTGGACCAAACACGCCGTTGAAGAACGGCGCGTAGGCTTCGGAGAAATCGAGCACTTTCTCGCGCTCGGGGTTCTTGCCCATGCTCGAAATCACCAGGTCGACCTTGCGCGTCTGCAGGTACGGCACGCGGTTGGTGCTGGTCACCGGCACCAGTTGCAGCTTGACGCCCATCTTCTTGGCCACCAGCGCGGCCACGTCGATATCGAGGCCTTGCGGTGCCATGTCGGCGCCAACCGAACCAAACGGCGGGAAGTCCTGCGGCACGGCCACGCGCAATACGCCAGCCTTGGTGACGTCCGCAAGCGTGTCGGCATGGCCCAGCTTCGGCAAGGCCGTCACGCACAGACCGGCCAGCATGGCGACCATCAGGCCACGACGGGAAAACTTCTTGAGGGCGTTGACGTGGAACATCGCGAGTTTCCTTAGCTTCGAGAGGGAGTGGATGGGTTCGGGGACAGATCCCCGGACGGGAAAACGGAGGTTGATACGCGTTGCGGGTCCACTGGCGCCAGTGCGTGGCGCAGGTGCGCGAGCGGATCGATGGGCGGCACGGCATCGAGGCTCGTATGGACTTCGCCCAGGTGGTCGGCCATCAGGCGTGCGGCCAGCGCGCCATCGCCATCGGCCAGCGCGTTGACGATATCTTCATGCTGGCTGCATGAGCGTCCGGCATCGGCGGCAGACTGGTTGCGGCTGGCTACCAGCGTGGTGCGCGCGGTGAGGTCACGCAACGTATCGGTGAGCAGGCCATAGCCAAGCGAGGCACACAGGCAGACGTGGAAATCGCCCAGCAGGAAGCTGCGTACGCTGGCGTCGTCGCCATCGAGCGCGGCCTTTTCACGGGCGATATGAACCTTGAGCGAATGGATCGCCTGGACGCTTGGCGGCCGGTCCACACTGACTTCGCGCAGCAATCCGGTTTCAATGATGCGGCGCGCATCAAAGGCGGCACGGATGTCATCGGCGCTCGGTTCCACCAGGAACCAGCCGCGCCGCGAACTGACGGTCACCATGCCACGTGCGGCCAGGCGCATCAGTGCTTCACGCACCAGCGTGCGGCTCACGCCAAATAGCGCGGCAAGCTCCTGCTCGCCCAGGCGCGAGCCGGGAAGCAGTTTCTGGCCAAGCATCGCCTCGGTGATGCGATTGGCAATGTCAGCGGGAGATTTGTCGGTGGTTTCGGTCACGGCAACCACTTGAGCAAGTGGTATGCCATGCTTGTATGCAAGATTTGTCGGCAAAAAGCCGCACCCGACGCGCGAAAATCGGGCATGCAGCGCGCCATGACTCCCCAGCACGGTGCGCGACGCGCGGCCTTGGTGCCGAACCGCTCCGCGCGTCAGCGGTGGATCAACCTCGGATCAACTTCGGATCAAGCGCGGGTCATATCGATGCCAAGGCGATCACGTCGGCCAGGTGCCGCCGCTCCGAGACCGTTTCCTCGGCCACGATTTCCTCCACGGCACGCAGGCTGGCCTGCACGATCGCCGCGGCATCCACCTCGAAATGACGCCGCAACGCCGCGCGCGAATCGCTGCGGCCAAAGCCGTCGGTACCCAACGTCACGTAGCGCCTTCCGGCCGGCAGGAAGGCACGCACCAGTTCCGGCAGTGCACGTACATAGTCGGTGGCGGCGATGATCGGTCCAACGCTGCGCTGCAACTGCCGGCCCAGCCAGCTTTGGTCAGCGGGTCCCTTGCCATGCCGCCACTGCTGTTCACAGTCGGCGCCCTCGCGCGCAAGCTCTATATAGCTGGTGACACTCCATACATCGGCACCGATACCATGCGTTTGTTCGAGCTGCCGCGCGGCCTTGAGCACTTCGCCCATGATGGCGCCGCTGCCAAACAGCTGCACCCGATGGGCAAAATCGCCGCCCCGACGGTGCAGGTAGATACCGCGTACCACGCCTTCATGCGCTTCCGGTGGCAGGCTCGGGTTCTCCACCGCCTCGTTGGTCACGGTCAGGTAGTAGAACTCGTCGGCCTGCTGCTCGAGCATGCGGCGCATGCCGTGGTCGACAATGACCGCCAGTTCGCCTGCGAACGCGGGATCATAGGCGCGGCAGTTCGGGATGGTGGCGGCTGCAAGATGGCTGCTTCCGTCCTGATGCTGGAGCCCTTCACCGCCGAGCGTGGTGCGTCCCGACGTGGCCCCCACCAGGAAGCCTCGGGCGCGCTGGTCGGCGGCCGCCCAGATCAGGTCGCCCACGCGCTGGAAGCCAAACATGCTGTAGTAGATATAGAACGGCAGCATCGGCAGGCCATGCGTGGCATAGCTGGTGGCCGCCGCGGTCCACGACGACAGCGCACCCGCCTCGGTAATCCCCTCCTCCAGGATCTGGCCGTCGCGCGTTTCGCGGTACGACAGCATCGACGCCGAGTCTTCCGGCTGGTACAGCTGGCCAAATGGCGCATAGATGCCAACCTGCCGGAACAAGCCAGCCATGCCGAACGTACGGGCCTCGTCGGCAACGATCGGGACGATACGCGGCCCCAGCACCGGATCCTTGAGCAACGCGCCAAGCTGCCGCACCAGCGCCATGGTCGAGCTCATCGCCTTGCCATCGGCATGGAGCGCGAAGGCGGCGGTAGCTTCCAGGCCGGGCACCGCCAAGGCGGCGCCACTGGCACTGCGCACCGGCAGATAGCCGCCCAGTTCGGCGCGGCGCGCCTGCAGATATTGCATTTCGGGGCTGTCCTCGGGCGGCCGGTAGAACGCGGCATCCATGACCTGCTGGTCCGACAGCGGCAAACGGAAACGGTCGCGGAACGCCATCAGGTCGGCCTGGCTCAGCTTCTTCTGCTGGTGGGTGGTCATGCGGCCCTGCGCGATGGTGCCCATGCCGTAGCCCTTCATCGTCATGGCCAGCACCACGGCGGGCCGGCCCTTGCAGCGCGCGGCCTCGGCAAATGCCGCATGGATCTTGACGGGGTCATGGCCGCCCCGGCGCAACTGGTCGATCTGCGCATCGGATAGATGCGCCACCAACGCACGCAGCTCAGGGGTCTTGCTGAAGAAGTGGGCGCGGTTGAACGTTCCGTCATTGGCGGACAAGGTCTGGAACTCGCCATCAAGCGTCTGGGCAAACGCACGGCTGATCGCATGGTTGTGGTCGCGGGCCAGCAATGCATCCCATTCCGAGCCCCACAGGCACTTGACCACATGCCAGCCTGCGCCGGCGAACAGCGCCTCCAGTTCGTCGACGATGCGCCCATTGCCGCGCACCGGACCATCGAGCCGCTGCAGATTGCAATTGATCACGAAGGTGCAGTTGTCGAGCTGTTCGCGCGCGGCAAGCGTCAGTGCCGCGACCGATTCGGGCTCATCCATCTCGCCATCGCCAAAGAAGCCCCACACGCGACGTCCACCGGTCTCGCAAAGGCCCCGGTTCTGCAGGTAGCGCATGAAGCGCGCCTGATAAATCGCGTTGAGTGGGCCAATGCCCATCGAGCCGGTGGGAAACTGCCAGAAATCCGGCATCAGGTATGGATGGGGATACGAGCTCAGGCCGCGCAGCCCCTGCGCTTCGGCCACCAGTTCCTGGCGGTAGTGACACAGCGCCGACTCATCGAGCCGCCCTTCCAGAAACGCGCGCGCATAGACGCCAGGCGCCGAATGCGGCTGGAAGAAAACCAGGTCGGCACCGTGAGGTGCAGCATTACCGCGGAAGAAATGCTGGTATCCCACCTCGAACAGATCCGCGGCCGACGCATAACTGGCGATATGACCGCCGAGTTCGCCATGCGCGCGATTGGCACGTACCACCATGGCCAGCGCGTTCCAGCGCAGGATGGCCGACAGCCGCTGCTCGATCGCCAGGTCGCCCGGATAGGCGGGCTGGTCTTCCACCGGCACCGTGTTCAGATACGGCGTGACCTGCGCCGGACGCCATGCCAGGCGCCGCTCGCGCGCGTGGGCCAACAGTGCATCGAGGATTTCGCAGGCACGCTCGCGGCCCCGCTCCGCACCCCACGCCGACAGCACGCCATCGAGCGCATCGCACCATTCCTGAAGCTCCTGCGGATCTGCCTGGGCGTGCAGCGCCTGCGCGGCTGCACCGAAGCGGTCATGCTGTTCCATCGAGTGTCTCCTGCGCGGTTCAGGCTGGGTCCGGCCCAGCCAGTTTCAGTCTAGTCGTGGTGACGCAGCAAAATCAGTTGGCCTGGATACCGGACTTCTGCGCAATCGTGCGCATGCGCGGCAATTCCCGGTCGATCATTGCACTGACCTGCTCCCCAGCCGCGTATTTGTGTTCCAGTCCATTAGCCAGCAATTTCTGCCGCACCTCGGGGTCCTTCATCGCCTGTGCCAGCGCACTGTCCAGCCTGGCCCGGACATCGGCGGGCAAGCCGCGTGGCGCCGCAATGGCCACCCATGAATCGGCATCGAAACCGGGATAGCCAGCTTCCGCCACCGTGGGCACCTCGGGCAACAACGAAGCGCGCGTGGCGCCAGTTACCGCAATCGCCTTGATCTTGCCGCTGCGGATATGCGGCAGCGAAGCGGCCACGGTGTCGATCGAAAACGGAATCTGCCCGCCAATCAGGTCGGCTATGGCCGGTGCGCTGCCCTTGTACGGAATGTGTTGCATCTTCATGCCCGTGGCACTCAGCAGCAACTCGCCGGCAAAGTGCCCGGTGGTGCCGCTACCAAAGGAACCATAGACATACTTGCCCGGCGCTGCATTGACCGCACTGACCATCTGCGGCAGGTTGTCTACCGGTACCGACCGGTTGGCGACCACGATCAATGGCACACGGGCCACCAGCCCCACCGGCTCGAAGCTTTTCACCGGATCGTACGGCAGGCTGGCATTGATGGCCGGATTGACGGTGAACGTCGATCCGGAGCTGATCAGCAGTGTGTAGCCGTCGGCCGCAGCCTTGGCCACGTATCCCGCGCCGACAATCGTGCCGGCTCCGGCGCGGTTCTCGATCACGACCGGCTGGCCCAGCGCATCGCCAAGCGATTTGCCAACCAGCCGCCCGATGATGTCTACCGCGCCGCCGGCCGGAAACGGCACCACCAGCACCACGGGCCGCGTCGGGTAGCTCGCCGCGTGGCTATTGGCCGCATGAGCGGCAAGCATGGCCATGGCCGGCAGCGCGCACACGCTGGCCGTCGCCATGATCGTCCGTAGAAACCCCTTCCGTAGCGAGGCAATCATTTGCGTTCCCCTGCGTGAAACGAACATGAAGCGAAGCGAGACCACCGCACCGGCGGTCAGTGCCGGCGCGGATACGTGCACGACGACGGCGCTGGCGCGCTCAGCCGTTGCGGAACAGGAAGCTGTAGGCGCTCAGTGCAGGTGCGCCGCCCAGATGGGCATACAGCACGCGCGAGCCGGCCGGGAATTCGCCCCGCTGCACCATGTCGATCATGCCGTGCATCGACTTTCCTTCGTAGACAGGGTCGGTCATCATGCCTTCGAACTTCGCGCACATGCGGATTGCTTCCATCGTGCCTGCGGACGGCAGACCATACTCGGGGCCAGCGTAACGGGTATCGAGCACCACGTCGGCATCGACGATATCGCGGTCGAGTTCGACCAGGCCGGCCGTATGCTTGGCGATACGCAGGATCTGCGCGCGTGTCTGCTCGGGCTTGGCCGATGCGTCGATACCGATCACGCGATCGGCGCGGCCATCGTCCGCAAAGCCCACCACCATGCCCGCCTGCGTGCTGCCCGTGACCGAGCACACCACGATGTAGTCGAACTTGAAGCCCAGTTCGGCTTCCTGCGCACGGACTTCCTCGGCAAACCCGACAAAGCCCAGGCCGCCCAACGGATGCTCCGAGCAACCGGCCGGGATCGGATACGGCTTGCCGCCCTCCTTGCGCACGCTTTCCATGGCGTCTTCCCAGCTCTTGCGGATGCCGATATCGAAACCATCGGCCACCAGTCGCACGTCGGCACCCATCATGCGCGACAGCTGGATATTGCCCACGCGGTCATATACTGCATCGGCGTAGTTGACCCAGTTCTCCTGCACCAGCACGCACTTCAGGCCAAGGTGTGCGGCCACGGCTGCTACCTGGCGCGTCTGGTTCGACTGGATGCCACCGATCGACACCAGCGTGTCGCAGCCCTGCGCCAGCGCGTCTGGAATCAGGTATTCGAGCTTGCGGGTCTTGTTGCCGCCGAAGGCCAGGCCGCTATTGCAGTCTTCGCGCTTGGCATACAGCTCCACCTTGCCGCCCAGGTGCGCGGACAGGCGTTTCAGAGGCTGGATCGGGGTAGGTCCGAACGTCAGGGGATGGCGAGCGAAACGCTTGAGATTCATGGTGGCAACTCCAGGGTTGAGGGGCGTATCCCGTCACCGATGTGCCGCGCCGCGCAGGTTGCCGTGCGAGGGGCAGATCGATGTTGCGATGGGCTCAATCCTAAGAAAAAACTCACGAAACGTGCTTGCAAAAAATCGGTCTTTTGAACACTATTAAAAGGAACAACAAGCCTTATAACTTCAAAAATTCTTTCTCAAACCCCATGAAAGAAACAAAATTTCGCACCAAATCCGGCCCGGATGCACCACCGCATGCACCACCTTCGACACCATCGAATACGGTGACTACGCCGCACATCGAGACCCTCGATCGTGCCGACAAAGCCATCCTGCGTGCGCTGCAACAGGACGCATCGATTTCCAACGTGGCGCTGGCGGCCAAGGTCAACCTGAGCCCGCCCGCGTGCCTGCGGCGCGTGGAACGTCTGAAGGAAATGGGTCTGATCCGCGGCATCGTGGCGCTGCTGAATCCGAATGCGCTCGATGCGGGAATGCTGGTGATGATTGGCGTGGTGCTGGATCGCTCCACGCCGGAGTCTTTCGCGCAGTTCGAAACCGCTGCCCAGCAGGTCTCGGGCTGCATGGAATGCCATGTGGTGACTGGCGAGTTCGACTACTTCATGCTGGTACGCACGAAGGACAGCGACAGCTTCAACCGGCTACATGCGGAACAACTGCTCTATCTGCCGGGCGTGCGTCAGATCCGCTCGTTCATGGTGCTCAAGCAAGTGTTGTCGACCACGCAGTTTCCGATCTGAATCGCGGCGGACTCAGGCAGATTCAACGAGCGGACTCAAGACGAGATGAAATATTTCAGAGCCGATCTGAATCTTTGCGTAAAAAGGGATGCCAGCGGCATTTACAGTGGCTTACCCCGGTTCGGCTCGGCATACTCCGTCAGATAAAACCGTGTCAGACCGTGCCCCTGGTTCTTGCAGGCACGGGATGGTCTCACCGCCCGGTTTCTTTATCGATGGAGAAACGGATGACGTACTTCTTCAAACGCACTCGGCAATGCCTGGTGGCGGCGATCCTGTGTGGGCTTGTCCCGGCGAGCCATGCAAAGGATTGGCCCGATCCCTTGCTTGAAACTGCAGGAACACCGGAGAACGTGGCAAAGGGCGCCGAGTACGATGCCTACCAGCTTGGCCTGTCGGCTTATGTATGGGGCTATCCACTGGTCAGGATGGAGCGCGTGGCTCGCGAGTACACGGATGTACCGAATCCCAAGCCCGATACCAGCTATCGGGCACCGTTGAACCAGCTCGGATGGGCACGCGCGCTGGCCACGCCATCGGCACTGGATATGCCGACCGCAAACAACGACACCACATATCTGAGCGCGGTCGTGGATCTGTCCCGTGAGCCCTACATCCTTTCCGTACCCGACACGGCAGGGCGCTACTACGTCGTGGACACCTTCAACATGTGGCAGGAGCTGGAGCACTACATCGGCCGCCGCGTTACGGGCACCAAGGCCGGTCGCTTCGCACTGGTGGCGCCAGGATGGCGCGGCACCCTTCCGGCCGGCGTCAAGCGCCTGGACATCAAGACAAGCAAGGTATGGCTGTGGGGGCGCATGCGTGTTTCCCCGGGCGAAGACATGAAGAAGATTCGTGCCTTGCAGGATGCGTTTGATCTTCGTCCCCTGTCCGCCGCAGGCAAGAAAGACTGGAAGGCGCCGGCTGCCACGTTGGCACCGCTCCCGGATATCGGCAACGATCCGCTTGGCTTCTACCGCCACCTTGGCGCGGTATTGAAAGACAACCCGATACGCATCGAGGACAAGGGGCTCGCCGAGCAGTTTGCCCGGATCGGCCTGACGGAAAAGGGCTTCGACCCTGCCAGACTCAATGACAACCAGCGCAAGGGACTGGCGCGGGCCATCAACGATGCGCCACTGATTCCGGTCTCGGCCGTCGCGCAGTCATCGGAAGTTCGTCAAGGCTGGAACTACGTGTTCGGACTCGACAGCTTCGGGTACAACTATCCGTTACGCGCAGTCGTGGCAGGCCCCTACCTCGGCGGACAGGGAGAAAAGGAAGCGGTCTATCCGCTGCGCTACACGGATCAGGCGGGGCAAACACTCGACGGGGCTAACGATTACGTGGTGCGCTTCGCGAGCGAGCCTCCGAGCGATGCCTTCTGGTCGCTGACGATCTATGACGCCAAGACCAAGATGCTGATCGAGAACCCGCTAAGCCGCTACAAGTTCGGCAGCGACACCGCCGGCATCCGCAAGAATGCCGACGGCAGTTTCTCGGTCACCGTTTCGCCGCGGCGGCCAGCAGAGGGCATCAACTGGCTGCCATCGCCCAATGGGCCTTTCTACGCGATCCTCCGCATCTATCAGCCCAGGGAATCCGTCATCTCCGGAACCTGGAAACTCCCGCAGTTCGAGCGTGCCGGCAAGTAACACGAGCCGCCATCCCGAATCGACCGGATCTGAAAAGGTACGCTACCGCCATGGATCGACGCCAGTTCCTGATTTCCGCCGCCAGTGGCACGCTTGCCGCCAATTCTGCAACTGCCGCGGCATCAGCCGGTTCACAACCGGATGCGCAGGCCGCCAGCACGGCTGGCGCGCGGGCAACGCGCGAACCATTGGGCGGGCAACCACCACCGGGCGCCATGCCATCGGTCAAGGATTTTGACTACCAGATCAAGTATCACCGGGCCTTTGAAGCGGTGCTGTGGAACATGCCAGCGATCGCGATCTATTCCTTCCGCCGGGCAGCGTTTGCGGACCTGGGCCTCAAGGACAACGACATCATCACGTACTCGGCCCCGGCAACACCGCGCCTGGAAGCCATTACCGCCAACAGTTCGACACCTTATATCGCCGCGTACACGGACTTGCGCAAGGGGCCGGTAGTCCTGGAAGTGCCAAAGGCAGGGCCCGACGGTAGTCTCTACGGACAGGTGGTGGACGCCTGGCAGTTCACGATTGCCGATGTGGGGCCTGCCGGGCTCGACAAGGGCAAAGGCGGAAAATACCTTTTCACGCCACCAGGCTACAAGGACGCCATTCCGAAAGGCTATATCCACGTGCCGTCGCCGAACTACCGCATCGCCCTGGCCTTCCGCTCGGTGCGTGCGCCCGGCAAGTCCGTGGAGGACGCTTACCATTACGCGCAAAAGCTGCACATGTACTATCTTTCCGAAGCCGCCAGCCCGCCGCGCCAGCGCTTCGTCGATCCGGCCAACCAGCGCTACCCGACCTTGCCGTTTTACGACGAACGGCACTTCGAAGACATGCACGCCATCATGAGCGTCGAGCCGGTAAGGGAACACGACAAGGTCATGATGGGGATGCTGACCTCACTTGGCATCCAGAAAGGCAAGCCGTTCACCCCAGACGACACGGCGAAGCGCGCCATGCGTCAGGCTGCCATCGATGCCTGGTTCTTCCTGCAGCAGTGGTTCGATACGGAACTGGTGAAGCGTGTCTACTGGCCGGACCGACATTACGTATCACTGCTGCAGAGCGACGCCAACCGTCGCTTCACCTTCACCTACGACGATCGCATCGACCTGATAGAGCGCGCCGCAGAGTATTTCTGGTGCACCTACATGCCCAAGGAACTCAGCGACGCCCCGGCCACGCACTATATGGTTGCCCTGGCCGACAAGGATGGCAAGCTGCTCGAGCCGGGCAAGCTGTACAAGGTGGATGTACCGCGCGACATGCCGGTGCGGCAGTTCTGGGCGCTCACGGTCTACGATCACGCGACCTTCTCCTTCATCTACAGCGACTCGAACCGCACCACGCTGTCTTCCTACGACCTGGACAAGATGAAGCGCAACCCCGACGGCGGGGTGACCATCTATGTCGGACCGACGGCACCGGTCGGTCTGGAATCCAACTGGATCCCGACCGAGGGCAAGCGCCCCATGCCGACCATGCGCTTCTATGGCGCCACCGAGGCCATGAATCGGAAGACGTTCAAGATGCCGGACTTCGAACTCGTGAAGTCTTAGGCCAGGCCAACCAGATCTAGCCCTCGGGAGACAGCACACCCAGCAGCGCCACCGCCAGGAGTACACACAGACCGATCGCCAGTTCGACCAGCAGACTTTTGCGCAACGCACGGACGGCGCCGTACGTTGTAGCGGCGTGGATTTCCGCCGCAAGCCTCGGCACGAGGCGATACCGGTTCAGCGCGGCCATGCCGAGCATGGTGGTAAATATCCCAAGCTTGGCGAGCAGCAGCATGCCATAGGGAGAACGCGCCGCTGCAATGGAAGGAAGGCCGGCGATCAGCCAATAGTTCGCGGTGCCGGTGGCGACCAGGGTCGCCACGATGATGCTGCCCAGGCGCGCGAAGTCATGCGCGGTCCGCGCCAGTAGCATCGACGAAGCGCTGCCGGCTCGCACGGCCCTGCCGAGCAACACGAACGCCACCAGCGCGCCGATCCACGCGCCGGCCGCCAGCAGATGCGCGATGTCCACGAACAAATGGAACAGATGGATCGTAGACCCAGCACTATCATCCATGGCCCCATGACCTGCCCAGGCCAACGTGGACAGTGCCACCGCGCCGGTGATGCCCAGGACCGGCAGCCGTATATGCGGCCACTTGCGTAATGCGATCACGGCGGTGATGCCGAGGGTCAACGCGATCAGGCGACCCGCCCACGCCAGCCCAAAGGCCGTCCCCGTAATCATCATCTCGAAGACATGGGCCGTCAGCTCTGAATAGCTGGCTGCGCCAGTCATGGCTTTGGCCATCACGGCCATGCCAATGGCCGACAGCACCATGCCGGCAATGCCTGCGGAAGCCGTCCAGCCAATGAGCCGGCGGGCCACTGGCGAGCGCAGTTCACCACGCCGTAGCGAAAGGCCCGCAAACAGCGGCAGGCCGAATACCAGCATCAAGTCCAGATACAGCAGGAAGCGCACCAGCACATTGAGCCATTCGACCTGCATGGGCTCACTTCACCTTGAAGTTGACCGTGCCGCTGACCGGGTGGGTATCAGACGAGACTGCGCGCCATTCCACGCGATAGCTTCCGGGTACCAGCGGGCTCTTGGGCGTAATGACCATCGTCTTGGGATCGTCTGACCCCGAGACCGCGGCGGCAATCTTCATGGGCGGATGATCGCTCATCCCTGGCATGCCGGTCATGACAAGATTGGCACCGGAGAATTGCCGGGTCAGCGTCTCAGAGAACTGCAGGTCGATCTTCTGCGGTGCGGGCCCTTCCGCGCCATCGGCCGGTGTGGAACTGACCAGCTTCGGATGCGCCAATGCAGCGGCACTGGCAACGAGCGTTGCGGCGACCAGCAAAGGCCTGGCGATGGAGATAACGGATTTCATTGAATTTCCTTCGATATTGCGAATTGAACTATCAGAACCACATACGTACGCCGGCAACAAACCGGGTCTCGCCACTGCGGCCGCCCGATGCGCGGATCATATCGGCTGTGTTGCCGAACGTCTGGTACCGTTCGACCCCGACATACGGGGCGAACTGTCGGTTGATTTCGTAGCGCAGCCGGATCCCGACCGCGCCATTGGACAGGCCGCTGCCGATACCCACGGCCGGATCGTTCTTGCCATACAGATTGGCCTCGATACGCGGCTGCAGGATCAGGCGCTGGGTGATCAGCAACTCGTACTCCGCGGACAAACGTAGTGCCGTGCGGCCTTCCGTGCCGACATAGCCGGTCGCATCAACTTCAAACCAGTACGGTGCCAACCCTTGCACGCCGAATGCGAGCCAGTTGCGGGCCGGACGCCCATAGCCCGCATCGTTGCGGAAACCAAGCTGCGTGTCCCAGTACGTGGCAACCGCATGGCCCCACAACAGTTCGGTACGGGCCTCGTGCACCCTCCCTTTCTCGGCTTCGCCTTCGGCCTTGATCACGAACTTGTTGTAGGTACTCCCGAACCAGGCTTGCGCCTCGTACGATGCGGCATTGCTGTCGCTACCGTGCGTCCATTCGAGCCGGTCGACCAGCACCGATGCGAACAGGTGCTCGTCCGCCATATGAAGCTGGCGATGCGGGCCTAGCGCATATTGTCCGACGCCCAATTGATAGCCGCCCGAGTAGGCGTTCGGATCCCGTGCGTCTGGCGGCGCCTTGCCGCCCTGCATCTTCATGTCGCCATGGTCCATCGGCGGCGGCGGGGCCGCATCTTCCATGGTCTGGATTTGACCTCCGTCCATGGTCTGCATCTCCATGCCGTCCATGCCGTCCATGCCTTGCATGGCGCCATGATCGCTGTGGTCACCATGATCGCCGTGGGCGTGCTGGGCCCACGCCGGCACCACGCTCGTGGCGACCAGCAGCGCGGCAAGAAACGTCATCTTCCGGGTATGCATGCGAGAAGTTGCTTTGAAATCGGACATCAGGCCACCACCACTTCCCGGAACATGCCGGCATCCATATGCATCATCAGGTGGCAATGCCATGCCCAGCGGCCGAGCGCATCGGCGGTGACCAGGAAACTGATGCGTTGTGCCGGCTGGACCGGAATCGTGTGCCGTCTGGCCTGGAACGACCCGTCGGGTGCTTCCAGTTCGCTCCACATGCCGTGCAGGTGCATCGGGTGCGTCATCATGGTGTCGTTGTGCAGGATGACCCGCAGCCGCTCGCCATGCTTGAAAAAGATCGGCGTCGACTTGCCGAACTCCACGCCATCGAACGACCAGCTATAGCGTTCCATATTGCCGGTCAGGTGCAGTTCGACTTCACGACCCGGCCCGCGTGCATCCATGGCGCCGCCAATCGTGTGCTGGTCTGCCAGCGTCAGCACGCGCCGGCCATTGTTGCGCAGCCCAATACCGGGATCGTCCAGATTGGTACGCGCCATGTCGACGCGCATGTCGGTGCTGGCACCGTATTCAGTCCTGGCATGGCGTGCGGTGGTGCTCGGCACCTTGAGCGGATTCGTCGCGGCCATGGTGTGCATGCTGTGATCCATGGCCATGCCGTGCTGACCATGGTCCATCTGCATCGCGCCATGCCCCATCGCAGCATGGTCCATCTGCATGCTGCCATGACCCATGCTGCCGTGGTCCATGCTTCCCATCATGTCGGCCATGGTCAGCCATTCCACGCGGTCCAGCGCTGGCACTGGCGCCTGGAGTCCTTCCTTCGCCGCCAGCGTGCCACGCGCATAGCCGGTGCGATCCATCGTCTGCGCAAAGATGGTGTACGCCTCGTCGGATGGCTCTACCAGTACGTCGCAGGTTTCCCCCGGCCCAAAGCGGAATTCGTCGACCGTGACGGGTTCGATGTTCTGTCCGTCAACCTGCACCACTGTGAGCTTGAGTCCTGGAATGCGCACGTCGTAGAACGTGTTCCCCGCGCCGTTGATAAAGCGCAGGCGAACCCTTTCTCCTGGGCGGAACAGTCCGGTCCAGTTGCCGGACGGCGTTACGCCATTCATGAGATAGGTCAGCGTTGCCCCCGACAGATCGGCAAGATCGGTCGGGTTCATCCGCATCTGGTTCCACATCTTTCGCTTGTCCAGCGCGGCCTTGATGCCGTCGTTGGATACATCGCGGAAGAAATCGATAACCGTCGGCTGGTTGTAGTTGTAGTAATCGCTCTGGATCTTGAGTTTGGACAGGATCCGCATCGGGTCCTCGTCAGTCCAGTCCGACAACAGCACCGAGTGTTCCCGATCGACACGTATCGGGTCATCGTCGCCTTCGATGATGAGGGCGCCGTAAACGCCAGTCATTTCCTGGAAGCCCGAATGCGAGTGATACCAGTAGCTGCCGCTTTGCTCGACCTTGAAGCGATAGGTAAACGTTTCGCCCGGAGCAATGCCGCCAAAGCTGATGCCCGGCACCCCGTCCATCTGGAACGGCAGGATGATGCCGTGCCAATGGATCGACGTCGGCTCGCGCAGCCGGTTGGTCACGCGAATGGTCACCGTGTCACCCTTGCGCCAGCGCAACGTGGGGCCAGGCAAGGTCCCGTTGATGGTCTGCGCCACGCCAGGCCTGCCGGTGAAGTTCACGGCGGCGTCTTCGATGACGAGGTCGAATTCGGTTCCGCGCAGCACAGGCGCGGTGCCGCTACCCGCGCTCGCCGGCGCGGCTGCGGATTGAGACCACGCGCCCTCCGTAAAGCCACCCAGCGCGCCCAGCACGCCTCCGGCCGCCAGCCCTTGCACAAATTGGCGCCTGGAGAGCCCCAGCGGCCTTGGCGGGACCACGCCGGTTGCAGTTTTCGATCGCATGCAGATAATTCCTCTTCCCTTTGCCTCTTCCCACTCGTTCTGGCGCCTCCGAATGGCGCAGCCGGCACAGATTAGTGAAACCGGACTAACCTCGGAATTACTCGAACATTACATTCCGGTAAGGTTCGTGTAATGTTCCGGCCACCACTTACACTGGCGGCGTCGCAGCGGCTGGCAATGCCGCAAACAAGGCCGAAAGCGAGGCTGGATGCGTGTCTTGACGGGGGGATCGATGAAGTTGCTGGTGGTCGAGGACGAGGTAAAAACGGGGGATTACGTCAGGCAGGGGCTGTCCGAGGCCGGCTTTGTCGTGGACCTGGTACGCAATGGCCAGGATGGCCTGCATATGGCGACGACCGGACTCTATGACCTCCTGATCCTGGATGTGATGCTGCCCGACCTCGATGGCTGGCGCATCCTGCAACGCCTGCGCGCCGCTGACAATTTCGTGCCCGTGCTGTTCCTGACCGCCCGAGACAGCGTGGCTGACCGGGTCAAGGGTCTGGAACTGGGAGCCGACGACTATCTGGTCAAGCCGTTTGCGTTTTCCGAGTTGCTCGCCCGTGTGCGGACCCTGTTGCGGCGTGGCGCAGGCAACCAGCCGGTGGACCGCATCGAGGTGGGAGACCTGGTACTCGATCTCGCGCGCAGGAGGGCCACCCGCGCAGGACGCAAGATCGTCCTGACCAACAAGGAATTTGCGCTGCTCGAACTACTGGCAAGGCGGCGCGGCGAAGTACTGCCTCGCTCGCTGATTGCTTCGCAGATCTGGGACATGAATTTTGACAGCGACAGCAATGTGATCGACGTTGCCATCCGGCGCCTGCGCGCCAAGATCGATGACGGGTTCGACCAGAAGCTGATCCAGACCGTGCGTGGCATGGGCTATGTGCTCGAAGAACCCGAGGACGCCGCGTGATGCGCAGGCATTCACTCACCACGCGCCTGACCGTGTTCTTCTCGCTGTCGTCGGCAGGCGTCCTGCTTGGTCTTGGCCTGTTGATCTTTACCGCGATGGACCGGCATTTCGCAGACGAAGACTATGCGCTGCTGCGAGACAATATGCGGCTGGTGGAACGCACCATTGCACTAGGCCCGGCAGCGACATTGCCGGCGCGCCTCACCGAGACCTACCAGCATCACACCGGATTACTGGTAGCCGTACGCGATGCGCAGGGTCAGACGCATTATGCGTCGCGGGGCTTCGACCCTTCGCTGGCCCTTGCCGCGGCACAGGACCAACGTGGCAGACATGACATCTTCAACTGGCACGAGGGTGGCAAGGAGTATCGGGGGATGCGCGCCGACATGACGGCGCAGGCCGGCCAGCGCGTGGAAGTCATTCTGGCCATGGACACCGAGATCCACGAGCATTTCATGCGGGCGTTCCGCAGGTCGCTGGTCTTCTATGTCGCGCTGGCGGCACTCGCAAGCGGCGTCTTCGGCTGGTGGGCGGCATACCGGGGCCTGCTGCCATTGCGGACCATGGGTTCCCGCGCAAAATCGGTGACCGGCGAGAAGCTCAGTGCGCGGATGCCGGTCGAATCCGTGCCGGTCGAGATGGCGGATCTGGCCGCCGACCTGAATGCCATGCTTGGGCGGTTGCAAGACGAATTCCGTCGCCTTTCGGAGTTTTCGTCGGACCTCGCCCATGAGTTGCGTACGCCCCTGACCAACCTGATGACGCAAACCCAGGTAGCGCTGGCCCAGCCACGCGACGCCGCCAAGTATCGCGAGATCCTGGCATCCAACGCCGAGGAGTTTCAACGCCTGTCGCGCATGGTCTCCGACATGCTTTACCTGGCCAAGATGGAGCATGGCCTCGACCTTCCCCACAAGGAAGTCATCTCGATCGAGGCCGAGGTGTCTGCGCTGTTCGATTTCTATGAGGCGCTGGCTGAAGACAAGGGCATCGAGCTCCAATGGAAGGGGCACGGAACCATTGCCGGTGACCGGTTGATGTTGCGACGTGCACTGAGCAACCTGCTGTCCAATGCGCTAAGGCACACCCCTGCGCATGGCAAGGTGCTGGTGGAAGCCACCATGGACCATGATGGCGCCAGCATTGCCGTGGAGAACGACGGCGAGGAAATTCCTGCCGACGTACTTCCATCCCTGTTCGACCGGTTCTTCCGCGGCGACAAGTCCCGGGTACGGCCGGAATCCGACAGCGTCGGCCTTGGCCTGTCGATTACGCGCGCCATCATGGCCGCGCATGGCGGCGACATCTCCGTCCAGTCCGCCAACGGGAAGACGCGCTTCACCATGGCCTTCCCATTCTCGGTTCCCGCTGAAGGCACCGACGCGCGCCCGGAAGAACGCTCAGAAGAACGCGTCAGGTAACGCTCCTTGATTTCCACTCAGTGGAAATAGTCCGATGACAGCGGACAGGCTCGACCTTAATCTGCATCGCAGAGTTGGGCAGTCGCTGCATCGCTGAAGTGAACGGCAAGCGGCCCCAGATTCACAAGAAGCGACGGATCCAAGGAGACACCCCACATGACTACGAACCTGATCGAACTGAGCGTTACCGAGGGTATCGCAACCCTGCTGCTCAACCGCCCGGACAAGCGCAACGCCATGAGCGACGATATGCGCACCGAGTTTATCGCGGCGCTTGAGCGCGTCAGCGCGGACAAGACGATACGTGCGCTGGTGCTCAGTGGCAACGGCAAGGGCTTCTGCGCCGGAGGTGACGTGGCCGGCATGGAGCGGCGCATGAGCGCGCCGGCCGGCGAGATCGGCTTCAACGGCTGGCACCGCCAACAGCGCGTGCACTACACACAGTCGCTGCTACATACGATGCCCAAGCCGACCATTGCCGCCGTGAACGGCGCGGCATCGGGCCTGGGCGCCGACACCGCGCTGGCCTGCGACTTCATTATTGCCAGCGATGCCGCCAGCTTTACCTGGTCCTACATCAACCGGGGCATCGTGCCGGACGGCGGCGGCATGTACTTCCTGCCGCGCCGCGTGGGCCTGGCGAAAGCCAAGGAACTGATCTTCACCGGCCGCAAGGTCGATGCCGAAGAAGCGCTGCGCCTGGGCATCTCCGATCGCCAGACCAGCGCCGAGCGGCTGGTAGCCGATGCGCAGGCCTGGGCCGCTGAACTGAGCAAGGGCTCGGCCACTGCGCTGGCGCTGGGCAAGACCATCCTGAACCAGAGCTTCGAGCTACCTGCCGAACAGATATTCGCGCAGGGCAGCCAAGCGCAGGGCATCTGCTACACCAGCACCGAGCACCGTGAATCGGTAATGGCCTTCCTGGCCAAGAGCGCCGCACGCACCAGCAACGAGTGACCAGCATGGACGCCATTTCCCGCCTTCTCAAGCCACGCAGCGTGGCCATCATCGGCGCCTCCGCCGACGCCAACAAGACTGCCGGCCGTCCGGTTGCCTACCTACGCAAGCACGGCTTCACTGGCGACATCTATCCGGTCAACCCGCGCGTCGACAGCATCGATGGCTTGCGTTGCTACCCCGATATCGCCTCGTTACCCGCGGTACCTGATGTCGCCATCGTGCTGCTGGGCGCCGAGCGCGCCCACCTGGCCGTGCGCGAACTAGCGCAGCTTGGCACCGCGGCGGCAATCGTGCTGGCAAGCGGCTACACCGAAACCGGCGCCGAGGGCGCACGCCGGCAAGCGCAGTTGATCGAAGCCGCGGGCAGCATGCGCATCCTTGGGCCCAACACCATTGGGCTGGTCAACCTGACCGACAATATCGTGCTGTCGGCCAGCGGCGCGCTGGAAATGGAGCACTTCCCGGTCGGTTCCATCGGCGTGGTGTCGCAGAGCGGTGGCATCCTCGGTGCGCTGCTGTCGCGGGCGGCGTCGCGTGGCATCGGCTTGTCCAAGCTGATCTCGACCAGCAATGAGGTCGACCTTGACCTGGCCGACTTCGTCGATCAGTTGGCCGACGACGAGGCCACGAAAGTCATCGCGCTCTACGTCGAAAGCGTGCGCGACCCGGAGAAATTCCGTGCTGCAGCGCTCAAGGCCGCACGTGCTGGAAAGCCGGTGGTGGCATTCAAGATCGGACGCTCGGAAGCAGGCGCGAAGGCCGCCGTTTCGCACACCGGCGCACTGGCCGGGGCCGACCGCATGTACGATGCGCTGTTCAGGCAAGTCGGCGTAATCCGCGCCCAGACCTTTGGCGACCTGCTCGATATCCCCGCCGCACTGGCCACCGGCCGCGTGTTGCGCGGCAACCGGGTGGCGATCCTGACCTCGACCGGCGGCGCCGGTACGCTGGTGTCCGACAGCCTCGGCGTGTCGGGCTTCGACACGCCAACGCCCGACGCGGAAACCGGCGCGCGGCTGCGCGCGCTGCAGACCGGCGACCACGCCGCGCTGGACCGCAATCCGATCGATGTGACGCTGGCCGGCCTGCAGCCGGACCTGCTGCGCGGCGCGATCCGTGCGTTGCTGGCCAGCCCCAGCTACGACGCGCTCGCGGTCATCGTCGGCTCCTCGAGCCTCGCAATGCCCGAACTGATGGCCAACGCCATCCAGGATTGCCTGCCCGAGAGCGACAAGCCGGTGATCGCCTTCGTCAGCCCCCACGCGCCGGAAGTGGCTGCGTTGTTGACGCAGCGAGGCGTGCCCGCCTTCTCAGTGCCCGAAAGCTGTACCGTGGCACTGGACGGCATGCTGCAACATGCGCGTTGGCAGGCGCCCTCGCACTCGGCGCTGCCAGCACCCGTAGATGCCACCAACCTGCCGACCGGGTCACTCGACGAAGCCCAGGCCAAGAAATTGTTCGCACGCTTTGGCGTGCCCTGCGCAGGCGAGACCGTGGTTGCAACACCGGCCGAAGCCGAGCAGGCCGCGCGCGAATTCGGCGGACGCGTCGTGCTCAAGATCCTTTCGGGCGAGATCACGCACAAGAGCGACGTCGGCGGTGTCGCCGTCAACCTGACGTCCGAGCAGGTCGGCGCCCGGCTGACCGCAATGAAGACCGAGGTGCAGGCAAAGACCGGCATCATGCCGCAACGCTTTCTGGTTCAGGAGATGGTTTGCGGCGGCACGGAACTGATCCTGGGCATGCACCGCGATCCGCTCGGCACGGCGATCCTGTTGGGCATGGGCGGCATCACGGCCGAACTGTTCAAGGACACCACCATGCGACTGCTGCCATCCGGCGGCGGCCTTGGCCGTGAAGAGGCGGCCGGGATGGTACGCGAACTCAAGACCTGGCCTCTGCTCGACGGCTTCCGCGGGCGACCCAAGGCTGACGTAGAGGCCTTGGTCACCACCATCGTGGCGTTCTCGCAAATGGCAGCGCAACTCGGCGACCGCCTGATCGAAGCCGAGATCAACCCGGTATTCGTACTACCGGAAGGCCAGGGAGTGCGAGCAGCGGATGGTGTCGTCGTGCTTGCCGATGAGTCAACCTATGGCGAGGCCCACTAAAATTCCATCAAGTGGAATTACGTGAAAATCGTGCTAGATTGCACCATGCCTTCCACCCCGCCCGAAAAACCACGCCGGCACCACCATGAAGACCCGGTCCTGAACCGCTCGCTGGTGCGCGGCGTGGAGATTCTTCGCGCCTTCCGGCCCGGCGCGGATCAGCTTGGCAATGGCGAGATCGCAGAACGTACCCAGCTTTCACGCGCCACGGTCAGCCGCCTGACGCAAACGTTGGTAGAAAGCGGACTGCTGGAGCATGACAGGAGCCGGCGTACCTACCGGCTGGCCCCACTGGTGCTAAGCCTCGCACATGCGATGCGCGCGGGGTCGCCCGTACTGGGTGTGGTTGCGCCAATGATGCGGACATTGGCCGAGAAGATGGGCATCAACGTCGGCTTGGCAACGGCGGATCGCGACGAGATGGTCTATCTGGAATCGGTTCGCTACAACCGCAAGGTAGCGCTGCGCAATGTAGTTGCCGGGCAACGGGTGCCAATGGAGCTGACTTCGCTTGGCAGGGCCTACCTCGCGGTAGCGGATGCCGCGGAGCGGCGCGCGCTGCTCGCACAGTTTCGGGAGCGACGCCCCTCCGACTGGCAGCGCCTGCGCAAGGAGATCGATGCCGCCAAGCTCAGCGTGGATACGAAAGGCTACTGCGCTGCCTCGTGGCAGCCGGAAGTGGTCGCTATCGCCGCGCCGCTGGTGCTGCCGGGGCGCCCCGTCTACGTGCTGAACGTCAGCGTCGCGACCACGGCCGATATCCCAACGACAGAGAACCAACTGAGCGGCCCCTTGCTCGCGCTTTGCGAACAGGCAAAGGCCGCGCTGCTGGCGGCCGATGCCTGATATGGCAGCACGGTTGGCTTAGCTCACCTCGATCCTGCGCCATGCTTCAGCAAACTCCGCGGCGGCATGGCCCACGGCGGCGGCATTCATGCCAGGCTTGTATAGCGCGGAACCCAGGCCAAAGCCCGCTGCCCCGGCGGATACATAAGCCTGCATGGCCTGCGGCGTGATACCGCCTACCGGCAGCAGCCGGACATGCTTTGGCAATACGCTCTTCCATGCTTTGACAACGGCGGGCGGCAGCGCTTCGGCCGGAAAAGCCTTGAGTGCATCCGCGCCCTCGCGCAGCGCCGCGAATGCCTCGGTGGGCGTCGCCACACCGGGCAGGCAAGCCATGCCAGCGGCCTTTGCCGCGCGTATCACCGCGGCGTCGCCATGCGGCATGACAACCAACCGCCCGCCAGCCTGAGCAATGGCGCTCACCTGCGCGGCTTCCGTTACGGTGCCGGCGCCAATCAGGATACCGGGCGCAAACGCCTCGGCCAGTCGCCGGATACTCTCGAACGGATCCGGAGAGTTCAACGGCACCTCGATGATTGTGAAGCCCTGGTCAACGAGTGCCTGGCCGACTGCGACCACTTCATCCGGAGTCACCCCGCGGAGAATGGCAACCAGCGGAAAGCGGTCCAAACAGGATTGGATCGAATGGATCGGATCAGTCATCTGGATAATCCTTGTCGGTGGAAGTTTCCGGTCAGCGGACCAGGCCTGCTTCGCTGGCGATCGCCCAGAGGCCCGCGCGCGTCGCGTTCTCGATCTCGGGTACATCGGCAATATCGAACTGACGCGCCGCGCGGCGATAGCGCGCACAGAGTCGTGCATCGCCAATCATGGCCAGCGAAGCGGTCGGGACGCCAACGCCTAACGCACTGCGAAGCTCGTCGCCAATCAATAGTCCGGACAAGTAGGCGAGACTGGCCGATCTGGGCAATTGACCCAACAGCACCTTCGCCCGCGCCGAGAACAGTAGCGGTGCAATGCCATTGACGCTGCCGCGCGCCGCCTCCACTCCCGTGTCGAACGCATGGTCTGCGGCCTCGTCAGCTTCCATCGGGTCGTTTGCGTTAGCGAACCGGCCAAGGATGGAGTGCTGCCGCAGCACCGCAAACAACTCCCCGGTCATATACGTCTGGCATTCCTGAATGCACCCATCTTCCAGGCGAATCCATTTGCTATGCGTGCCAGGCAGCACCAGCATTGCCTCGCGGCGAAGATGGGGAAGAAGCGTCAGCGCTCCCACCACCTGGGTTTCCTCGCCGCGCATGACCTCCGCTCGTGGTTCGGTCATCGACACGCCGGGCACCAGATGCAGCGCCGTTCCGTCGGAGAGCATCACCCTGGCCAGTTGCTGCGCCAGTTCCGGCGCGCCCGCTGTGCCACGGCAATATGGTGCTTCGAGCCAGCCCTGGGCGCTGCCCACCATCCCCGCCGCAATGGCTGGTAGCTTCTCCGCTCCCGTCCCTACCATCCAGTCGCCAACCACCGATCTGTACGCCGCTTCGAAGCCGCCTGCGCCGATCTGCATGATCCCGAGTGGCGCGTCACGAGCATCCAGCAGTTCGCCACCATCGCCCAGCAACATCGCGCGCAGCGAGGAGGTGCCCCAGTCCAGCGCAATGAGCCGCGCAGCGGATACATTCCGGCTTGGTTCAGTGACCTGTTTCATAGTCATGTATGGTAAGGCGTGGCTGTCGACGAATGCACGATCGGAAAGGATTTGAGCACGTATCGTATGCCAACAAAGGCCTTTGCGCACACCGCCTGCGATGAGGACAGTTCGTGCATACTCTCACCGGTCCGCACACAGGAGACAGCAGCACCATGCAAAACGTTGGCCGACTCGTTCGCAGTGCCACGCTGAGCGGCTATATCGAACTGGTGGAATCGCTCGACTGCGATCCCGGTCGGTTGTTGCGCGGTGTGGGGCTGTCAGCGCGGTTGCTCAAGGACCCGGAGACGCTGATACCGAGCAGCGCGTTGCGAGAATTGCTGGAAGCCACTGCCCGCGCGACAGGTGCCGAGGATTTTGCGTTGCGGATGGCGGCGCGCCGCACGTTTTCCAACCTCGGGCCGATCAGCCTGGTACTGAAGGAGGAGCCCTCGCCACGGCAGGCGCTCGATACCTTGTGCCGCTACCTGAAGCTGATCAGTGCATCGCTGGTAACGCACGTCGAGGACGTGGGCCAGACCGTGATCATTCGCGAAGACTTGTTGCCGAGCCCGGGTACGGGCACGCGCCAGGCCATGGAACTGACCGTCGGCATGATGTTTCGCATCCTGCGCGAACTGATCGGTCCGCAATGGCGCCCGCTTCAGGTCTGCTTCACCCATCGCCCGCCGGCCAGCATGGCGGCCCACCAGGCATTCTTCGACCGTAAGCCGATGTTCAATCAGCCCTTCAACGGTCTGGTCTGCGCGGCAGCCGATCTGCAGAAACCACGCACCCCGGACCGGTCGGGCGCGGCGCAACTGGCGCGTGGCTACCTCGACGACGCGCTGCGGCATCGTGGCGAGGGCACACGCGAATCATGTCGTGAATTGATCATGGCGCTGCTGCCTGTCGGGCGCTGTACGGCGCAACAGGTCGCCCGGCTGTTGCGCGTGGACCGCCGCACCCTGCATCGACATCTGAGCGTCGATGGGCTGACGTTTTCCGGCCTGCTCGACGAAGTACGCGCGGAACTGGTGACGCGCCACCTGCAAGAGAGCGACCAACCGATCGGCGACATTGCGAGTCTGCTTGGATTTGCAAACCAGAGCAGCTTCAGCCATTGGTTCCGCGCCGAGTTTGGCTGCAGCGTCACGCAATGGCGCCGGCAACAGGTCGTGCAACCGGCAGCATCATCCGCCGGTGCGGGACGCCGCCGTCCCGCTTCAGCGCTCAGTCGGCAATAAGCACGATCTTTCCCATGTGCTGGCCGCTCGCGATATACGTGTAGGCGTCTGCGATCGCATCCATCGGGAACGTGCGGTCAATCGGCAAGCGCAGCCTGCCCGCACGGAAATGCGGCAGCAGATCGCGCGCGCATGCCTGGATACATGCAAGGCGTTCCTGCTCGCTGCGCGTCCGGAACGTCGCACCCATCAGCTTGAGGCGATTCAACCACAGCAGGTTGATATCGATCCGCCCGAACTGCCCTCCACCCAGCCGTGCAAGATTGACCAGTCGTCCCTGCACCGCAAGACTTCGGACATTGTCTTCGAAGACCGTGCCGCCGATGGTGTCGATGACGAGATCGACGCCACGTCCGTCAGTGGCCGCCATGATGGCCTCCACCTGCCCGTCATGCGATGCGTCGATGCCCACGTCCGCCCCGAAGCCGGCAAGCCTTGCGAGCTTTTCTGCGGATCGCGACGACACCATGACGAGCCTGGCGCCAAGCGCTTTGGCAGCCATGATCGCGGCCATACCCACGCCGCCCGACGCACCGTTGATGAACACCGTCTCGCCAGCCTTCAACTCGCCATTGCTGACCAGCGCATCGTGGGCGGTGATGAACACATTGGGGAACGCCGCTGCGTCGACCCATGACACATCATCGGGCACCGGCATCAACGCGAGCCGCGCGGCCACCACGTACTGCGCATGGCAACCACGGCCGTGACCCATCACGCGGTCGCCCTCGCGCCAGCCTTCAACCTGCTTGCCGACGGTCACTACCTCACCAGCAAACTCGACCCCTGCAGTCATCGGGCTTCCGGTTCGATGCTCGCGCATGTACTTGATTTCGCCAAGATTGATGCCGGATGCGCGGACCCTGATCAAGATCTCGCCGGGGCCCGGTTCTGGAATGGGAATGTCGTGAATCTCTGTCCGGCCGCCGTCGGCGCCCGGTAATACGCGCACTGCCTTCATTGCTAGTCCTCGGCGCTGGTTGTTATTGCGGAGTGAAATGGATCGATCGCAGCAGCTTGCCCTGGCGCTCGTACGATTCATGGATATCCTTGGCAAGCTCTTCCGTGGTGGCAGTGGAGCCGATCTCCATGCCAAGATCCTCGATCTTCCGCCGCAGTTCGGGCGATTGCAGCGCCTTGAGCGTGGCGTCGCGCATTTTTGCGATAACCGCTGGCGGCACGCCCGGCGCTGACCAGAGTCCCATCCAGCCCACCTCGTTGAGTTCGGGATAGCCGAGTTCAGCGAAAGTCGGCACATTGGGCAGTGCCGAGATGCGCTGCGGGAAAGCCACCGCATAGGCGCGCAGCTTTCCTGACTTGATGAACGGTAACGACGTAGCGGGACCATCGAACATCAACGGAACCTGTCCACCCATCACATCCTGCAGCGCCGGCGGAGATCCCTTGTAGCTCACTGCGCCGGCATCCACGCCGGCCAGCCGGTTGAACTGCACGCCGATCGTCTGGCCGCGCAGTCCGATGCCGAAGTTCGCATAGTCGAGCTTGCCCGGATTGGCCTTCATATGCGCAACCAGTTCCGGAAGGTTCTTCGCCGGCAGCGATGGATTGCCGACCAGCACCAGTCCCTGCCGCGTGAGCTGCGCAATGGGCACGATATCCTTGAAGGGATCGTAGGACACCTTGATAGCCTGCGGCACTTCCGAGGCAATGCCCTTCTGGATCAGCAGGAACGTGTATCCGTCGCGCGGTGCGGACAGCATGCCCTGGACCGCGATGGTGCCGGCCGCGCCCGACTTGTAGTCGACAATCACGGGCTGCCCGAGTGGGCGCTGCAGTTCGTAAGCCAGCAGGCGCGCCACGATATCGGCGGTGCCGCCCGGTGGTGCGCCGACAAGAATGCGCACCGGCTTGCTTGGCCAGTCGGCAGCATGGACCGTATTCATGGCAAACACTACCGAACCGAGCGCGACCGCGAGGGTCGTGCGCGCATTGAGGGCATGGCGTTTCATCTCTGTCTCCTTGTCAATCGCTGCGTCGCCTCACTGCGTCTTGCGCAGGAAGCCCTGGCTGCCCCCGTTCCGGTTCGGCGCGAACCCATTGGCTTGCAAGGATTCCTCGACGGTGTCATAGAACACGCCAATCCTGCAGATTTCGCGCGCCTGTTCTGCAGTGGCGATGTCGCGGCCAAGCTCGCGTGCGATGCGTACCAATTGCTCGATCTGATCCACAGAGCCCTGCTTGGCCGTACGGCGCGGGTTCCACAGTACGTCTTCGGTGCCACACCGCACGTGCAAACCCATCGCGATACCCATCACGTTGACTGGCAGCACATTGCGCACATTGCTTTCCACGGTCACCACCGCGCCCTCAGGCACGGCACGCATGAAGTTGGCCAGACTGTGGACGCTCGGCGTATCCATGCCGCCACCGATCGCCACCCAGTTCAGGTTCAACGGTCCCTTGTAGAAGCCGCGCCGCATCAGCCGCTCGACCGATTCGAAGCTGTTGACGTTGTAGCACTGGAATTCACTCTGGATGCCAGCCTCGGTCAGGCGACGCACGTGCTCTTCCACCCAGCCGGGGTTGGCAGGCACCGTCAAGTTCTTGTAGGCATTGAACAGCGTCATGTCCTCACGCGAGGTGCTCTTGAAGTCGGCATCCTCGGCGTGATCGGTGACGTTCATCTGCGACGTATTGACGGTCACCGTCACCTGGTCCGGCTTGGGGTCCAGATCCGCAAGCATGTGGCGGGTATCGTCAGATAACCATTTGGCGGCCTGGCCTTCATTCTCGGGGGCAAACGAGATCGACCCGCCGACCTGGATGATCATGCCCGGTGCCGCCTCGCGTACGCCGGCAATCAGTTCGTTGAACTTGGACAGGCGTTTGCTGCCCTTGCCGTCCAGTTCACGCACATGCAGGTGCAGCACCGTGGCGCCGGCGTTGTAGCAATCCACGGCCTTCTGGATCTGTGCTTCCATCGTGACCGGAATGTCCTCGGGGAAATCGGACGGTAGCCAGCCAGGCGCGTACGGGGCGGCGGTAATGATCAGCGGCTGCTGGTTCTCAGGGAAAAGGTGACCGTCAAGAAAATTCATGGTGATGCTCCGGGTAGTAGTCAGCAGCCGATTCAGTACGGGATGTCACCGACAATGCCGGCACGCTCCATCTTGCGCGGAGCCGGCCAGTAGTCATTCAGCGCGTAGTGCTGCGTGCAGCGGTTGTCCCACAGCACGACATCGCCCTCCTGCCATGACCAGCGCACCTGGTACTCGGGAATGGTGGCGCGGCTGATCAGGTAGTTGAGCAGCAGCGAAGCGCCTGGCGCCTTGTCGATGCCGTGACGAACATTGGCCGGGGTGCTGTAGTTGGTGAAATGGGTGCTGAAGCCTGCGCCGACGAACAGGATCTTCTCGCCGGTTTCCGGATGCGTGCGTACCACCGGATGCTCCACCGGCGGATGGTCCTGCGCCAGCTTCGCACGTGCTTCCGGGGTCATCACCGCGCCGAAACTATGCTCGATGCTGGCCCGGGCACGCAGGCCGATGACCTTCTGCCGGATGTCGTCAGGCAGTTCCTCATAGGCTTTCACCATGTTCACCCAGATCGTGTCGCCGCCGATCTCGGGGCACTCGACGCAGCGCAGCACCGCGCCCATGGCCGGATTGGGCCGCCACAGGCCATCGCAGTGGTAGTTGTTCTCGTAGCTGTGCGGGTTGTCGCTGCGGTAGATGCGCACCAGACCCGGATGCTCCGGATCGCTGCCGGCTACCGGATGATCCTCGAGCTTGCCGAAGCACCTGGCGAACGCCACATGCTCGGCGCGCGTGATTTGCTGTTTGCGAAAAAAAAGCACTTTGTGCTCGAGCAGCGCGGCGTGGACTGCGGCAAACAGCATCGGGTCGCGTGACGCTTCACCCAGATGGATGCCGGAGATTTCGGCGCCGATGGCCGGGGTGATCTGCCTGATCTTCATTGTCATGTCTCCTGCAGAGTCGGATGAATCCGTGGATCGGTTCACCCTGTCCTGTGCATCGAGTATCGGTCTCGCTCAGCCGACCTCGCTTGCTTATTTGGGACATGAATTTGTCAAGTTGGGACATTGAACTGTCACCGCAATGGCTTCCCCAACTCGCGACCTGCTATCGTATGGCGCCGAAGCCTTGCGGCGCAGAACAATACTCATGAGAGAGAAAGAGAGAGCCAAGCAATGCCCACACCCAACCCGGCGCTCCGACGCAGCCAGAAAACGCCCTTGACACCCGCGCGCCGGCGCTCTCTTATCGCCGGCATCATCCTGCTGGTCGCGGCATTGGGCTGGGGCGTAGCGGTGGTCGTCGAACCCGCCATCCAGCGCACCATCGTAATCACGACCGGCGCGGACAAGGGCATCTATAGCGGCTTTGCAGAGCGCTATGCGCCCCTGCTCAAGCGCGATGGCATCAAGCTCGATATCCGCAGTTCCGCCGGCTCGGTCGAGAACTACGCGCGGCTGACTGACCCAGATAGTGAATACGACGTCGGCTTTATCCAGTCGGGCACCACCGCCCCGAAGGACAGCGACCGGTTGCAGACCATCGCCGCGGTGTCCTATGAACCGATCTGGGTGTTCTATCGCGGCAAGGCCACGATCGACCGTCTGGCACAACTAAGCGGCAAGCGGATCTCGATCGGAGTACCCGGAAGCGGCCTGCTGAACGTCTCGCGCGTCCTGCTCAACCATAGTGGTGTCAACGCGAGCAACAGCACGCTGATGGAAATGGACGCCGGCCAGGCGTACCAAAGCCTGCACGATGGCAGGCTTGACGCCGCCTTTTTCATCGGCCGGCCGGATGCCGACATGCAGCAGAAGCTGCTGAACAGCGACCTGAAGCTGATGAACTTCGCCCAGGCCGACGCCCTGGTGCAGAGGTTCCCTTCTCTCACCAAGCTCACCTTCCCGCGCGCCTCGACCAGTATCGCGAAGGACCTGCCGCAGGCCGACGTCACGCTGCTGGCCGCCACGGCCCTGCTGGTTTCGAAAGACACGCTCCACCCTGCCCTGGTCTACCTGCTACTGGAGGCCGCCCGTTCCGTGCATGGCGGCGAGGACTACTTCACGCGCCTGGGCACGTTCCCCAACCTGAATACCAGCGAGTTCCCGATCGCGGACGAGAGCACGCGCTATTTCAAATCCGGGCGACCGTTCCTGCAGCGCTACCTGCCTTTCTGGCTCGCCAGCTTTATCGAACGACGCCTGCTGATCCTGCTACCGTTCATGGCATTGCTGCTCGGCTTGCTGCAAGCACTGCCGCGCATGATCGAAGCGCGGTACAAGAACCGGCTCGTAGTCTGGTATCAGGAGATCAAATCGCTGGAGGACGAGATCTGGAAGAACAGCGAACCGACCACCGAACAGGTAGCGCAATGGCGCGACGAGATCGAGAACATCGACGCGCACGCCAGCCAGATCCGGCTACCACAGCGCTACTTCCAGGACGTCTACGCCCTAAAGCAGGCGATCGGGGTGGTCAGGGACCGGATTTCGCATGTGGCGGCGAACCGGCAAGAAAAACCGCGCTAATCGGTTGGTGTGCGTGGCCGCCGCCGCGCCGCATGTCAAGCTGCGGCAAGGTGCCCTTGACTGAAACGCCGCACGAAAGCCTTGAACCGCTCCGTGGTTGGATTGGCGAAAATTTCGCGCGGGTTGCCGTCCTCGAGGATTTTCCCCTGGTAGAAGAACAGCAGGCGGTCTGCAACGTCGCGCGCGAACTGCATCTCGTGGGTGACGATAATCATCGTCATGCCTTCCTTGCTCAGGTCTCGAATTGTGCGAAGCACTTCATCGACGAGTTCCGGATCGAGCGCCGAAGTTACCTCGTCGAAGAGAATGACCTTCGGGTGCATCGCAAGGGACCGCGCGATGGCAATGCGTTGCTGTTGACCGCCAGATAGCCGCGCAGGGTACGCAGATGCCTTGTCAGCCAGCCCGACCTTCTCAAGGAGGGCCATGCATTCATCGCGGATTTCAGCCTTACCTCGTTGATGAAACATCAACGGTCCCATCATGACGTTGTCCAGCGCAGTTCGATGAGGGAACAGGTTGTAGTTCTGGAAAACCATCCCTGCAGTCATACGTAGACGGGAGATGTCTGCTTCGGACTGCCGTATTCGCTTGCCGTCCTCAGCAGCTTTTCGGTATCCGACAGGTTCTCCGTCGACATGGATACAACCCTGCTGGAACTCCTCAAGGAAGTTGATACAGCGCAGAAGGGTGGATTTTCCGGAGCCGCTCGGCCCAACCATCACCACAACCTCCCCCTCGCGTACGTCGAAAGAGATTTCATCGAGCACGCGTAACTCGCCAAACCACTTCGATACCTTCTGGACCTGAATCATCGGTCGACTTACAGCTACGTCATTCATGGGACAGTCCTCAATTCTGATGCGATGACCCGTGGCACTACTCGAACTTGAGCCGCTGCTGCAAGTGGGCAGCGAACAGTGAAATCGGGTAGCAGATAGCAAAATAGATAAGCATCACCCCGGCGAACACCTGGAATGCTTCCAGCGTTCTCTCGACAACCTCGCGCGATGCATAAGTAAGCTCCCACACACCGACGATCGACGCATACGAGGTGCTTTTCACAGCAATCGAAGCGTTGGTCACCAGTGGCGGCGCCGCCAACCGCAACGCAAGCGGCAATTGCACCTTCCGCAGGATTTGTCCAGGCATCATTCCAATGCTCTTCGCCGCCTCAACCTGAAGCTTTGGGACTGCAAGAATCGCACCTCGGACAATGTCTGCGACAAACGCCGCAAAGTACGCTGCCAGTGCAATCGCGGCTGCATAGACAGGTGGAAACTCGACACCAAGCTTCGGCAATGCGAAGTACGCGACAAAGATGAGAACCAGAACTGGAACACCCCTGACTACATAGATGTACGGGGTGATGATCCACGAGGCGAACCGGGGCCCGATTGCCGCGGCACTTCCCAGCAAAGTACCAACGATGAAGCTGATAACCACCGTAAACACGGCGAGCTGAAGCGTGACCATCGCACCTTGCAGAAGGTACGGCAATGAACTAAACAATCCTGTCGCGCCCATCACATCTTCCTCCGGTAGTGACCTTCCATCGCCCGGAAGAAGAGGCTGACTGCAGTAGTCATGACCAGATAGAAGATGGCGACGACCAAGAACACCTCATAGGAGGCAGCGGTTCTTTCCATCGTCAGCTTTCCGGTGAGGGTCAAGTCGACGACACCTATGCCGGCGACAAGCGACGTATCCTTGATAAGGACCGTCACCTGGTTGCCCAGGCTCGGAATGACCTTCAGCAACGCTTGAGGAAGGATCGCCCTGAAGAAAACTGCCTTGGGCTTCATGCCAATAGCGCGAGCAGCGTCCCATTGAGTTCGCGGCACCGACTGAACACCGCCGCGAAGCACTTCAGCAAAGTATGCCGCGCTTTGTATGGAGATTGCCAATGCACCGCAGAAAATTCCATCAAGGCGCCAACCGAGCAAAGGCAGCCCATAGTAGGCAACCAGGATGAGAAGAAACGTTGGCGTATTGCGAAGGAACTCAATTACTGCGTAGGCCGGCGCTCGCACCATGACATTGCTGGAGAGACGCATTGCAGCGACCATCGCACCGAGAACCAGCGCTCCAGGCAGGCTGAGGGCAACCACCGCCAAGGTTGTGATGAACCCGTCCGTGAACTCGCCCAGCATTGAACTGAGCCAGATGATCCAGGTCGATAGCATGTCGTCTTCCCCCGGCCTTCAGCTGTTACTTCGCGTAGTACTTCGCGTTCGGAGGATTCCTGCCGAACCATTTTTGATAGATGGCAGAGTACTCCGGATAGAGCGAACCGCCGCGCATCTCCGACACATAGGTGTTCAGCGTCAGCCACCAGGCAAAGTCGCCGGGCTTCATAAAGATGGCGTTGTTCGTTGCAGCGGACATGCGCTGGTCCAGTATGCGAACGTCCGGATTCTGTTTGACATACCAGAGCGCGACCGGCTCATCCAGTTGCGCGGCATCCACCCGATTGGACTTCACCCCCGTGAACTGAGCGCCGGTCGAGTCCAGTACCACCGGCTTCGCTTTCGGAAAGAACTGCTTTGCACGGGCCGCCTGCACCGGCGTGGACAAAATCGCCGTGGAGTACTTTGCGTTATCGAGGTCTGCGAACGTCTTGATGGGCGAGTCCTTCTTGACGATGACCACAATGCCGGAGTCGATATACCCTTCGGTGAATGCAACACGGGCAACACGGTCCGGCAAGATGGTCGCGACATGGATACCGAAATCCACCTTCCCGCTGTTCACGTTTTCCCAACGCGCGGCCGAGCTTTGCTTCACGAATTCGATACGCTCCGGCTTGTCGTCGCCGAAGAGGGATTTGGCGATAAGCTTCGCCACGTCGATGTCGAAGCCCGTCAAAGCACCCTTCTCATCTACGAAGCCGAACGGAGGCGATTCACTCGATACGCCCACCACAACCTTGCCTTTGGACAGCACCGCGTCCAGCTTCGAGGACTGGGCGTGCGCCGGAGAGGCGAGCAGCACTGCCGCTGCCATCGAGAATCCCACGGTCAGACAACGGAAGAGACGCATTGCGCGACCAGCTTCCGCGACCTGATCCATGCCACAGCAGATTTGAGTGTCGTTCATTTTCTTCAATCCCATCGAAATCAACCGTCTCACTTAGTTGTATCCAAGCACTGCCACGCGGCTTAGCTCTTCATCCTCGGTGCCACAGTCCAGCCCGATACGCCGACTCAGCGTAGCGAGCTGCGAATCCGGATACTGGTGCCACTGCTGCGTCTTCGACGGCGTCGTCTCGTGGCGGTCAAGGATGTCTTGCGTTGTCGGGGTTGATCGCATCGCGAATCTCCGGTTATCGAACGACAGGTCGAACAATGGCGCGCAGCATCTCGACCATTGCCAGGTGGCTAGCGACCGGAATGCCGTCGACGTTCGGGTCGATAACTCCCACTACGGAGTTAATGAGGCCGACGTCGACACCCCTACGCAGCAGTTCTGCCTCTAACTCAGGGGTATGCAGAAGGCGTGCGTCGCCCAGTCGCATGGCGAGTGCCGCAGCAATCGCATAGCAACCCCAGTTCGAACACGCGGCCGTGACCAGTACGTCAGCGCCTGTGACCGCCCCAATTCCCGAGCCGCATCCACATGCACACTTGTCACCAAACTTGACATGCTCGCGCACCGCATTCGCCACGATGCCCATGCCAATCTCGTTGCCGCCATCGCCGACTGCAACGGTGGGGATGCCCCGACGAATGGCTTCGTCGAAAGCAAAATCGATACGCGCGCGCTTCATGCCATAGTCGACGCCGCGCATGCTGTGATAGACGCCGCGCTCGCTACGGCCGACGCGCTCGGTTGACAAGAAGAGTGCAGGCTTCAGTTCGTCCAGTACCTGCTTTGCGGCATCTCGCGCTGCATCGTCCTCGACCGGGAAGCCTCGGAGCGAGACAACAGCCAGGCTGCCATCCTTGCAGGCTATCTGCGCCTGATCGAACGGGAGCACTGTCAATCCCGCAGCAGTCAGCACTGCCCCGAGTTGGTCCAGGAGCGTCTCTTCTGCCAGCACCACGCAATGGGCCTGCCTGGCAATAGCCAAGGCGCGCACAATGACGGCGAGTCCTGCAGGGCCGTCGTTCTCGCCAACGTTTGGCGAAATCCATGCGCGCGAGACGGAGCCCGTTGTCACCAGCACGGTCGCGCTTTTCGGAATGGCAGCGAGTGCGTCGGCTGCTGCGCCGACCAAAGGCTGACCCAGGCGCTCGCGGGCCGCCGCAAACAGATGCTCGACACCGCGGCCGCCGATATCCAGTGAGACCAGCTTGTCCAGACGGTCGTCGAATGCGCGAAACTCAGGTTTGCTCGTCATTGCGCGGCTCCCAGAACAAGTCGCGCCACAGCATCCCGGTCGTGAATGATCCTGGCGATATCAGTCAGGGACTTGTCCATCGCATCGATGACGGTTTCGAGGCCACCGGCGCGACGCAGCGCATCGAGCGTCGGCTTGAGTCGAACCGACACCCGCGCGCCCGGTTGGCCATGCGTATTCACCGTCAGGACGCCATGGTCACGCAGCAGGACCATGCCAAGCGCTGAAGTTGCCTCGCAGGGAACAACAACCGGCTTGTCGCCCGCGCGGCCAGCACGCTCCAGCAGAATGGCCAGCACATCGTTCTCGTCAATCATGGGGCCGAGATCGCTACGCTGAACCCGTTCCTTGCCAAGACGTTTCTGGAGTGCGGTCGCAAGGACCTGGCCAGCCTGTGCCTCCTGCTGCAAGTCTTCCGGCGAGTATTTCTGGAGACTGCGCAATACAGCTGCTGCAATCGGTGCGCGCGCTTCCATGCCAAACTCCGATGCCTTGGCACTGGCCGCAGTGACGAGGTCCTGACGGCCGACCAGCACGCCAGCGCGCGGGCCCGACAAGCCGGCTTTGTCGCAGTTCGTGATGGAGATATCTGCACCGAGTTGAAGACTCAGGGCCCCTGCGTGCAACACGGGACGCAGGCGGGCACCATACGCTTCGTCGAGGAAGACAGTGGCGTTGCGACGCTTGGCAAAATCGACCACTTGGGTGGTAATAGTGTCTTCCAGGCGCTCCAGGCTGCTGGTTACCGTAGTCACCACCACCAATCCCGGGCTCTCGGCCTCGATTGCGGAACGCCAATCCTTGTCGCCCTGGACCTCCACGAGCTTGACTTGAGCGATGCGAGCGCCGCGCACCACCGAAGCGTGCGACCGCCCACCCGGTGGAACCACCGAGACCACCGTCTTACCGCCTGCATTTGCGGCGATGGTGGCGATGATGCCGGCGCTGGTGCGGTTGAAGATGGCCACACCATCCTCAGGTTTCCCACCCATATGCTTGACTGCGACTGCCCGCAGTTCCTTGGCGCCCAGCCCGGGCCCAACCCATTCTTCGCATAGCGTCAGAAGATCATCGGGCGATACCGGAAAATCGCGTTGATTGCCGGTGAAGATGCCGATCGATTCCGGACCCAGTTCGCGCACCCGGGCAGCCGCAACTGCCTGGCCTTGCTGCAAACGGCGCGCTTCGTCGACGCTGGAACGAATAATCGTGCCGCGCGCAAAGCCAACTACGGGGTCAATCGGGTTGCCGAAACGGTCCTGTGCCAGGCTGTCGACATCGGGACGTTTGCCAGATGGGGTCTGCATATCAAATCCAGTTGTTGCTGATTGCGATGCCGGCGGACTCGCCGGCGTTGTTTCGTGTATGGGCAGCCGGAAGTCGAACAGTGCCGCGCCGGTAAGGGTGAACCCGTCCATTACCTGGAGACCGTCACGATGCTGTTCAGGAGTCCTACGAATGAGGCGTGCCCCTGCCAGTCAATCCCGTCGACCGCGCATTCAGCCAGGGAGGTCGCACCATCGCGTGCTCCCGCCTTGACCGTGGCCTCAATCAACCCACGCTCCAGTTCCGGCGAGTGAATAAGTTCCGGCTTTGCAAGCGCGGAGGCCAACGCCGCAGCGACTGCGTATGCGCCCCAATTGGAAACCGACGCACTCACGACAACATCCGTCGCAGCCGTCGTCACCACACCGGACTCGCATCCGCGCAGGCACTTTGCCCGTAGCGGATGCACTGCCGAGATCTCGTCGCGAACCGCACCAAAGCCGACTTCGTTTCCGCCATCGCCAATGCCGATCGAAAGAATCCCCCGGCTCCTGGCTACTGCCGCAAGCTGATACACGTGAGCGACTTGCTCCGGCTCACGGCAATCACCTCGGACACCGTGGAAATGGCCTTCCACGTTGGGGCCATCCCGTTCCACGAAGAGCACCGCCGTTGGGTTGTACTCGCGTACCAGGTACTCCGCAGCCACCTGGCCCATGTGCGCACCCATGGGGAACGATTCGACAGCAACCTTTCCCTTCCTGCCGAGCTCGTCGTTCACCACTGCGGTTACGGCTGCGACTGGTGGCATATGCGCATCCTCGGTAACCAGGATGGCCTTCACGCCGAAACCAAGAACCAGCGCTCTGGCCAGAACCGCGGCCCCTGGAGGCCCATCGGTTTCACCGAGTGGCAATTTCGGCGCGATGCCGGCCCCGGTTGCAATCAACACGGTGCTTCCTGGCTTTACCGCTTCAATGAGCTTTCGGGCGGCGAGAGTCGTAAGTGGAAGTCCGTGATGGCGCCGGCACGCCGCGTACATCGGAGCAACGTATCCGGCCGGGAGACCACCACTGAGCGGGCGGATTTCGACAGTCATCAGTCTGTCGAGCCGCTCGCCGACAATCTCATCGTTCTGCTTCAACACGACCGGCTCCTCAGGCGTCAATCGGGTCGCGGTAGGTCTCTTTGGCAAGCAGTACGCACACCAGCGAGATCACTGCGGCGACGACTACAAACCAGGAAACCGCATGCGAGGTGCCGGTCTGCGCTACCAGCCAGGCGGCAATCAGGGGAGTCGGAGCGCTAGAGATGATTCCGGACAGTTGATATGCGGTCGAGGCGCCGCTGAAGCGATAACGCGTCGGGTATTGCTCGGCATAGATGACGCCGTGAAGCGAGCCGGTCGAAGCGTGGCCGATACCCAGGCCGAGCGTAATGGCCAGCACAATCAAGGCGGGGTTCCCTGTGTTCAGAAGCCAGAACAGCGGGAACGCATAGACGCCGAGGAAAATCGCGCCAAAGCCATACACTTTCAGCCGGCCAATCTTGTCGGAGAGCGCGCCGAATACGGGTTGCATGAACAGGTCAACTGCAGCGCCAACCAGCAGTGCCGTCGACGCAAGACTACGGGGCAGGTGGAGCGTTTCCGTGATGTAGGTCAGCGCATACACCGTAATCAGGAAGTAGCCGACATTGGCAACGCTCTGGAAGAAGACCATCACCAGGGTCTTTTTCTTTTCGTTGGCCCAAACCTCTTTCAGCGGAGCCTTGCAAACCTCGCCCGTCTTGGCCAGCTTCTCGAATGCGGGCGGCTCGCTCACCTGCAGACGGATATACATACCCACCGCGAGCAGTGCCAGGCTGAACAGGAACGGCAGGCGCCATCCCCAGGCATAGAACTGATCGTCCGGGAGCATCGAGACGAGTGCGAATGCGCCCGACGACACAAGCAGGCCAGCCGGCACGCCCATTTGCATGGTGCTGCCAAACAATCCACGCTTACCGTCCGGCGCGTGTTCGACGGACATCAGCGCTGCGCCGCCCCACTCGCCGCCCAAGGCGAAGCCCTGGAACACACGCAGCAGGATAAGCAGACCAGGCCCCCAGTAGCCCGCCGTCTCAAACGACGGAAGGATGCCAATTGCCGCGGTGCAAAGGCCCATGAGCACCAGCGTAAAGACCAGCAGCTTCTTGCGACCCATCTGGTCGCCGAAGTGACCGATGATCATGCCGCCGAGCGGACGGATGATGAATGCAACAGCGAACGACGCCATCGAGGCGAACGTTGCGAATTCGGGAGAGAGCCCGTTGAAGAAGACTTTCGGAAAGACGAGGGCAGCCGCCGTACCGTAGAGGAAGTAGTCGTACCATTCGACAGTCGTGCCGATGAACGAACCGAGCGCAGCCTTGGTCGATGCCGAACGCTCGGTTCGGGTGCGTCCGACATTGTGGGCTGTTGTAGTGTGTGCATTCATTCCAAACTCCGCTTCGTGGGGCTTTCTGATACACGCTGGTCGGCATCAACACGGCAGGGGATGCCGACCAGCGGACCTACCGTCAGACGTTGATGGTTACGCTCTTGCGCGATGTGTAGCTTTCCAACGCGCCTTCAATCGAGTACTCGGCACCGATACCGCTTTGCTTCGCACCGCCATACGACATGCCAGGAATCTGGCCGCCGGCACGATTAACCTGCAGCCATCCCGCATCAATCTGCTCGGTGACGCGCATCGCGGTGGTCAGGTCGTTCGTGAACACATACGCCGCCAGGCCGTACACCGTATCGTTCGCCCACTGCACCACTTCTTGCTCCGTGGAGAACGGGATGGCAACCAGGACCGGGCCGAACACTTCTTCGCGGGCGACCCGCCAACTGTTGTCAATGCCGGTAAAGATGACGGGGCCAGGGAAGAAGCCGTCCGCTTGCTCGACTGCCGGCGGCACCGAGCCGGTCAGCGTCTTGGCGCCAGCCTCGACGGCCTCGGCAATGAAGCTGCGCACTTCCTTGTAGCGCTCGGCGTTGATGATTGCGCCGATGTCGGTACGCTCGTCCAGAGCGTCGCCGATGCGCAGTTCATTTACCTTCGCCACTACCCTGGTCATGACGGTGTCGAAGACGTCCTTGTGGACGTACAACCTGGAGCCCGCTGTGCACGATTGCCCCTGGCGCGCGAAACGCATTGCTGCGATCACGCCATTCACGGTGGCATCGATGTGTTCCGGCGTGGCTGCGTCCGGAAATACGATGCAAGGGCTCTTGCCGCCCAGTTCCAGCGTGGCGTGGCCAATACGGTCTGCCACGGCGTGAGCGACCAGTTGGCCAACTTCGAGTGAACCCGTGAACGACACCTTGGCGACGTTCGCGTGCCTGGACAGCGGCGCACCCGCGTCGATACCGGTGCCGGTAACAACGTTGAATACGCCGGCCGGGAACAGGTCCGCAGCCAGTTCGGCCACCTTCAGAACAGCCAGCGGCGCATCTTCTGCCGGCTTCAGTACCAGCGTGTTGCCGGTGCCAAGTGCCATGCCAATTTTCACTGCGGCCAGCACGAGCGGCGAGTTCCAGGGAATGATGGCCCCGACAACGCCCAGGGGCTCGCGCGTGGTGTAGCTGAACAGGCCGGGGCCCAGCGGCAGCGTTTCACCCTTTTGCTCAGCAACCACACCGCCGTAGTAGCGCAGCACCTCGGCGGCGCTCTGCACTTCCGGACGGCTCTGCGTGCGCAGGGCATTGCCGGTTTCGGCGGCCAGAACGCGGGCGATTTCTTCCACATTGGCACTGATACGGTTGCCCAATTCAGTCAGCAGCGCACCGCGGCTGCGCGATGCGAGACGACGCCACTTCGGAAACGCTGCTGCTGCGGCGGCCACCGCCGCATCTACATCGTCAGCGTCGCTCGCACCGATAGTGGTAATGACCGTCCGACGGCACGGATTTTCAACATCCAGCGTGCGACCTTTCTTCGGCGTAGTCCATTCGCCGTTCACCAACAGGCCGGTCTTGCCAGCTGCCGGCACGATGACTTCGGGTTGCTTCATTTCAACGGGGCTATTCACGGAATTCCTCACTGACTCAAGACTTATTGATTGGCCGACTGCAGGCTCAGGCGAACGCCGAGCAGTTCTTCGTACAGTTCGTTGACGCTGGTGGAGTCCTTGCCACCCAGACCCTTGGCGCGGGCCGCGTTGTAGGTCTGGCGCACCAGCTGGCCGAGAGGCATCGGCAGATTCGAGAACTCTTCCAGGCAGAGCGTGATGTCCTTGTGCATCAGGTCGATGGCGAAGTTCGCCGGGCGCTCTTCGGTGAACAGCGTCTTGGGCAGGTAGTCCAGCATCTTGCTGCCGGCCAGACCCGCACCGAACACATCACACAGCACGGAGAGGTTGGCACCGGCCTTCACGCTCGCAGCGAGAACCTCGCCAAGCGCGACCGTATTGATGGCGGTCAGCAGGTTATGGCTCAGCTTGGTCAACTGGCCTGCGCCGGTGTCACCACAGTGGACGATGCGGGTCGCCAGAACATCGAGTACAGCGCGTGCCTGGTCGATGACTTCGGCCTTTCCGCCAATCATGATGACGAGCTTGCCATTTGCTGCACCCAGCACACCACCGCTCACCGGCGCGTCCAGGAACTCCACGGCTTGTTTGGCGCAAGTGGCAGCAATGTCCTTGGTAGTTGCCGGATCGACAGTGCTGAAGTCGATGATGATGGCGCCACGCGGAATCGTTTGGAGCACACCGGCGGCTCCGGTCACTGCATCGCGCAGCGTCTTTGGGCTGGGCAGGCTCAGCAGCACACGTTCGGCGCCTTCGGCTGCTTCGGACGGCTGGCCCGCGGCAATTGCGCCCTTGGCCACCAGTTCCTGCACTGCCTGCTGGTTCGGGTCAAACACACGGACTTCGTGCCCGGCTTCGATAAGACGAGCGGCCATACGCGAACCCATACGACCCACACCGATAAAAGCGACCTTCATTGAATTAAACCTCCGAAAACTTGAGAGACCTGGCGCCAGTTTCATATGCATGGCGAGGCTGGTCTGGCACCTCGCTTGTTGCGCATTCACTGCGCTTTGCATATGCATTTGCTGTCTGGTGCGACAAACTATAGACAGCGAAAAATGGAAAAAAAAGACGACCATTTATGACGCTATGCGTAAATTTCACTTACCATTTGCATTGCACGTTTTTGGACGAACGAGCGTCCCCAGCGGAGTGCAGGAATTTGTGCGGCGCAGAAAAGCAAAGCGGAAGCAAAGGCCTCGCTTTGTGGGAAAGCCCGCTTGCCGTTAAGCCTTGCGGGAGTTGGGACTTGGTCTCGAGCTTCTGTCGCCCTGCAGCAGAGGACGGGGTAGCAACGCGCGCAAAGTGAGGTGTGCGTGGACCGGTACGTGCACAGATTTGGCGCACCAATAACAGGAAGATTTTTTTATCCTGTTTCGCAGACTAGGGTAAACCTCGATTACTCGAGCTTCATTTCACGAAGGGTTGTCATGCTTCATCTTGGTCGACTGCATCTGCTCCATGAGCTTTCGGTGCTGGGAACAATTTCTGCTGTGGCGGAAGCGATGCATCTCACTCGCCCAGCAGTGTCCCAGCAACTCGCTCTGCTTGAAGAGGAACTCGAAACGGTTCTATTCGAACGTTCCGGCCGGAGCGTCGAGCTGACCCCTGCAGGACGTCGCCTGGTTGCGCGTGCCGCGGAGTTGTTCGAGCTCGTCGAAGACATCGAGGCGGAGCTGGCTGCCGCCAACACGCAGATATCGGGAGACATCCGGCTGTCTGCGTTCGGGTCCCTGGCGTCGACGGTCGTGCCCCACGCCATTGCCAGGCTGGCAAGCGAACATCCGCAACTGAACGTGAGCATTCAGGAACTGGAACCTGCTGACGGCCTTAAGGCTGCTGCATCGAAGAAGATGGACCTTGCGGTGGTCGACGACCTGGTCAGCGCGGGGAACCTCGCGACTCTCCTGGAGTTCCATCCCCTCTGTACCGACCACTTCGAAGCCGTGGTTGCCGCCGACCACAAACTCGCAGGCAAGCGATCAATCCAACTCTCGGAACTCGCCCACGAACGTTGGGCGCTGAACCAGACTGCGGTTACCTACTACGACTTCCTGCTCAACGCTTTCCATGCAGCGGGGTTCACACCTCGGGTCATGAGCAGTTGCAGGAATATGAGCGCCACCCTGGAGATCGTGCGCACTGGATGCGCCGTTTCCGTGCTTCCCCAGTTGGCGCTCAAGGCCATTAGCAACGATCCGGACTTCAGCACCATACCTATCCGTCCAATCCTTAACAGGCGCATTTTTGTCGCGCTGCCCAAGGGCGCTGCACGGCGCCCCGCAGTGCGGGCGGTGCTGAACGCTCTTGAAGCAGCAGTGCCTCCCGAAGCCGCACTGACTGCTTCATGAACATGGCGAGAGAAGGTTTTTCTTACTCATAGAGTCACATCTGATCGCCTTTTTCTTTCCTGATCCGCTCTCTAATATTCGCAGCTATCAGCGCACCACCGCACGAAATGGACCGTGCGTGCCGCCGATGCTTTTGGAGAGCCTCATGAAGTCGTTGGTAAAGAAGATTGTCCCTGTGGCATTGATCTGCGTTGCCGGGACCGTAGTAGCGCAAGACAACTGGCCCAGCAGGCCGGTTCGCCTTGTGGTTCCTTTCCCTCCTGGCGGCGCTGCCGACGCAGTCGCACGCATCGTTTCCGACAAGCTCGGCAAGGAGTTAGGGCAGCCAGTCGTCATCGACAACAGGCCTGGCGGCGCCACAACCATTGCGTCGACATTCGTCGCGCGTGCCGCGCCTGATGGCTACACGCTGTATCTCGGCGGCATGAATCTTGAAATCCTCCCCGCCCTAAACGACGACGGGGATTCCTTCCGCGCTTAGGCCGCGAGGGCCTGAGTCGCCTCGGTGGGTTCCTGCTTCTTCGAGCGGCCCGACTGCACCGGCTCTCCACAGGCTAACAAGCGCTTTCCGCGCTCTAAAATACTGATCGCGCCGACGTGATCGGCGTTGTTCTTGTACCCGCATTGGACACAGACGAACAGCGCCTGCGTCTTACGGTTCTCAGCTGAAACATGACCGCAGCTCGGGCACGTTCTGCTCGTGTTGTGCGCAGGTACGGCAACGAAAAAGCCACCGCGCCATGCCGTCTTGTACTTCAGTTGCCGACGAAACTCGCCCCATCCCTGGTCCAGAATGGCTTTGTTCAGGCCCGATTTCGCGCGGACATTACGTCCCGGAGCGTCAGCGGTGCCCTTTGCAGACTTGGTCATATTGCGAACCTGCAGGTCCTCGATGGCGATCATTGCGTGGTTTTTGCTGATCGTGTTCGACGCCTTGTGCAGGAAGTCTGCCCGCGCGTTAGCGACGCGCGCATGGATGCGTTGGATGCGGGCCTTCGTCCTCTTCCAGTTCGATGAACCTTTGACCTTGCGCGCCATGCGGCGCTGATATTTCGCAAGTCGCTGTTCGTGCTTCCTGAAGCTCGCGAGCGGCGAGATATACGAGCCGTCGCTCAGGGTCGCGAAACGCACCACGCCGACGTCGATGCCGACGGCCGGTCCGTGCGGGACCGGTTGCTCGACCTCGCGCAGCGTGAGAATGGACACGTACCACTTGCCCGCCCGTAGCGATACAGTTGCACTACGAACCTCGCCCAGCACCATACGGCTGTTGCGGTAGCGCAGCCAGCCGAGTTTCGGAACCTTGATACGCCCGTTGCTGCCATCGACCTCGATCTGATTCTTGTCAGGAAACTGAAATCCGTCGCCCTCGCCTTTGCGCTTAAAGCGGGGAAAGCTCGCGCGCTTGGCGAAGAAATTCCGAAAAGCTTGATCACATGCCTGTGTCGCCATCATGAGCGCATGACGCGGAGCGTCCGAGAGCCATGGCGTCTCAGCGCTGTTTCGCCATTCGGTCAGATGCTTCCCGATTGCGAACTTGCCAATAAACTTGCCCCCCGCTTCGTGGTTCTCTTTCTGCAACGCCAGCGCCTTGTTGTAGACGAAACGGCACGCGCCCGCGAACTGACGCATCTTGCGCGCCTGGTCGCCGGTGGGCATCAGTACGAATCTGAAGGCTTGGAGTCGTTGCATCGGCCACATGGTACAAGTGGTCGATGAGCAGAGACATTGACATTCGGCAACGGACGGCATTGTGCTGTCTTCGTAAGCGTGCGCGCCGACTTCGAATCAGCGTTGGTTGAGTTCGACGCAGAAGACGACTCCTAAAAGGACGGCTTCGCCGTCCACGCTATCCTTCCTCCCCCTGAACGGGGGAGGATTGCCGCGCCCCTGTTCAAGGAGCGCGGCATGGACCTGCAGTACAGCGTATGGCGGGGTATTGCGCTACCAAGATCGACGCCACCCGAGGTGGTAAACAAGCTGCGCGAAACCGCGAGGAAGATTGCTGAAACGCCATCGTTCAAGGAGACTGTCCAGAAGCAGAACCTCACGATGGCCTACGCGGACACGCCTGAATTCTCAGCAGCCATCCTTCGACAAAGCGAAAGCTTCAAGAAGCTCATGGCCTCGCTTAACTTGAAGCAGTGAACGGCACCGTTTGATACCCATCGCCCAAGTCGTTCTCCTTTCCCGCCCGTGCTCCTCGCCGGGCTTTTTTTGCTTGAGCCAACGAAATATCGGGAACAGAGAACGGCGCGCAGCTCGCCTGTTACGGCAGCCCCTAGCCGCCCATGACGCCCCTGACCGCCGCCTCGAACCGCGGATCCATGACCGCCCCCACGTTAAAGCGCGACCACGGCGAGGTCGCCTCGGAGTCAACGCAGAAGACGCGGCCCGGCGCCATCATGACTTTCCTTGCCAGCATCTGCTCGGCGACCGGCAGCGAATCATCCACGCCAGGAAGCGCACCCCACAGGTAAAGACTTTCTTCTGTCCGGGCAAAGACGCGGGCGTCCAGCCGGTCGAACAACGTCAAGGCCTTCTCCGTGGCATGGGCCAGACGCGAGCGCAGGCGCGTGATATAGCGCTGGAAATGCCCCTCGCTGAGAATCACGTCGACTGTCCGCTCGCAGTATTCCGAGCTGCTGACATGGATCAGCGCCTTGAGGTCTGCGAGGTCGCAGGCCAATCCCGATCCGCATGCGATGTACCCCACGCGTAGCGCAGCGGAGAAGGATTTGGAGAAGCTTCCCACATAGATGGTGCGCTCGAGTTGGTCCAGCGCGGAAAGCCTTGGGAGTGATGGCGGCTTGAAATCAGCCAGCGCATCGTTTTCCACCAGCAGCAGGTTGAACCGCTGCGCGAGCTGCAGAATCCGATAAGCCTTGGCTGCCGACAAGTCAGATCCCGTAGGGTTGTGCGCCACGGATTGCGTGAAGAAGAGCCTGGGGCGCTCGGTCGTCAGTAGTCGCTCCAGCGCCTCGATATCAGGCCCATCGGGCAGCCGCGGTACGCCAATAATTTTGGCGCCTGCCAGCTTGAGCTTGCCGAAGAGCGGGTAATACCCTGGATCGTCGACTAGGACTGCGGCGCCGGCGGGCACGAAATAGCGGATTACCAGGTCGAGTGCATCGTTTGCGCCGTGTGTGAGTACGATCTGGTTCGGATCGGCACCGATCCCGATCGCCGCCAGTTTGCGTACGAGATGGATGCGCAATGGCTCGTAGCCGAAACGATTCCCGTAGCGGAACAAGGCGCCCAGGCCGGTGCGCACCACCTTATGGTGATATTTGTCCAGGCGGGTTTCCGCCAGCCATTCGACAGGCGGAAAACCATCGCCTACCGACAGTACATCGGGACGGCTCTTCAGTTGCTCACGCATCAGCCAGACGATGTCCATCGCACGGCCAAGCGATCCGGCATCGTCTTCGTGAGTGGCCTTTGCCACGCCGGCCAAAACAAAATAACCGGCACCGCGTCGCGGTTCCACCAGCCCACGCTCGACCAACAACTCGAAAGCGGCGACGACCGTGTTCTTGCTGTAGCCATGCATGGCAGCCACGTCGCGTAGCGATGGCAGGCGCTCACCTACGCCGTAGGCGCCCTCGGCGATCTGTCTGGCAAGGGAATCCGCGAGAGTAACTGCCAACGAAGGCGCTTTGGGGGCCATATGAAGTCCAGCCGGAGGTAGGCAATGAACTGAAGAATACCAATTGTCCCGGAAAATTGTACCTTTACCCACTGGTACAGTTTGCCTAATCTGTCTGCCATATTGAGCCACCACTGCATGGAGACACAAATGGCTGCCAGTTCCGTCCTGCCCAATTTTCGCGCCCTGACCCCGGCACAGCGTCTTGAGCATATTGCAACCGCCGCAGGGCTGACGTCGGCGGAAGTCCGGCTGATCTCCCAGCCCGGAGACCTCGGGGTCGACCTCGCCAATGGCATGATCGAGAACGTGGTTGGCACCTTTGAACTGCCGTTCGGTGTGGCTGGATACTTTCAGGTCAATGGCCGCGATGTTCTGGTGCCGATGGTGGTGGAAGAGCCTTCCGTGGTGGCGGCGGCGTCGTACATGGCGAAACTGGCGCGCGAGTGTGGCGGCTTCGAGACGTCGAGCACTGGCCCACTGATGCGCGCCCAGGTGCAGGTCTTGGGCATCGGCGACCCCTATGGCGCACGACTGGCTTTGCTGAAGCAGCGCGACGAGATCCTGGCTGTGGCCAACAGCCGCGACAAGGTGCTGATCGGACTTGGCGGTGGTTGCCGCGACATTGAAGTCCACGTGTTTCCCGATACGCCTCGCGGCCCCATGATCGTGATGCACCTGATCGTCGATGTGCGCGACGCAATGGGCGCCAATACCGTCAACACGATGGCCGAAGCCGTATCGCCTCTGGTCGAGAAATTGACCGGCGGTTCGGTACGCCTGCGGATTCTTTCCAACCTCGCCGACCTGCGCTTGGCGCGGGCGCGCGTACGGTTGACTGAAACGGTGCTCGCCACCAAAGAGCGCAGCGGCGCCGAAATCATCGAAGGCGTGATCGACGCATACACGTTCGCCGCCATTGACCCGTATCGCGCAGCCACCCATAACAAGGGCATCATGAACGGGATCGATCCGCTGATCGTTGCAACCGGCAACGACTGGCGCGCGGTAGAGGCCGGTGCTCACGCCTATGCATGCCGGGGCGGACGCTATACGTCCCTGACCCACTGGGAGAAAGATACTAGCGGTGCGCTGGTGGGCACGATCGAGATGCCGATGCCGGTGGGGCTGGTGGGCGGCGCCACGAAGACGCATCCGCTGGCACGCACGGCACTCAAAATCCTGGACGTCAAATCCGCGCAGGAGCTTGGTGAGATCGCCGTGGCTGTGGGTCTCGCGCAGAACCTCGGCGCCCTGCGCGCGTTGGCTACGGAAGGCATCCAGCGCGGCCACATGGCGCTGCATGCGCGCAACATCGCGCTGGTCGCCGGCGCCGTAGGCAATGAGGTCGACGCTATCGCCAAGCGTTTAGCCAGTGAACACGACGTACGGACGGATCGCGCCGTGGAATTGCTGGCGGAACTGCGCGCCGCGCGCTGAATACCAACGCGGTAGAACATAAAACCGGTGAGCATCCAGGCCGAACTTCCGGCCCAGGTGACATCATCAAGGAGACAACCGATGAATACCAACGACAAATCGGCGCCCCCGCGCTTGATCGAAGTGTGGGGCGACACCGCCGACATCTGGCACCTGGCCTGGTCAATCGTGATCGGTGGAGCCGTCAGCCTTGGAGGATTCCTGGTCGCGGCGCGTCTCCTTACCAGCCTTGTCAGCTCCCCCGAACTGGCGAGAGCGTACGCCATGCTGGCGGGTCTGGTCGGTTGCCTGGTTGCGGGCGTGCTTTGCGCAGCGCTGTTCTCCCCCAAGCGCGAAGTCATCGAGGGCGAACCATCGGACCCGAGCTGGCGCGAAGAAGTCCTCGCCAGCCTCGCCATGGAACCAGGCGGCCTCGGTTCCATCGCGGATCTTCCGCCAGCCGCCGTCCAGGAATTGAAGGAGCTGCAACTGTTCGACCTGTTCGCCTCCAGCGAGCCCGGCATCAGCCGAAAGGCAGCCGATAGCGCAAGCGATAGCCCCGTGAAGCCAGCCCCAGCGCTGGCTGATCGAAGCGCCTGACCCAAGCCTGCCTATATTCATCGGAGACGCATCATGATCGAATCAGCATTGCTGTCGCACATCCTTATCGCGGCAGGCATGGGCCTGGCTGGCGCAGTAGCGTTTGCAGCCATCGGCCTGATTTCAGGAACCGACGAGACCACCACGCTGGCACCACTGACGCTACTCGTCGTGCTGCTCGGCGTACCCCCGGAAGGCGTATTTACATTCTTCCTGGCAGGTGCGGTCGCCAAGCACATGACGCACGCCATTCCGACCGCCCTGCTTGGCATCCCCGGCGACACGATGGCTACGCCACTGCTGCAGGACGCCAATCACCTGCGCAATCTTGGCGTGCCCCATATCGCGCTGCGCAAGATGATCTCCGGCGCCATCATTGCCGCGTTCGTCGCGGTACCACTGGCGGTCCTGTTCGCCGTATTGCTCGCACCATTCGGCCCCACCATCACCAAGGCAGCGCCGTGGATCTTCGTCGTGGCGGCGGTCATCATTGCGTATTGCTCGTCAGGCAAGTGGGCGTCGGTTGCAACGCTGGTGCCGTTCGTCGTCGTGATTGTCGCGTTGCAGGCCCTGACCGCCAAGTTCGGCACCAAGCTGAGCATCAGCTACTTCCTCGGGATCGCTATCGGACCGCTGATCGCCGACCTGTTCTCGCTGCTGTCGCCCAAGGAACGCATCCGCATGCGGCGCGACAAGGTTCGTACGTTTGCGCTCGCGCCCGATGTCAAAGGCTGGTCAGGCTACTTTCCGAATCCCGCACGCGTGCTGGACAAGAGCCAGGTGAAATGGACGCTCGGTGCCGCAGCCGTGTCGAGCGCGACGTTCGTGTTCAGTCCGGTCGCCATGACCGTGGTGCTGGGTGAACTGGTGGGCGCCCGTATCCGCCACGCCTATCACCGCCTGACCACGGTACTGAGCGTGCGCAATGGCGTGACTGAAGCCACCTACATTGCCGAAGCGCTGATTCCCCTGATTGCCTTCGGCCTGCCGCTGAGCCCGGTCGCCGCCGGCCCGGCCGCCCCGTTGTTCAATGCGCCGCCGGTCTTCACCGTCAACGCCGGCTCGGGCCAGACGCACAACCTGCACAACCTGCTCAGCCACTGGGAATTCCTGGGATATGGACTGCTTTCGGTCCTGCTGGCTTCGCTGGTAGCCTACCCGTTCGCGATGAACTATGCACGCCGTTCCGCGTTGTTCGTGTCGCGCAAGATTTCGCACGAGGCCATTATCGGCACATTCGTGGGACTCATCCTGGTCATCAGCGTCTGGGAAGGCGGGCTGGTCGGTCTGCTGGTAATCCTGACCATGGGCCTGCTTGGCGGACTGCTGTCCCGCATCATCGGTTTCAATACCGGCGTGCAATTCATGGGCTACTACACGGCGGTGCTGACCGTGCCGGCTCTGCTCAAGCTGGCCGGACAATGAAGCGCGGAGAACCGGAATGACCGAGGCCATCAAGATCGTCGAGGTAGGGCCGCGCGACGGCCTGCAGAACGAATCCCGCAACATCGACGTCGACACCAAGGTATTACTCATCGAACGCCTCGTCGACGCCGGACTGCTTCACATTGAAGCGGCCTCCTTCGTCTCGCCCAAGTGGGTGCCGCAGATGGCTGGCAGCGCGGATGTCATGCGCAGGTTGCCCCGGCGGCACGACCTTCATTTCAGCGCACTGACACCTAACCGGAAAGGCCTGGACGCAGCAATCGAGGCCGGCTGCAAGGAAGTGGCTGTATTCGGGGCGGCATCTCAGGCCTTCTCGCAAAAGAACATCAACTGTTCGATCGAGGAAAGCCTGCATCGCTTCGAAGAAGTTACGGGCGCCGCAGTGGCCGCAGGCATCCGCGTGCGCGGCTACGTATCCTGCGTCCTGGGGTGTCCCTATGAAGGCGATGTCTCGCCGGAACAGGTAGTGGACGTGGCGCACCGGTTGCTCGAGATGGGCTGCCATGAAATCTCACTCGGCGACACCATCGGCCGCGGCACTCCAGACGCCACGCGTCGACTACTCGATGCCTGTCTACGCCAGATTCCTGCGACCCAGCTCGCTGGCCACTTCCACGATACGTACGGCATGGCAATCGCCAACATTGCCGCTTCGCTTGAAATGGGGCTGCGTACCTTCGACAGTTCGGTTGCAGGCTTGGGTGGCTGCCCCTACGCCGCGGGTGCCAGCGGCAACGTGGCAACCGAGGACGTGGTTTTCCTATTGCACGGCATGGGCTACGAGACTGGTGTCGATCTTGTGAAGCTGGCCGAAGTCGGAGACTTCATCAGCCGCGCACTGGGTCGAATCAATATGTCGCGGGCGGGACGCGCGCTGCTGCCCGGCTCACGATCAGCCGGCGCTTGATAGGGTCGCGTCCAGCTCCCCTCTCCCGTACGCGGGAGAGGGGTTGGGGGTGAGGGCATGCGGTTCAAATGGCGACCTGTCTCAGCTTGCACCGCTGACCCTCTCCCCCGCCCCTCTCCCGCCGGGCGGGAGAGGGGAGACCACCAAGGGTGGGCAGCAACCTCTACCTGGCTTAAGCGACTGTGCAATTTACAGTCAGTTTCTACGCACTACTTCAGAGCCTTTTCAACGGTGTGGGCCGTCATCGCAATCATCTCGAGTAGCCAGGTGTGCCCCTCATCTTCATCGTTGCGGCGATGCCAGACCGCTCGCATGAGTTCGGTACCCGCTTCGTATGGCGGATCGCGGCGAACCAGGTCGCCGCCTTTTGCGAGTGCGATGGCCAGTGACGCGGGCACGATCGACAGCATGTCCGTATCACGAAGCAGTGCCGGAATGGCGAGCGAGTGCGGGACGGTGACTCTTAGCCGCGGCGCTTCCTTCGACTGAAGCAGCGCCTGCTCCAACGCACGTCGATCGAACATCTCGGACTGGCGTGCAAGGCCGCGTTCGACGATGAATCCTCCGACGGCACCTTCCTCCAGCCCGCCGACAGACAACGTTACGAGCGGATATTTCGTCAGATCCTGGAGTTTGAGCTTCCGACGTGAAGCGGGATGACCCTTGCTCATCAAGATGGACTCTCCCTGGGTCATCAGGGTGCGCGAGTTCAGCCGGGCAGGCACCTGGGAGAAGATGCCGATGGCCAGATCAATGCGTCCCAGATCGATCTGCTCTGCAAGGTCCAGCCGCGTCGACGGCCGAATGACTAGGTCCACGCCCGGCGCAACCTTTCGCAGTTCACGCGACAACGGGGCAATAAGCACCTCCGTGACGTGATCGTTCGCTGCAATGACGAATTGGCGCCGTGATTGATCTGGGGAGAACGGGTCCACACCCAAGGCGTTCTCGATACGGCGTAGCGACTCCAGCAGGATTGGCGCCATCGCCGTGGCGCGGCCAGTCGGCACCATGCCTTTCCCCATCCGTATGAAGAGTTCATCGCCGACCACCTCGCGCAGCCTCCGGAGCGCATGACTGACCGCCGATTGCGTGAGATGGAGTCGCTTGCCCGCCAGAATCAGATTCCGTTCCTCATAGATGGCCTCGAACACTTTCAGAAGATTCAGGTCCATGCGTCCGATGCTCATGATGGCGCCTTGTTCATTGAATGGCATTCATTATGCTATTGCACAGACATCAATTCCATTCAATTCACAGCCGGCGCATGATGGCGTCCAGCCATTGGACAGGAGACGACACCATGACGACCGAAACACTGAACAGCGACCAACAAGCACTGATCGAGCAGTGCATCCCCTTTCTTGAAGAAGTGAAGGACCTGACCACTGACGCTGCGGTCGAGCGCTGGCTGAACCAGAAGTACGGGCCACACAGCGATCTGTTCCAGACGCTGTCGGCCATGGTAAGGAAGGGCGTGGAGGACGGCTGGGCCGCCAATATCGAGATTGAAGGCTCACATTACCGTCGCAGTCGCATCGCGGAGCCTTCGGAGCGTACCCTCCACTTCAGCATCACCGCGGTGTATATAGACAGCGCTAACAATCAGCAGGGCCATCCCGACCATCGTTTCCGGGGCCAATACCATGGCCACCCGTACGGTGAGTTCAATATGGTGGTGCCCCTGAACCCGGGCGCCGCCCTGAACGGGCCGAACGGCTGGTGCGCTGGCGGCTGGACCGCACCCGCGCCGGGCAGCCATCACTATCCGGAAGCAAAGGGTGGCGCCGTTATCGCGTTGTTCTTCCTGCCGTCCGGCCGGATTTCTTACGTCGATGCTCCGCAGGAGTAAGTCATGTTGGGGTTCGCTTAGCAAGCGTTCAAGCGCTTGCGGCGTTTCAGGCGACGAGTCAGACCGTGACACCCACGGGCCAGGGCACAAACTCGTGCTGCCCCACCCCAAGCGCCTCGCTCTTGGTCTTCGTGCCAGAGGCGTGTTCGAGGATCTGCTCAAAAATCTGGCGGCCCATCTGCTCAATCGTGGCGTCACCGTCGATGATCGGGCCGCAGTTGATGTCCATGTCCGCTTCCATCCGGACGTACATTGGCGTATTACTCGCCAGTTTGATGGTCGGCGCCGGCAAGGAGCCGAAGCATGAGCCCCTGCCAGTGGTAAAGCAGATCAGGTTGGCGCCACCCGCGATTTGTCCTGTCGCGGAAACCGGGTCGTAACCCGGTGTATCCATGAAGACAAGGCCGTGCTGCGTGACGGTTTCAGCGTACTCGTACACCTCCATCAGCGGTGCATTGCCGCCTTTCTTGGCGCCGCCCAATGACTTTTCAAGGACGTTTGCCAGCCCGCCTGCGTTGTTACCCGGACTGACCTGGCCATTGATCTGCGTGTCGCGGCCGGCGTTGTACCGCAGCCACCAGTCGATGCGCGCGACCAGCTTCTGGCCGACCTCCGGTGTGCGGGCCCGCGCCGTCAGCGTATGCTCGACGCCGAAAATCTCCGACGTCTCTGACAGGATCGCCGTGCCGCCATTCTCGATCAGCAGTTCCATGGCACGTCCCAACGCCGGGTTCGCGGACAGACCCGAAAACCCGTCCGAGCCGCCACACTGCATACCGATCGAAATATGCTCGGCCGAGACCGGCTCGCGATGCACGTGATTGGCATAGGGCAGCAGGTCATGAATGATGGCCACGCCGGCATCCACGGCCTTGCGGTTGCCGCCTGCCTCGCGAATCACCAGCGTGCGCAGCGTGGGTCCGGGCTCCAGACCCTGGTCCTGCAGGAACGCCTGCAGTTCGTTCTCTTCCTCGCCATAGGCCACTACCAGCGCGGCAGCCGTATTGACGTTGCGGATAGTGCCGCCCAGCGTGCGCCGCAACATCGCCATCGGCTCGCCGCTCAGTTCCATTCCGGCACCCTGGTCATGGGCAAAGCCTGCCACGGCATCAATGTTCGCGTACGCAGCGATGGCGTCCGGCTGGAATGCCGAGGCGATCTTGCGCACCACGGCGCCAGCCCGATGGCTGATCGCGAAGATCCCCACGACATTGCGCGTGGCCACGCGACCGTCGCGCCGCACGATACCCATGAAACGGGCGCGTTTCTCCGGAGGAAGAATTTGCGTAGGCACGTAGTCCAGTCCATGGCGATAGTCCTTCACCACAGCATCGAACACAATGTTGTGGCTGTGCGCCCAAGTGCCGGCGGGAAGATCTTCGCATGCGAATCCAATCACCGTGTTGTACTTGAGGATCGGCTCGCCACGCTGAATGGCCCGCGTGGTCACCTTGTGCCCGGCCGGCACCATCTGCAGCGTCAGCAGGCCACCACCGCCCTCGTTGGGCACCAGCGTGCCGGCTTCCACCTCGACGCGCGCCACTACGACGTTGTCTTTCGGGTCGAGCCGGATAAACGGGTTGCGCAGTGCGTCGGCGGAAGGCTTTGGGGCTGGCGGAATGCGCAGCGGCTTCGGTTCTACGGTTACCTTGTTCATGGGGATTCCTTATGCCTGATGCCTGATACCTTGTGGCTTATGCGAAGACGCCGACCGACCAGGGCATGAACTTCGATTCGCCCGTGCCAAAGTACTCACTCTGTGTTTCCTTGCCCGATGCATACGCGAGCCACTGCTGCAACAGCAGCGCGCCGGCCTGTTCCGCGCTGGCGCCTTCGGATACCAGTTGCGAGCCGTCGATATCGAGGTCGTCCTCGTAATCGGCAAACTGCGCGGCGGTCACCGCGACGTTGACCGTCGGCACGGCAGCCGCGCCGAAACCCGTGGCTTCCGGCCGCGCCACGCACAGCAGCGTTGCGCCCGACGCTACCTGCCCGCTGGCACATACGGCTTCATGGCCGGGCGAATCCATCAGCACCAGGCCGCGCTGGGCTTGCGTAAGCGGCTCAGCGTACCTTACGGCCGCGTCCAGCGCGCCCGTGCCGTACCAGGCCGGCAGGCCGGCGGCAACCTCGACCGGCGTCGCGGTGTTGCGTCCTGCCGTGTAATCGCGCCACCAGACGATGGTCTGTTCGACTTCCTGCTTCAGCACATCGGTCCTGGCGCGCTGCGCAAGCCGGGCACCGGTGGCCGGCGTGTCTGAGACGATGACCGTGCCACCCGCCGCGATGAGCTGGTCGGCTGCAGCGCCGATAGCGGCCTGCACGCGCGACGCTTCTTCGTCGAGCGCCTCGCCCTGCAGGCCGACGGTCAGGTGCGCAGCCGAAACCGTCTGGCGCTCGAACTGGTTGGCCGCCGGCAACATCGCCTCGATGGCCTTCACGCCGGCATCGATGGCGTTGGCGGTACCACCCACCTCCTGGAGCACCACCGCATGCAGCATCGGGCCTTCCACCAGTTCTTCCTGTTCCAGGAAGGCGTAGATGTTGTTCCGGTCGCACCCCAGCGCGAGCACCACAGCACCGGCCACGTTCGGGTTGCGGATGCTGCCACCGAGCGTTCGGCGCAGCAGATCCATGGGCTCGCCGCTCTTTTCCATGCCGCAACCGAGTTCGTGAATAAAGGGCACCACGCCATCCACGTTGGGGAATGCCGCCAGCCGCCCGGCGGTGAAATGGTCCGCCACCTTGCGTGCCACGGTAGCGGCACAGTTGCCGACGATCAGCACGCCAAGATAGTTTCGGGTGCCCACGCGGCCATCGGCGCGCACATATCCCTGAAACTGGGGCGCCGAAGTGTTAGCAGCATTGGTCATGGATTGGGGTCTCCGATATCGCCAGGCCATTCCACGACCTGGACTTTGTCTTTGCGTATGGCGACCTCGCGGCCAGCGGCCCGAGGTATGACTGACATGCTATAGACCCGCGCACGGTTTCGAAATCACCGAACGCGACGATCCCGTGCGCAACGCCCTGCGAGTTCCAGCATATGGAAAAACCGGAAGATTGTTATCGATGATTGGCTCCTGCCATGCGATGTCCGCTACAGATGTCCACTACAGGTGAAGCTCGAACAGGCATCCCGACAACGCAGCCTTGCCCAGGACATCGAGCGGCACCTGCTGTCGCGATGACGTGATGAACAAGCGGTCGCGCTGGAGTCCCCCCACACATACGTCTGACGGGCACGGCACCGGCATGCCGACCACGCGGTCGAGCGTGCCGTCGGGCAGAAAGCGCATTACGCTCCAGCCGTCGCACAGTGCAGTCCAGATACCGCCGCCATCGTCGATCGCCAGCCCGTGTGGCCTGCCTGCGCCCTTCGGAACGGTGGCCAACCGGCGCACTGTCCGGCTGTCGGGATCGAGTATCAGGATCGAACCTGATTCCGGCGTTGTGGCATAGAGGTGAGCGCCGTCCGCGGACCAGCGCAGCGCCTGTACGCGTTCCGCGATCGTCCATTGCGGTTGCCACGCTTCCCCACTACGCCAGGCGCCCACCTGGCATCCACCTGCCTGTGTCGGCACAGCCATCCATGGCGTGCCGTCCGCATCGATGCATAGCGCCATCACACTTGGCGCTGAGGCAGGCCAATCTTCCGCGGGCCGCACGCCACCATCGGTGCCCACGATGGCCACGCCGTTGTCATGGATCGCCAGCACGCCGTCGGCGGTCGGCAGCATCGCGCGGATGGGCGACTCCAGACGCGCCAGCACGCGAGATTGCATGGCGCCATCGGGCGCCACATCGAGACAGCGGACAGCCGGCGCCAGTACATCGGCCCACAGCAGACGGCTTGCGCCTGCGTCCCAGAACGGGAAAGCACCCTGGAACGCCCAGGGCCCCTGCACTACCTGTACGGCGCCACCCGGTGCGACGGGCTTGAGCGCGCCAATTTCCGCGCCAACACGCCGCGCTGCCTCGGCAAGCTCGGGACCCAGGAGTTCCAGCCTTTCGCGCGTGAGCCGGTAGGCCGGGCCGGCCACGCTGATGGCGCCGCGCACCGCGCCCTGGCTGTCGACGATGGGCGCGCCGACGCATCGAACGCCAAGCACGATTTCTTCATCGTCGATGGCATAGCCGCGTGCGGCCGTAATGTTGAGTTCGGCGTTCAGGCGGCGACGGTCGGTGATCGTCAGGGGCGTCAACGCCTTGAGCGTCAGTTCGCGCACGATGGAGTCGCGCGCGGCACTGTTCATCGCCGAGAGGATCGCCTTGCCCTGGCTGGTGCAGTGCAATGGCTTGCGCTGGCCCAGAGACGCGGCCGAACGCTCGCTATGGGCACCGTCGCAGCGTTCCAGCGAAATGACTTCCAGCCCGTCGAGGGTCGCGAGATAGCACGTTTCGCCGGTCAGATCGCGCAGCCCCCGCATTTCGTTGGCGGCCGCCGCCACGAGGTCCGGCATCGTGTAGGCCTGCCGTGCCATCTCGAAACAGCGGAAGCCCAGTCGGTAGACCTTGCGTGCCGGGTCGCGCCGCAGCATGCCACGCGCTACCAGCGTGGCCAGCAAGCGGTAGATCGTCGTGCGGGGCAACGCCAGTTGTTCGGTCAGTTCGGTCTGGCTCAGCCCATCGGGAGCCGCGCCAACGGCCTCGAGCACGTCGATGGCCTTCTCGATTGCGCCGGTACCATCACCAGGATTCGCGGACATGGCAGTTTGTCTCAGTATTTGGAAATCAGCCGCCGATTCGCTGTCGGCGTCAGCTAGCGGCCATTCTAAAACCGCCAAAAGCTGTCTAGGATGCCTGCAAGGCAACGGCAGGACGAAAGCCATCCGCGCCGGCCGCGACGGTCCCAGCATATGGGACAAATCGAGACGAATCCATCATTCCATCCCGCGAGACAAAGCATGCGCGCCGTCAACCCAGCTCCGCTCACCACCATTCCGCAACACGCTCCGGCACCTTATGTGCCCGATTCCGTACTGGACCGCCTGGCCAAGGTCACCAGCGGATCGCTGACTACCCAGCTCTACATCAAGGGCTTCCGCCAGCCTGTGCTGCACGGCCTGAAGGCACTTAACGCGAAGATCAAGCCGTTCGCGGGACGCGCCTACACGATGCGCTTCATCCCGGCGCGCGAGGACGTCGATGTCTACGGCAACCTGACGACGGAACCGTCCGCCGACAACCTGCAGTGGGTTGGCGTGGAACAGATCGAACCGGGCCACGTGCTGGTGATCGACAGCAATCGCGACGGGCGTGCCGCGTCAATGGGCAACATGCTGATCACGCGGATGATGATGCGCGGTGCGCGCGGCGTGATCACCGACGGCACGTTCCGCGACGGCACCGAACTGTCGCAGATGGACTTCCCGATCTGGAGCACCGGTGTCACCGCCACCACGCGACTTTCCTACCACCATGTGGCCGATCTGCAGGTACCGATTGGCTGCGCCGGCGTGGCCATCTATCCCGGCGACGTGATCCACGGCGACGGCGACAACATCACGGTCGTGCCCGCCCATCTGGCCGAGGAAATGGCCGACCTGTGCGAGCGCCGCGACGATATCGAAGCGTACCTGGCCTTGCGCGTACAAGCGGGCGAAGCACTGTGGGGCCTGTATCCGCCCAGCGAAACCACGCGCGCCCAGCATCGCGAATGGGTTGCCGCCGGGCGCCCGCCGATCGCCCCTGCCGCGCCGCTCGTGGCCGCCAACAGCCGATAACCCTCCGGTCCCCAGGAATGCCAAGGAATCCGCATGACGACATTCACACCTGACTATTACGACGCCCTGATCCGCCGCTACTTCGCCGCTTGCAACGCCGCCGACTACCAGGCGCTGGTTGATTGCTTTACGCTCGACGCGATCCACTACTTTCCCGCGGGCCTGCCCGAAGTGCCCTGGCGCACCGCCGACACCATTGCAAGGAAATGGATCTGGTGCGTGGACACGCTGGGATCGCAGTGGACCATCGAACGCATCCTGATCAGCCACGACAAGCCCGAAGCCATGATCGAATGGACGCACTGGAAGAACAAGAGCGGCACCGCATTGCGCGGTGCCGAGTGGTACGACTTCGATCCGGCCACCGGCAAGATCAAGGAGATTCGCGCCTACTACGCGTCTCCAGCCGACAAGACAGCGACCATCAACGAACTGGTGGATTTCGACTACGCCGCGCGCGGCTATCACCTCAAGAGCGAGTAGGCGCGTGACCGACAACAACACCTTGCAATCGATCGACGCGCGCACTGGCCAGCCGACCGGCGAACCGTGGGCGGCATCGACACCCGAACAGATCGACATCGCGGTCGCCGAGGCGTCGGCTGCCGCAGCCAACTGGGCGGGCAGCGATGGCGGCACGCGGGCACGCTTGCTGCGCAGCCTGGCAGAAGCACTGGAAGTCGCGCGTGAAACGCTGGTCCCGCTGGCCGACCGCGAAACCGCGCTTGGCACGGCGCGACTCAATGGCGAACTCGACCGCACCGCATACCAGTTGCGCGGCTTTGCCGACGTGGCCGAACGCGGCGGCGCGTTTGCAGTGCAGGACGATCCGGCAGTCGCCGGCGCACCGCCCGCTGGCCGCCCTCGCCTGACCCGCGTGCGCGTGCCGCTGGGCCCGGTGGCGATGTTCGCGGCCAGCAATTTTCCGTTCGCGTTCTCTGTGCTTGGTGGCGACACCGCCTCGGCGCTGGCCGCCGGCTGCCCGGTCGTGATCAAGGCGCATCCGGCGCACCCGGAACTGTCGCGCCAGACCATTGCCTTGGCCCGGCAGGTACTGGCCGCACAGGGGTTACCAGCCGGACTGATCGGATTTGTCGAAGGCGCTTCGATTGCAACCGGCGTGCAGCTTGTCAAGGCGAATGCCATTGCGGCAGTTGCCTTCACTGGCTCTTTCGCTGGCGGCACGGCATTGGCGCGGATCGCCGCGGAGCGGGCCCGTCCCATTCCGTTCTTCGGTGAACTCGGCTCCGTCAACCCTGTGATCGTGCTACCCGACGCATTGCACGCTGGCGGCACGGAACTGGCACAGACGCTTGCAGGCTCGATCTGCCAGGGCAGCGGCCAGTTCTGTACGAGCCCCGGCGTGATCGTGGTCCAGAAAGACCCGGCTGGCGACGCGTTCGTCGATGCACTGGCCACGCACCTTGCCAGCCTTGCACCGCACGCGATGCTGACGCAGGGTATCCGTCGCGCCTTTGACAACGGCGTGACACGCTGGCGCAATACTTCCGGTGTGCGCCCGTTGGTCGCCGAGGTAGCCAACGTAGCCAACTTAGCCAACTTAGCCAACGCAAGCGACGCCAATGCGGCGCCACGCCCGCATCTGGCGGAAGTCGATGCGTTGGACTTCATTGCGAACACCAGCCTGCACGAGGAAGTCTTTGGTGCCGCAGCACTAGTGGTGCGCATCGATAACCCGGCACAAGCCGTTGACGTCTTGCGCGCCGTGGGTGGCTCCCTGACGGTCACGCTGTGGGGCGTCGATCCGTCCGGCACGCTACCGGACGGCAACACCATCGCGCTGGTGCGTGCCGCTACCGAAGTGGCAGGTCGCGTGCTGTTCGGTGGCGTGCCGACCGGTGTCGCGGTCACCGCTGCGCAGCATCACGGTGGCCCGTTCCCGGCCTCGACCGCGCCATCGACCACGTCCGTGGGTTACGCCGCGCTTGACCGCTTCCTGCGCCCCGTGGCCCTGCAGGACGCGCCGGCCTGGCTGACCGACCGCAAGGGGGTGCCATGCTGAGGCATATCGTCCTGTTTCGGCGCAAGCGCGACGTCGCACCGGATCCGGCTCTGGAAACCGCGCTTGCGGCCCGCATGGCCGCGCTGGGCGGGGACATTCCCGCCATCATGTTCTGGCGTTTCGGGAAGAACGAAATGGACCGCCCGATCTGCTGGGACTACGTGCTGGAATCGGAAGTAGCTGACGCGCAAGCGCTCGACGCCTATCTGTTCCACCCGCTGCATCAGGCCCTGGTGGCCGACCTGAAGCCGTATTTCGAATGGGCTGCGGTGGACTACACCGTCTGAGGTGAACTACACCGCCTGACGCCGAGCAGCCGGCATGCAAAAAAGGGGCGCCTGTTGAGAGGCGCCCCTTTTTCATCTTCGTGACCCTATCCCGGTCACGGGCGCTTGCCGAAGCTCGCGCTCTCCCTGGTCCAGCGCCTCGCCTGCTCGCTCAGGCTGAAGCCCAACCCAGGACGGCTCGGCACCACCATCCGGCCATCGCGCAGTTCCAGCCGTTCGTTGAACATTGGCTCCAGCCACTCGAAGTGTTCCAGCCACGGTTCGCGTGGATATGCAGCCGCCAGATGCAAGTGGATCTCCATTGCAAAGTGTGGTGCCAGGCGCAGTCCCTTGAAATCCGCCAGTTGCATGATCTGCAGGAACGGCGTGATGCCACCCACGCGCGGCGCATCGGGCTGAACGAAGTCGCAGGCACCCCCAGTGATCAACTGCGCGTGCTCACCAAAGCTGGTCAGCATTTCGCCGGTGGCAATTGGCGTGTCCAGCGAAGCAGCGAGCGCGGCATGGCCTTCGTTGTCATAGGCATCGAGCGGCTCCTCGATCCAGACCAGGTTATATGGCTCCAGCGTGCGTCCCATGCGTTGGGCCGTAGCGCGGTCCCACTGCTGGTTGGCATCGACCATGAACGGAAAGGCGTCGCCAAGATGCTCGCGCACGGCCTTCACGCGACGCAGGTCTTCCGCAGTGTCCGGCTGGCCCACCTTGATCTTGATGCCGCCAATGCCATTCTCGCGCGACTTGTCGATATTCTTGAGCACCTGGTCGAGCGGCATCGACAGGTAGCCACCCGACGTGTTGTAGCACTGCACCGAATCACGATGCGCACCCAGCAGCTTGGCCAGCGGCAACCCGGCGCGCCTGGCCTTGAGGTCCCACAGCGCCACGTCGAACGGGGCGATGGCTTGCGTGGTCATGCCGCTGCGCCCCATCGACGCCCCGGCCCACAGCATCTTGTTGAACAGCCGGCCAATATCGTTAGGATCTTCGCCAATCAGTTCATCGGCGATCTCCCTGGCATGCGCGAACATGCCAGGGCCACCCGCGCGCTTGGAGTAGCCGAAGCCAGTGCCCGAGTGGCCATCCCGGGTGAAGATCTCGGCAAAGATAAAGGCTATCTCGGTGAGTGGGCGCTGGCGGCCCGTCAGCACCTTGGCGTCGCTGATGGGCGCGGCCAGCGGCAGGATGACCAGCGAGAGGTCTATGGATTCAATGCGGTCTGGAGTGGTCATGGTGCGATTTCAGCAAGGGGTTATTCGGGCTTGATGCCCGCGTTCTGGATGACCTTGGCCCAGCGTGCGGTCTCGGTCTTCACGAAAGCGGTGTAGTCATGCGAGTTCGATGCGACCACCACAAAGCCGCTGGCTTCGAGCTTCTCGCGTACGGCCGGTTGCTTGAACGCCGTGGTCATGACCGCTTCAAGCTTGTCAACGATCGGCTTCGGCGTGCCTTTCGGTGCCGACAGTCCAACCCACGACACCGCCGTAAAACCGGGAAAGCCGGATTCCGCGATGGTCGGCACATCGGGGAACAGCGGGTTGCGCTGTTCGCTGGTCACAGCCAGCGCACGCAGCTTCCCGGCCTTTACATAGGGCAGCACGGCATCCTGGTTCACAAACATCGTCGGGATCTGCCCTGCCAGCACGTCGGTAAGGGCGGGGCCGCCGCCGCGATATGGCACGCCGACCATGTCGAGCTTGGCCGTCTGCCGAAGCAGTTCCATCGCCAGGTGCCCAGACGACGCGTTGGTGACACCGTAGTTGACCTTGCCTGGATTCGCCGTGACATAGGCGACGAATTCCTTGAAGGTCTTCGCCGGGAACGACGGATTGACCACCAGTACATTGGGTCCCGATTCAAGCTGGGAAATATGGACAAAATCCTTCGACGAATCGTAGTTCGGCTTTGGCGACATGCCATGTGCAATGGCGTTGCTGCCGATACCGGATAGCAGTAGCGTGTAGCCATCCGCCGGCGCCCTCGCCGCCTGTTCTGAGCCGATGACACCACCTGCACCGCCCTTGTTCTCGACGATGAACGGCTGCTTCAGCGCCTTGCCAAGCTGGTCGGCAATCATTCGCCCCATGATGTCGCTGGTACCGCCTGCAGGGAACGGAACGATGATTCGCACTGGCCGTGAGGGCCAGTTGTCAGGACCTTGCGCAAGTACGGCGCCCGAAGCGCAAAGCGTAGCGACGGCCGCAGCCGTGCACGCCGCAAGAAAGCCTCTGCGGTGCAACATAGTGTCTCCTGTCTGTGGATGGCCCGTTCTTTGTGATTGGTGGCGCGGGCCCGGCATTCTTGATCCCGTTAGTCTGGCAATCCGGACCGCTCAATACGTCGCGATGATTGCCAGCCGTGACCGATCCTGTGGTTCTAACGTGCTTCCATTCTTTGAGAAGCTCACTGACAATACAAGCGCCCTGCGGGCCCGGCGCGTGATGCGTCCCACGGCGTGGGACGGATCGCGAGGTCCGACTGAAACTGCGGACGTTTGCCGCACATTGCAGCGTCCGAGCCACGACTATCCGCCTTCAATGCCCACCGAACTCCGCTCTTCCGGCACCAGCAGCACGATGATCGACGTGGCACGCGTCGCCGGTGTATCGCGCGTCACCGTATCACGCGTGATCAGTCATCCAGAGATGGTGTCACCCGACACGCTGGCGCAGGTGCAGGCCGCGATCGCCCAGCTGGGCTACGTGCCAAACCTCAACGCCGGCAGCCTGGCCACGCGGCGCTCGCACATCATTGGCGCCATCGTGCCTACGCTGTCGAACGCGTGGTTTGCCGAGACCATGGATGGATTGGGCGAGGTGCTTGAATCGGGCGGTTACCAGCTTTTGCTGGGCCAGTCCCGTTACCGCGATTCTGGTGAAGAGGCACTGATCGACACGTTCGTCGGTCGTCAGGTGGACGGTCTGGTGCTAACAGGCGTCGAGCATCCCGATGCCGTGCGGCGCAAGTTGCGCGCGTTCGGCAAACCAGTGGTCGAAACATGGGACCTGACCGATGAACCTATCGATATGGTGGCCGGGTTCTCCAACGACGGTGCCGGCGCGGCGGTAGCACAGTATCTGGCGCAACGCGGCTATCGGCATCTGGGCTTTCTCGGGGCGAACGAGCACCGCGCGAACAAACGGCTGGCCGGCTTTCGCAATGAAGTGGCTCGGCTGGGCCTGCCAGGCGTCGAGGCAGAAGTCGTGGAGCCACCATCGAGCATCGATGATGGCGCGAGGCTGATCCGCATGCTGAAAGCTCGCGTGCCCCAACTGCAGGCCGTGTACTGCAGCAACGACACGCTCGGCGTGGGCGCCTTGCTGGCATGCCGTCAGGAAGGCTGGGATGTGCCGCGGCAAATGGCCATCGTCGGATTCTCTGACCTGGCGATTGCGTCGGCCAGCCAGCCCACGTTGTCGAGCGTCCGCGTGCAGGCACGCGAGATGGGCAGGCAGGCGGCCCGCATGCTGCTTGCGCGGTTGACCGATGGCGGCGAACCCGTGGCGCCGGTGGCCAACCTCGGTTTCACCGTGATCGCGCGCGAGAGCAGTTGAGAGCAGTTGCGAGCCGGCACGCCGGCCCTCAACTGCTGGCGTGGTCAGGGCCTGGCGGGCGTCGTCCACACGCCGGCTGCCTGCAGCAGTCCACGCGTATAGCCCAGCGCGAATGACATGAAGCGCTCGCGATTCTCATCGAGATCGGAGACGGGCACATGGTCAGGACACAGTGGCCCCTGATACCCGCCACGCTGGTAGGCACGGATTGCCTCGAACATGTCGACATCGCCTTCATCAGGAAACACCTCCTGGAAGTCCAGGTAGCCTCCCCGGATATTTCGGAAGTGGACCATGAAGATGCGGCCCGTCGACGCGAACTCTTCGATCACCGGAATCATGGCGCGGCCGGGGTCGGTGAACATTTCAGCCACCGTGCCCTGACAGAAATTGAGCCCATGGTTCCTGCTGTCGCTCAGGGCCAGGAAGCGGCGAAGACCATCAGCCGAACCCACCACGTGCTCGATGCCATTAAGCCCGCCCACCGGGTAGGCAGGATCGTGGGGATGGCAGGCCAATCGAACGCCTGCACGGTCTGCCGCCGGCACCAGGCCTTCCACCAGGAATTCGATCGCATCCCAACCGGCCTGCTCGGTCACGGCTGGAACATCGCGCGCCATCTTTTGACCACACAGCATTGCGCTGCGTGCACCCCCTTCTTCCTGGTTGGTTGGATAGCCGACGCCCCAGTACGAATGCTTCTGGTCTTCCTCGGGCGAATACTCGGCGTACACGAAGCCGGAATTCTGCGCACCCCCGCGACCCGGTTTCAGCCCTGTACGCGTGATGCCCACCATCTGGACGTTGTATTTCAGGCAGGTGATGCCCGCGTCGGCCGCCTTCTGGATGTTCTGCGCCAACACGTCGCGTTGCCTGCGCGCACTGTCCAGGTCGACCAGCGAGTCGAGCAGGATCGATCCGACATCGAGCGCAAACACATCAAGTTTCAGGCCGAAACCTTCCACCCACTTCCGATACGCAGTCAGCTTGCTGGCGTCCCATGCGGACACGCCGTCTGCCGCAGACACCAGTTCCGTGCCACGGTTGTCCAGCACCACGCTTTGCACGCCGAGCTGCGTGGAAAGCCGCAAGCGACGCTCGTCCGGATTCAACAATTGCTCGCTAATGTACATGTACAGTCTCCGTCATTTTTACCGAATGAACACGTGTTCATTGTTGAGCCATAGCCGTGCGCGCGGCAAGTCGCAATCAGTCGGTGAACGATGCCCACATCAGGATTTGTCCCACCCACTGGGACGCGTCGGGCAGGTTGTCGAAGACGGTCTTCCGGCGTGTGCACGTGTTCACTACGATTCGGCTCAGTAGCCCTGCGCAATTCATGCCGCCAGGGCAAGACAGAACGATTCGGAGACACTGCATGTCCGGCACGCATCACCCGGCCGTCCCAAAGGCCGGTTTTTATCGCTATATCACCCTCGCCCTGATCACCATCGTACTGGCGCTAAGCACCGGCGACCGTGCCACGCTTTCGGTGGCTGGACCTCATATGGCGAGGGATCTGGGCCTCGACGCCATTCAAATGGGCTGGCTGTTCTCGTCGTTTGCCTGGGCTTATGTCCTGAGCCAGGTGCCGGCAGGATGGTTGGTAGATCGTATTGGCGCCAAGGCCGCGATTACAGTCGGCCTGGTGCTGTGGTCCTTGACGACGCTACTGATGGGCGCGGTGCATTGGTTCAGCTTTGCGTTCGCAGCCCTGCTCGTGCTGCGCTTTGTGCTGGGCGCGATGGAGTCACCGGTCGGCCCCGCTTCCGGACGCGTAATCGCCGCATGGTTTCCGTCGTCCGAACGCGGTGTGGCAGGTGCGATCTTCAACAGCGCGCAGTACCTGTCCCTGGTCGTTTTCACGCCGTTGATGGGATGGCTCGATCACCGGTTCGGCTGGAACCATATCTTTACTGTCATGGGCGGACTGGGCATCCTCCTGGCAATCGTCTGGGTGCGCATGTACTTCTCACCTGCCGAACATCCCCGTGTCTCGCACGCCGAGATTGCCCATATCGAAGCGGGCGGCGCACTGGTGCACCTTGGAGGCAAACGGAAAAGCGATGCCGCACCGCCGCGCCTCGCCGATATCGGCCTGCTGTTCCGCAGCCGAATGCTGGTCGGCATCTTTATCGCGCAGTACTGCATTACGTCGATTACGTGGTTCTTCGTGTCATGGTTCCCGAGCTACCTGGTCAACGGACGCGGCTTCTCCATCTTGCAGGCCGGTTTCGTTGCCGCCGTGCCGGCCATCTGCGGCTTCATCGGCGGGGTTTCCACGGGCTTCGTGTCCGACGCGTTGCTCCGGCGCTCCGGATCACTCACCCTGGCCCGCAAGTTGCCCATCACGATCGGGCTATTGCTTAGCGCCAGCATGATCGCGTGCAACTATGTCGATACCGACTGGCTCGTGATTGCGCTAATGAGCCTCGCATTCTTCGGCAAAGGCTTTGGCTCGCTTGGATGGACGGTCGTGGCCGATACCGCACCGAGCCGTATTGTCGGTAGCACGGGCGGCGTGTTCAACGCCGTGGGGAATATTGCAGGGATCGTCACACCGATCGTGATCGGCTACATCATCGCCGAGACGAAATCGTTCAATGGCGCGCTGGTCTACGTGGGCGCACACGGCCTGGTGGCAATCCTCTGCTACTGGCTCGTGGTGGGCCGCATCGAACGAATGGAATTGCCCGATGTATCCGCGCAGGAACCCGGCCCTCCAACCGCTCCACGCCACGGCTATCGTGAGTCTACTGCCGACGCGAAACCCTGAACCTGGACGTCGAAACCATACCTTCAAATGGCCGAACTAAAAAAGTTGCGAAGCCAGCGGTGGCTGGCGAACGAGGATTTCCGCACGTTTAACCACCGTTCGCGCGTCATGCAGATGGGCTACGACAAGCGTGACTGGGAAGGCAAGCCCGTCATCGCCATCCTGAACAACTGGTCGGACTACAACCCTTGCCACATGCACTTCAAGCACCGTGTGGAAGAGGTCAAGCGAGGCGTGCTGCAGGCCGGCGGATTTCCGATGGAAGTCCAGACCATCTCGCTTGGCGAGAACCTGATCAAGCCGTCGGCCCTGCTCTATCGAAACATGCTGGCGATGGAAGTCGAAGAGATGATCCGCGCCTACCCCGTCGACGGGGTCGTGCTGATGGGCGGCTGCGACAAGACCACGCCGGCCATGCTGCTTGGCGCCACGAGCGCCGGCCTGCCCAGCATCTTCCTCCCGGCCGGTCCCATGTTGCGGGGCAACTGGGGTGGCAAGACGCTGGGGTCGGGTTCCGATGCGTTCAAGTACTGGGATGACCGGCGCACCGGCATCGTCAGTCACGACGAATGGGAGCAGATCGTGGGCGGCATCGCGCGCAGCCATGGCACCTGCATGACGATGGGCACGGCCAGCACGATGACAGCCATCGCCGAGGCACTGGGCTGGACGCTGCCTGGCGCCTCATCGATACCGGCGGTCGATGCCAGTCATCAGCGCATGGCCACCAACGTCGGCCGACGCATTGTGGAGATGGTGCACGAGGATCTCCGCCCGGCACAAATCCAGACCCACGATGCCTTCCTGAATGCAATCACGGTTGCCATGGCGATGGGGTGTTCCACCAACGCCATCATCCATGTCATCGCCCAGGCGCGGCGCGCGGGGCATAACATTGGCCTGGACGACTTCGATCGCGTCAGCCGTGAAGTGCCGGTGCTGGCCAACGTGCGACCCAGCGGTACGAGCGAATACCTGATGGAGGACTTCTACTACGCTGGTGGCTTGCCGGCGCTGATGATGACGCTGCGCGACCATCTTCGCCTTGATGCGTTGACCGTTACCGGCAGGACGCTCGGCGAGAACATCGCCAACGCGCGTGTGTTCCAGGATGATGTGATTCGCCCGCTAGACAACCCCGTTTATGCGGAAGGCTCGCTGGCCGTGCTGCGCGGCAACCTGGCACCCGACGGATGCGTAATCAAACCTGCAGCAATGGATCCGCGATTCATGGTCCATAGCGGGCCAGCGCTTGTCTTCGACGACTATCCAACCCTGAAAGCAATGCTCGAAGACGAGGATGCCGACGTGACGGCCGACCACGTCATCGTGCTCCGCAATGTCGGACCGAAGGGCGGGCCTGGCATGCCGGAATGGGGCATGATCCCGATTCCTAAAAAATTGCTCAGGCAAGGCGTAAGAGACATGCTGCGTATCTCAGACGCGCGCATGAGCGGCACCAGCTACGGTGCCTGCGTCCTGCACGTCGCGCCAGAGGCGTACGTCGGCGGCAACCTCACCCTCGTACGCACCGGTGACGTCATCCACATTGATGTGCCGAACCGCAGCATCTACATGAACGTTTCCGACCAGGAACTGCAACGCCGCAGATCCCAGTGGATCGCGCCGCCGCAACGCTTTGGCCGCGGCTACGGCTGGATGTTCAGCCAGCATATTCTTCAGGCCGACAAGGGCTGTGATCTGGATTTCCTGGAGACGGCATTTGGTGAAACGGCCGGAGAGCCCGACATCTTCTAGGCCACGCCAACCTTTCGGCGGGCACTGCGCGTCCTCGGGATTGTTGCCATCCGGTCAACATACTGAGGGCTTCCGCGACGCTACTGGCGTTCGTCCCTCCTTCCTACAATCCGTTGCAACGGTCGAGGAGGAGGTCCGCGCAACGAGGCAGACCTAACCACTTTCACACACGGCCGGTTGAAATCACGCACCGGTCAACAGCGACTCCCCAATCCGGTGCGGCCTCCCCACTCAATTTACAGGACTACTGAAAATGAGCGAAACAACCCGCAATGTGCAACCGGTTATCGCCAACCTTGGCAAGGAAGGTTCAGGCGAACTTGTGTCTTCCCGCTACGCCGTGCGCGTGGGTGACGTCGACGTGGTGCTGATCAGCGATGGCCTGCTGCCGCTGCCGACCTCCACCATGTCCACCAACGTAAGCGAAACGGACCGTAACGAATGGTTCGATGGCCGCTTCCTGCAACGTGACATGTTCGACTGGGCACTGAACATCGCGCTGGTGCGCAGTGGTGAACGCCTGATCCTGATCGACTCGGGCGTGGGCGACGGCTTCGAGTATTTCACGCGTGCCGGCCGGTCGGTGATGCGGCTGGAAACGGCTGGAATCGATCTGGCAGCGATCACCGATATCGTGATTACGCATATGCATATGGATCACGTAGGCGGGCTGAACGTCGATGGCGTCAAGGCCAAGCTGCGCCCGGACGTGCGCATTCACGTAGCGGCCGCGGAACTGGAGTTCTGGAAGAATCCGGACTTCAGCAGGACGGTAATGCCGGAAACGGTTCCTCCGGCGCTGCGCAAGGCTGCTGCAACGTTCGTGGAACTCTACAGCAAGAATATCGTGCTGTTCGACCAGACCGTGGAAGTTGCTCCGGGCGTGTCGGCACGCGTGACGGGTGGGCACACGCCGGGGCACTGCGTGGTGGACGTCGCATCCAACGGCGAGAAGCTGACGTTCGTTGGGGATGCGATTTTCGAGGTCGGCTTTGACAACCCCGAATGGCAGAATGGCTTCGAGCACGATCCTGAAGGGGCGGTGGACGTGCGAATCACGCTGCTCAACGAAGCCGCCGAAACCGGCTCCATGCTGGCCGCAGCGCATATCGCGTTCCCGTCCATTGGTCACGTTGCCAAGAACGGTGAAGGCTTCCGCTTCGTGCCGGTGCTGTGGGATTACTGATTTGATGCTGCACTGACGATTGGCAAACAAGAACGCCGCGAGTTCACAAGACTCGCGGCGTTCTTTTGTAAACGATCACTTGCCCACTCCCAGTACCCCCAACGCCCTCTCCACCACTGGCGAGCGGTTGCCCGGCTGCCACACCACGGAGTACTCGGCATGCGCGGGTTTTCCTGCCAGCGGCTTGAGCACGACGCCAGGCAACTGCGCGCGCTCTGGCGTACGCGGTACCAGCGACACGCCCCGCCCCAAAGCCACGAGGCTGGCCACAGATAGCAGATGTCGCGCGTAGTGCCGCACGTTCGGGCTGAAGCCCGACTGCAGGCACGTGGCGACGATCAGATCGAAGTAAGCCGGTGCGCTCTCGCGCGGAATCACGATAAACGGCTCGCCAGCCAGATCCGCCGGATCGATCTGCCTGCGCTGCGCAAGCGGATGCCGATCCGGTAGCGCGGCCATCAGAGGCGTGCGCGCGATCGGGTGAATATGCATCTCTCCGGCGCCGCTCGCCCCAGGCGATACCTGCGCCAATCCGAGGTCGATCCTGTCATGCCGCAGCGCCTCGATCTGCTCCGACGATCCCATCTCCTCCCATACCGTCTCCACCCCCGCCAGATTCCGCTCCAGCCGCGCGATCAACTTTTCCATGCCGATGTAGAGCAGCGCCGCCACGAAACCGATCCGAAGCGTGCCGGTCTCGCCCGCCTCGGCGCGACGCACCACCTCGCGTGCCATATCGGCCTGGCCGATGATCCGCCGTGCCTCTTGCACCAGCGCACCGCCAGACGCTGTCAGCCTCACGCTGCGCTTGTTGCGGTCGAACAGCATGACACCGAGTTCGGCCTCCAGTTGCTGGATATGTTTGGTCAACGGCGGTTGCGAGATGCGCAGCCGCTCCGCCGCGCGGCCGAAGTGCAATTCCTCGGCAAGCGCAAGAAACATTCGAAGGTCGCGAATTTCCATGGTGAGTACGCGTCAATGGTGCGTAGGGGATGGCGGGAACTCATTCTATTTCGGAATTACTGTGCTCCCAAAAATATATTGGACGATGGAAGCGGCACTCAGCAGAATGACCTTATCCAATCTGTAACCCCTTCGAAGAGAACTGCGCATGACACGCATCCGCCCCCTGCTTCCCGAAGAGATGACCGAAGACCAGCGCGCAGTGCACGCCACCATCGTGGCGGGACCGCGCGGCCAGGTGCGTGGCCCGCTGGCCGTGTGGCTTCATCGGCCCGGCCTCGCGGCCAAGGCACAGGCACTTGGCCAGTACTGCCGCTATGACTCCTCGCTGCCCCAGCGGCTTTCCGAGCTGGCCATCCTCGTGATGGGCCAATTCTGGGGCGCCGAGTTCGAGTGGTGGGCGCACAAGCCAATCGCACTGAAAGCCGGTATCGACGAGGCCGTGGTCGAGGCCATTCGCACCGGCGCCGAGCCCACCTTCGAGCGCGACGATGAAGCCGCGGTCTACGCGGTGATGCGTAGCCTGAACGAGGCACGCCGTATTCCCGCCCCGCTCTATGAGCGCGCGCTAGCCGTGCTCGGTCAGGACGCCGTGATCGACCTGGTCGGCCTGGCGGGGTACTACACGCTGATCTCCATGACGATCAACGCGTTCGAAGTCATGCCACCCGATGGCACGCCCCTCGAACTTGGCCAGCCCGCCGCGCGCTGATTCAGCCAATCCAACAGGAAGCATCAATATGTCGCAACAAACACAAGGCAGGCTTGCAGGAAAAGTCGTACTGGTAACCGGCGCCGGGTGCGTCGGCCCCGGCTGGGGCAATGGACGCGCGGTCGCGGTGCGCTTTGCCGAGGAAGGCGCCAAGGTCTTCGCGGCCGACAAGAACGCCGAGGCGATGGAAGAGACGCTGGCCCGCGTTCGCGCCATTCCCGGTGCGGAGATCGAACCCCACACATGCGACGTGACCCAGGCCCAGGACGTGAAGGCCATGGTCGACGCCTGCGTGGCACGCTTTGGCCGCGTCGATATCCTCGTGAACAACGTCGGCGGTTCGGCGCGCGGCGGTCCGGTGGAGCTCACCGAGGAAGTGTGGGACAAGCAGATCGACTTCAACCTGAAGAGCGTATTCCTGACCTGCAAATACGTGCTGCCGCTGATGGAATCACAGGGCGGCGGCGCCATCGTCAATACCGCATCGACCTCGGGCATTCGATGGACCGGCGCCGCGCAGGTCGGTTACGCGTCGGCCAAGGCCGCGGTGATCCAGTTCTCGCGCGTGGTGGCGGTGGAATATGCGAAGAAGAACATCCGCGTGAACACGGTCATTCCCGGCCAGATGCACACGCCGATGGTGGAAGCACGCCTCGCCGGTCAGCGCGCGGGCGGCAACGTCGACACGCTGTTGGCACAGCGCCAGGCTCGCATCCCACTGGGCTTCATGGGAGATGGCCGGGACACTGCCAACGCCGCACTGTTCCTCGCATCGGACGAAGCCCGCTTTGTCACCGGCGCCGAGCTGGTCGTCGACGGCGGCATGAGCGTGCGCTGCGACTGAATATCACACCCGACACGCAACTGGACGCTCGCCCTGATGCGATGGCGTCAACAAAACAGAAAACGGAGACAACGCCAGCATGCCATCGAACCAACCCATGCACGTAGCGCGTCGGCGCGCGCTGATCCGTGCGCTCGCCACATCAGCCGTGCTCGCCAGCCCGCTATGGCTGACATCACCGGTGCAAGCGGCGACTTACCCCGACAAGCCAGTGCGACTGGTAGTGGCCTTCTCGCCCGGCGGCCCGACGGACATCATCGCGCGCGTGATTGCCCGCAAGCTGGGCGAGCGCCTCGGCCAGCAGGTGGTGGTCGACAACCGCCCCGGTGCTGGCGGCAATATCGCGTCGGACCAGGTTGCCAAGTCTCCGGCCGACGGCTACACGCTGCTCTACAACAGCTCGTCGATCGCGATTTCGCCGGCACTGTTCCGCAATCCCAAGCTCAACCCGACCGAGATCTTCACGCCTGTGGCCTACGTGGCGACCGTGCCACTGGTGGTGATCGTGAACGCGGCCAGCCCAATCAAGACCCCGGAAGACTTTCTGCGGCAGCTCAAGGCAAATCCGGGCAAGCTCAACTTTGGCTCGTCGGGTAACGGCACCATCGACCACCTGACCAGCGTGCTGTTCGCGGCGAAGACGCATACTGCGTTCAACCATATCCCCTACAAGGGCAACGCCGCAGCGCTGCCCGACCTCCTGTCTGGCCGACTGGACTTCATGATGTCGGGCAGCCTGAACGCCGCACTACCGTTTATCAAGGACGGCAGGCTGCGCGCCATTGCCGCCACTACACGCCAGCGCGTCTCGGTGCTGCCCGACACGCCAACGCTCGCTGAAACCATCGTGCCGGGCTTCGACTCCGGCACCTGGCAAGGCGTCGTCGCGCCGGCCCACACACCCGCCGACATAGTCAACCGGCTCAACCGTGAGATCGTGGCGCTGTTGCAAGACCCCGATGCGCTGGCCGCGCTGCGCGCGCAGGGTGCCGAACCCACGGGAGGCACGCCCGCGGCCTATGGCCAACTTATCAAGACCGAGTACGCGCGCTGGACGCAGGTGGTGAAGGAAACCGGCGCACGCTCGGACTAAACCATTACCTCTCTTTCACCGAGACCGGGATGACCACACGGAACCATGACGATACGCCGGTCCACGCCGGTATCTGGGATTGCCACACACATATCTTCGGCCCGTATGCAGAACACCCGCTGCCGCCGAACGCCGTCTACCGCCCGCCTGCGGCGCCGTTCTCCGCGCTGCGTGCGTTGCACCGTTCGCTCGGGATCACGCACGGCGTACTGGTGCAGGGTGCCTGCTATGGCGACGATCACGACGCTGTGCTGACTGCGCTCGACGGCACTGACGGCATGTACCGCGGCGTGGCGCTGATCTCGCCCGATATGGACGAGGACCACCTGCAACAGATGCATGCGCGCGGCATCCGCGGCATTCGCCTGGGCCTGATGTCGCACCTGGGCGGCAAACCCGATGCCGGACGCATGGCGGCTCAGCTTGAACGCATCCGGCCATACGGATGGCATGCGCTGGTGCATGGAGAGATTGGCGATGTCGTCGAGGCGCTTGACGTCCTGGCGCCGCACGGCGTCACGCTGGTGATCGACCACATGGCGCGCGTCGACGCGGCCAAGGGCATCGACTATCCGGCGTTCGCCGCGCTGGAACGCTGCCTTGCGCTGCCCAACGTGTGGATCAAGCTGTCCGGCGCGGACCGCATCACAGGAGGCGCGGCACCCTACGAGGCCGCACACGCCATTGCCTGCCGACAACTGTCCCTCGCGCCCGAGCGTGCCATCTGGGGCACGGATTGGCCGCACCCCAACATCGCCTATCCCGTACCCGACGAAGGCCAGTTGCTGGCATGGATTCGACGCGTCTGCCGCGACGTGTTCGGCAACGCAGACGGTGACGAAGCAGTGTTGCGCACCAATCCATCGCGCCTGTATGCATGAGCCGCATCATGAGCCCCATTTCTGGACCGACCATGAACACCATCCCGACCCTTGCCATGCCGACCGGACGCTATCCTGATCCGGCCGTACAGGTTCTTGCCCCCGCATTCGAGAAGTACCGTCTGGTCCTGGCCGCCGTCGAGCGCATCGCGTCCGGCTCGCGCTGGGCCGAAGGCCCGGTCTGGTTCGGCGACGGCCGCTACCTGCTGTGGAGCGACATCCCGAACAACCGCATACTCAAGTGGGATGAAGAAACCGGCATCGTCAGCGTCTATCGCTCACCGTCCGGCCACGCCAACGGCAACACACGCGATCGGCAAGGCCGCCTGATCAGCTGCGAACACGGTGGCCGGCGTATCACGCGCACCGAGTACGACGGCAGTATCACGGTGCTGATGGACCGCTTCGACGGCAAGCGCCTGAACTCCCCCAACGACGTCGTGGTGAAGTCCGATGGCTCGATCTGGTTCACCGATCCGCCCTTCGGCATTGCCGGCTACTACCAGGGCGAGCAGGCCGAACAGGAATTGCCCGAGCGCGTCTACCGGCTCGACCCCGCCACCGGCAAGGCCACTGTGGTGGCCGACGATATCAGCGGCCCGAATGGCCTCGCATTCTCGCCTGACGAACGCACGCTGTACGTGATCGAGTCGCGCGCACGGCCACGCCGCATCCGCGCGCTCGCCGTCGATGCCGACGGCACACGCCTGAGCGACAGCCGGGTGCTGATCGATGCGGGTCCCGGCACGCCGGATGGCTTCCGCGTCGACGTCGACGGCAATCTCTGGTGCGGCTGGGGCATGGGTACGCCGGAACTCGACGGCGTGCGCGTGTTTTCACCCGACGGTGAGGCGATCGGCCATATCTCGCTACCCGAGCGTTGCGCCAACCTCTGCTTCGGCGGCCGCCATCGCAATCGGCTGCTGATGGCGTCCTGCACCTCCATCTACTCGCTGTACGTGAACACACAAGGCGCTGCGGGCGGCTGACCGCCACGCCAGCACCAATCAGGAGACATCGTCATGCACATCCGCTTCACACGCCGCCGCGCCATGTCGGCACTGGCCGCCACGCTGCTCGCCACCGGCGCAACATGGACGGCCCTGCCGGCCAGCGCGGCGCCCATCACCCGACTGGTGGTGGCCTTCCCCGCCGGCGGCCCGGCGGACACGCTCGCGCGCACCCTGTCGCGCCAGCTCGAGGCCGAACTCAAGCAAACCGTGGTCGTCGACAATCGGCCGGGCGCAAACGGCGCCATCGCCATCAACGCCGTGGCCAAGGCACCCACCGACGGCTCCGTGCTGTTCCTTACCAGTGCCGGCGCCATCGTGATCAACCCGGCGCTGTATCCGAACCTGCCTTACGATCCGCAGAAAGACCTCACGCCGATCTCGCTGGTGGTGAATACGCCGGAAGTGCTGGTGGTAAAGCCCGACGACACCGTGGCCAACGCCGCGGCATTCGTCAAGCGCGCCCAGACTGCCGGCAAATCGCCCAGCCTGGCTTCCACCGGCATCGGCAGCATGCCGCATATGGCCATCGAGCTGTTCAAGATATCCACCCACGTGAACTTCCTGCACGTGGCGTACAAGGGCGCGGCGCCTGCCATCACCGACACGCTCGGCGGGCAGGTGGACGCATTCTTCGGCGACGCCTCGGGCTTGATGACCTACATCACGTCGAAGCGGTTGAGGCCTATCGGCGTGGCGGCCCCGAAACGCCTGCCCTTCCTGCCCGACGTGCCTACGCTGGCCGAGCAGGGCATCGCCAATGTCGAGGCCAGCAACTGGTACGGGCTGATGGCCCCTGCGGGCACTGGGCCGGATGTCGTCAGGAAGGTCAATGACGCGCTGCGCCGTACGCTGGCCGCGCCCGAGGTCCGCAAGAATCTCGATCAACTGGGCCTGGAGCCGGCGCCCGGCACGCCAGCCGAGTTCACCGCCATCATCCGCACGGACACCGCCAGGTGGGCCAAGGTGATCAAGTCGCAAAACATCCGCGGAGAATGACATGACGACTGTAGTCGCCCCGACCGAAGAAGCCTTCCGCGTCACCGCGCATCCCGGTGAGCTACGGCTATGCTGGTCGCCGCGCTCGCCGTTCGTGCGCCGCGTGATGGTGGCCGTGCACGAGCTCGATCTTGCCGGCCGCATCACCTGCATCGACACCGTGGTTGGCATGACGGGCTGCCATGCGCAGCTCATGCAGATCAACCCGCTCAACAAGATTCCCACGCTGATCACCGACGACGGCTTCGTGCTGTCGGACACCGTGCTGATCTGCCAATACCTGGATGGTGTCGCCACCCCGCCCCGCCTGTTTCCGCAAACCCATTCGGCGCGCATGCAATCCATGCGCTGGCACGCGCTCGGGCACGGCCTGACCGATCTGCTGGTGCTGTGGCGCAATGAACGGCTGCGCCCGGCGGAGCAGCAACACCCGCCGACCATCGCCGCCTGGCGCGCCAAATTCACCGCCACACTGGCCACGCTTGACCGGGAAGCCGGGCAGCTCGCCGACGCACCGGTCTGTATCGGCCAGATCGCGATTGCATGCGCAGTGGGCTATCTCGATTTTCGCTTCCCAGACCTTGCGTGGCGTGACGGCGTTCCAGCGCTATCCGGGTGGTTCGGGCAGTTCGAGCAACGGGCCTCGATGCAGGCAACGATGCCGTCAGGCGGATGACAGAGCCTCGATAGTTCCGGGTAGCACTCACAAACGATTACAACCTTGTTTGCTCAAGATCGATATGCTCGCGGGCGCAAGCGGCCAGTGAAGACCGCTGCACCACGAGGAGAGCATTTGTGACCATCATTCGAGCACTAGGCCTGTTGGCTTCGGCGGTGATGCTATTGGGTAGTACCCCCAGCGCGTACGCCCAGCACTTGGTCGGAGGCATGGGCGAGCCGATTCAACTCGGTGCATTCGACACGCATGCGGACGCTCGGACGAAGCACCGTAATCCGCCGGAGAAGAAGACGGCGCAAGCCCGAGGCCCGCGCGACGCGGGAATGGCTGAAGCGAACGGGCGATACGCGAAACCAACCTTGCCGGGCAGGCATTTGCGCTGACTGGCAACTAGTACCAAAACTCCACGATCTGGCTGCGGCTTACCCCTGTGTGGCAACCCGCTGGTGCGCTTGCGCGACCTTCGCGCTGATCTAACTCCACGTCGATGTGGATCGACTCATCGACGTCATTCGCAAGGGCCTTGACCAGCTCCCCTCTCCCGCAGCGCGGGAGAGGGGTTGGGGGTGAGGGCATGAGGTTCAAATTGCGACCTGTCTCGGCTTGCACCGCCAGCCCTCTCCCCCGCCCCTCTCCCGCAAGCGGGCGAGGGGAGCCCACCGACAGAATCTAAAATGCCTACGGCTTCGCCCCCTCTCCGGCTGCGCGGGCTATAGATTTGCGATACCAACTACCCGTTGGCAATGGCCGTCTTCCAAAGCACCAGCCCGGCAATGTTCAACGCAACGGTACCCCAGAAGACCACCTGGAACGATGGCTTGCGGTTCTTGTGCCGCAGCAGGTGTTGGGCAGCGAGCGCACCTGGCCATCCTCCGCAGAGCGCTATGAAATGCAGGTTGACCTCAGGAGTTCGCCGTGCACTTCGCCTTGCCCTTGCCTTGTCGTCAGCGTACGCAAAAAATGCGATGACGCTGGCCACGGCGCTGACAATGCCGACCAGTCGAGGCAGGTAACCACCGAGCGCGCCAATGGCTATGGTCGCCAGGGCCGCCAGGCCGACGAGCGCCGGGAACCAGTTTGCTCCGCTGCCGGCGGCAGACTTGGGCGCGCCCGCTATCGCGACGTTGAGTGCTTGCATCCGGCCGTCCTTCCCCTTGGAAAGCTCGAAGCTCACGCGGTCGCCCGGCTTCGGTTGGACCGAGCGAGTTTGCAATGCGGTGACATGGAAGAAGACATCCTTGAGATCTGCATGGATGTCTATGAACCCATAGCCCTTGTCGGCATGCCAGGATTTTATGCGCCCTGCTTTCTTCATTCTTTTTTGGGTCAGTATTGCCGGAGCGGTGAAGTGTAGGCGATGGGATTGTGCCTCCCGCTGAAAGCCGGCCATCCTGGCCCGGCTCTCCCCCAACAACAACGCGAAGCGAATTACTTCGGCGCAACGACCATGCGGGCTTCCTTCATGGCTTCGGGCGTCACGTTTTCCGTCGAGACGATGGTCAAGGGTTGCGCTGATCCAGCAGCGGTCGTCTTATCCGAAGCGTTCAGCGTCGCATTGACGGAATCCGGGAACGAATACATGGCACCGGTAGCCGGGTCAACGGCCAGGAAGCCGATTACGCCGCCAAACAGAAGGTTGCCGATGTACCAGCCGTTGACGGTACTGACGATGTCCAGATGCCCCAACTCGTAACCTTCCTTGGTGACTTCGACCTTATAAGTTTCCGATTTGAAGTATCCGGCGCCCCGGTTGAGCGTCACCGTCAGCGGAGTAGTGCCATTGTGAATTTTCTCGCCAGCACGGTTGGTCACCGTGACTGTGGCTCCGTCAGGTACGCTCTTGATGGTCACGGGCTGCGTGCCGCCACTGATGATGCTGGCGCAACCGCTCAGTACCAGTGCTGCTACGCTAGCTGCAAGCGTCTTTTTCATTTTCTCTCCCCTGTTGTGGTTTCTTTGTGGTTCTGTGTGGTTCTCAGCGGGGGCAAATACTATCTGTTACAAACAGTAACAATCAAGCGGCCAAGCTCCCTCCTGATAGGGGGCTTGAACTCAGAAAACTGCAAGGAAAACAGCACCATGTCCCTCATTCCTTTCAAGCAGGTCGACGTTTTCACCGACACGCCTTATCTCGGTAACCCGGTCGCCGTCATCCTCGATGGCCAGGGATTAAGCCCGGAAGCCATGCAACGCATCGCCAACTGGACCAATCTTTCGGAAACCACCTTTGTGTTGCCTCCGACTCAGCCCGGTGCGGACTATCGGGTGCGAATTTTTACGCCACAGTCGGAGCTGCCGTTCGCAGGTCACCCGACACTTGGCACGGCGCACGCCTTGATGGAAGCAGGCCGCATCTCGGCCAAGAACGGCAAGCTGGTTCAGGAGTGCGGAGCAGGTCTGGTAGAGCTCACCGTCACACCCTGCGAAGGCTCCAGTCCGCTGATTGCCTTCAAGTTGCCGGAACCTCATCTGGTCGCCATGTCCGACGCTCAGGTTGACGAGATGGAGGCCATCCTCGGCGCGGCTATCGTGCGCGAACACATGCCGAAGCTTGTCAATGTCGGGCCTGTATGGACCATCGTTCAACTGGAGAGCGCGCAGGCAGTTCTGGACCTCCGCCCGGACTTTGCACGCATGGCCGAATTCGACAAGCGCAACAAGGCCATCGGCATCGTCGTGTTCGGGGCTTATGGCAAAGGCACAGCAGTTGCCATCGAGGTGAGGGCCTTCGCGCCGAGCGCGGGCGTGAACGAGGACCCTGTCTGCGGCAGCGGCAATGGCTCAGTGGCAGCCTTTATCCGCGATACCGGGCAGATCGGGAAGTTCGGGACCGGTTACGCAGCCACGCAGGGCGCAGTGGTCGGTCGCGCAGGCAAGCTGACCGTGGATTTCGAAGGCACGAGCAGCATCCGCGTCGGCGGCCAGTCCGTTACCTGCATCGAGGGCTCGATAGTGGCTTGAGTCTGAATAGGATGGGCGCAGGAAGGAGACCCTGCTGTCGGTGGTCACGACCGTGCCTCGAAACGGGCTGCCAGCCATTGTGAAAATGCTCGTACGCGTGCCGATAGCTGCCGGCTGTGCGGGTATAGCACCGATACCGGCATCCGTGGGGGCGGGATGTCGGGCAAGACGATGCGTAGCCGGCCTTCGGACAGTTCAGTTTCGATCCGGTACCGGGGCACTTGAACAAGTCCGAGGCCTGAGATGGCAGCACCGGTATAGAGATCGGCCCCAGTCACTGAGACTCTCGACTTGAGTCGTAGATCGACAGTCTCCTTGTCGTTCTGGAAATACAGGTTGATCGATCGCCCCGTCGCGCTGGATACATAGTCCACGGCGTAATGGCTTTCCAGATCGCCCAGCGTCATCGGCACGCCATGCCGCGCAAGGTAGTCGGGGCTCGCCACGGTGACCTGTTCCAGTAGCGCGACCTGGCGACCTACCAGAGACGAGTCCTGCAAAACACCGGCGCGCAGAACGCAGTCCACGCCCTCGCGAACCAGATCGACCAGCCGATCATCCTCGCCAACATGCAGGGTGATGTCGGGATACTCCGCCATGAATTCACCCAGCGCCGGCATGACGAAATGCCGGGCCAATGTCCCTTGCAGGTTCACACGCAGCAAGCCTTTGGGCGGTGCATCGCGAAACGCGCTCTCTGCTTCCTCCAGATCCGTCAGAAGCCGCACGCAGCGGTGGTAGTAGGCCTCGCCGTCATGCGTCAGACGAACCTGTCGCGTGGTGCGCTCCAGCAGTCGGATGCCAAGACGCTGCTCCAGCCGCTTGATCAGGTTGGTGACCGTTGCGCGCGGGATTCGAAGATCCTCGGCCGCCAGCGAAAAACTGTGGCGGTCAGCAATGCGTACGAACACCTGCATTTCCTGGAAACGATCCATCGGCATCCATGGTTGGAGTGATCTAAACAATACACGAACGTGGGCAGCCATGAAATCGCGGTGGCTTGCCTTGGTTATTGTTAAAGCAAATCGAATTGTGATCGCAATTTTGCCGTAATTATCTTTGAGAGAGAACAGTCCAGAATCCATCTCACCCCCTAACCCTCTCCACTCAAAGGATTCTGACCATGTCGACTACCTCTCAAATTGCCCTGGTTACCGGCGCCGCACGCGGCATTGGTGCAGTCATCGCACGCCGTCTTGCTCATGACGGCTTCGCTGTCGCCATCAACTACGCCTCCAACGCGGCCGAGGCCGATGCGCTGGTTGCTGAGCTGACCCAGGCCGGCGCCACTGCCATCGCCGTGCAGGCAGACGTCTCCAAGTCTGAACAGGTGCGTGCCATGTTCGGCACCGTCGAAGAGAAGCTTGGCAAGATCGATGTCCTGGTCAACAACGCCGGGATTCTCAAGACCGCTCCGCTGGCACAGTCCGATGACGACCTGTTCGCACAGCAATTCGCGATCAATACGCAGGGCGTGTTCAATACGCTGCGCGAGGCGGCTACGCGACTGAACGACGGCGGACGCATCATCAACCTGTCGAGCACCACCCTGGCACTGAACCTGCCCGGCTATGCGATCTACAACGGTACCAAGGCTGCCGTGGAAGCGTTCACCCGCGTGCTCTCGAAAGAGCTGCGCGGCCGCCGAATCACGGTAAATGCCGTGGCGCCCGGACCGGTGGCCACGGCGCTGTTCCTCAACGGCAAGACCGAGGAGCAGATCCAGACCTTCGCCAAGATGCCGCCGCTGGAACGCCTGGGTCAGCCGGAAGACATTTCAGGCGTGGTGGCCTTCCTGGCTGGCAAGGACGGTGCATGGGTCAATGGCCAGGTGCTGCGCGCCAACGGCGGCGTGGCTTGATCGATGGAGGCCAACCATGGTGCAACCTTGTCCAGGTCTTGCAAGGCGCTCGCCGCCCTGTTCATCCTCGTGGTTATCGGCGCAACCACAGCCTGTGCGTTTCGAACAGCGCAGGAGGACCAATCGATGAAACCGTCCATCACGTTCCTGCATTTGCTGCGTCACACGCCGTTCTTCACTGAACTGAACACCGACCAACTACGCTGGGTCATTCAGCATTCGCGTGAATGGGAAGTCGCGGCTGGACGAACCATTGTCAGCAGCGACACAGCGGGTGACGGTGCCGGCTACTGGGTGTTGCTGGATGGCCGCTGGGACCTCGAACTTGGGGGCCAGCACCATGCCAGCGGCCACGCGGACCCGGGCAAATGGTTCGACCGGGATCTGGTTGCAACGCGCGCGTTCCGTCTTGCAGCCACGGACCATAGCTTCGTGCTGAATATCTCCAATCAGGACATGGACGAAATGCTGGCGCGCGGCTTCCGTTTCGACCGCCACCTCGCAGCAGGCATGGCGTTCTACGGCAAGCTCTCCGCGCCGTTGCAGGCCGTCACCGCACCCTAGCCAATCCGCCGGCACCACGCCGGCGCCGATGCTTTACTCCTATCTGGATGCCAACCATCATGTCTCACATCATTCTCGTTACCGGCGCGTCCTCGGGCTTCGGCCTGATGACCGCAAAATCCCTTGCCCAGGCCGGCCACACCGTCTACGCCTCGATGCGTGAGACTGCCGGGCGCAATGCGCCGCGCGTCGACGACATTGCCCGATGGGCCGCTGAACATGCCGCGGACCTGCGCACTGTCGAACTCGACGTGCAGTCCGAGGCTTCCGTCACTGCGGCAATCCAGCAGGTGCTGGCTGATGCGGGCGGCCTGGACGTCATCGTGCACAATGCGGGCCACATGGTCTTCGGTCCTGCGGAAGCCTTTACTCCGGAACAGTTGATTCAACAATACGACGTCAATGTGCTGGGCGCGCAGCGCGTGAATCGCGTGGCGTTGCCGTTCATGCGCAAGCAGCGCAAGGGACTGCTGGTCTGGGTCGGTTCCTCTTCCACTCGCGGAGGAACGCCGCCGTTCCTTGCGCCGTACTTCGCGGCCAAGGCAGCCATGGATGCGCTGGCGGTTTCGTACTCGGCGGAGCTCGCGCGCTGGGGCATCGAAACCACCATCATGGTGCCCGGCGCCTTTACCAAGGGCACGAATCACTTCGGTCATTCCGGCAAGCCCGCAGATAGCCACATCGCTGCCGAGTATGAGAACGGCCCATATGCGGGTGTCGCCGAACAGGCACTGAAGGGACTGGCGAGCCTTGAGCCGGCCGATGCCGATCCTGAGGAAGTGGCCCGCCAGATCGTACAGGTGGTCGGCCTGCCGCATGGCAAGCGCCCGTTCCGCGTACACGTCGATCCTTCCCAGGATGGCGCGGAAGTGGTCAATGCCGTTGCCGATCGGGTGCGCAGGGAGATGTTCACCGCGATCGGGCTGGTCGATCTTCTTTCGCCACGTACCCAGGCGGCGTTCTAGCGGATCATGGCACCGAGAAAGCTGATGGCCTTGGTCTCCGTATAGCTCAGCATCTCTTCGATCCCTTCTTCGCGGCCCACACCGGAGTTCTTGTAGCCGCCAAATGGCACGCCATGAAAATGCGTGCCAACGCCATTGACCCAGATATAGCCGGCTTCCAGGCGACGGGTGGTGCGCAATGCGGTGTGGAGGTCGCGGGTCCAGATCGATGCTGTCAGCCCATATTCGATGCCATTGGCCATCGTGATGACTTCGTCTGGATCCGACCAGCGCATGATCGACAGGATCGGGCCGAATACTTCCTCCTGCGCAATGCGCATGCTTGGTGTCACGTCGGCAAACACCGTGGGCTCGACCCAGAACCCGCGCGCAAAGGCACCGCCATCGGGGCGCTTGCCACCCGTTACCAGCCTTGCGCCGTCCTGCTTGGCGATCTCGATATAGCCGAGCACCTTCTCATACTGACCTTTCGAGTTGATCGGCCCCATGGTGCTGTCCGGCGCCATCGGATCGCCAAGGCGCACCTGTTGCACGCGGGCGACCACGCCGTCGACAAAGCGGTCGTAGAGACTATCGTGCACCAGGACGCGGCTCGTCGACCCACATGACTGGCCCTGCCAAAGAAAATTCATGCCGCGCACCGCCGCGTCCATCGCTTGGTCCAGATCGGCGTCGGGATAGACGATCAGCGGATTCTTGCCACCGAGTTCGAGCGAGATATGCTTGACGCATACCTCCGACGCGCTGCGCTGAATCTGCCGTGCAGTCTGGGGCGAACCGATAAATGCGATGCGCTTGATATCGCGATGGCGCGCAATGGCATCGCCCGCGTCGCGGCCCGTCCCGGTGACGATATTCATGACCCCGCGCGGAAACACATCGCGCGCGATCTCGGCCAGCATCGTCGCCGACATTGAACTGGTCTCAGGGGGCTTGACGATCACCGCGTTGCCCGCGATCAGCGCCGCTGCCGTGCGGGCCGTGGCAAACATGATCGGGTGATTGAACGGCACGATGCGGCCGACGATGCCATACGGCTCGCGCACCGTGACGTGCAGATTGTCCGGGGTTGTGGCTGGAATCGACTCGCCCTTGATTTCGTAGCCAAGTCCGGCGTAGTAGTTGAGCCCCCAGGACGACGCCTTCACATCGCCACGCAATGCAGCCAACGTGTTGCCCGTATCGGCCACCTCCACCTCAAGCAGTTGGTCCGCCGCTGCCTCGATACGGTTCGCATACTCGCGCAGGCACGCCGCACGACCTTCGACGCCAAGCGCGTGCCATGCCGGATACGCGGCCCTGGCCGCCGCGGCGGCACGGTCCACATCGGCAACGTCACCAGCCGGCACCTGTCCGATCACTTCCTCGGTGGCCGGGTTCACGCTCTCCAGCCATCCACCGCCGGCGGCTTCGGTGAGCTCGCCGTCGATCAGCATGGTGCGCTTGTTGTTTGGCCCAAGTTTCATCAAATCATCTCCACGGTAAATACAAAAACCAGCCGCGACGCATCATTCGATGCGAATGCCATTGCGCTTGATAAACGCCGCCCACTGCCCGCGCTCCTTGCGGATTGACGTCTGGAACGCGGCGGGGGTATCAAATACCGGCACAAAGGCATTGGTTTCGAGTGCATGCGCCAGATCGGGCGACTTCATCGCTGCGTTGATTTCCTCGCTCATCTTCGTGACGATGGATGCCGGCACCCCCGCAGGCGCGAATACGCTGAACGAGGTAGCAACATCGATGCGGGCAGGTCCGGGGTCGGCCAACGACGGCACATCGGGAAGCAGCGCCGTCTTCTGATTGACCGCGAGCGGCTTGAGCTTGCCCGCCTTGATATAGGACTGCACGGAGCTGAGATCCGTGAACATGAACTGGAGACGTCCGCTCAGCAGATCCTGATAGGCTGCGCCCACTCCCTTGTACGGCACATGCAGGTAGCGTGTGCCCGTGGCTTCCTCGATCATGCGCACGCTCAGATACGGTGGACTGGCTTCACCAGCCGAGCCATAGGGAATCTGCCCGGGAAGTTCCTTGCCACGCTTGATCAGGTCGTTGAAGCTATTGATCCCCGACGCGGTGTTGGTCACCAGCACCATTGGCGCCAGCACGCCACGCGCCACAGGCACAAGGTCCTTTTCCACGTCAAACGGCAACTTGCTGTACAGCGATGGACTGATCGCCACCGCCGCGTTGGCCGTGACAAGGAAGGTATAACCATCCGCCGGCGCGTGGGCGACGACCTGCGTGCCGATATGCCCGCTCGCGCCTGGCCGGTTGTCCACGACGAACGACTGCTTCATCGACTTCGAGAGCTGCGTGGCCACGAGCCTTGCATAGACGTCGGTGCCACCACCCGGCGCCGAAGGCACGATCAGCTTGACGGGACGCGAAGGCCACGCATCTTGCGCGAGCGCCGGCTGCGCCTTACCGCTCATACCGGCCACCAGGCATAGCGCGCCGAGCGTCACGGCACGGCGGCGCCGGAACGCGAGCGTTGTCGAATCAGACATGAGTTTCTCCTGAATAGGTATTAGCAAGCTCAAGTTGTGGTTACGGGCGGAACATGGCGGTGTCATGGTCGGCCGCACGTCGCCAGAGATCCCACGCGCGATTGATCTGGCCGTCATTGGCGGCTTCAGCCGCTAGCCCTTCTTCGCGTGACAGGTAGTGAATCTCGCCACCCAGACGTTTGGCATCGAGCACGAGCCGCGCGTTGAGCTGCGCATAGACCGCGCAGTACACGGCCTTGCGCAGCGAATCGGCAGCAACGGTGCTGCCATGCCCGCGCATCAGCACCATCCGGCTGTCGCCAAGGCTGCGCGCCAGCGCATCGCCAAGATGGTTGTCACGGATCAGCATGTCCGTGGCATTGCCCGCCGCATCGGCAATATCGAACACCGGGGCACCACGCGCGAGGAATCCGCTCATATGGCAGATCGGCCGCAGTTCGGCGCCATGCACCACACCGAATGGAATCAGCTCGGGAGCGTGGCTATGCACGACTGCGTTGACTTCGGGCCGCGCGCGGTAGATTGCGGCATGGATATACCGTTCGAGAAACACCTTGTGCCCACCCGTATCGATACACTCGCCGTCGAGCCCGAAAGTGAGAATGTCGAACGCCGTGGCCTGGGCCGGTGCCATGCTGCGCGACAGCAGGAAGCGATTGCCATCGGGATGGCGCACGCTCACATGGCCAAACGCATCGAGCACGCCTTGGTTGAACAGGATATGGCCGGCGTCCACCAGATCCGTTATCAGGTTTTGGTCCATGCTTCTTCCCTAGAAAATGTGCTTCATGCCGACCATCGCGCCGATCTGGTTGTTGCCCGGCGCCGGGATGGCGCCCGCAGCGCCGGAACTGATCGATAACGCGAGGTCGCCACGGTTATCGAGAAAGCCGGCCGTTGCATACAGTGAGGTGCGCTTGCTGAATGCGTAGCTGGTCCGGGCCACATAGAGCAAAGCCTTGTTGGGACTATTGTGAAAGCGCAGGTAGAACGCTTCGGCATCCACGCTGAGCGCCGGCGTTAGCGCATATGACACGCCCACGAACCACATGTCGCTGCGGGGCGTGGCACTACCGTCGTTGTCGCGCCTCAACACGCCGCCACCCACCTTGGCCTTGCCGATATTCGCGTAGCCATTGAGCCCAAGTCGATCGTCCTTGAGGCCGCTATTGGTCAGGCCGCCAAATGCACCCGGGCCGCCGCGCAGCGAGTCATACACCGCACTCACACCCCATGAGCCGCCTTCGTACATCAGCAGCGCGGACCACTCCCGGCATGCACGGTGGTCCGCCGGGTTTTCTCCAGCGCAGTTCGTACCCGATGGACTGTTTGCATTGACGGTGTCGCGGCCAAAGCTGTATGTGCCGCCAATGGTGAAGCCGCCAAACTTGCCCTTGTAGGAGATGGCGTTGTCGGTGCGCGCGCTAGGCAGATAGCTGTCGAGTGATGACGAGCCAAATGTGTTGGGGCCGAGCATGTCGGGCTCAAGCATCGACCAGAACAGCATGGTGTATTGCCGCCCGAACGCCACCTGTCCCCACTGGCCAGACAGGCCCACCCATGCCTGCCGGCCAAACAACCGGCCACCCTGGTTCGACACGCCCGAATCGGCAGCGAATCCGGATTCGAGCACGAACTGACTCTTGAGTCCGCCGCCCAGGTCTTCGGTCCCGCGCAAACCCCAGCGCGACGGCACGGTGCCCGCCAGGCCTGGCATGCGCACGACACTGTTCTTGCTTGCGCCCACATTGGTCACAAGCTCCACGCCGGTATCGAACACGCCGTAGACGGTCACCGACGACTGCGCATGGGCGTAGCCCACCCCGACCATCGACGCGCACAGCGTCATGGCCAATGCAGAATGCTTCAATTGAGGTCTCCTCTGAGTGGTTTTCTTTTTGTCGAGTGGTCTGCAGTTCGAGACCGCCTCGCTTATTTCCGCTTATTTCCGCTTATATCCGCTTACTTCGACCGGTTGGCCGCCACCGCCACGGCAGCGATCAGCGCGGGTACGACACCGGCCATGAAGATGGCGCCCGGGCTCCAGTTCGCCGCGAGCAGCACACCGCCTAGCACCGGCCCGCTGATCGAGCCGATACGGCCAATGCCAACCGCGCAGCCCACGCCGGTGGCGCGCATATGGGTGGGATAGATTTCGGCCGCGAGCGCGTTGAAGCCGGCTTGCGCGCCCTGTACCACGGCGCCGATCCCGAAGCTGACGGCCACCACAAGTGCGAAGTCTTCCGGCCACATTCCCAGCACCAGCATCAGCGCGGCGCAGGCGATCAACTCGCACAACAGCACGCGCCGGGCGCCCAGCCAGTTCATTAGTGCCCCCTGGATGACCGAGCTGAGCACGCCGCCCACGCTGAAGGCGGAAATCGCCGCAATGCCGGCGGACGCGGGCAGATGCACGCCGATCAATACGGCAGGCATCCAGCTCACGATGAAATACAGCACGACCAGATTCAGGAAGTACGGAATCCAGAGCAGTACCGTTGCGAGCGCGCGCCCCTCGGTGAACAGCAAGCGGATAGGCACGCCATTGGCGCGCCGCGCCGGCTCGGCCGCGTGAAATTGCTCGTCGCCGCGCAATTCAGGCGCGATGCGCCGCATGATCTGCCCAAGCCGGGCCAGGTCGCGACCTCGCGTGGTCAGGAAGCGTGCGGATTCCGGCATGATCAAAGCGATGAGTACCGCCACCGCCAGGGGCAGCACGCCGCCCACGATAAACACCGCGTGCCATCCCGCACGCGGCAGCAACGCCGCGGATACCAGCCCACCGAGCACGGCGCCAAGCGGCATGCCGCACATCAGCGTGGTCACCGTGGTGCGCGCATGCCTCTGCGGTGCATACTCGGACGCCAACGAGATGGCGTTGGGAAGCGCGCCGCCCAGGCCCACGCCGGTCAGCAGCCGCAGCACGAAGAGCTGCTCGAGCGTGGTGACATAGGCAGTGGCTAGCGAAAGGCTGCCGAACAACACGCACGAGAACACGATCATCGTCTTGCGGCCGTAGCGGTCCGCCAGCGGCCCGAGGGTGACGGCGCCCAGCAACATGCCGATCAGGCCCGCGCTCAGTGCTGGCCCGAACGCCTTGACCGGTACGCCGAGACTGACGGCGATCGACGGCGCCAGCATGCCGATGGTCTGCGTGTCGAAGCCGTCGAGCACCGCCACGAGAATGCACAGACCGATGGCGATGCATTGAAAGCGGCCAAGCGGACGGGCATCGATAACGTCCTGAACCAGAAGGGGCTGTCCCTGCGCAATCATGAGGTTGTCTCCAGTATTTCGGGGGGTATTCCCCTCTTTGTGTGTTGCTGTATTGCGGTGTGATGGGGGCCCGCCCGCTCAGGTACGGATCCAGCCGCGTCCCCAGGAATTGAGGGTGTACTCCTCGTGCGGCCAGATGCCGGGCGCCGTGTCGGCGCTGACCTGCTCCAGTTCGGCGGACAACTCCACGCGATTGCCATCGGGATCGGTCACCATGAAGAACAGGTTATTGCCAGGACCATGTCGCCCCGGGCCGAAAAAGATGCCGCGACGCACACGTGCGAACCGGTCGCCCCAGTCGCGGATGTCGTTCCAGCAACTGGTCTCGTAGCAATGGTGATCCCACACATTGTTCGAACCCTGGAAGAACGCCAGCGAGTGATGCTCGTCGTCCGACCGCAGGAAGCATGTGGCGACGGCACCGTCGTCCGCCACGACCTCGTCCGAGATCGTGAACCCGATGCGGTTGACGTAGAACTCCACCGTAGCCGCGAGATCGGTGGTCTGGAATACCGTGTGCTGCAGCCGTGCGGCCATGCGGTCCGGTGCCCGGCGCGTGCGTGGCACACCAAACAGCAGCCGGCGGCCCTGCGGATCGCTCACCTCGAATGCCCCCGCGTTGAAGAAGATTTCAGCTGCCGCGCCAGCGTCCTGTGCGATATCGGCCAGCCTTGCGCGCAGCGCGGCCAGTTCTTCCTCGCAACGTGCCGCATAGGCGGCCATTGCCAGCGCCCCGGCCGGGCCGGGCTGGCCGGTATGGATCACTACGGCGCGTTCACCACCGCCAAGCGCCAGCACGCCGTCGGGCGCGTTCAGCGCTTGCAGTTCGAACAGATCCTTGTAGAACTCTGCCAACGCCGTTGGCGCGCTGCTGTAGAGATGAAGATGATGCAGCCGGAGCGGCGTAGTGGTCTGGAGCGTGGTCATCATGACACCGAGGAGTTGTAGCGGTTCAGTACGGGATCGGAGATCGCCCGGGCTGCGTCAGCCTGATCGGCGATCGCGGCATCGATACCGAGACGCAGGCGGAATGTGTTGGCCCAGGCCGAGGCATCGTTGCGACCGAACACGCCGGCGACATAGCGATCCGGCCTTACGACTACCACCTTGCCGGCCAGCGCACTCAGCGTCTTCGGCATCGACTCCGCAGGGAGCACCACGGGGATATAGCCGCGCTCATGGGCAAGCTGCTCGGCATGTGCATCGGCCACCGGTAGCAGCACAACACGCCGCGTCTCCAGACTGCTCCACATCGCTCTTGTCGCATCGTCCAGATCCTTGCCGGTCATCATGGCGTCGGCGCCGAACGCGATATGGGCGAATCCATGTCCAGTGATGTCGTCCAGCGGCACCGTCCTGCCATCGACCGTTCGTACCGTCGGCTGCGGCAGCATCGTTCCCACCAGATCACTGGTATCGGCTTCACTCGTCACCAGCAAACCTTCGTGAAAGCGTGGCTTGGGCTTGAACTTCATCTGGAGGAAGTAGTCGCGCACCGGCGGCACCAGCGCCGTGGCGCTGAAGAATGCAGTCCAGGCCCATGCCACAACGCGGTTGCGCGGCGCCATGACCATGCCGAGGTTCAACGCGAGCCGGATCAGAGCCCAGGCATGATCGCGACGTTCTGCCTCATAGGAATCGAGCGCGGCCGGCGATAGCTTGCGATGCAGGACGGCCGCCAGTTTCCAGCCGAGGTTGTGCGCATCGCGTACGCCGCTGTTCATGCCCTGCCCCGCGTATGGAGGCGTGAGGTGGGCAGCGTCGCCTGCCAGGAAAATGCGGCCCACGCGCCAGCGGTCCGCCACGCGTGCATGGAACGTGTACACAGTCTTGCGTACCACCTGTGCGGGACGTTCGCCAAGGAACGGGCGCAGCAGTTCGGTAATCCGCTCGGGCCGCAGGATCTCGTCGTCGGTCTCGCACGGTTTGAGCAGGAACTCGAAGCGGCGCGTATGGTGCGGCCCGGGTACTTCGACAATGGGACGCGACGGATCGCAGTAGGCGCGCGTTTGCCAGAACGGATCGGCGTCGTTCTCGGTGTCGACCACCAGCCAGCGCGCCTTGAACGACGAGCCAACCAGCGTGGCCCCGATGGACTGCCGCACGAAACTGCGGCCGCCGTCGCTGCCGACCGCATAGGCCGCATCGACAGCGACCACACCGTCGGGGCCTTCCACCACGGCGTGCACGCCCTGCTGGTCTTGCGTCAGCGACTGCAACGTATGCTCGAAGAGCACCCGCACCGATGCAAAGCGTTGCAGCCCTTCGCGAAGCGTGGCTTCGAACAACGGCTGACGAAATGCATTGCGCCGCGGAAAGCCGTATTCGCTCGCATTCGGCTCCACTTTCGCAAAGCAGCGCCCACCCGGCCGCGTCAGGTAATGCACGCCGTAGCCGGCCACTACGTCCTTGAGCACCGCATCGGCAAGACCAATGGCCTGCATCGTGCGCAGCGACTCGTCGTCGATGGAAACCGCACGCGGTTCTGCCACGGTGCTGGGCTTGCGATCGATCACGATCGTGTCGATGCCTTGCTGGCCCAGAATATTGGCCAGCGTCAGGCCCGTCGGACCGGCGCCGACCACAAGCACCGCCGTGGTGTGCGTGGGGGAATGGGTCATGGCTCTCTCCTTACCGGGCAATCCAATACGCAACGCACTGCTTATTCATCCCGAATCCCGTTGCGCAGGATGCCGATGCCGGAGATTTCGACTTCGACCGTGTCGCCTGGTCGCATCCACAGCGGCGGATTGCGGAACGCTCCCACACCGCCCGTGGTGCCGGTGATGATCACGTCGCCAGGACGCAGTTCGGTGAAGGTGGAGCAATACGCGATCACATCGCCCACGCTGAAGATGAGGTCGTCGGTGCGAGCCTGCTGCACAACTTCGCCGTTGAGGCGCGTGGTCAGCGTCAGTTGCGACGGATCGGGAATCTCATCTGCGGTGACAAGCCACGGACCGAAAGCGCCGGTCAGCGGAAAGTTCTTGCCCGGCGTGAACTGGATGGTGTGCTTCTGCCAGTCGCGCACGCTGCCGTCGTTGTAGCAGGCATAGCCCGCGACATATCCAAGCGCATCCTGGGCCGGCACGTGGCGGGCAGTCTTGCCGATGATCACCGCGAGTTCGCCTTCGAAATCCAGCTTATGCGACGCGCGGGGCCGGACGATTGGCTGCTCGTGCGCCACTTGCGAATCAGCGAAGCGCGTGAAGAACATCGGATGCTGTGGCATCTCCCGGCCGGTCTCGCGTACGTGCGACGCATAGTTGATGCCCACGCAGAGGATCTTTTCCGGGTCGGGAATGACCGGCAGGTATTGCACATCGGCGAGCGCCAGGGTGGGCTGCGTGGTGGCGGCAATTTCGGCAATGCGGCCCAGCGTGCCACGCGACAGCGCGTCCTTGAGGCTGATGCCAACTTCCGCCGAATGTGCAGCAAGGTCGACAATATGCTGACCGACAACAACGCCAAAGCCTTGGCGGCCATCGTGTTCATAGCTGATGAGTTTCATGTGCAGGATCTCGCTGGTCCGTTTGGATGTCTGCATTATTCGCACAATATGCGAATAATGCAGTTCACGTTTACCATTAACCTCACATGGCGAGAATCTTGCATCGGTCGCGACCGACTTTGGTGCTATGCTCCCGACATCTGACTCAGGAGCATTGGCGGTATGGCCACGGATCGGGCACTTGGCGTGTTGACGCTGTTTTCACTGGAGAAGCCGGTTTGGACCGCCGAAGAAGTGGCGGGCCGGCTCGAGGTGTCGATCAGCAGCGCGTATCGCTACTTGTCCAACCTGATGGATTTGGGATTGGTGGCAACGGCTGGCGCCGGCCGCTACGTACTTGGGCCGGCGATCATCCAACTGGACCGCCAGATTCAGCTGACGGATCCAATGTTGCAGCAGGCGCGTCCGATCATGGAGGAACTGATCGGCTATGCGCCGCCGGGGTCAGTCATGCTGCTTTGCCGTGCGTTTGGCGACTCGGTTCTCTGCGTGCACCAAATGCACAACCAGGGACCGCAGGCCGTGGTCAGCTACGAGCGCGGCCGCCCGATGATCATGTTTCGTGGCGCCACGTCGCGCATCATTCTCGCGTTTCAGCAAACCCGCACGCTGCAGGCCATCTATACGAAGTACGCTGCCGAAATTGGCGCCGCGGGCCTGGGCGAAGACTGGGCCGCGTTCCGCCAAACGCTCACGCGTCTGCGCAGACAGGGCCATGCGGTGTCATACGGCGAGATCGATCCCGGTCGGGTAGGTATTGCCGCGCCGATAGTCAATGAAGATGGACGTGCGGTAGGAAGCCTGAGTTTTGTCGTCGCGCAGTCGGAAGTGGACGAACGCGGCGTCAGCCGGCTGGTTCATCTGCTCACGCCTGCTGCGGCGGAGATTCGCGGTTAGGCAGCGCGCGATCTGGATCGCCTATCCCTCCACGCGCGAACCCGAACTGAAAGCGCGATCTTCCGCTTGCGGACTCGCTTCGTGCTTCTCGGCGCCATACAGATCCCAGCAAGAAATAAACAGCGCGGCGATGAGGGGTCCGATCACGAAGCCGTTCAAGCCAAAGACCGCCATTCCACCGAGCGTTGAAATCAGAACAAGGTAATCTGGCATCTGCGTGTCTTTCCCGACCAGCAGCGGACGCAGTACGTTGTCGATCAAGCCAATCACGACGACGCAGAAAACGATCAGGATGACGCCCTTCCAAACCGCGCCGGTCAGCAGGAAGTAAATGGCAACTGGCCCCCAGATCATGGCCGAGCCGATTGCGGGGAGCAGCGACAGGAACGCCATGATGGTTCCCCACAACAGGGCGCCCTGGATACCTAGCACCGCAAAGATGACGCCACCCAATATGCCTTGTACGGCGGCGACAGCGATATTGCCCTTGACGGTAGCCTTCGCCACCGTTGCAAACTTTCTAAACAGATGTCTCTTGTGCTGGTCATTCAGGGGAACGGCCGATCGAATCCGCCTGGAGAGCATCGGCCCATCTCGAAGCAGAAAGAACAATAGATAAAGCATGATTCCGAAGCCGATCAGGATGTGAGCAGCGTTCTGCCCCATATCCAATGCGCGCGCACCCACGAACTTGCTGACAAACAGTGCGCCGCTACTCAACTTGTCCTGAATCGCCGCAACATTGGTCATATTGAAGCGCGCCAACAATTCCCTGGCAAATCCCGGCAATGCATCAACGGCTCGCTGAAGATAGGCACCGAAATTGATATCACCGGAACGAATGCTCTCGAATAGCACGGAACCTTGCTGAATCAACGATCCGGCAATCAACGCTAACGGCAGGATCACCAGCAGGAGAACGAGCAAGAGGGCGACCAGCGCGGCAAGATTGGAGTTTCCCCACAACAGACCCGTCAGTCGACGCTGCAAAGGAAAAAATATGATTGCCGTAATCGTGGCCCAGAAGATCGCCCCATAGAAAGGAAGCATGATCCAAACAAAGGCCACGGTTACCAGGATGGTCAAAGACAGGAAGGCCTTTTTCTCGGTGCCGATCGCATTTTTCATGATTCTATTGGGCGGCGTCGAACTTGCCCCTCACGGTACAGGTCGCCTTGCAATGTATCTCCGCCGGCTCGTTGCGATTGTCGGATGGCCGCTCATTTTCCTGTAGGACAAGCGGGCTGCCCCCCTTCGCTCTGGTGACATCACGGCAAATGCCGCATGCCCGTTTCAACGATGCGCCAAACAGAAGCCAGATCGCGAGCGAGCCTGTTGACAAGGCACCCAGCGCAAGGAAGGCCGTTGAGTATCCGAAGTGCTCAGCGAGGACACCACCCAGAGCCGGGCTGAGTGCGGCGCCGAGGCCTTGCACGGTCATGACGATGCCCTGCCCGGCATTGACCCGCCCGGTTCCCTGCAGCAGCCGCACCACCAGCGCGGGCACGGCCACGCTTTGCAGGCCCGCGCCAATACCATCAAGCGCCTGTACTGGCCAGACTCCCCACCCGGCAATGAACATTCCAGCGACAAGTCCACGGACAGGTAACGCGAGATACGTAATCAGTATCACGCCCCAGTAGCCGACGCGCTGGATAAGGCGGTTCGCAAACAACGCCGCGAATACCATCACAAGCTGCGCAATCACAATCGTTTGAGCAGTAAAGGCGCTGGGGTCACCCTGTCGTGCCGCGACGACCGCGAGGCCGTAGAGTGGAAGCATTGCCGCATTGCCCAGATGGAATATCGCGAGCGAGCCGGCTAACAGGAGCAAAGGTCGGCAGTTCAGTAGAACGCGAAATCCGCTCGCCTGTTCATGCCCTGTCGCTGACGAAGTCACCAGACCCCGTGCGCTGTCGTGATCAATCGAGTCACGAGGAATGAGCAACGTCGACACCACAGTCATCACGCCAAACACGCCGGCGAGCACGAAAACCGCGCCGAAGCCGTAATGCCATCCCAGCCACCCCGAGAGCGCCGCAGCTACCACGTTCCCCGAATGATTGGCCACCTGGTTGCGGCCAAATTGTCGGTCGAATCCTTGTTCGCGCACCATGCCGAGCGTAACCCCGGCAACGGCCGGCCCCAGCGCCGCGCCCGTTACAGCAGTGAAAACCTGGGAGGCGGCTACCATCCAGAAACTGTGCGACAGCCACAGCACCAACGATGCAAGCGTAGTCATGACACCCGCGACGATGATGAGGCCGCGCTTGTGATGCGTCGCGTCGACCAACGCACCGGCCGGTGATGTCGCGAGCATGCCGGCAATGCCTCCCAAGGCCATCACGGTCCCAATCGCATCTGTGTGCCAGCCCTGCGCCTGAAGAAAGACGCCAAGGAATGGTCCGATGCCCGCCTGCACATCGGCCATGAAAAAGCCAAGCCCTTCGAGCGCGTATCGGGGGTTCATGGTGTCTAGCCACCAGTACTTATCGAGAGGCCCGATCAGGGCGCGGTCGGCGTACGGTCGTAGATCTGAGTCAGGTTGCCCGGGGATCCAAACGACGTTGCCTGGAGGGCGGTGCCGTACTGATTTCGTGTGCCGTAGCCTTGCGCCGACACTGTCGCGCCGGTTCGGACTAGCGCTGCGAATTGTTGAGCGACCGGTGGCGTGAGTTTGATCACCGTGCCGTCCGAGAGGATCACGCCGTCCGGCTCGCCTCGCCTTGTGGTTGTAACGTACGCGACCTGGCCCTGGGTACTCAGGCGTGAGAGACCTGCCCCTCGCAGGTTACGTGGCAGGGGGCGAGCATCCGGTAGCGGCGGTTGATCAACAAGTACCTGCCCGCTTCGGACGTTGGTGATACGTTCGGCCTTGACGCTGCCTCCGGCGTCGCGATACCCACTCACCTGCACGGCATCTCCCTTGCGAACCACCGACGTAAGCTGAGCGCCCATATGGGGTGGGAACCGCACCAACCAGCCTTCACCGGTGAGGAAGCCATCGACATCGCCGTCAGGATTGGTGAGAAAGCGTGTCAACGTGACTTGCGTTGCCGGGACCGCTTCCGCAGTGGACCGCCGATCCTTACGTCCGGGCCGAGGAGGAGGCGCCGGCGGAGCTACGTTTGGAGGAGGTGGCGCAGCGTCTTCCGCAACGGGCGGCAGGGGAATCATTGCCCCGTCGGATTGGGGCTGCGCTGCACATCCGGCGCTAGCCGCAAGCGTGGCTGCAAGACCTATCAGGCTAACGGAGCGGATGGCGATTCGCTGTTTGGCGTACTTGGTCCATTGCATGATTTACTCCTTGATTTACTCTCTTTGAGTAGTGAGGAGTTATCTGCAATGGCTATGCCATGTTTCCTTCGACGAGGTCTTCAGGGATTCGAAGCCCTGATGCCCTGCAAAAGCGTCAAGGGATCGGACGCATGGTGTCCGTTTCCTTGACACGTCGACGTTCACGATGTGCGTTCGGATATCCCGAAACTCGACATCCGCGTGTACAGGGACTGGCGGCTGATGCCGAGCTTGCGCGCGGCCTCTGCGCGATTCCCTCCTGACGCGGCAAGCGCGTGAACTATCGCCGCACGCTCCAGTCGAGCAATCGCCTGCAAAAGGGGAAGTTCGAGGAGTTCCAAGGGTATTGCGTCGTCCGCGCCCACTTTCCTCGTCATAAGGAAACCGAAGTCGTCGCACGAGAGCACCTGTCTCGGCGCAAGTGCACTCGCTCGCTCGATTGCATTGGCAAGCTCCCGGACGTTGCCGGGCCAGGAAAACGTAGCGAGCATGCGCTGAGCATCGGCGGAAATATACTTGCGCTGACTGTCGGTGGACGCTGACGCCAGAAAATGCTCGGCAAGCGGCAGGATGTCCGCCACACGCTCCCGCAGTGGGGGCAGGTGTAACGGGATTACATTGAGGCGGAACAGAAGATCTTGCCGAAAGGTGCCCGCTTCAACCATAGAGCCAAGATCACGATGGGTGGCAGCAATAACGCGTACGTCGACCGTCACGACGCGGTTCGTCCCAAGTGGCGTGACTTGCCGCTCCTGGAGCACGCGCAAGAGCTTGGATTGCATTGTGAGCGGCATGTCGCCGATCTCATCAAGAAAAAGCGTGCCGCCTTGCGCCTCTTCTACACGGCCCTTTCGGTCGCCCTGGGCGCCAGTAAATGCGCCCTTACCATGGCCAAAGAGTTCACTTTCAAGCAAATCCCCGGGGATTGCCGCGCAATTCACGGCGACGAAGGGGCCGTTTGCACGCGCAGACGCACGATGGAGCACGAGCGCGGCGACTTCCTTGCCGGTTCCCGTTTCGCCAGTAATGAGCACGGTTGAGTTGGTGCCCGCCGCACGGCCGATGCGCTTCTGCACTTCACGCATGGCGTCGCTTACACCGAGTAGTTGTGGCTCCCGAGCATGAACCTCATCCGTGAATGCCCGCACCGTTGGGAAGTCCGTCGGCGCGGACAGTATTCGCTGGAGCAGGTCAGCGATCTTGTCCCGTCCCACAGGTTTGGTCAGGTGTTCGAACGCGCCGAGCCGCATTGCGCCGATGGTGTTGGCGCTACTGGAGTACGCCGTCAACATCACTACCGGCACGTTTTGAAAGGCTGGTGTTTTGCGGAATGATTCGAGCACGGTGAGTCCATCCGCGCCCGGCAACCGGAAGTCGAGTGCAATCGGGTCGATTGCACTCGCGCAACAACTGAAACGCTTCTTCGCCTGAACGGGCTTCGAGCGGCCTGTGCCCAAGATCCTGTACGGTTTCCGCCAGGCCTTCACGGAAAGCATCGTCGTCATCGATGATCAGTATGGTCGCCATGGCAAGTCAATTACGAACCGCGTCACGCTCGAATCCTCGGCAAGGTAGGCGCGTCCGCCATGCGCCCCCGCAATTTCACGTACGACAGCCAGACCCAGCCCCGAACCCTCTGGACGACCTGTCACGAACGGCTCGAAGATGCGCTCGCGATCCGCCGCATTGACACCGGGGCCGTTATCGATGACTTCGATCCTGAGCCGCTCGCCTTCTTCCGATCTTGCTTTCAGGCAGCGGATCAGTACTTGACCACCGGCCGATGGTGCATGCAGCAGTGCATTGACAACGAGATTATCGAGCGCACGAGCCAGATGCCCGGGATCGAATACCGGCGGACTCCCAACCGTCTCGGCTTCGGCACTGAGTTTGATATTGCGGTCCTCGGCACGTGCCCCATGGATACTGACAATATCGTCCAACCAGGCGCGCAGTTCGACCTCTTGCGGCTGGACGGTCACCGGCTGCGTAAGCGCAAGCAGGCTGCCGACCTGCGATTCGATGCGCCCCACTTGCTCGATAATTGTCTTTAGCGCGGCTTCGCGGCGTACCTCATTGCCAGCGAGCGCATTCTCCGCCTTGAGTCTCATTGCGCCTACCGGATTGCGAATCTCATGCGCAATTTGTGCAGCCATTTTCCCCAGCGTGCTGAACCGCTCGGCCTGTGCGAGCTGTTCGCCCAGGGCGTGCGCGTCGCGCTTCATCCGCTCGGCGCGCTCTACAAAGCGGTTGAGTGCATCAACAATCTGATCCAGGTCGGGCTCTCCGAGCCGGGTGAGCCGATTACCTAGTTCGAACTCCCCATTCGGGGCAAGCGCATGTTCCAGCCGCACCAGGTTTCGCTTCCATCGTTTAAGGGCCAATGCCAGAAACACGGCCAGGCCGACAATGACCGCCAGAATGCCCGCCAGAATGGCCACCGCGCGCTCGCCGTACGGTCCGAGCGGTGGCCGAGCCCGCGTAAGCATCCAGGCAAGCATGTCAGGTCTGTTTGGTACAGGGCACGCCACTGCAATCACCGCATCCGCACCACTCGAAAAGACATCGGCGTGCATCTGCTGTTCTCTCGCGACGCTTCTCAAGGTCCGCAGAATTAGCGGGGTCTCGGCTTCCGGGATGTCGCGCTTGACGCCGCTACCCTCATAGGTGGGAAACGCATAGGCGAGAAAGCCGCCCCGCACCCCGGGCGCGGGCTCACTTGTCCAGAAGCCACCTTCGACGCCTTCGGTCCGGATCAACACCAGATCGAGCACCGCGTGCATGAGATCCACGTTAGCCTCGTCTGGTCGTTGCATTGACATGTCAAAGCGCGATGCAACGGCCGTGCACGCCGCGGCGGCCTGTTGCTTCGCTGCGGCGACGCGCTCGCCTAGCGCCGACCACAACACGATCCATACCGACGCAGCCAGTAAGCAGCAGAGTACCGCGACAAGAATCCAGAGTGCAGCAAGCTGAGCAGAAAACGATGGTCTCGACATGCCATTCCTGTTTGGGGAAGCGTTGTCGCGCGGTTAATAAGCAATTTTCCTGCCACGGCTACAGGGAGGCGTTCACCTCCAGAATTTGTTGCGCTGCGCGCCCAGTTTAAAACTCGATGGCCGAAAAGATCCTCACGTCGGTGCCGCTTCATGCTGCCAATAGTGGCACCAGGAAATCGACAAAGGCACGCACCTTGGCCGGACGAAACCGCGCGGCTGGAAAGACGGCATGGATATCGCCGTGCGGCAGCTTCCATTGCGGTAGCACTTCAACCAATCGCCCCGCTTTCAGGTCCGACTCGACCACATAGTGCGGCAGCACGGACAGGCCTGCGCCAGCAAGCGTGGCCTCTCGCACGGCCAACGTGACGTTGAATAGCAGGGAGGCCTTCATCGTTACCGACTGCCGCTCCTGCTCGCCGCGCGAGAAGGTCCAGTTTGTCGGATCGCGCAACGCCGTATTTGCAATAACCGGAAATCCTGCCAACTCGGCCGGCGTCTTGATCCGTACCAACTCCGCCCCCCACTGCGGCCCGGCAACCAGCTTCTGCTCGAAGCCCCCGATCCGGCGCGCCTGTACATGCTGCTCGGTCAGCCAGCCCACCCGGATGGCCAGATCAATTTCCCCGGTCATGAGATCCAGCGTCTGGTCACTGAAATGGGACTCGACTCTGCATTGCGGATAGCGTTTCGAGAACGCCGCGATGATAGGCACGATGACGCCGATGCCGTAGTCGAACGGTGCAGTCAGACGCAAAATGCCGGCGGGCTCGGTTGCCGCTTCAGCCAGTTCACCGAATGCCTCGGTCGCCTCTTTCAGGATCAGCGCACTACGGTAGTAGAAAGCCTGGCCCGCTTCAGTTGTTTGCAAACGCCGCGTACTGCGGATCAGTAGCGTGGTACGGCAGTCCCTCTCCAACCTGGCCACCTGCTGGCTGACCACTGCCTTGGTGATCCCCAAGCGCTCGGCCGCAGCCGTAAAGGATCCCGTTTCCACCACGGCAACAAAGTAGGTGAGTCGATTCAGATTCAAGGCCCCGACAGGCCCAGCCCGCTCGGCATCGTTTGCTTTTTGCATACGACATGTTTATGTCGTATGTATTTATCTGTCAATAGCTTGTAGATACGATCAATGCCTATCAAAAACTGGTGTTTCCCACGAACATGACCCTGACATACCTGCTGGATCCGCTTTGCGGCTGGTGCTATGGCGCTGGCGCCCCGTTGACGCAGATCGTGAATTCGACCGGACTGCAACTGACGCTGTTGCCGACCGGCCTGTTCTCTGCCGAAGGCGCGCGAGCCATGGACGACAAGTTTGCCGCGTATGCGTGGGCCAACGACCAGCGTATCGAGCGACTGACAGGCCAGGTCTTCAGCGAGCGCTACCGCGACCAGGTGCTGGGCAACCGTGCGCAACCATTTGACAGTGGCCCGGCCACAGTGGCCCTGACAGCCGTGCACCTGAGTGCACCCGAGCGAGAATTCGAGGCACTCAAGGCTATCCAGCGCGCTCGCTATGTGGACGGTCTTGACATCACGGACCTGACCACGCTGGTCGAAGTACTGGCCAGTCTGGGACTGACGGCCGCGTCCGCTCGGGTGGGTGAGCCAGACACAACACTTCTGCAGGCAACTCAGGACCGTATGTCTCGCGGTCGCACGCTGTTGCATCAGCTTGGCGCCCAGGGCGTACCAACCTTTGCCCTCGACAATAACGGCCGCTCGCGCATGCTGCACGCCAGCCAGATCTTCTCCGACCTGCAGGCCTTTGCGCGCGAACTGAACGAGGCGCACTGACCCGCAGCTTTGGTCGCGGATGATCGCTTTACAGCAACATCACCAACCCGCAGATTTTCAACGGCTCTTCCACCTGTAGACAGCGATTCAACATGAATGCAAACGCTTGCCCCTTCTCTACTGCCGTCATCACTGTCTCATTGCTACTTGCTGGCAACAACATCGCCACCGCAGCGACTGCAATAACTGGCCCGGCGCCAAAGCATGTCACCCGAAACGAGTCCGTGAGGCAGGCACTGTCAACGGAAGTATTCAATCCTGGCGAAGCCGCAATCTTTGCCGTCTCGTCAGTCCTGGTACAGGGCAAGAAAGAGGCAATCCTGATCGACGCCCAGTTCTCGGCCGAGCAGGCACGCAAGCTGGCCGACCAGATCAAGGCAACTGGCAAGCAGCTGACCACGATCTACATCAGCCATGGCGACCCGGACTACTACTTCGGCCTGGATACGCTGCATGCGGCATTCCCGGCAGCACGGATCGTGGCCACGCAGCAAACCATCGCCCACATCAAGGCCACCAAGGATGAAAAGCTGAAAGTCTGGGGCCCGAAACTGGGTGCGAACGCCCCCCGGCGGATCATCTTGCCCCAGCCGCTAAAAGGCAACGCGCTGAAACTGGAAGGCAATGAACTGAAAATCGTCGGACTCGATGGCCCGACCCCGGACCGCACCTTCGTCTGGATCCCTTCGATCAAGACCGTCGCCGGCGGTATCCCGGTGCTGGCCGGCGAGCATGTATGGATGGCCGACACTCAGACCCGGGAATCGCACACGCAATGGCTGGCTACACTGGACCGCATCAAGGCACTGCAACCCGCCACTGTCATCCCGGGCCACTTCGCTGGAACCGTGCCGCCAGGGTTGGACGCAGTGGAGTTCACCGGCGAGTACATCCGCGCCTTCGACGAAGCAGCCGCCAAGGCCGGAAACTCGACCGAACTGATCGCTGCCATGAAAGCACGCTACCCAAAACTGGGCGGCGAAGCCTCCCTGGAACTAAGCGCAAAGGTCGCCATGGGAGAGATGCAGTGGAAGTGAGAATTAGGGTCAAGCTTTGAGACCGGACACCTGTCCCATCTCACAGTTAATGGGAAGCCTGACGTTGGCAAATCCTGGACTTACGGAGCCTTGTCGCGAAGCGCGATCCGTCTCACAGTAAATGGGTACAAAGTACTCGGACAGCAGTGAGCACTGACAGTCGACGCCAGCCGCGCCGACCTCCAAGGTCCCTCACGGCTGTTTTGCGACATTAGGAAGCAATGTCCCGACCGTCTCTTTAGGGCCCCTTCTGAGACGGCCTCGCCAGCGAATCGAAGAAAAGCCTGCGATCGTTTTAGCCAGCCAAGGAACCGATCGGCTATGCGGCCGCTTCAGCTTGCTGGAAAGCCAACTCTCCATCGAGCAGTAGCGAGAGAAGCTGCGCGCCCTCTACCACCTGCTCACCGATTCCGTACAAAATCTCGCCAACAGTGCCGTCGGCAGGAGCCGTGATCGTGTGCTCCATTTTCATCGCCTCCATCACCAGCAATGGGGCGCCGCGTGCGACCTTGCTGCCGGCCTCGACCATGACGGCAATGACCTTTCCTGGCATCGGCGCGGTCAACTTTCCTCCCTCGCCTTCGGCATCACCAGTGTGAGCCAATGGATCAATCCATTGCACGACGTCATGACCTTCGCCGTAGAACACGTGAATACTAGCGCCGTCAAGATGGACCTGCCCTCGAACCTGCCGACTGCCCAAATTCACCCGGATACCCGTGGAATCGCTACACCAAGTGAATGGAGCGGTCTGCCCCCCATATGTGAGCGTTTCTACAGCTTCCTCGCCAGATGCGCTCTTTAGCGCGACCTGAACGGGACCGTTCGAAGACTCAAAGCGAAGCAAGCGAGTCGTCGCACCGTTAAGTCGCCACGCACCGGCGTGCGTCCACGGAGAGCATTGGTCGGCGTCATCAATGCGACGCTCAATGTTCTCCCTCGTAAGCAGCGCTGAAGCCGCCAACGCAACGACTTCCAGACTCGGAGGATTCTGCGCGGGAAACAACGTATCCTGGTTGCGTTCGATAAGTCCGGTGTCCAGGTCCGCCTTGCAAAACGCTGTGGATTGAACAAGCCGTTGCAGAAACATGACGTTGGTTGAAAGCCCTACGACATGGTAGCCGGCCAGCGCTTGCGACATTCGAGCCAAGGCTTCGTCGCGATCGCGGCCCCAAACAATCAGCTTGGCAATCATCGGATCGTAGAACGGGCTGATCGTATCGCCTTCCCGCACGCCCGCATCGATACGCACGCCTGCGGGGCCATGCGCATCACCGCCGCGCGTGAACTGCACCGCCGGCGGCGTGCGCAGGAAGCGCAGTGTGCCCGTCGACGGCAGGAAGCCCTTGTCCGGATTTTCGGCGTAGATGCGCGCCTCCAGCGCGTGGCCGTCGATACGCAGTTGGTCCTGCGTCAGCGGCAACGGCTCGCCCGCCGCCACGCGCAATTGCCATTCCACCAGGTCCTGGCCCGTAATCATTTCAGTGACCGGGTGTTCCACCTGCAGGCGCGTGTTCATCTCCATGAAGTAGAACGACCCGTCCTGGTTGGCAATGAACTCCACGGTGCCGGCACCCACATAGCCCACCGCGCGCGCGGCAGCCACCGCTGCCTCGCCCATCGCGCGGCGGCGTTCCGCGGTCATGCCCGGCGCCGGCGCTTCCTCCAGCACCTTCTGATGGCGGCGCTGCACCGAGCAGTCGCGCTCGAACAGGTAGACGCAGTTGCCGTGCGTGTCGGCGAATACCTGGATTTCGATATGACGCGGACGGGTCAGGTATTTCTCGACCAGCACCTTGTCGTCGCCGAAACTGGCCGAGGCCTCGCGTTTCACGGAAGCCAGCGCGGACTCGAAACGGTCGCCGGCCTCCACCACGCGCATGCCCTTGCCGCCGCCACCGGCACTGGCCTTGAGCAGCACCGGGTAACCGATGCGGTCGGCCTCGCGACGCAGCAGCGCCGCATCCTGGTCTTCGCCGTGATAGCCCGGCACCAGCGGCACCGCGGCCTTCTCCATCAGCTGCTTGGCCGCGCTCTTGCTGCCCATCGCGTGGATGGCAGAGGCCGGCGGGCCGATAAAGACAAGTCCGGCCTCGGCGCACGCCTTCGCAAAATCCTCGTTCTCGGACAGGAAGCCGTAGCCGGGGTGGATGGCCTGGGCGCCGGTCTCCTTCGCCATCTCGATGATGTGGTCCGCGCGCAGATAGCTGTCACGCGCGGCCGGGCCGCCGATATGCACGGCCTCGTCGCAGAACGCAACATGGCGTGCATCGGCATCGGCGTCCGAATAGACCGCCACCGTACGGATGCCGAGCCGGCGGCATGTGGCCGCCACGCGGCATGCAATCTCGCCACGGTTGGCGATCAGGATCTTCGTAAACATGTCTCTTCCTTTGTTCTCATCAATCGCAGTGCAACCTGGATATGCTCACGTCACTGAGGTTTCCACGACGGCGGCCTCTTTTCCAGGAAAGACCGCACCCCTTCACGCCCTTCTTCCGAGGCGCGAACTGACGCGATCCGGTCGGCTGTATCGGTCAACAAGCTGTTGTCGATGACGCGGCCGGCGACCTCGCGCACCAGCCGCTTGCTCTCGCGCACTGCATTTGGGCTGTTGTTCACGAGCGTGGCGGCAATCTCTGCCACCTTGGCATCCAGTTCCTCCAGCAGTACCACAGCGTGTACGAAGCCCAGACGCAATGCCTCAGCGGCGTCAAACCGTTCTGCTGTAATGAAGTAACGACGGGCCGCCTGCTCGCCCATCGCGCGAATTACGTAGGGGCTAATCGTTGCCGGCAGCAGGCCAAGTTTGGCTTCGGACAGGCAGAAATTTGCGGACGCAGCGGTGACAGCGATGTCGCACGCCGCCACCAGGCCCATGCCACCAGCGTACGTATCGCCTTGTATGCGGGCGATAACTGGCTTTGGACATGCCCAGACCGTGTGGAGCATTTTCGCGAGCGTCAGTGCATCGGCTCGGTTTTCCTCGTCCGAATAGCCTGCCATCTTCTTCATCCAGTTCAGATCCGCGCCCGCGCAAAAGGCTGGACCGTTTCCGGTCAGGACGATGGCCCGCACGGGCGTTGAGTTCCCGAGCGTGTAGAACGCTTCAGTCAGTTCGGCAATAACCGTCTCGTTGAACGCGTTACGCACGTCCGGTCGGTTCAGCGTGACCGTGGCGACATTGCCGTCCACAGTCACGGAAAGGGTAGTGGTATTCATGGCAAAGGAGTTCGGCATGGCGTTGGACGATTTACATGCGGAATACGCCGAACTTCATGTCATCAATGTGGGCATTGAGGCTGGCAGACAGTCCAAGGCCGAGAACCGTACGCGTCTGCGCCGGGTCGATAACGCCATCGTCCCAGAGCCGCGCGCTGGCGTAGTACGGATGCCCCTGACGTTCGTACTGGTCACGGATCGGCGCCTTGAACGCTTCTTCCTCGTCTGCGCCCCACTGGCCGCCCTTCGCCTCGATGCCGTCGCGGCGCACTGTGGCCAGCACGCTGGCGGCCTGCTCGCCACCCATCACCGAGATGCGCGCGTTCGGCCACATCCACAGGAAGCGCGGCGAATAGGCGCGACCGCACATGCCATAGTTGCCGGCCCCGAACGAGCCACCGATGATCACCGTGAACTTGGGCACCTGGGCAGTCGCCACGGCCGTCACCATCTTGGCACCGTTGCGCGCGATGCCTTCGTTCTCGTACTTGCGGCCCACCATGAAGCCGGTGATGTTTTGCAGGAACACTAGCGGAATCTTGCGCTGGCAGCACAGCTCGATGAAGTGCGCGCCTTTAAGGGCGGCTTCAGAGAACAAAATCCCATTGTTGGCGATGATGCCCACCGGGTAGCCCCAGATCCGAGCGAAGCCACAGACCAGCGTGGTCCCGTAGCGGGCCTTGAACTCGTCGAATTCCGATCCATCGACAATACGGGCGATGACCTCGCGTACGTCATAGGGCTTGCGCGTGTCGGTGGGAATCACGCCATAGAGCTCCTCCACCGGATACAGCGGCTCCTGCGGTTCGTGCAAGCGAATCTGGTCCGGCTTGCGACGATTCAGGTGCTGCACGATATTGCGGGCCAGGGAGAGCGCATGATGGTCATTCTGCGCGAAATAGTCGGCCACGCCGGACAACCGCGTATGCACGTCGGCACCGCCGAGGTCTTCGGCACTGACTTCCTCGCCCGTTGCCGCCTTCACCAGCGGTGGGCCGCCCAAGAAGATGGTGCCCTGGTTCTTGACGATAATCGACTCGTCGCTCATCGCCGGCACGTAAGCACCACCGGCCGTGCATGAGCCCATCACCACGGCGATTTGGGGGATGCCCTTGGCCGACAGGTTGGCCTGGTTGTAGAAGATGCGGCCGAAGTGGTCGCGGTCGGGAAACACATCATCCTGGTTCGGCAGGTTCGCGCCGCCGGAATCCACCAGGTAGATACATGGCAGGTTGTTCTGCTCGGCAATTTCCTGCGCGCGCACGTGCTTCTTGACCGTCATCGGATAGTACGTGCCGCCCTTGACCGTCGCGTCATTGCAGACGATCACGCATTCCTGGCCAGCCACCCGGCCGATACCGGTGATGACGCCGGCGCCGGGGGCCGCATTGTCGTACATGTCGTACGCGGCCAGCTGCGACAGTTCCAGGAATGGCGTACCGGGGTCGAGAAGCTGCTGCACGCGATCGCGCGGCAGCAGTTTCCCGCGTCCCAAGTGCTTATCGCGGGCAGCGGCCCCGCCGCCTTCTGCAAGCTTTGAGACCTTTTCCTCGAGGTCCCTTACCAAAGCCTGCATCGCTTCGGCATTGGATTTGAAAGACTCAGAGCGAGCGTTCAGCTTGGTATCGATTTTCGGCATGACAGTCTTCCGCGGCTTACATCGTTTCCGCGAACAGTTCGCGGCCAATCAGCATGCGGCGGATCTCCGAGGTCCCGGCGCCAATCTCGTACAGCTTGGCATCGCGCCACAGGCGACCGACCGGGAATTCGTTGATGTAGCCGTTGCCGCCGAGAATCTGCACCGATTCGCCGGCCATCCAGGTTGCCTTCTCGGCCGTGTAGAGGATCACAGCGGCGCAGTCCTTGCGCACCTGGCGCACATGGTCGGTGCCCAGCGCATCCAGGTTCTTGCCCACCGTGTACAGGTAGCTGCGGGCCGCCTGCAAAGTCGTGTACATGTCCGCCACCTTGCCCTGGATCAGCTGGAACTCGCCGATGCTCTGTCCAAACTGCTTGCGATCGTGGATATACGGCGTCACCACATCCATACAAGCTTGCATGATGCCGATGGGGCCACCCGACAGCACGGCGCGTTCATAGTCCAGCCCGCTCATCAGCACCTTGGCGCCGCCGTTCTCGGCGCCGAGGATGTTCTCCACCGGCACTTCCACGTCCTGGAACACCAGTTCGCCGGTGTGCGAGCCGCGCATGCCGAGCTTGTCCAGCTTCTGTGCCACCGAGAACCCCTTCATGCCTTTTTCGACGATGAAGGCGGTCATGCCACGGGCGCCCAGGTCGGGCTCGGTCTTGGCGTACACCACCAGAACATCGCAATCCGGACCGTTGGTAATCCACATCTTGGTGCCATTCAGCACGAAACGGTCGCCCTTCCGCTCGGCGCGCAACTTCATACTGACCACGTCCGACCCGGCGTTCGGCTCGCTCATGGCCAGGGCGCCGATCCATTCGCCCGACACCAGCTTGGGCAGGTACTTCGCCTTCTGCGCGGCCGTGCCGTTGCGGTGGAGCTGATTCACACACAGGTTCGAATGGGCGCCGTATGACAGGCCCACCGATGCAGAGGCCCGGCTGATCTCCTCCATCGCCACCATATGAGCGAGATAACCCATATTGGCGCCGCCGTATTCTTCGTCGACGGTGATACCTAGCACGCCCAGGTCGCCCATTTTCTTCCAGGCGTCCATCGGAAACTGGTCTGTATGATCGATTTCGGCGGCGCGGGGAGCCAGTTCGGCCTGAGCCCAATTGCGCACCGATTCGCGCAGCATCTCAATGTCTTCACCGAGATTGAATTTCAGGCCGGGGAGTTCGTACATGAAGTGGGTCTCCAAATCTGTTGTTTCCGCTTCGGCACGTCAACGTGCCAAATGGGGGTGTTTCAGCTAGTCTAGGAACACAAATCGCTATCGTAAAATCATCATTTCAGAGATCTGGTATCTAAAATTCGGATATCGTCGAGCGCACCTGTTTTCCACAAATTGGACGGTGCGAACAGGCTCAGAAGCTCAGTTCGGTTTGCACGTACGCAAGGCGTTCAATGCCAGTGCCACTTTCGAAGACGGGCTACGCCCAAGGCGGGCAGAAATGAACTCGCTTGCGGCAAGCAGGGGCGCCAAATCGACGCCTGTTTTGACACCGAGCGAATCGAGCAGGTAAATGACGTCCTCCGTGGCGACGTTTCCTGATGCCCCCTTCGCGTACGGGCATCCACCAAGGCCTGCTACGGATGAGTCGAAAACGGCCATGCCGAGCTGAAGCGATGCATAGATATTCGCGATCGCCATGCCATAGGTATCGTGGAAATGGCCCGCCAGTTTCGACATTGGCACGCTTTGAGCCACGCGTTGCAGCATCCGTTGGACCGTTGCTGGCGTGCCGACGCCGATAGTGTCCCCGAGGGACACTTCATAGCACCCCATCTCCAAGAGGGCACTAGCTACCGACGCCACCTTTTCAGGCGCCACATCTCCTTCGTACGGGCAGCCGACCACGCACGACACATAGCCGCGTACTTTGATTCCGTCGGCTCGTGCGGTGGCCAGAACCGGCTCGAAGCGAGCCAGGCTCTCTGCGATTGAGCAGTTGATGTTCTTCTGGGAGAACGCCTCGGAGGCTGCGGCAAAGATTGCGACCTCATTCGCTCCACAGTTCCTGGCTGCTTCGTATCCCTTCAGGTTCGGGGTCAGAGCCGCATAGCTGACTCCTGGTTTGCGCTGGATACCCTTCAAGACTTCAGCGCTGTCCGCCATTTGAGGTACCCACTTGGCAGAGACAAAAGCCGTCGCCTCTACTGTCGGTAGACCAGCGTTAGCCAACCGCTCAATAAGTTCGATCTTGACAGCCGCAGGTACCAGCGTCTTTTCGTTCTGCAGGCCGTCTCGTGGGCCGACCTCGACAATCCTGACCGTATCCGGAATTGCGGATCCGTGCGTTTCCATGCTCATCTCTCCTCCTACCTGACCGCGAGATCAGTTCTGCATTTTTGTCTATGCTGCTATCGCCGCCGAATTGCCGACGAGTTTGTCTGCCCAAGGCACCGGTGCTTCGAAGCCTTGGCGTGCGTGCTCTGGCATGCTGAACCTCTTCGCCTGCGCGCTACTGCGGTTGCACCGATGGCGGACCGTCCAATAGATTCCACGCAAGTGAAGATCCTCCCGTTCCAACACCTCGTTGGACCAATCAAAGAGGTCGTTGTCCGGATACATCTGTAGCTCCGCTGCGCTACCCAAAATGACGGCCACATCGGTGGCTGAGCGGACCGACAGCGCACCGACGAGCAAAGAGGCCAGAATCATCCCAAGCTCAGATTCGTACGTTGCGCCGTTAGGCCCCGCAGCTTTCCGGATGCGGATAGCGGATGCGCGTATCAAATGAAAGAGCTGCGTCGTGCAAAGTTTTTCGTTCGCTTCCATATGTCCTCCGCCTGCGCTCCACATCAACTTCCCCCGGCTCCGAGGTCACGCCGTCTCGATCGCTTTCGCATTGGAGACGGCTGTCGCACCGCCAGCCTTGTAGACATTCATCAGGTCGGCTCGCTTCAGTTCCGCCTTCTTGATGGCGGCTTCCTTGACGTGCCCATAACCACGGATGTCGTCTGGCAGGCTTGCCAGTTCAATGGCGGTGTCGAGGCGACCCGCGGTCAGCGAGTAGGCGATTTCGTTGGCCAGACCGAAGTAATCCTCGACGAGTCGCCGTTCGCTGCGCCGCTCTTCCGTACGGCCGAACGGATCCAACCCAGTGCCACGCAGCCATTTGAGTTTTGCGAGCACCTTGAAGGCAGGCATCATGCTCGGGCCGAAGCGCCGCTTCTTCGGCTGCTCCTGGTCACCCTTAGTCAGGCTCGGCGGCGCCAGCCAGAAATTGAGCCTGTAGTCCTTCCCCGGTTCCCCTTCAAACTGGGCACGGAGCTTCTCCACGAAAGCCGGCTCCGCGTAGAGGCGCGCGACTTCGTACTCATCCTTGTAGGCCATCAGCTTGGCCAGGTTCCTGGCGACGGCTTCCGTCAGAGGACGCTTCTTGTTCTGGCTGACCTGGTCCTCGGCAGCTCGGACTTTCGCCACGGCGTCGGTGTAGCGCTTCGCATAGGCTGAATTCTGGTAGTCAGTCAGCAGCGCCTCGCGTCGACGGACAATCCCATCCAGCGTTTCCGGCATTGAGACCACCTTTTGGCCCGCTGAGGGCTGCCCCAACATTGCCTGGATCGCCGCTTCACCGAGGTGAGCGAGCGCGCGCCCCCAAATGAATGCCTGCTTGTTCCGCTCCACCGCAACACCGTTGAGCTCGATGGCGCGTGTCAGGCTTTCCAAAGTCAGCGGTACCCATCCCTGCTGCCACGCGTAGCCGAGAAGCAGCGGATTGGAATAGATGGCATCGCCCAGCAGCTTCAATGCCCATTCGTTCGCATCGATGAAGTTGCACGCGTCCCCAACACTCGTCCGGATATCGTTCTCGGCCGACGTTCCCGGGAACGACCATTTTGGATTCGCCAGGAACTCCGCAGTAGGCGTCCGTGCGCTGTTGATGGCAGCAGTCGTCCGTCCGATCTGCACCTTGGAGAGGACTTCAGCAGATGCGGACACTATGGCATCGCAGCCGATGATGAGTCGAGCTTCGCCAGTGGCGATGCGCGTCGCGTGCAGTTCTGCCGGAGACGGGGCGATCTGGACGTGGCTTAACACCGCGCCGCCCTTCTGCGCCAGGCCCGCCATATCCAGCACGGTCACACCCTTATGTTCGAGATGGGCCGCCATGCCAAGCAGACCGCCGATGGTGACAACGCCCGTCCCTCCGATGCCGGTGACCAGGATGCCGTAGTTATCACTGAGCTCGGGGATGTTTGGCAGCGGAAGCTTGCTCTCCAGCCCACCATCATCCTTGCCGCCTTGCGCAGCCGGCTTGCGCAGCTGAGCGCCCTCGGCAGTCACAAAGCTGGGGCAGAAGCCATTCACGCAGGAAAAGTCCTTGTTGCAGGAAGACTGATTGATAACCCGCTTGGTGCCGAGCGGTGTATCAAGCGGTTCTACCGACAAGCAGTTCGACTTGACGGAGCAATCACCGCATCCTTCGCAGACCGCGTCGTTGATGAACGCGCGCCGAGCCGGATCGGGGTACTTGCCCTGCTTGCGACGGCGTCGCTTCTCCGTCGCACATGTCTGGTCATAAACCAGAATCGTCACGCCTTCGACCGTCCGCAGGCGTTTTTGCACAGCGTCCAACTCGTCACGATGGTAGACGGTGACTGCTGGCGCCAGGGCATCGGTCTTGGCGTACTTTTCCGGCTCGTCCGTCACGATGACGATCTCCCGGACGCCTTCGGCCTTTACCTGATGCGTAATCTGCGGCACGGTCAACACGCCGTCGACCGGCTGGCCGCCAGTCATGGCGACCGCGTCGTTGAACAGGATCTTGTAGGTGATGTTCACCTTGGCCGCGACGGACGCGCGAATGGCAAGCAATCCTGAGTGGAAATAGGTGCCGTCGCCAAGATTCACGAAGACGTGCTTTTCATCGGTAAAGGGTGTCTGACCAATCCACGCGACACCTTCCCCACCCATCTGGCTGAAGGTATCGGTGTTCCGGTCCATCCACATGGCCATATAGTGGCAGCCGATGCCGGCCATGGCGCGAGAACCGTCCGGGACGCGCGTCGATGTATTGTGCGGGCAGCCCGAGCAGAACCAGGGCTTGCGCTCGACAGACAGGCGCGGCTTCGCGGCTTCGCGCTCTTTCGCCTCGATGAGTGCGACCCGTGCGGCGATGCGGCTTCGCACGTCCGCGGGCAAGTCGAACTTGTCCAGTCGCTTGGCAATGGCTTTCGCAATCAACGCCGGCGACAACTCGTAGTGCGCGGGAAGCAGGTACGGCCCTTGCGGCACCGACCACTCCCCGCCCTGGTTGCCCCTTTCGTCGAACTTGCCGAACACCTTGGGGCGAACGTCCTCCCGCCAGTTATACAGCTCCTCTTTCAGGGCGTATTCGAGAATCTGGCGCTTCTCCTCCACGACGAGGATTTCCTCAAGGCCTGTGGCAAACTCGCGCGCGTCCTGGGCGTCGAGCGGCCACACGCAGCCGACTTTGAAGAGACGGATGCCAAGGCTCTTGCACGCATCGTCATCGAGGCCGAGATCGCGAAGCGCCTGCCGCACGTCCAGATAGGCTTTGCCGGCGGCCATGATGCCGAAGCGCGGCTTGTCCGAATCGAGGACGATGCGATTGAGCTTGTTGGCCCGGATATAGGCCAGGGCTGCGTACAGCTTGTGGTCCAGCAGCCGCGCCTCCTGCGCGAGCGGTGAATCTGGCCAGCGGATATTCAGGCCCTCAGGTGGCAATGTGAAATCGGTGGGCAATTGGACCTGGACGCGGTCCGGGTCAATTTCCACTGACGCCGTCGACTCGACCACATCGGTCACGCACTTCATCGCGACCCACAGGCCCGAGTAGCGGCTCATGGCCCAGCCGTGCAGCCCGTAGTCGAGGTATTCCTGCACGTTGGACGGATACAGGACCGGGATGCCCGCGGAGAGCAGCACGTGCTCGGATTGGTGCGCAACCGACGAGGACTTGGCAGCATGATCATCGCCCGCGAGAACGAGCACGCCGCCATGCTGCGCCGAGCCAGCGGCATTTCCGTGCTTGAGCACGTCCATGGAGCGGTCAACGCCAGGCCCTTTGCCGTACCACATCGAAAACACGCCATCCCGATTCGCCTTCGGGAAGAGATTCAGCTGTTGCGTCCCCCAGACTGCAGTGGCAGCCAGGTCTTCATTGACACCAGGCTGGAAGACGACGTCGCTGCCTGCGAGGTGCTTCTTTGCCTTCCAGAGTGCCATATCGAGTGCACCCAGCGGCGATCCCCGATAGCCCGAGACGAAGCCTGCGGTGTTCAGGCCAGCCGCGGTATCTCGAGCCTTCTGCAGGAGCGGCAGCCGCACGAGCGCTTGCGTGCCACTCATATAGACGCGCCCCTTCGACAACGTGTACTTGTCGTCAATGGTCGTCGATGCCAGCGCGCCTTCGAGGGCTTTTTGCGATTGGGGGGAAAGCGGACTATTCACGGTACAGTCTCCAGGGCAACGAGACCCTTTCTATAGGTTTGCCCCAGTGTAGGCATCCGGGTTCGTATCGTAAAATCACGAATTCAGACAACAGCTATTCGTTTGTCGGATACCAATGAGCGCACAGAAACCACAGATCGGTCGCAGGAAGAAATCAGGTGTCGACAGTGCCTTCCCCGCTGCAAAAGAAATTACCTTGCGGCAGATGCGCTACTTTCGAGCAGCCGCCGCTACCGGTCAGTTCTCCATGGCCGCCACGGAAGAGCATGTCTCCCAGTCGGCTATCACCAACGCAGTCATCGCACTTGAGCAACTTTTGGGTGTCCGCCTGTTCGACCGCCTTCCGCATGGCGTTGCGCTCACTGCGGAAGGGAATCACCTTTACCAGCACGTGAGCCGCATTCTGGAATCCGTCGACGATGCCCTACGGCAACCGCGCATTCGTCTGGACACCCTTGAAGGGACCGTGAGCATTGCCGCCACGTACACGGTCCTCGGGTATTTCTTGCCAGGATTGTTGGCACGCTTTCGAAACAACTACCCTAACGTCGAACTGGATCTACGCGACCTTGACCGCGCCGCGATCGAGCAACGCGTTCTGCGCGGGCAAATCGAGCTTGGCATTGTTCTGCTTTCAAACGTTGACGATCCGGGTCGCTTTGGCCATCGCTCGCTGATCCGATCGCGCCGCCAGCTCTGGGCTGCGCCCGGTCACCCCCTGCTTCAGGGTCCGGCTCCAACGCTTAAGCAAATCGCCGAGTACCCATACATCCTCCTTACCGTTGACGAAGGCGAGGAGTCCACCATGCGCTACTGGCAAGCGAAGCGGATTTCGCCAAACATCGCATTTCGGACTACCTCGATGGAAGGCCTCCGTGGCCTGGTTGCACATGGCTTCGGCGTCACGGTTTTGTCGGACATGGTGTTCCGCCCATGGTCGCTGGAAGGCAAGGAGATTGAGGCCAGGCCGCTCGGCTCACCTGCTCCGGATATGGAAGTTGGAGTGCTCTGGCGCAAGGACGCCGAGCTTTCTCCTTCTGCGACCGCTGTTCGAGACTTTCTTATTTACGCTTGCAGTCGATGAAGCAGGAGCAACCAGCGTTTACCGGACCTGGCTCAAAATGGGATCAAGAGGGGCTCAAGAGGGGATGCAACCACTGCCATCGGCAGTGGCTTCATCCTTCAACGCTTCTCTGGCGATAAGGATTCCATCTGCATCGACATACACATGGGTTCCTGCAAGGAACGGGATATCAGCGATGACTATATTTGCGCCCCGCATTCCTTCGCCTTGCAGTCCACCCCGGACAGGCACGGCACCTAAGGCCAGCACGCCAAACTCCAGCTGACTCAGCGTAGCGCAGTCGCGGACCGCACCATTCACAATAACACCGGCCCATCCGTTGCTTACCCCCAAGCGTGCCATCTTGTCGCCCAGTACCGCAACGCGACAGGAGCCACCTGCGTCGACGACCAGCACTCTTCCCAAGCCTGCTTCGGCCAAACATGCCCGGATTGCTCCGGCATCTTCGAAACACTGAACGGTCTCAATCCTTCCGTGAAAGGCTCGATGCCCGCCGTAGCTCTTGAAGGGAGAGAAAAATCCCTGCACTCGACCCGGGTTGCTATCCGCCAAGTCGCTGGTGGACGGGAGAATGGATGAATTCATGAGCATCTGGGCGCTGGCCCACCGATGAGAAGTCAATCAGTTGAGGGTCGCGCCCGCCTGCTTCACGATCTTGGCGTGCTTGTCCAGTTCCGCCTTGAAGAAGGAGGTCGCACCCTCGGCACTCGACGTGGAGACGATCACGCCCTGTTGAGCAAGCTGTTCCTGGACGTCCTTGTCCTGCAGGGTCGCCTTGATCTTCGACTGCAACTGCGCAACGTTTTGGGCTTGCATGCCGGCCGGACCTACAATCGCAAGCCACGCATCAAAGTTGTACTGAGGCAGTCCAGACTCTGCGAGCGTCGGCACGTCGGGCAAGCCAGGAACACGCTGAGCCGTCGACACGGCAATCGCCTTCAGCTTGCCGCCCTTGACTAAAGGAAGGACGGTCTGAAGCGTCAAGAAGCCGAACTGGATCTGACCACCAACCAAATCAGTCGTATAGTTGCCAGCACCCTTGTACGGAACGTGGCTGACATTGACCTTCGCCTCGCTCGCGAACAATTGCCCGGCAAGGTGCAGGACCGTCCCGTTGCCCGACGAACCATAGTTGTATTCGCCCGGCTTGGATTTCAGGAGCGCAATCAGTTCCTTGGTGTTGTTCGCGCGCACCGACGAATTCACAACGAGGACCAGAGGCAGCGTGCCAATGACGGTGATGGGTGTGATGTCCTTCAATGCGTCATACGGCATGTTCTTATAGATGAACGGGTTGATGACGTGATTCGAGGAGATCAGCCCTAGCGTCGAGCCGTCCTTCGGCGCGCGAACAATTTGCTGCGTCCCTGGTACGCCTCCAGCTCCAGGCAGATTCTCGACCACGACGGAGTGACCCACATTTTTGGACAGTGACTGGCTCATGGCGCGAGCCACGGCATCTGCCTGTGAACCAGCCTGTGTAGGAACAATCAGGCGGATGGGAGTTTGCGCAAGCGCCGGAGCGAGGATCCCTGTAGCGAGCGCGCACGATGTCAGCACAACCAATGCATGGCGCACTTGCTTCAGAAGTGAGGTGGGCATTCATGTCTCCGTCTATTGTGTGGCACCGCATGTCGAGGCGATGACCTATGGGACGGAGTGTAGTGCGGGCGTTTGCCGCCGCAGAGTGCTAATCCGGTAGACCCGATATCGCACTCCAGCATATCCGCTGTCACTCTGGCTGACTCAGGGCTTCGATTAGCGCTGTCACCGCTCGCAGTCGCGGATTCTTGTAGGGAGCATAGATCTTCAAGCGGCGATTGCTCCACGTTTCTTTAAGCGGAATGCGCACGAAACGGTCAGAGCCGGCATAGGCCGCACTGGCGCTAGTTGGCAGGACGGCAATACCCAAACCAGCCTCCACCATCCTACAGCCAGCCTCAAAACTGGAGACAGCTACACTCTGGTTGAATGGCACCCGAAGATTGGTTGCCTGTTCCTGTAGTTCCTGGGCCAAGGCGCCACCAGGCTGCACCACCACCAACGGATGGTCGAGAATCTCGGCATACCGGAGTCGATCGCGACTTGCTAGAGGGTGATTGACTGGCACCACAACATTGAGCGGATCTATGGCGAATGGCCACGATTCAAGGCCAGGGGGAACATCAGCGGCGACGCCAATACCGACATCTACGACATCGTCCAAACAGGCGCGAATCGACTCGGCCGTCGACCGTTCGAACAAGGCGATCTCAACAAGCGGATGTGCTTGCTTGAATCTATGCAGGCGTTCGGGAAGAAAACCGATAATGGCCGAAGGACTCGCGGATAGCCTGACGACTCCCGCAACCTTCTCCCCGAGATCCTGCACCTCGCGCGTGAAGGCAACGATATCCGCGTTCAGCTTCCTGCCCAACTCCAGCGCACGCTCACCTGCGTCGGTCAGCGCCACGCCAGTGTTCGAGCGGATAAACAGGCCCACGCCGAGGTTGCGCTCCAGTTCCGCCATGCGTCGGCTCAAGGCAGACTGTGCGATATGCTCGCGTTCGGCCGCACGCTTGATGGAGCCTTCCCGCGCGACGGAAAGGAACAATTGAATACTGACCGGGTCGATACGGTGCATGTTTTCTGTGGGCGTAAGTTCAGCGACCAACGATTGGTGATTTAGAGGGTTTACCCGCTATACCCTGCCGCGATATGGGGAATGCTACATCAGCGCTTCATCCTCCGGAACAGACCGACGTAAAGTCCAAGGAAATCCCACAGGAGAACTCCATGAACGTCCTCGCGCCTCACGGCCGCATCTTGTATTTGGCCAACTCGGCGGCGGTAATGGAGAGGCAACTGCAGGGTCAGGTCGTAACCCTGTCTGACGCCGTACCGTTGCGCGATGATGTGTCGACGGATGAAATCACTCCTGTCTCGATTCTGAGCCACTACGACGATACCCTGGGAGGTTATGCGTACACGGGCTATAAGAGCGGTAGCACTCTGCCTTTTGGGCGAGAGTCTGCCCGAAATGGCAAGTTCTCGGTTACGGTAGCTGGTAAGCGATACGGCAAAGGGTCATCGCGTGAACACAGTCCAGCTGCTGAAAAGCTTGCAGGCATCCGTCTCATCGTGGCAGAGAGCTTCGAACGGATTTACCGCCAGAATGCCGACAATATTGGGATCTACACTTCCACTGATTTCGGTCTCGTTGCACGCATGGAAGCTGGGGAACCCATTCCCGTTGATGAGCTCACGGTCGGACGTGACGCGTTGGCGGCCGCTATCCTCCAGCATGGCGGTCTACTCAGGTTTGGGCAACGGTATCTGAAAAATGTCACGCCAGCAGCCGTTACTGATGACCCGCGCCCTCGGACGCTGTTTGAGAAGATTGTGTTCCGCCATCTACTCTCGACGCCAGTCACGCCGACCAACCCCAAACCTGGCGACGGCATCTTCGTGCAAGCCAACTGGCGCTTCATCCATGAGTACTACACCGGCATGTGCAGCCACATGCTTAACGCAACGATCGGCCCCAATCTTGAACTGAAGAACGCGGATCACATCGTCGTTTTCGAGGACCATACGTCGTATGTGACCGAGAGTCCTGCGCATCTCAGCAATGGCCTTGTCGAAAACGTGATCCGCATGCGTTCGGCGCAGCGCAATTTCGCTCGGGAACATGGTTTGAAATTCCATCGGACCCTGACCGAAGAGGAGGTCCTTGAAGATGATGGGAGCAACGTTGCTGGTATCTCTCACGCCATGATGGCGGAGCGATACGCCTTGCCAGGCCAGATCGTCGTAGGAACAGATTCCCATACTCCGCATAGTGGTGCGCTGGGATGCGTCGCCTTCGGCGTCGGCACCACTGACATGGCCAATGCCTTTGTGACCGGTGCCGTGCGAATGACGCTACCCGAGTCCATCCGCGTCGAACTTATCGGTGTTCTGCCTCTCGGTGTCACAGCAAAGGATGTCGTCTTGCAACTGCTTGCTCAACAAGCAATCAAGGCGGGCGCAGGTATAGGGAAGGTATTCGAGTTCGCGGGGCCGGTTGTCTCGGCCATGAGCATAGACGAGCGCGCGACACTCACAAATATGTGTGCGGAACTCGGCGGCTTTACAGGAATTGTGGCGCCCGACAGAGAAACAGTGCGGTTCCTCCAGGAACGCCGTGGCATCGCGTTCTTGCTGGAAGATTGGATGTCCAGCGACGAAGATGCAGTGTACGCCAGCTTGATAGAGATTGACTGCAGTACCCTCGCGCCCATGGTTGCGCGCCCCGGGGACCCGGGCAATGGCTTACCTCTCGCCCAGATCAATGAAACGGTGAAGGTCGATATCGCCTATGGAGGCTCCTGCACTGCCGGAAAACGCGAGGACTTCGATCAGTATCATGCCGTATTCCAGTGGGCGGCCAAGCGCGGCCTGAGAGTTCCCGACCACGTAACCCTCTACCTTCAGTTTGGCACTACGGACGTACGAGACTACTGTCAGAAAAGAGGCTATCTGCAGGCATTCGACGCCGTCGGTGCTCGCATTTTGCAGCCATCGTGTGGAGCATGCGGAAACTGCGGCCCCGGTTCGTCCGTAAGTCCGGATCAAGTAACCGTCAGCTCAATCAATAGAAACTTCCCTGGTCGATCTGGACCCGGCCAGGTCTGGCTGGCTAGTCCCCCTACGGTCGCCGCCAGCGCCATAGCAGGCAGGCTCCTGTCGTTCCAGCAACTGCAGCAGCAAGCCGACGAATCTCAATGAACACGCTCCGCCTAGGTCCATCAGGTTCATGACCCCCCCTGGGATTGCTGAAGCGCGGGACTAGGCGAGCCTCAATCTTGCTGCACGCCTTGCTTGTTGCCTACAGACAGCCAGTACTGAGACTCACCTCCACAAGTTCAACGATGATAAAGCTGTATCACTGCGTGAGTGCCAGATCCTTCCGACCGTTGTGGACCCTGGAGGAACTCGGCTTGCCGTACGAATTGATAATGCTGCCTTTCCCGCCCCGCGTCTTTGCCCGCTCATACCTGGATGTGAATGCCCTGGGCACCGTTCCGCTACTAGTCAATGACGCCGTACGGATGACGGAATCGGCGGGAATATGCCAGTACCTATGTACTTTGGCAGGGCCGACAAGCCTCCATGTTGACCCCAATGAGGAAGGCTACGCTGACTACCTCAATTTTTTGCATTTTGGTGAGGCCACCCTGACCTTCCCCCAAACCCTGGTGCTCCGCTATTCCCGCTTCGAGCCCGTAGAGAGGCGTCAACCAGCAGTCGCAAATGACTACGCAAAGTGGTTTCTGGCGAGACTTCGCACCCTCGAACCGTTGCTCTGCGAGCGACCGTACCTAAGCGCCGGCCGCTTTACCGCCGCGGACATATCCGTCGGCTACGCGTTGCTGTTGGCGCAGCATCTTGGTCTGGCATCCCAGTTCACGCCCGGAGTTGCAGCCTACTGGGAACGCCTTCAAACGCGAGATGGCTATCGCAGCGCTTTGCTCGCACAAACCAATGCTGCCAAAGCCCAAGGAATCTCTACGGTACCCGCGCCAGACTCGGGCACCAGCAGCCAACCGGAACAGCGGCAAGTTCGAACGAGTTGATTCGCGCTCGCGGAATTGGCACGCTCGTCGCGTGTGAATTTAACCACGACGAGCATTTTCACCGACGAACCCGGGAACGATGCGCGCCTGGCAGGCTTTCGCCAATTGCTTGAACATGCGGGCCCAACGCCAACCTGAAAAATCCCTGCCCCGAGAGCGCCGTTTCCAGGTGGCAGGGAAGCAGTCAGTTTAGAACTTGTGCCGAATGCTCATGGACACACCAGTCTGGTTTTGCCCCGTACCGATGGTATTACCGAAGCCGTTGAGGCCAAGATTCGAGCCGGCCTTGTTCTTCACATAGCCTACGGTCAGGAACGCGTCCGTACGCTTCGAGAAGACATAATTTGCCGAAGCAACGGCCGCCCAGGGATCCCGAGCCGAGTCCTTGTCATTGAAGTAGTAACCGGCAGCAGTAAGAGCGAGCGCAGGAAGCAGTTGATAGCGATACCCGAGCCAGTACACGTCGCTACGCTTGGGCGCTGCGATACCGCCATTCAACCACCGATAACCGACATAGACGTTCGAGTTTCCGAACGCAGCATTTGCGGCGGTAGCAAACCGTCGGTCGCGCTGACTAGAGTTTTGTCCAGCTACGCCTGCGGTACCATCTTGTTGCTCAAAAATAGCCACTACGCCGAATGGACCCGTGGCATATTCCACGCCGGCACTGAATGCACGGTCGCTTTGGGGGTCGCCGGGGACTTCGCTAGCAAACCCACCCGTAGAAAGTGAGGTGCCACGTGCAGCGCTATAAACGGCAACGGTGGACACTGGACCAAACTTGCCAGCGTACTTCACAGAATTGTCGTATCGACCAACGAAATTTGGCTCAACGAGTTGCGCGGAGTATTTGCCGCCCAGCACCATTGGGTCATAGTTGATCAGCAGATCGTAGAAAGCATTCTGTTGCCGACCGAATGTCAGGCGTCCCCACTGGTTTTCGAGACCAACAAGGGCTTGGCGCCCGAAGAGCCGGCCACCCTGCGACGATACGCCAGTATCGAGCTCAAATCCGCTTTCCAGTGCAAATACCGCGCGGAGCCCGCCACCCAGATCCTCGGTACCGCGCAAGCCCCAGCGCGACCCTGACATGGTGCCCGACGTCACGCGCGCGAGGCTATTGCCAGCAGCATTCGTGTGCGTCAGGTACTCCAGGCCCGCATCGGCGACGCCATATAGCGTTACAGACGACTGGGCCCATGCTGCTGGCGCGGATGCAACGAGTATTGCGAAAAACGACAACCCTTTCTTCATGTCTCCTCCTGTTACGGGCACGTTTGCGAGTGCCCTTGTTTTACAAAACGAATGATTCTGGAAGAACTTGAGACCGCGACGCGCAGGCGGGGGCGCTTCGGTTCGGGAGGTTCCGAACCGAAGTCGAGTAAAGGAGCTAATGGAAAGCGGACCGGCCTATACGATCTTCTTCAGAGAAGTCTTGTAGGTGGCGCCGCGTTTGACGTAGTCAGCAGCGTTGGCACGGAGGTTGGCAACCTCCTCGTCCGAAAGCTCTCGTACTGCCTTTGCAGGTGAGCCGAGAATGAGTGACCGGGGAGGAAAGCTTTTGCCTTCCGTTACGAGGGCCCCAGCCGCTACCAGCGAGTCCTCGCCGATTACCGCCTTGTTCAGAATGACGGCCTGGATGCCGACTAGAGAGCCACTCCCAATGGTGCAACCGTGAAGCATTGCCTGATGCCCGATGCTGACGTTCGCGCCCACGACGAGGGGAATACCAGGATCTGTGTGCAGAACAGCGCCTTCCTGAATGTTGCTACCTTGTCCGACCGTGATGGGTTCATTGTCAGCTCGAATGACAGCGCCCGGCCAGACGGTAACTTGCTCTGCGATCTCCGCGCGGCCAATGACGGTGGCCTCGCCGGCAACAAACGCCGATTCGGAGACGGAAGGCGAGTTTTCGCCGAGCTGATATAGGGACATGCTGATTTCCTGTTTCTGGTAATGAGACAACAACTGTGCTACTCGATGGTCACGTTGGCTTTCTTGACAAGCGCGGCATAGCGCTCAGCTTCGGACTTGAAGTATTTGGCCGCGGCTTCCGGAGTGCTCGGATTAACGCTGGTTGCTTGCTTCTCCATTGCTTCCAAGACCTCGGGGCTCGAGAAGGCCGCTGCAAAGGCGTCATGAACGCGCTTCACGTCGGCCGGCTTCATTCCGCCAGGCCCAATCACTGCAATCCATCCTTCAACGTTGAAGTTCCGAAGTCCTTGTTCCGCGAGCGTAGGAAGATCGGGAGCCGCGGCAGAGCGCTTATCGCTTAGCAGCCCAATCGCGCGCAAGCTTCCTGCCTTGAGAAACGGCAGTACCGCGTTTAGTGCAACAACGCCCATCTCGACCTGCCCGCCCATGATGTCGGTGATCATTGGGCCGGTTCCCTTGTAAGGGATGTGACGCGCCTTAACGCCAGCCTCAAACAAGAACATTTCGCCTGCCAGGTGCAGAATGGTCCCGTTTCCTGACGAGCCAATGTTGAATCCATCGGGTTTTCCCTTCATGAGAGCGACAAGCTCTTTCATGTTTTTCGCGGGTACCTTTGGATTGACCACCAGAACAAATGGCACAGCCCCGATGATGCTGATAGGAGTGATGTCCTTCAACGCATCGAACGGCATCGACTTGTAGACGCTCGGATTTATGACGTGATTGTTGGACACCAGGCCCAGCGTTGCGCCATCGGGCGGAGCCTTGGCAACTTGGGCAGTTCCAGTAACGCCACCTGCGCCCGGCAGATTCTCGATTACGACCGGCTGTCCCATGGCCTTGCTGAGTGCAGGCCCTGCAGCTCTCGCAATCGTATCGGTGCCGGACCCCGCGCTCAAAGGCAAGATGAGGCGCACGGGCTTGCCGCTCTGTGCAGCGGCCGGAAAGCTGAACATGCCCGCCAGCAGTGCCGCAAGGGAGCCTGCGGCGATAGCCGAGAGCATTTTGCGACGGCCGAGGGACGGCCGCCACGTAGAACGCGAAAGCATTGGTTGTCTCCTGATTTTATTTTGTGTGGTGGGGGCTAAGCCAGACCTAGACTCTCGAGCGCAGGCGCGACAAGATTTCGTCGTTGTGCTGGCCAGCACTTGGTAGCGGCCTGCGTACACCGGGGCGGCGTCCGTCCATGGTCAAAGGCAAAAGAACAACCGGCGCCGTAGTGCCGTCCTCGACCTGCATTGGAACCAGGCCGCCGCTTTCCTTCAGATGCGGATCCTCGATCAACTGATCTGGACGAACAATGGGCGCATATGGCACTCCGGCAGCCTCAAGCTTGGGCGCCAGGTCCGCTACAGACATTCCACTCAGGATTTCGCCAAGTTCCTGGAGCATCATGGGACGTGCTGCGACGCGAAGCGAGTTGTCTGCGTACTCGGGCCGGGCTATCAGTTCAGGATGACCCAGCACGTTGCACAGTGCGACAAACTGTTTGTCGCTGACAGCACCGATGAAAAGTTGCTCACCTTCTGCTAGCGTAAAGATGTCGTAGATGCTCCAGGCTTGCGCTCTAGCGGGCATCGGTGGCGGAGCTTCGCCCGTCATCGCGTACTGCTGCATGTGCTGCGCCGACAGGAACACGCAATTTTCAAACAGTGCACTCTGAATTTCCTGGCCACGCCCCGTTTGGTCTCGTTCACGCAACGCGGCAAGGACGCCAATCGCGCCGAACATCCCACCCATGATGTCGTTTACGGACGTGCCGGCCCGCAGTGGCTGACCTACGGGTCCTGTCATGTAGGACAAGCCAGCCATCATCTGCACCACTTCGTCCAGGGCCAACCGGTGTTCGTAGGGGCCCGGCAAGAAACCTTTGTGGGTTACGTAAATCAGCCGAGCGTTTTTCCTGGAAAGCGTTTGATAGTCGAGGCCGAACTTCTGCATCAGACCCGGGCGGAAGTTCTCGATCAGAACGTCGCACTGCTCCGCAAGCTCCGCCGCGGCGGCTCGTCCCTCTTCAGTCTGAATGTCGAGTACAACACTCATCTTGTTGCGGTTGAACGTCCGGAAGAACCCAATGCCGACGCCGAGGAGGTTCCGCGTCTTGTCTCCGCCAGGCGGTTCGATCTTGATAACCTCCGCGCCAAGGTCGGCAAGGATCATCCCGCATGTTGGGCCCATGACCATGTGCGAAAACTCCAGCACACGCACACCGGCCAACGGAAGACCCTTTCCGTCAGACTGCTTCGCTTCGTAATCCATTTCGTCTCTCAAGCTACTGCGGTGATTCTGGTTGCACCAAAGGTTTTCGGAAGACCAGCTTTCCACAAGGCTCCATGCATGCATTCGCCTGCCAGCCAGCCAGCAATCTGCTCGCGCAGTGCCAACAACGCGGGGATGTCGACTCCGGTCTGAATGCCCATGCTTTCAAGCATGTAGGCCAGATCCTCGGTGGCCACATTTCCGCTGGCGCCAGGTGCGTGCGGGCAGCCACCAATGCCAGTCAGACAAGCATCGAAGCGAGTGATGCCTGCCTGAAGAGCGGCAAACACATTGGCGAGTCCCAGACCCCGAGTATCGTGAAAGTGACCACACCAAAGCCTGTCACCAGCGATATCACGGGCTCGCTCGAACAAGTCCATGACCATCAATGGATCCGCATAGCCGACCGTATCGGCAAGACAGACGCGATCAGCGCCTACATCGAGCAGCGCTTTCATCAGCCGAAGTACTTCCTCGGGTCGCACTTCCCCTTGAATCGTGCAGCCGAATGCTGTCCCAACTCCTCCTTCGATAATCGTCTTCGAACCAGCAGCATCTCGTGCGGCCCGAATTCTGCCGACGTCTGCCACCACTTCATCGGGCGACTTTCTCAGGTTTGCCAGGCTGTGCTCGTGACTTGCAGACAAGGGCACAATCATCAAGTCCGCACCACTAGCGATAGCGTTCTCCGCCCCGCGGAGATTTGGCACGAGAACCGAAACAAAAAGACCCGGGAAAGTGCGGGCGAAACTTACGACTTCTGCCGTATCGGCGAGTTGGGGTAGCAGGCGAGCTGGCACAAAGGACCCGACCTCCAACTCTCTGAGTCCCGCGCCGTAGGCCGCCCGGATCCAGTCCTTTTTTCGGTCGGTGGGCAGAATTGTCTGAATGCTCTGAAGACCGTCGCGTAGGCCAACTTCACGGATCACAGCGCGCGGTGGGAACGTGGCAACCATATGTAGTTTCGATGAAATTGCGTGGTTGGCCTGAAATTTATGGTGTTAACAGCAGAAGGAACAGCGATCTTTCGTGTAGGCTATCGTGACGAAATGGAACGGCTGAGCAGTCATACAGCAACCAGCCACCACCTAGGGGAATGCCTAAGTTGATTATTCGGCAGTTATTGCGGTTCACACGATGAGAGACTTCGACTTAACAACACTGCGCCTTTTCGTTGCCGCATACGAGAACCAGAACATCGCTCGCGCTGCGGAACAATCCCACGTGGTTGCGTCTGGCGTTAGCAAGCGGCTTGCACAATTGGAGGACTCGGTCGGAGCCAAGCTCTTCGAACGAGGCCGGCGCGGCGTCATTCCAACTGCGGCCGGAGAGGTACTGCTGGCTCATGCGCGGGGGTTGATTGCGGCCGCTGACCGCGCAGCCCGCGACCTGGCGGATTTCGGAAGCGGGATCCGGGGACATGTGCGCTTGATTGCTACCGTGTCATCGATGGCGGAATCGCTACCCCAGGATATTGCTTCGTTCCTGAGGGTCCCGGAACATCGCGACATTGCAGTAACAGTCGATGAGGGATTGAGCAATGACATCGTCCAAGCTTTGCGAGAGGGCACCGTTCCCCTCGGCATATGTTGGAATGCAGCCGGCCTTGAAGGATTTCAGACACGACCGTATCGCAGCGATCATTTAGCGGCCGTTGTCCCTGTAGGACACCCACTCGCAAGTGGAAGCCGTTGCACGTTTGAACAAACGCTTGCTTTCGACCATGTCGGTATGCCGGCGCAGTCCGCGATTCAAGCGCTGTTGGGCAGGCAAGCCGCCATCCTTGGAAAAAGGATGCTCTATAGAGCCGTTGTCTCTACGTTCGATGGAGCTTTGCGATGCGTACAGGCAAACCTTGGAATCTGCATCATTCCCGCCGAAACGGTGCTGCCTATTGCCGGAGCCTTCGGAACCAAGGTAATCCCGCTGAACGACGACTGGGCCACGCGAGGCTTCTCGCTTTGTTTCCGCAACTTCAACTCTCTGTCGCCCGCTGCGCGCCTCCTCGTCGGGCATTTGTCACGCCAAGGTGACGTCGCAGGCGAAAGCTAGTGTGCAACGCGCCATGGGGAAGCAGGCATTTCCTCAGCGCACCCTGTATGAGCCTACCGGCGATCCCGTCCATCGCCGAAACGCCCGATGAAATGCCGCTGTCTCCGCAAATCCAAGCTGATCTGCGATTTCGGCCACCGGCGTGTCGGTATGGGTGAGCATCTCTATGGCCAAGTCCCGCCTGAGCCTGTCCTTGATTTCCTGATACGAGCTCCCCTCGTCCATCAACCTCCGGCGAAGCGATGACTCCGATAGGTGAACTTTGCTGCTTAGCTCTTCGAAACCCGGCCAAGCCGCAGGCGGGCTACCTCGCAGCAGCTTTCGAATTCTGGCGGCCACTGAGCTCTCATCGGCATACTTCACGATGAAGTTGTAAGGAGCACGCCGCAGAAAGGCTTTGACACTTCCTTCATCGTGGTGGACCAAGCGATCGAGTACAGAATCGTCAAAGCCAAGTTCCGTCCGAGGTTGATCAAACCGCAGATCCCTCGAATACATCGCAAGATACTCTGCGCTGTGGTCAGGTTCTGCGTAGTTGAACGAGGCATACATGATCGGGACACGACGACGTGCTAGCCAGCACATAACCCCCTGAAGCAAAACCAGCATCGTCTCTTGCGCAAATGTGCTCGGGGCCCTGGCGCCAGGATGCGAAAGCACCAGAGCGGCCCCGCCTCTGCCCCGCTCCTTTGAAGATCGCTCGACTCGGACCTGAACATCGTTAAGTAGCAGACCGAGGAAGCGCCCTGCTCGCTCCAATCCTTGCCCCACCGTTTGACAGCTGGAGATTGCGTGACAAAGCATGGTGAAGCTACCGCATCTCAAACGTCCAGAGTCTTGCCCAAAAAACTCGTCGTCCAATGCCTGCGCTACGCCTAGCCACAGAGCCGCGTAGCTGTCGGCGGAAACACGAGCCTGCTCGACGCGCAGTAGAGAGGGCGAGATTCCAGCCTCTTGTAAAACCGTATCCGGGCTTACCCCGCGTGAGATGAGCTCAGAAACGGCTTGACGTACGAAGCAAATTGCGACGGTTCCTTTTTCCATGTGCGAGAGATTCTGCGCGCGCTAGCGACAAAAGAGTTCAGCAACTTTGGCGGATTTTGGCATAGCCCGCGGGAGTTGTACTACCTAGACTGCGCCTACGATGACCCACCGGCCTTTCAGACATGGAACTCACCGAAGAGCAGACGATGATTCGGGATGCTGCCCGCGCATTTGCAGTGGAAAGGCTAGCCCCCAACGCATCAGACTGGGATGTGGCGGGAGATCTCCCGGAGGGCATCATTGCCGAGATGGGTGCCTTGGGCTTGCTGGGAATGATTGTTCCTGAGCAATGGGGGGGTACCTACACCGACTACGTCGCGTACGCCCTTGCTGTCGAGGAGATTGCCGCAGGTTGTGCGGCCTGTGCAACGCTCATGAGCGTACACAGCTCGGTTGGCTGCGGCCCCATCATCCGCTACGGCACCCACCAGCAGAAATCCCACTACCTCCCCTTGCTTGCGACCGGCGAAATGATTGGCGCCTTCTGCCTGACAGAGCCGCAAGCGGGCTCGGAGGCTCACAACCTCAAGACCAGAGCGAATGCCACCGAACATGGATGGACCCTCAACGGCGGAAAGCAATTCGTCACCAATGCCTCCCGCGCAGGCCTGGCTATCGTATTCGCCTGTACCGAGCCGAACGCAGGAAAGCGTGGCCTGTCCGCCTTCCTGGTCCCGACCGACACACCAGGCCTCCATGTCGGAAAGCCGGAAAAGAAGATGGGAATCCGCGCCTCCGACACCTGCCCCATCGTCCTTGAGGACTGTCAGGTACCCCATGAAGCGCTCTTGGGAAAACCCGGCGATGGCCTGAGGATCGCTCTATCCAATCTCGAAGGCGGGCGCATTGGCATCGCAGCCCAAGCGGTCGGAATCGCGAGAGCGGCCTTTGACAAGGCACGGCTCTATTCGAAGGAGCGAATCCAGTTCGGAAAGCCCCTTTCCGAACATCAAGCAGTCGCCCAGAAACTCGCGAACATGGCGACGCAGCTGAATGCCGCCCGACTACTCGTCTACCGTGCAGCTAGCCTGCGAAGCGCCTCGCAACCGTGCCTGTCCGAAGCGTCCCAAGCGAAGCTGTTCGCCTCTGAAATGGCGGAGTCCGTGTGCTCGGATGCCATCCAGATTCACGGTGGTTATGGCTACTTGGCGGACTACGGTGTCGAACGCCACTACCGAGACGCCCGCATCACCCAAATCTACGAAGGCACGAGCGAAGTCCAGCGGATGGTCATCGCCCGAGACCTTTGACGAGCACCGTTCTACTTACTCCCAGCCCCATTGACGTTCCATCCTGAAACAGGAATCTCCCATGACCACTCACGCGCACGAAAGTCAAGCCATCCCGACCGTACCTCTCCTGATCCAGGGAGAATGGGTGGAATCTCAGGCGAAGGAATTCACGAACGTCGTCAACCCCGCTACACAGGAAGTGCTGGCGCGGGTTCCTCAGGCCACCGTCCAGGAGGTGCATGCTGCCATTGAAGCCGCTCACCATGCTTTCGCCACCTGGCGTCACACCCCAATCGGCGCCCGCGTCCGCGTCATGTTGCGCTTCCAAGCGCTGATTCGGGAAAACAGCAAGCGAATCGCGAGGATTCTGACGGCTGAACAAGGCAAGACCCTGGCCGATGCCGAAGGCGACATCCACCGCGGATTGGAAGTGGTGGAGCACGCTTGCTCCATCGGAACCCTTCAACAAGGTGGGTTCGCCGAGAACGTCGCCTCCGCAGTGGATACGTACACCCTCCAGCAGCCAATTGGCGTATGTGCAGGCATTACGCCGTTCAATTTCCCCGCGATGATTCCGTTGTGGATGTTCCCTATGGCCATTGTCTGCGGGAACACCTTCGTTCTCAAGCCATCGGAACAAGATCCACTATCGACCATCGAGCTCGTGAAGCTCGCAATCGAGGCGGGCGTCCCAGCGGGCGTTCTCAACGTCGTACACGGCGGGAAGCCGGTGGTGGATGATCTCTGCACGCATACCCATATCAAGGCGATCTCGTTCGTCGGCTCGACATCAGTCGGAACCCATGTCTACAACCTGGCAAGCCAACATGGCAAGCGCGCGCAAAGCATGATGGGCGCGAAGAATCATGTAGTAATCCTTCCCGATGCGCACAAGGAACAGACACTGAATGCAATCTTGGGAGCTTCCTTCGGTGCAGCTGGACAGCGCTGCATGGCCAGTTCTGTTGCCGTGCTCGTCGGAGCCGCTCGTGATTGGCTGCCCGAACTCGTGGAGAAAGCCCGTACCCTCAAGGTGGGCGCCGGGAACGAACCGGGAACCGACGTCGGTCCCGTCATCTCGATAAAGGCAAAGGAACGCATCCTATCGCTCATCGCCGCCGGCGTTAGCGAAGGCGCAGAGTTGCTCCTGGATGGGCGCGACATCAAGGTGGACGGCTATCCCGAAGGGAACTTCGTCGGACCCACGGTGTTCAGCGCAGTTACGCCGGAAATGGAGATCTACACGAACGAGATCTTCGGGCCTGTACTGCTGGTCATGGGTGCCGACTCCCTCGATGAGGCAATTTCACTCGTGAACGACAACCCTTTTGGTAACGGCACGGGCATCTTTACACAGAGCGGTGCAGCTGCCCGCAAGTTCCAGGCGGAAATCGATGTGGGTCAAGTCGGCATCAACATCCCCATTCCCGTGCCCGTTCCGTACTTCAGCTTCACCGGGTCTCGGGGCTCCAAGCTGGGCGACCTTGGTCCGTACGGCAAGCAGGTTGTGCAGTTTTATACCCAAACCAAGACGGTCACGGCCCGATGGTTCGACGACAAGACGGTGAATGAGGGTGTGAATACGACTATCAGCCTCAAGTAATTCGCTATCGACTTCGGAGCAATAGTATGCGTATCGCGTTCATTGGATTGGGAAACATGGGCGCGCCAATGGCGCGCAATCTCCTCAAGGCCGGCTATGCTGTGACCGTCTTCGATCTCAGCGAACAAGCCATGGCACAGCTGCGGGATGCTGGTGCCAAATCCGCCGAGAGTCCACGGCAGGCAGCGACGGGCGCGGATCTGGTCGTGTCCATGCTTCCTGCTGCAGCACACGTTCGCAGCGTGTACATGGGGACCAATGGCGTACTGGCCGGCGCGTCACCAGGTGTCCCCCTTATCGATTCCAGCACGATAGGTCCCGAGGCGATTCGCGAACTGGCCGGCGCCGCTGCGGCCAAAGGGAATCCCGTGGCAGACGCCCCAGTCTCAGGAGGGACAGTTGGTGCGGAGGCTGGGACGCTGACATTCATGGTTGGTGCGGACAGCCAGTTGTTCGACACGATCAAACCTGTCCTGGGAGCAATGGGCAGAAATGTGGTCCACTGCGGGGACGTCGGTACCGGGCAGACGGCAAAGCTGTGCAACAACCTGGTGCTAGGCATCTCAATGGTGGGCGTCGCAGAAGCCATGTCACTCGGCGCCAAACTGGGAATCGATGCCCAAAAGCTCGCCGGGATCATCAACACATCCACCGGTCGTTGCTGGGCATCCGACACGTGTAACCCCTACCCTGGCGTTCTTGAAGGAGCGCCCGCGTCTCGCGGCTACTCCGGTGGCTTCGGCGCGGCCCTCATGCTCAAAGATCTCGGATTGGCCGTTGATGCCGCACGCGGCGTCGATCAGGCGCTTCTTATGGGCAGCCAAGCCCAACAGATGTATCAGATGATGGCCCAGCGTGGTGATGCACAGCTTGACTTCTCCGCAGTTATTCGACAGTACGAGGCCAAGGAATGATCGACCTGAACTTTGAGGGACACACCGCGGTTCTCGTACTGAATCGCCCGCCTGCGAACGCGTTCAATGCAGAAGGACTGGCAGAACTGCCTACAGCAAACGACTGATTCACCAGGCGCGCGAGGGGGTATCCAGGGGACCTGCACTCGCCGTGGAACGCGAACGATTTGTCGACCTGTTTGAGGGAAGCGATCAGCGGGAGGGAGTAGCCGCATTCCTGCAGAAGCGTTCTCCAACCTGGAAAGGCGACTAAAGGAAACGACAATGAGAGATCCCTTACGCCAACACTCCGTCGGTAGTGACGGTGCATCCAATTCCGACGTACTTTTTGACGTCGTGAATGGCGTCGGTATTGTCACACTGAATCGGCCTCGCAAGCTGAACTCGCTGACTCACGCCATGGTCCTGCAGATATCGACGCGTCTCAGCGCGTGGAAGACGCAGCCCGACATCGTCGCGGTTCTGCTTCGGGGTTCTGGAGAAAAGGGGTTCTGCGCCGGTGGAGACATCAAGGCTCTCTACGACAGCTATGTGTCGGGAACAGCTGACTATCAGCGGTTCTTCATTGACGAGTATCGCCTGGACTTCGCAATCCACCGCTACCCCAAGCCAGTCGTCGCACTCATGGACGGGATTGTCATGGGGGGTGGAATGGGGCTTTCACAGGGCGCCCACCTTCGCCTCGTTACCCACCGGTCGAAGATTGCCATGCCTGAGACCGGGATTGGTTTGGTCCCGGATGTCGGCGCAAGCTGGTTCCTGTCGAAGATGCCAGTCGAGATTTCTCTCTATCTTGGGATGACTGGCTCGACAATCGGCGGTGCTGATGCTGTGCTGTGCGGTTTGGCAGATGCGGTCGTCGACGTCGCAGTAGTCGACGACGTCGTGCCGCGTCTAGCGGAGATCCAATGGCAAGGCGACCCGCTGGGCGACCTGAAACGGGCATTCATCCCCACGCAGGCGCTCGGAACAGAAGCCGCGCCGGCTTTACTCCAGAATCTCCCGAAAATCGTTCGCCACTTCAACGCGGAGCGCTCTCTCGCTGACGTCATGGATCGGTTGCAGGCCGACGGTGGCTCGTGGGAAGAGCAGACGCTCCGAACGTTACGGTCTCGGTCCCCACTTATGACCGAAGTAACGCGGGAAATGCTTCGGCGCGGTCGGAGACTCGACCTGGCTGCCTGCTTCCAAATGGAGTTGAACGTCGCCTGTCACGCCTTCACGGACGGAGACTTCATCGAAGGCGTGCGCGCCCTCATCATTGACAAGGATTCTGCCCCCGGATGGCGAGTGACGGATGCAAGTTCGATCGCTTCAACGACTGTGGACGCGTTCTTTTCCAACTTATGGGGAAGCCAGGGAAACCACCCTCTTGGCGCGCTTGGAACAGAACACCTGCAATCGTTACCCGCAACCACGGGCAGCGACGCCGATGCCGAGCATCCGCCGCGGAGCTCGACGTTTTCGTTGCCCCTCCTTTAGACATTGCAGCTCAATGCCACATGCACGGCAACGGTTAAGCACAACCATCCCCATGCCAGGCGCGGGCTCGGTCGAACCTCCCTGATCCCATCTACCTCTCGTCTGAGCCATCGGAACTATCGTTTCCTGCCCCGGTAGATAGGCACTCGCGGGCGAGGACCTGTCCTAAAGCGCGGGCCAACCCGAGTAGCGCGGTGCGTCGAAACCGGGCAATATTTCCCGAAAACCGATCTCATACAGGAATGGAACTTCGGCAATTGCGCTACTTCGTCGCCGTCGTCGAACTGGGCAGCTTGTCCAAGGCGGCGGATGCCGTACACGTCTCCCAGTCGGCTCTAAGCCTTCAGATCGCCAGGCTGGAGGACGAGCTTGGGACGCAACTATTGGCTCGCAGTTCGCGCGGAGTGGTGCCAACCGAAGCGGGAACGGATTTCTGCCGCCGAGCACGCGGCGTCCTGCAGCAGATCAGTCTGATGAAGGAGAAGGCGCCTCACAGTGCCACTGGATTGAGAGGCACCGTAACCATTGGACTTCCCGCCAGCGTTGCCCAGGCGATCTCAGTGGAGTTCATCACTCGGGCCAAGACTCGCCACCCTGCGGTTACACCTTGCATCTTCGAGTATCCAAGCTCATACCTCGCCGAGCTATTGGTCAACCATCGTCTCGACCAGGCGCTTCTGTTCATGGAAGACCTCGCGCGCGGCATCGAAGCAATGCCTTTGCTCATTGAGGATTTCTACCTGGTTGGTATCCCGGGATCGCCGGAGGGAGGCGCGAGCAGCATCACGCTTATGCATGACCATCCGATGGTCATGCCGGCACTCCCAAACAATGTTCGAACGATTGTGGAGAAGGCTTGCGAAGAAGCAGGCATTCGGCCAAACATCGTCGCTGAGGGCTCGAACCCGCAGACATTGTTGAGATTGGTACGCGCGGGTCTGGGCGGAACCGTCCTTCCGCTCTCAGTGCTCCTGCCCAATGACATCGATACGACGCCGGCAGTTCACATCAATCCTCCGCTCTCGCGCAAGCTCGCTTTATGTCGAGCGGTGGACGTTCCTCAAGAACCCCTTCAACTTGCCATCCGCGACCTGATCGTGGAGGTAATCGATGACCTCGTTGAAGGGGGCGCCTGGCCTGGCGTCAGGCGGTTTGCGCGGTGAGACCCGCCGCGCATTCGTCGCGGGCATGGTCCGCCACCGTTAAAGTGCCGTCGTATCCCAGGCATACGCCTTCAGCACAAAGGGCGGCATAGTCGTCTGACTCTACCCCGATGCTGCCAAGCAGTTCCTTGGTGTGTTCACCGAGGAACGGGGCCGCTGTACGCGCCGGCTCGTTTTCCCCGTCGAAGTGCAAGGGCAGTCCGATCGCCTTTGCCTTCCCACCGTTGGAATCAGCCACGTCGATTACCATGTCAACGGCTCGGGTCTGCTCATGATTCAGAGCCTCATCGACGGTTTGCACCGGGCCAGCAGGTACGCCCGCCGCGATAAAGGCCTCCTCCCACTCGGCGCGAGTGCGCTCAGCAAGAGCGCCGTTAAGCACCCTTTCCAACGCACCACGATTTTCCAATCGAGACTTCGGCGTCGCAAACCGGTCGTCCACCTCCCACTCTGGCTTTCCCACAACCTTGCAGATTCTCTTCCAGTTCGTGTCGTTACCACCCCCGATGGCAAGGTCGCCATCCGAACATCGATAAGTTTGGTAAGGCGCGATGATTGGATGAGCCGTGCCCAAACGTTCGGGCAGCTTCCCTGCCGAAAAGAAGAGTGCGGCATACCAGTACAGCTGTTGGATAGAAACCTGCAACAGTGACGTCTGGACCCACTGCCCCTTCCCTGTCCGCAGTCGATGAACGTATGCCGCCAGCGCACCCAGGGCCGCCATGACGCCCGCATTGATGTCCGCGATGGGTACACCTGGCTTCACCGGCGGTCGGTCTGCCTCCCCGGTAACGCTGATTAGTCCTGCGAAAGCTTGCAGCACGAGGTCGAAGCCCCCATGGTCGGACATAGGGCCCTTGAGCCCGTATCCGCTCACAGACAAGCAGATGAGCTGTGGATTCGCCTTTCTGAGGACCTCCGGTCCCAGTCCAAGGCGTTGCAGCGTACCAGGCCTGAAGTTCTCGGTCAGAATGTCCGCGGCCTCTACCAGCTTCAGCAGCAGCTCTCGCCCCTTTTTTGTTCGAATATCCATCGCGACTGACTTCTTTCCTCGATTAATCATCTGGAAAGATGCCGGCATCTCGTTCGGCTTACCCGAGTTATTAAAGGCACGCGCATCATCGCCACCTTTGATCTTCTCGATCTTGATGACCTCAGCTCCAAGATCCGCGAGCATGAGGCCGCAGATTGGACCGGCCATGATCTGCGACAGTTCGAGAACTCTGACGCCCGCGAGCGGGCGCTGCGCAGTCAACTGAAGATTCTCCATCATCATGCACCCTTGAAGTTCGGTGCGCGTTTTTCGGCCCAAGCCGAGAGACCTTCGCGCAGGTCCTGGCTCTGGAGGCTCATGTCAAAGCCTTCCCTGGCATAGACGTCGTCGTACTCCGCGCGAGCGGCGGCGTTGAGCACTTGCTTCATTCGCGCGGACACCGTGGGCGCTTGGGCCAGGAGCTTCTCAACAAGCGTGTCTACCGCGTGGTCCAGGCGTTCGCCATCATGCACCTCGTCGAGGTAGCCAATTTCCAGCATTTCGGCATAGCCGATCGTGCTCGACGTCAAGAAGAGCTTCTTCGCGCCTGCCAAACCAAGACGGCTTACCCAGCGCCGGATTCCGTGGGGATAGTAGTGAAGTCCGAGCTTCGCCGCGGGCATGAACATCTGAACGCCCACGCGTGCCAAGCGGAAATCGCAAGACATGACCAGGTCGGTCGCACCACCGTAGACGGGACCATTCACCTTTGCAATGGTGATGGCGCGAAGACTTTCCAAGCGGTCGGTGAGGACTTCAAACTGCCTTGCACCATCAGCGGACCCTCGCAGAATTCCAAGATGGAAACCGGAGCTGAATGCTTTCTCGGAGCCAGAGAACACCACCACTCGGACAGACGGATCCGCTTCGATACGGTCGAAGTGCCGGTGCAACTCCGCGATATCCTCTGGCTGAACACGATTGTGGACGTCCGGGCGACGGAAGCGGATTTCTGCTCGGGGCCCGAAGATCTCAAGCGAGGGCAGCCCTCCAGTCGACTTGACGTTCGTTTCAACGGCCATGGCGCTTGCATTCGACATCACTAACTCCTTCTTGATTTAGTCTGCCCGCAGTCCAGCACTGCGAACCAGTTGAGTGGACACTGCGTAATCTGCATCGATGAAGGCTTTCATGGCCTTTGTATCGACGGGGTCAACCTGGCCGCCGAGGTCCGCGATCTTGCGCCGCACCTCCGCATCGGTGAGCGCCTCGTTGGTGGCCTTGTTCAACCGATTGACGACGTCATTGGGGGTGCCCTTCGGAGCGAACAGCGCGAGCCATGTGAGATGCTCGTATCCGGGTATGCCAAACTCTGCGGCAGCTGGAATGCCTTCCGCGCTTGGCCATCTCTGCTTCGAGGTCACGGCGAGCGCTCTGACTTTGCCCGCTTTGATGAGTGGGGTCGCAGCAACGAGCGTCGCAATGGCTACGGGAATCTGCCCCCCTGCCACGTCGCTCAGCGAGGGGCCAGAGCCGCGATAAGGCGCATGTACGAGCTTGATTCCCGCTGCTCGTGCAAATAGCTCACCCGAGATATGGCTGGGCGTTCCAATGCCTGCGCTGCCATACGCTATTGACTCAGGCTTGGCCTTTGCCGCCTCTATCAGTGCCTGGAGCGACGTGTAAGGTGAGTTTGCGGGGACGACGATGACCGAAGGTCCGCGCATGAGGATTGCAACGGGCTTCAAGTCCTCGAGCTTGTAACCAGCGTCCGGATATAGCGTCGGATTGATCGTATGGTTATTCGACGTAACGAGCAGAGATGCCCCATCCGGAGCAGAGCGCGCAACGGCTTGCGTCGCCAGGTTGCCTCCTGCGCCCGGCTTGTTCTCCACAATCACAGACCGTCCCAATTGTCCGGTCAGTTTCGCGGCAACCAGTCGGGCGACTGCGTCGCCACTGCCCCCAGGCGAAACGATGACGACTAGCTTCATCGGAGTATCGTGCGCTTCCGCGCGTGTCCCGTGCATGGTTATGGACAATAGGATGCCTAGGACCGCAGAGGCGAACCGGTGGCATCGTTGGGTGCGGTGCATGTTGTCTCCTGACTGTCTGGCTCTGAATGGCCTGGTGTCCGACCACTGTATGAATCCGTCGGCCAACGCACAATCAGTAATTCAAGCTGCCGGTATCTCGAAAACTCATGGCGCATGCACCACGACCGACTTGGAAACGTGACAACACCACCTGAGACAACACGCCGCACCCGCACCCCAGCAAAACCCTGCGTTTTGTTTTAAACTTTCAGAAATTCTTGAAAATTCAAAACAGACAATGCAGCTCTCGCCCCTGATCCAGCGCTTTGTCCTCCACTTCGGTGAGATGGGCAGCCGCTGGGGGATCAACCGAACGGTTGGTCAGATCTATGCCCTGCTCTTCACTGCGGCACGTCCGCTGAACGCCGACGAGATTGCCGAGTCACTGGGCTTTTCGCGCTCGAACGTCAGCATCGGGCTCAAGGAACTGGAGTCCTGGAACCTGGTGAAGCTGTCGCACCAGCCGGGCGATCGTCGCGAATACTTCTCTGCGCCGGACGATGTCTGGGCGATCTTCCGCACGCTGGCCGAGGAACGGCGCCGGCGCGAGATCGATCCGACCTTGTCGATGCTGCGCGAAGTCCAGCTGGAAACGCCGCTGTCCGACGAGGACCGGCACGCGCAAGCCCGCATGAAGGAAATGTACGGGCTGATCCTGCTGGTGACTACATGGTTTGGCGACATGCAGAAGCTTGACGTCGCCACACTGGAAAAGTTGATGCGCCTGGGCTCGCGCGTCACCAAGCTGCTGGATGTCAAGGACCGGCTCACGTCAGCCATTGGCTTGGGCGGAGACAAGTCCGTCAAGGCCGCCAAGGCCCCCGCCAAGACCGCCACCAGCAAAGCCCCCGCAAAGTCTGCCCGCCCCCGCAAGGAGTAATCCGTGTTTGCAAGTGTCGATCCGGTGATACTGGCGCGCATCCAGTTCGCCGCGAATATCACGTTCCATATCCTGTTCCCCACCATCAGCATCTCGCTGGCGTGGGTGTTGCTGTTCTTCAAGCTGCGCTACAACAAGACCGGCGACGAAAGCTGGATGGATGCATATCGCGTCTGGGTCAAGATCTTTGCGCTGACGTTCGCGCTAGGTGTGGTCAGCGGCATCACCATGAGCTTCCAGTTCGGTACCAACTGGCCCGGCTATATGGAGACCGTTGGCAATATCGCCGGCCCGTTGCTGGCCTATGAAGTGCTGACGGCATTCTTCCTGGAGGCCACGTTCCTGGGCATCATGCTGTTCGGCATGCGTCGCGTCAGCAATCGCACGCACACCATCGCCACGCTGCTGGTGGCCGGCGGTACCACGTTGTCGGCGTTCTGGATCCTGGCTTTGAACTCGTGGATGCAAACCCCGGCAGGCTTCGAGATGATCGACGGCCGCGCGCATGTGGTCAGCTGGATCGCGGTCATCTTCAATCCGTCGTTCCCGTACCGGCTGGTGCATATGCTGCTGGCTTCGGGCCTGACCGTGTCGTTCCTGCTTGCGGGTATCTCGGCCTATCGGTGGCTGAACAACGACCGCAGCCGCGAGGTCATGCATTCGCTGCGTACCGGCGTGATGCTGGCGGCAATGCTGATCCCGCTGCAGATCGTGGCCGGCGACCTGCATGGTCTCAATACGCTGCATCATCAGCCCGCCAAGATCGCGGCGATGGAAGGCATCTGGAAGACCGAAAAAGGTGCGCCTGCCGTGCTGTTCGGCCTGCCCAATGCAACCACGCAATCGAACGATTTCGAGATCGCGATCCCGAAGCTGGCCTCGCTCTACCTGACCCACGAGATCGATGGCGAGATCAAGGGTATCGACGCATTCGGTGATCGTCATCCGCCCGTGGCGCCGCTGTTTTTCGCGTTCCGCATCATGGTGGGCGTGGGCCTGCTGATGCTGGCCGTCTCGTGGCTCGGCACATGGCAGTTGCGCAGGAACGGTGCGCCATCGCCGTGGCTGGCACGTGTGCTGGTGGCGATGACGTTCTCGGGCTGGATCGCGCTGGTGGCCGGCTGGTATGTCACCGAGATCGGCCGGCAGCCCTATCTGGTCTACGGCGTACTGACCACCGCGCAGGCTGCATCGAAGGTGCCGGCCACGATGATCGGCACCACGCTGGCGATGTACCTGTCGCTCTATCTGCTGCTGATCGTGGCGTATATCTCGGTGGTATTCCATCTGGCACGCAAGGCCGGCAAGAACAAGGACCACGACATGCAACCCGCCCTTGCCGGCGCACCCAGGAGCGCACAATGAACCCGGCCACGATTCATGACCTGACCCAGCCGGCCGGCTGGATGCCGCTGGTGTTCCTGGCGTTGATGGGCCTGTCGATGCTGATCTACGTGATCCTCGATGGCTATGACCTCGGCGTTGGCGTGCTGCTGCGCCGTGCCGACGATGCGGACAAGGACACCATGATCGCGTCGATCGGGCCGTTCTGGGATGCCAATGAAACCTGGCTGGTGCTTGGCGTGGGGCTGTTGCTTACGGCATTCCCGCTGGCGCACGGCGTGATCCTGACCAACCTGTACTTGCCCGTGGCAATGATGTTGGCAGGGCTGATCATTCGTGGCGTGGCGTTCGACTTCCGTGTCAAGGCGCGCGATCCGCACAAGCCATGGTGGAACTTCGCGTTCTATGCCGGTTCGCTGCTGGCGAGTTTCTCGCAAGGGCTGATGCTGGGGCTGTACATCACGGGCTTCCGCTATGACCTGCCCAACCTGCTGTTCGCCGTGGCGGTAGGTTTGTGCCTGGTGGCCGGCTACTGCCTGCTGGGTGCCTCCTGGCTGATCATGAAGACCACCGGCTCCCTGCAGTTGCGCGCGATCTACTGGGCACGGCGCAGCCTGTGGCTGACCGCGATCGGCGTGGCCGCCATCTCGGTGGCCACCCCGCTGGTCAGCCAGCGCATCTTCGACAAGTGGTTCGAACTGCCGAACATCATCCTGCTGGCACCGATTCCGCTATTGACGATGGGGCTGTTCGTGGTCATCGAGCGATTCCTGCGCCGCATGCGCGACCTGCATGCGAGCGGTAACGATCGCTGGTGCTGGGTGCCGTTTGCGGGTACGGCCGTGATCTTCCTGATGGCATTCAATGGCCTGGCCTATAGCCTGTTCCCGTACCTGGTAGTGGATCGGATCGATATCTGGCAGGCGGCCAGCGCACCGGAGTCGCTGATGGCGATTTTGGTGGGCGCGGTGATCGTGCTGCCCACCATCCTGGGCTATACGGCGTACGCCTACCGGGTGTTCTGGGGCAAGGCCACGGACCTGCGGTACGACTAACCATCCGGCGTCGGACGCCTGCGCTTGCCGCCGAATAGGCTCGGCTTTGGGCGTCTACTCACGAAATTGGCGTGGTGGCGGGTCATGCATGATGCTGGAGTATCTTGCACTGACGAGCCACCATGCCAAAGTCCACCCAAGCCGCCTCAAAACCTCTTACCGAAGCCCAGCAGCGCGAGCAGGATATCGCGCTGGTCCTGCAGGCTGCCATTGCCCAGCACGCGACCGGCGCCCATGCCGACGCCCAGGCGCTGTACGAGGTCATCGTCAACGCCGCTCCGGAACAGGCGGACGCCCGCTTCGGCCTGGCCATGCTGCTGGTGCAGATGGACCAGCCGACTGAAGCGCTGCCGCACTTCGAAGCTGCACTGGACGTGAATCCGGACAATGCGGATTGCTGGGTCAACTATATTCGCGCGCTGGACTTGCTGGGCCACTCGGCATCGGCCTGGATCGCCGTCAATATTGCGCAGAAGCGCGGCATCAACAGCGAGGCATTCACGTGGCAGGTTGCACAGCTGGCGCCGCCCCCGGCCCAGTTTGTCGCCGCGCCTGCCGCCAAACCCAAGGCACGCCGCACCGTGCGCAAGCCCAAGGCAGTCGCCGAGGCAAGCGCCGAGGAAAGTGCTGTGCCACTGGAAGTGGTTGCCACGCCCAAGCCGCGCGTGCGCCGTACCGTGCGCAAGGCAGAAGCCGTCGTCGGAGCCTGACGCAGCAGTGCGGCCTGGAGTGCATCAGGGTGTATGCTGGCGGAAGCCAGTTATCGCCCTGTAACCGACCTTGTCCGCTGCTCCGGAATCTCCCAACAAAACGTCTTCTACCGCCTCCGGCCCGCTGCTGCAGCGTCTGCGAAGCCACGCCGGCGCGCACGTACGCGCGCTGACCCGCAGCAACTCCGGGCTGACGCTCGACTACGACAACCCACCCGGCGACCCTGGGTTGTTCGGCCCGGACGCAGTTTGCTGGCGCGTCCACGCCGATTTCCCGGCCATGCTGGCCGGCGGCGTCAGCGCCTTGCTCTTGCAGGCGCTTCATCCGCGCGCGCTGGCTGGCGTGTGGGACCACTCTTCTTTCCGAACCGACATGCAGGGCCGCCTGGGCCGTACCGCGCAGTTCATCGCCGGCACCACCTATGGCAGCCGCGCCGACGCCATGCAGCTGATCGAACGCGTGCGTCGCATTCATGCATCGATCAAGGGCACTGCGCCCGATGGACAACCGTACGCGGCCGATGATCCTGACCTGCTGACATGGGTACATGTGGCGGAGGTATCGAGCTTCATGGCCGGGTATCTGCGCTATGTAGGGCCGCTATCCGTGGCGGAGCAGGATCGGTATTTCGAGGAAGAAGCGCGCGTGGCCGCATTGCTGGGCGCACCCGACGTGCCGCGCTCACGTGCCCAGGTGGATGCCTATCTGGATGCGCAGCGACCTGGTCTGGTCAATAGCGAACGCACGCGCGAAGTCGTACGGCTGGTGATGACAATGCCTGTAGCCAATCCACTGCTGGTGCCAGCGGTCAGGACCATGGCAGATGCGGGTGTGGCGCTATTGCCGCCCTGGGCGCGCCAGATGCTTGGGCTGCACCGTCCATCCTTGCGCCGTTCACTGGCGCTTGCCGGCATGCGTGGTCTTGCACCAACGTTGCGCTGGGCACTTGGACCAGGCCTGGCGGCGCGTGCGCGGCGCAGGGTGGCGGCTGTTCCGGCGAACGACAAGCCTTAGAAAAGCTGTCGGTGGTCTCCCCTCGCCCGCTGGCGGGAGAGGGGCGGGGGAGAGGGCCAGCGGTTCAAGCTGGAACAAGTCGCAATTTGAACCTCACGCCCTCTCCCCCAGCCCCTCTCCCGCACAGCGGGAGAGGGGAACAAAGACACTCACGCGTTACGCAAACGTGTCTACTTCGCCGCGTGCCAGCGTGCGTGGTGCGCGTGGCGTGGCGGGAGCGGCCGGAGCTGCCGTATCGTTGCCGAAGCCCGTCGACTGGCCGAAGCTGTTGCCGTTGCTGGCCTGACGTTGCTGTTGCTGTTGGCCACCGTTGCCGGCCTGGGCAAAGCTGTCGGCGCCCACCGAGGTCTGGCCCAGCTGGATGCCGGCTTCGGCCATCGACGTGCGCAGATGCGGCAGTGCGGCTTCCACGGCGGCGCGTACGGCCTGGTGTGGTGACACGAACTGGGCTTGCGCCTGGTCGTTGACCACATTCAGCACGACCTTCAGCGGACCCAGGTTGGGCGGGTTCAAATCCAGCTCGGCAGTCTGGTTGCCTTGCGTGGACATGCGCACCATCTGCTGGCCCAGGGCCTGCGACCATTGGCTGTCATTGACGTTAGGCGCGATGACCGGGCGGGCTGCCGCTGCAGCAGCGGTAGCCTGCGCGGTATGAATCGGCGCTTGCGCGGCCATTGCCGATGCCAGCGTCGCGGCGCTGCTGGAATTGGTGGCGCCGGTATCCACGGCCTCGCCAGTACGCGCGCTGGCTTGCGCGGCGGCGAATGGCGTGACCGGTTGCGCGGTCTGCGCAGCCTGGGTGTTGTCGGTCTGGGTCAGCGCCGGCTGGTTTGATTGGCCGAGATTTGCGTGCTGCTGGCCAGCACTGCCCTGCCCGCGCGTATCCTGCGCGGCGGCCTGGGCCGGCGTGGTCACCGCGGCGGCGATCTTGTCCGCGGTGGTCGGCGTGTTGTTCTGCAGCGCGGCGCGTTGCTGGGCGATCAGCGCCAGTGTGTCGGTGGGGCTCGGCGTAGTGCCCTTGGCGGCCGTAGCAACCGTCGCGGCCGGCAGTTGGGCGTCGACCTGCGCCTGGAGTGCTGCGGCGTCGTCCGTAGTGGTGCTGGCAGCGGTCGTGGCTGCCGCCGATGCGGCTGCCTGCGTCGGCAGCGTGGGCAGGCCGGCGATCGCGCCGCCATTGAGCGGATCCACGCCAGCGGTGTTGACGGCGTTGGCGGCGTTGGCCTGCTGCGGGTTCACCGGCAACTGGGGCAGCAATGCGGCAGCGGCCAGTGCGGCCGCAACGGCGGCGGCATCGCTCGATGCGGTATCGTCGTCCGGGCAATCCTTGGTGTCGCTGTCTCCGCTATCCGTCTTGGCGGCGACCTTTGCCGAATCCTTCTGCGGCAGCGCGTTGTTCGCCGCCGGCTGCTGGGGCTTCTGCGCGGCAGTGTCCTTCGAGGCATCGGCCTGCTTGCCGTTGTCTTTCGGCGGGACCTTGACTTGCGAGGCGGCGGCCGGCGCGCCCTGCTGGTTGTCCTCGCGCGCACGCGACAGCACGTCGTGGAACAGGTTGGCGTCGGCGCCCTTGCTGGACGATGCGTCCGGCGATTTCAGGTTGTTCAGGGCGGCGGCATTGCCGACTAGCTGGCTGATATCGATCATTGTGGGTTCTGGCAGGTCAGTTCTGGCCGTTCACCGGCTGGCGGGCGATACGGGCTGCATATTCATCGTTGGCGCGCTGGTCGCGGCGCGTGGCAACCTGCTGCTCGCGCACTTCGGCGCGGGTAATCAGTGTTTCAAACGAGTTCTGGCGGCGCTTCTGTTGCTGCCAGTTGGCACGGCCGGCCAGCAAGTCGGCTTCGGCCTTGGCCAGCGCGCTGGTCTGCTGGCGAATCGCATGGTCGAGCGAATCCAGGAAACGCGAGAAATCGTGCCAGCGGCTCGACGTCATGCCCTCGGCGGCAATCGCCTGCATGCGCGCGCGATACTCGTGACGGTATTCGGTCAGCGCGTTGAGCTGCTGCTCGGCCTGCGTGCGCAGACCCTGCAGGCGGCCCAGTTCGCGCGTGGCCTTTTCCGTGTTGTCCTGGGCCAGGTCGGCCAGCGTGGTGAGCGGTGAAGTCTTAGCCATGGTTTGTGACTCCGATGGTCGCGTGCAACTGGGCGATCGACACCTCATAGTCGGCGCGTTCGTGGATGTCCTGCTGCAGGAATGCCTCCATGCGCGGATGCAGGCGAATCGCGAGATCAAGCTCCGGATCGTTGCCGGGCACATAGGCACCGACGCTGATCAGGTCGCGGTTGCGCTGGTAGCGCGACATCAACTGCTTGAACCGCCGCACGGAGGCAAACTGCGACGGCTCGATCAGCGCGGTCATCGCGCGGCTGATCGAAGCTTCCACGTCGATGGCCGGATAGTGACCAGCCTCGGCAAGACTGCGTGACAGCACGATGTGGCCGTCCAGAATGGCGCGCGCTGAATCGGCGATCGGATCCTGCTGGTCGTCGCCCTCGGTCAGCACCGTGTAGAACGCGGTAATCGAGCCACCGCCTTCCGGACCATTGCCGGTACGTTCCACCAGCGTCGGCAACTTGGCGAATACCGAAGGCGGATAGCCCTTGGTGGCCGGAGGCTCGCCGATGGCCAGCGCGATTTCACGCTGGGCCATCGCGTAACGGGTCAGCGAATCCATGATCAGCAGCACGTGCTGGCCCTTGTCGCGGAAGTACTCGGCCAGGCGCGTGGCATACGCTGCGCCCTGCATGCGCAACAGCGGCGAGCAGTCGGCCGGCGCGGCCACCACGACCGAGCGTTTGCGACCTTCCTCGCCGAGAATGTTCTCGATGAATTCCTTCACTTCGCGACCGCGCTCGCCAATCAGGCCCACCACGATCACGTCGGCGTTGGTGTAGCGGGCCATCATGCCCAGCAGCACCGATTTACCCACGCCGGAGCCTGCGAACAAGCCCATGCGCTGGCCGCGGCCCACGGTCAGCATGCCGTTGATGGCACGCACACCGGTGTCCAGCACGGTTTCGATCGGGGCACGCATCAGCGGGTTGATCTGCGTACCGGCCAGCGGTACTTCGCTGGCGGCCGTGATCGGCCCAAGCCCGTCAAGCGGACGGCCGGCGGCATCGAGCACGCGGCCCAGCAGTCCATCGCCCACCGGCAATCGCTTCGAACCTGGCTCGCGCGGTGCACTGACGCCCTTGGGCAACGGCGACGGTTCCAGCGGATAAACACGCGCGCCGGGCACCAGGCCGGCCACGTCCGATTGCGGCATCAGGTAGAGGCGGTCGGCGCCGAAGCCGACCACTTCGGCCTCCGCGGTGCGCGGACCGCCATGCGAATGCTGGCCGGCCGGCAGTTCGATGAGACAGTCGCTGCCTACCGGCATGCGCAGGCCCACGGCTTCCAGCACCAGGCCAGCGGCGCGGGTCAGGCGGCCACAGGTTCGCTTGCTGTCGATTTCGGCGATGCTGGTCGACGCCGATGCCAACGCATCGCGCCAGCGCCCGGTATGTGCCGATGCGGCGTCATGCGCCGTGGCCTGGGGTTCATGCATGCGGGGGCTCCCACGGATCGTTGCGGCCCAGCGCCTTGATCACGCGTTCCCAGCGCGTACCCAGCGTGGCATCGAGTTCACCACTGGCAGCGCTGGCAATGCAGCCGCCGCGTGCCACGGTGGCATCCGCGCGCAGGGTCCAGCCGGCGCCTTCGAGTTCGCCTTGCAGGTGGGTTTCCACCAGCGTCATGTCTTCGGGATTGAGCAGCAGGCAGGGCGCGCCGGACAGCGGCGGCTCGGCATTGATCAGTTCGCGTGCCGCCGGGATCAGCGCGGCCGGATCGATTTCCATCGTCTTGCGCACCAACTGGCGCGCCACGTCGAGTGCCAGCGCGATCAAGGCCTCGGAGATTTCGGTATCGACGCGGCCCAGCGCTTCGCGGAAATTGCCGGCCAGTTCCTGCAGGCGAGCGGCTTCATTGCGTGCGGATTCCAGACCGCGCGCATAGCCTTCACGGTGACCGTCACCGTAGCCCTGGGTCTGGCCCTGGGTATAGCCTTGCGCATAACCTTCCTTGCGTGCGCCTTCGCGCATCGCATCGAGGGCTGCGAAATCGACTGGCGGCGGGGGCGGCGGCTCGACCGGCAGTTGTGCCTCGAGTACCTTGCGCAGTGCCTCGCGCGGATCGAGCGAATCCATCTGCCAGCGCTTCCAGGCATCGCCACCCATGCGGCTGCGCGCAGGGGGCTCGAAGCCCTGGAAGCCTTCGTCGCTTTGATGCAGGTTCGTGAGACCGCCGGATCCTTGCGTGCTGCCAGGCGCGCTGGGCGCACCAAAGAACCCGGGATCGCCGCGGCCCGGGCCGCGGCCTGCGGCAAGGCCGCGCTCAAACGTAGGCATCGTCTCCTCCGCCAATCTGGATTTCGCCGGCCTCGGCCAGGCGTCTCACCACCTGCAGGATGGCCTTCTGCTCGGCCTCGACCTGCGATACACGTACCGGACCCAGTGCATCCAGGTCTTCGCGCAGCATCTCGCCGGCACGCGTCGACATGTTGCGGATGAACTTGTCGCGCAGTTCCTGCTGCGCGCCCTTGAGCGCGACGATGAGCGATTCGGTAGCAACTTCCTTGAGCACGCGCTGGATGCCGCGGTCGTCGATCTCCAGCAGGTTCTCGAACAGGAACATCTCGTCGATGATCTTCTGCGCCAGGTCCGCGTCGTGCGTGCGCACGCCGTCGATGACCGCTTCCTCGTGGGCCGTGCTCATCAGGTTGATGATCTCGGCCGCCGTGCGGACACCGCCCATGCGGCTGCGCTTCAGGCTCTGGCCTGCCAGCAGCTTGGTCAGCACATCGGTCAGTTCCTGCAGCGCGCCCGGCTGTACGCCGCCGAACGTGGCGATACGCAGGATCACGTCGTTGCGCAGGCGTTCCGTGAAGAAGCCCAGCACTTCCGAAGACTTCTGGCGGTCCAGGTGGATCAGGATCGTGGCGATGATCTGCGGGTGTTCGTCCTTGATCAGCTCGGCCACCGACGTTGCATCCATCCAGTTCAGCGAATCGATGCCACCGCCCGGATCGCGCGATTCGAGGATGTCCTCGATCACCGACAGCGCACGCTCCTCGCCCAGCGCCTTGTTCAGCACGCTCTTGATGAACGAGCTCGAATCGACGTTCAGTGCCAGGTACTGTTCGGTCTCGCCACGGAATTCCGACAGCACCTCGGCCATTTCCTCGCGGGTCACCGCCGACAGGCCGGCCATGGCCGAACCCAGCTGCTGCACTTCGCGCGGCGACAGATGCTTGAAGACTTCGGCGGCTGCGTCTTCGCCAACCGCCATCATCAGGATGGCGCTCTTCTGCAGGCCCTTCTCGGGGGCTCCCTTGTTAGCCTTCGTCATTTGCCATCCAAGTCTTGATTACGCTGGCAACCAGGCGCGGGTCGCGTTGCGCGGCGTCGCGCACCAGCGCGAGGTCGCTTTCGTACTTCGCGGCAAGGCGCAGCACTTCCGGATTGGTTTCCTCTTCCGGCGGCAGCAGGACGGCTTCCGCGGTGGCTTCCGATGCGTCCGTTGGTGCGGGCAGCGGCGGCGCGGTGTACTTGCGCAGCACCGGACGCGCCACCTTGAACCACAGGAAGATGCCCAGGATGGCCAGCAGCAGGTAGCCGACACCGGTCTTGGCCAGGTCGATCATCTGCGGCTGCTTCCACAGCGGCAGTTCCGGTTCCTTTTCGTTTTCGGCCGTGAACGGGCTGTTGACCACGTTCAGCGAATCGCCGCGATCTGCGGAGAAGCCCATTGCTTCCTTTGTCAGGTTCTCGATCTGGGCCAGTTCCTTGGCCGACAGCGCTTCAGTGACCGGCTTGCCCTTGGCGTCGACCTTGCTGCGGTAGTTCACCACCACGGCCACCGACAGGCGCTTGACACCGCCCGGGGCCTGCTGCACGTGACGCACCGTACGATCGAGCTCGTAGTTGGTGGTGGCATCGCGGCGGTTGCTGCTCGGGCCGGTCTTCTCGGCGGTCTGCGTAGCCTGGTTGGCCTGGGCCGGCGGATTCGGCTGGCCGGGCTGGCGCGGCGGCTGCGGCGTGGTGACCGGAGCCACGGCGGCGGCCGGCGGCTGGTTCGACAGCGCGCCCGGCACGCCGCCCACCGGCGACGAACCTTGCTGGTTCGATTCGCTGGTCTGCTGGCTGCGGATGGCCGCCTTGGTTGGGTCCTGGTTGGGCTTGAAGCTCTCGTCGGTGTGCTCTACCGACGCGAAGTCCACATCGGCAGTGACCTGGGCGTGGACGTTGTCCTTGCCAAGGATCGGCGTGAGGATCGATTCCACACGCTTGACGTAATTCTGTTCGACCTGCTGGACGTACTTGAGCTGCGTGGCGTCCATCGAGCGGTCGCTGGAACCCGACAGCAGGTTGCCGTGCTGGTCCACGATCGAGATCGACTTCGGGGTCAGTTCCGGCACGCTCGACGACACCAGGTGCGTGATCGCGGCAACCTGGCCTTCATCGATGGCACGGCCCGGGTAAAGCTGCAGCACCACCGACGCGGTCGGCTTCTGGCGTTCGCGTACGAACAGCGTGGGCTTGGGGATGGCCAGGTGCACGCGTGCCGACTGCACGGCCCCGATCGACTCGATCGACCGGGCCAGCTCGCCTTCCAGCCCGCGCTGGTAGTTCACCTGCTCGGCAAACTGGCTGATGCCGAACTTCTGGTTGTCCATCAGTTCCATGCCCGTGGTACCGCTCTTGGGCAGGCCCTGGCTGGCCAGGCGCAGGCGGGTCTCGTGGACCTTCTCCGACGGCACCATCACCGCACCGCCACCTTCGGCGAACTTGTACGGCACGTTCATCTGCTGCAGCGACTGGATCACCGCGCCGCCGTCGCGCTCGGACAGGTTCGTGTACAGGACCTTGTAGTCCGGCTGGCGCGACCACATCACGCCCACGGCAATCGCGGCAACCAGCGCCGCGCCGCCCAACATCAGGGGCAGACGCGGATTGGCCTTCAGTTTGTCGACCAGGGCCGCGCCGTTCGGCAGGGTGGCGGCCGCGTTCATGCGCGCATCTCCGGCTTGGCCGGGTAAACCCTGCCCTTGCCACTCTGGCCTTTGCTGCCGTTATTCATCTCGGCACGGCTCACACTACGCTGCTGAAAAAACACGCGCACTCCCCGCGATAGTTGATATTTCATGAGCCGTGGGCGGTTGGTGCAACGCGCTACCGACCGCCAGATTCGGCACGGTAGCGATGATCAGCCAGAAGGTGGAAGAACAATCGGCTGAATAGGCGAGGTTTTCCCGCCGATTTCGTGCTTTGGGGGATGCGGGAGGATCAGTACAGTGCGAGGGCTGAAACAGGATCGAAAGTGGCGCTTGCGCCGCGTTCGCCCTGATCTCCGACTTACCAACCTGTACGTGCGATGACTATTTCTTCCATCGAGGGCATGCTCCAGCAAATGCGCGGCCTCGCGCAGGTAGCTGGCGGCGGTACTGCCCCCCAGACGCCTTCGGCCGCGACCGAAGGCTTTGCCGGTGAACTGCAGCGTTCGCTGCAACGCCTGAATGCCACGCAGGACCGTGCCTACGGCAAGGCCGAGGCCTTTGAAATGGGCAAGCCTGGCGTGGCACTCAATGACGTGATGATCGACATGCAGAAGGCCAACATCTCGTTCCAGACCGCAGTACAGGTGCGCAATCGCCTGGCCGCCGCGTATCAGGAAATGATGAACATGCCGGTTTGATGTTTGGATTTGCTCCCCTCTCCCGCCTGGCGGGAGAGGGGAGTTAGATCGTCGCCAGCTGGGTGTTCTCGCCCGTCTCTACCGCATGCAGCCAGGCCAGCAATTCGGCCACCGCAACATAGAGCTGCGGCGGGATCTGGCTGTCCATGTCTACCTGCATCAACAGGTTCACCAGTGCCGGCGACCCGTGCACATAGACTCCCGCTTCACGGGCGCGCGTGATGATGGCGTCGGCGGACATGCCATAGCCCTTGGCCACCACGCGTGGCGCCTTGTCGGCGGCCTGGTAGGAAAGCGCGACGGCCACGCCGCGATCGTTGCTGCTGTCGCTCATGCCGATGCTCCCCCGTCTTCATCGCGTGTTTGCACGGACACATTGAGTAGCGCGATACCACGCGCATCGAGCTGGCCGCGAAAATCCATCCGCCCCTGAATCAGTTGCGCAGCCGTATCGGTATCTCCGGCCACCATGCGCACGTCAAGCCCCTGGGGACCCAGCGTCAGCACGGCGTCGATATTACCCAGACGCGGCAGTTCCAGCCGTACGCGCGTGCTCCACTGCGCTGCCGCGTCCGGTGTCTCGGCATGGCCGGCATCGCGCGACACTTCCCAATCGAACGGCATACCCGGCCACGCTTCGAGCGTGGCACGGAACTGCTGGGTTGCCAGCAATTCCAGCTGCTGGCGCACCACCCCTTCGCTGGCCGGATGCACGGGCGGTCCGGCATCCGGTCGGGTCTGTGCCGCGGTAGCGTCGGGCGCGTTCCAGGTGGCGATGATGGCCGCGCGCTGGGCTTGCGCGATGTGATGGCCGTCCTGCGACACCTCGGCCGTTACCTGGTAGGCATGTGCCGCGGCATTGGCGTGGGCTGCGCGGCGCTGCTCGGCGGGCGTGGCCGGCACTGCGTTGCCTTGCGCCGCCGCATGATTCGACTGCGCATTGTTCGTTTGCGGATTGCCCGGCGCGCCATGCGGCTGGGCGCCCTGCCCTGCCTGCGCTGAAGGTGCCGGTACACCGGTGCTGAGCGGATAGATGACCGGTCGCGTCAGTTCGGCCAGCAGCGTGGCGCTAGGCGGCGCGGACGACGGCTGTGCCGCAGGACCGCCATAGGGCAACAATGCCACCGGCGCACCAGCCGTCTGTGTGGGCGCCGATGGGTTGCCTGACGACTGTGGCGTACCCTGTGCCGGCATGCGCAGGGTAGCCTGGGGCTCCTGCAGCAGGCTGCTCAGCGGGCGCTGGCCCATGACCCACTGGGCCACATGGGATTCGTAGAACATGCCGCTCTGGTCCACCAGCGACGCGAGCGCATTCGACAGCGCCGTGGTGGCGTTGCTGCCCGCACCGGGTGCGCCGGGCAGCAGCGGCGTGTTGCCGCGCAGCGGCTGTGCGTCGCCACCATCGAACAGGTCAAGGATGGCTCGTGCCGCAAAGCTCAGCGTCTCGCGCGTGGAGCCGGTCTGGCCGGCCAGCCGTGGGTCGGCACCGCCGGGCAAGATGCTGTTCGGCTGGCGTGCCTGTACGGTACCGCCGGTGGACGACTGGACGTCGCCCTGGCTGACCTCGGGCACCGGCATCAGCGCGGCAAGCTTGTCGATGGCCAGCGCGGGGCGGCTGAGTTGCGGGTCCGGCGTCTGATGCGGAATCAGCGCCGAGGGAATCTGGATGCCGGTCATGGGCGCGTGTCAGCGGAAAGGGTCGGACGTGATACGCGTGAAGTCCCGCCATGACGGGAAGCTGCGTAGATTCAGTATGCTGCGCCGTAGGCAGCCGACAGTTCCTGTTTGCGACGCGAGTTGCTGATCAGGTTGCCCAGCTCGGCCAGGCGCGGCATGGTCAGGTCGCGAATGCGTGCATCGAAGGCCAGGATGCGTTCCAGCAGATGGAAGCGGCGCAGGCGTTCATCATCGGAGAACTGCGCGCTGTGATCGAGCTGGCGCAGGCGGTCCACCTCGGCCATATAGACCTTCTGCAGGTCGGCGAGCGCATCCCAGTTTGATGCACGGGCGGCCTCAAGCATCTGCTCGGACAGAACCAGCAGTTCCTCGTAGCTTCTGACAATCGGAGACATGGCAAACATCGCGGGATTCCAGTGGTTTCCTGTGGGCTTCAGGCGGGTTGTGCGGTGAATGCGTCGGCCTGCGCCGCCGGGGCATCCGGATCGATCGACGCCCAGGCCGACGACAGGTTTTCCAGCAGGCCGTCCACTTCGCCGAGCATCTCGGCGCTATTGCGCAGGTTGGCCAGCATCAGTTGGCGCGTCATGTATTCGTAGAGGCGTTCGAGATCGGCGGCAATGTCTCCGCCCGCGGTATGGTCCAGCACCGCGCGCAGACCGTTGTCGACGATGTCGATCGCTTTCGAGATGGCCTTGCCCTTGCCGGCGATATCGCCAGCTTCCATGCAGAACTTCGCGCGCGCAATCGCGCCACGCGCACCGTCATAGAGCATGACGATCAGCTTGTGCGGGCTGGCGCTCATGGCGCCGGTGTGAACACCGACCTGGGCATAGGCATTGATGGCTTGGCGCGCGAACATGGTGGAATTCCTTCTCTTTACTTCGAGCTGCTGGAGCTGTTCAGTGCATTGAACTGCTGCGTCAGGTATGAACTGGTCGAGTTCATCTGCGACACCATCAGGTCAAGGTTTGTGAACTGCGTGCGGTAACGTGCAATCGTGTCGTTGATGCGGCTCTGCTCGTCGGTGAATTGCGTGCTCAGGTCCTTCAGCGTCTGGGTCAGGCCGTCCTGGGCGGATTTCAGCGAACCGCTGGTGGCATTGAAACCGTCGATCGTGCTGGCGATCGAGCGCGCAACGCCACCCGTGGTGCCATCGCCACCGAACAGTTGGCTTACCGCGGCCGGGTTGTCGTTCAGCGCCTTGGTCAGCTTGGTATCGTCCACGGCGATCGTGCCGTCCTTCTGGAACGACACGCCGATTGCCGACAGCGTGCTGTAGGCCGAGCCGCTCTCAGGCGTGGTAAGCACGCTGCGCAAGCGCGTCTGGATATTGCGCAGCACGGCGTCGCCGGTCAGTGCCGAGCTGGTACCGGCCGATGCATCGAAAGCGGTCAGCGTCGAGGCCGCCGACTGGATATTGTTGTAGGCGGACACGAACGAGGTGATGGCCGACTTCATCGAATCGGTGTCGCGCGTCACGCTGAGGCTGGTGGTGCCGGTCTGCGACAACGTCATGGTCAGGCCCTGCACGGCGTCCTTGACCGTGTTGCTGGCGCTGGTGATGGAAATGCCGTTCACCGTCAGGTTGGCGTTGGTGCCGCGCACTGCTTCGCGCACGCCGTTCGACGTGGATCCGGTAGCGTCCATGCTGGCCGGATCGAAACCAACCAGTGCCTGCAGGTCAGAGTCGGAGCTCGACACCTGCATGCTGTTGGTCTCGCCCGTGCTGTTCGACGTCAGCACCAGGCGGTACGGCTTGGTGCCACCGTCGTTGACGATGCTCGCGGTCACGCCGATATTGGCCTTGTTGATCGCGTCGCGCATGCCTTGCAGCGTGTTGTTGCTGCTGTCGATCGTGACCGTCTTGGCCGAATCCGACGAGGTCGAGAAGGTCGGGTTGCTGTACTGGCCCGTGCTGCTGTCATAGCCGCCAATGGTGCCGAAATTGAAGGTCAGCGTGGCGGGCAGCGTGCCGTGGACCACCGCGGAATCCTGTGCGGCCTGGCCACCGCTGACCAGGGACTGGGCTTGCGCCATGCTCGTCACGTTGACCGAATACGTACCGGCAACGGCATTGGTACCGGTGGCCACGCTCATCACCGCCGTGTTGCTCACGCTGGCCTTGACCGCCGAGAACGTGTCCGCATTGGCCAGCTTGGTGGCGGTCGACTGGAACGACGACAGCACGCTTTGCACCGTGCCATAGGCCGACAACTTGGCCTGGTAGGCGGTCTGCTGGTTCTGCAGCAGCGTGAGCGGCGCGCTTTCGGCCGTGGTCAGCTGGTCGAGCAGCGTGTTCAGGTCCATGCCGGAACCGATGCCGAGAGAGGAGACGGATGCCATGCTGTTACCTCGTTTATTGTGTTTTGCGTACTAGTTACGTGCTGGATTACGTACCAGACGGGAGAGACTTTGTGTCTTGTTGTCAGGCGGACTGCCGTACCAGCAGCCCTTGCAGCTTGTTCATGGCATGCGCGATGCGCACCATTTCCTCCGACGGCAACTGGCGGATGATCTCGCCGGTTTCGCGGTCCACCACCTTGGTGATGACCTTGTGCGTGACGTCGTCGATGTCGAACTGGAGACCGAATGGCGTGGTACGCAACACATCGCGAAGTTCCTGTACCGCCGTGGTCATATCCTGTGGCAGCGCATCGCGGCCCGCCTCGTCGGCCGGCGCACCGGTGCCATAGGCAGCGGACACGGCCCTGGGCGCGACCGGGGTCGGCACGACGGGGTCGTGCTGAAGCACCGCGGAAGCGGCAACGGTGGAGGCGGCGGCAGCGGAAATGCTCATGATCCGGTCTCTCTATATGAGAAGTGCTATGCAAGCGGCGTGTCCGCTTGCGTAGCACTCCGGCAAAAAACCGGGCCCGAGGGCCCGGTTTCCTGCGGAGCTTGCGGCGTGATTAACGCAGCAGCGACAGCACGTTTTGCGTCGATTGGTTGGCTTGAGCCAGAACCGACGTACCAGCCTGTTGCAGAATGTTGGCGCGGGTCATGTTCGACACTTCCGTTGCGTAGTCTGCGTCCTGGATGCGCGAACGCGACGAGGACAGGTTGGTGATCGTGGTGCCCAGGTTCGAGATCGTCGAATCCAGACGGTTCTGCACAGCACCCAGCGACGAACGCAGCTTGTCAACCGTCGACAGGGCCTTGTCCAGCACGGCCAGCGGGTCGGTCGTCGACGAACCGGCGCTGATCGCGTCGGTCGTCAGCTTGCCGTTGGCATCGATGTTGGCCGTCTTGCCGACGTTGGCGGCGTTGTTGGCAGCCGTACCGCCGGCAGCCACGGTCACCTTGCCGGTGGTCGTGTCAACAGCGTAGTTCGTGGTGTAGCTGGCGGTCTTGGTCAGCGAACCGGTCGAATCGGTGAACACGTCCCACGTTTGCGTGGCTTGCGTCAGCGTGGCCGTACCGGTCATCAGCGAACCCGGAGCAAACGTCACCGTGCTGTTCGAGGCAGCAGCTGCCAGGGCGGTTTCCACTTGGTCAGAGGTGGCCGTGGCGTTGTAGTTCAAGCCACCAGCGCCGTCCGACTTGTACGTCGTGCTACCCACTGCAACGCTGGCTGCACCAGCGGCTGCACCAGCGGCTGCACCCATAACGGCGCTAACCGTGGTCTGCGTCAGGCCACCGGCGTTGTTCGTCGTCAGGTTGCCACCTGCATCCAGGTAAGCTGCCTGGCCACCGATGGTGATCTTGCCTGCCGTATCGATTTCGAAGCTGGTCGAAGCCGAAGAAGCCGACAGGTTCGTGTAGACAGCCGTGTTCTTGCCCGAGGCCGGGGTCAGCTTGGCAGCTTCAGCAGCAACGCCAGCAGCAGCGACGTTGGCGGTGTACTTGAAGTTGCCAGCCTTGGCGTCGTACGTGTAGGTGGAGCCGCCGCCGACTGCAACGGTGTCGCCGTCGCTCAGCTTCGACAGCACTTGCTTGCTCGTGGCGGCCGTGTTCGACGTCGTCACTTGATACGTGTTGGCCGGCAGCGTGGCAACAGCCTTGTCAGCGGCCGTTTGCGAGTTCTGCACGTCGGTCAGCGTAGCAGCCGTGTTCACCTTGCCGGCAACGCTGAAGCCGCTCAGGCCCAGGGTCTTCGAGGAGATTTCCGACAGGTTGATCGAGATCGTTTCGCCGTCGTTGGCACCCACTTGAATCGTCAGCGGCTTGGCGGCGCCCGACAGGACCTTCACGCCGTTGAAGTCGGTCTGGGCCGACGTACGGTCGATTTCTGCCAGACGTTGTGCGATTTCGTCCTGGATCGATTGCAGGTCCGACGACGAGTTCGAGCCGTTTGCCGACTGCACCGACAGTTCACGGATACGTTGCAGGTTGTTGTTGACTTCGGTCAGCGCGCCTTCAGTCGTTTGCGCCAGCGAGATACCGTCGTTGGCGTTACGTTGAGCCTGGGTCAGGCCGCGGATGTTGGCGGTGAAGCGGTTGGCGATGGCCTGGCCGGCTGCATCGTCCTTTGCGCTGTTGATACGCAGACCCGACGACAGGCGCTGAATCGCCGTGTTCAACGACGATTGCGACGCCGTCAGGTTGTTCTGCGTCATCAGCGACAACGAATTGGTATTAATGACTTGCGCCATGGTACGACTCCTATTTGCAATGTTTTAGGCATTCCGGCGGGTGCCGTAACGTTGGCTGCCTGCTTTGCAGGGCGAGAGTGCCTCCGTTGCAAGGGTTATCGACCTCGGGAAGGAAGACTTTAGAGTGATCTTTGCGAGAGTTGCGGGCGCAGTGCGATCTGGTATATCACGCGCGCCTGGCGCGTCCAGGCCGCCCTTATATATAGCGGCGCGGGCCCCGGGGGCGCCGCACCTGGCATGGCTCAGCGGCGCTTGCGTGTGCGCGGAATATAGAGCCGCACGAAATCCGGCGAGGCTTCCGCGTCGAGCATTGCGGTTGTGTCCTCGGATGCGTGCGCGGGCGTGACCACCGTAATGGCGCGCTTGTAGATCAGCGTGGGGGTTGGATCGTCGGCATCGCGGCCGAGCAGGATCATGTAGTTGTCCGCGGCCAGCACGATGCCGTTCAGCCGCGTGCCATTCGACAGGTGAACAATGACGGCAACGCGACTGGCGTTGTGCGCGGCGAACTGCAAGTGCTGCAGCTTCCGACTGGGTCTGGGAGCCTTGATTTCCTTCTTCACAACTTCTCCGGAAGAGCCCGCGAGGGTTCTGGCGGCTGACAACGGTCCGATGATCAGGTACTTCGGTTGGTGTCGCACTAAAAGTGACGTATAGCGCGAACTGATCGCGGCGAGACTTGAAACATTCGCTCTCGGAACCGGCGCGGTGGCTCCACATGATTGCAGCAAACAGGCGCTTCACAAAAGTGAAGGACGCTGCCCGGCTGGCCACTGTGGTTGGCATCCGCAGGAGAGAAGGGGAATACTTCAGGCGGGAGAGTAACAAAGTTTTACAAGCATTGACGAGTCCACCGCATGGCTGGGCTAGAGGAATTGCTCTACTCATTTTATTGCCATGAATTTGTGCTTCGTGTAGCACATAGCCTCTGCGGGTGACCGACGAAATTCTGCTCATGCCCTGGAACCCGCGCCAGCTAAAGGTTTCCGGCAATCGTCCGTTATTCGTCGGTAAGAACAAAAGTGTCGCCTGCGATCACTTTTGTTATTCATGTAGTGCAATCGTTACACCCGCCATAAGGGTAACCCCTGATAGAAGCGGGATTTACACCTCATGTAAGCGGGTTTATCTTCGCGATTCGGGTCCGGGTACAGCCGGACCTTTCACAGCAGTCCTGAAAGCCTACGAGCACCCCGCGCGTGGGCTTCTTTTTTTTGAGCCCGCGTCCTTCGCGGCAAACTGCTCCGCCGCGCCCGCCAGTTCTGGCGAGGTCAAAGTGCACGGGACAGATTAGAAACCTTGCGCTGCCCCGGCAATTTGTGAAAGAGCAGCGACTTTCCCCCCTATTTCATTTTTTCGCTCAAGGCCGGCAAATGCCCGCCGATAGCCGGTCCGTGCGACGCCCGGATTCGGGCGGTTGCCAGTCGTACAAACACAACCGACCGAAAGAAAGGTACGAAGTGATGGGCTTGCGAAAAATGGGTATCGGCGCGCGGATGTCGTTGGCGTTTTTTGTGGTGGTCGTGCTGCTGGCGGCCGTGGCCGCCGTGGGCGTGAAATCGCTCGGCAGCATGAACGACGCGTTGCACTCGGCCGTGGAGCAACGTCTGCTGCGCGTGCTGGACCTGAAGCTGGCCAAGGAACAGGTGCTGACGATCGGCATCATGGTCCGCGACGCGGCCCTGACCGAGGATCCGGCGTTGGCCACACAGAACGCCGAAAAAATTGGCAAGATCCGCGAGAAGGTCAGCGCCACGCTCGAAGATCTTGGCAAGGTGATGCGCGCATCCACCAATCCGGCGGCGAAGACCAGCTTCGATGACCTGATGCAGGCGCGTGCGGCTTACAACGGCCAACTCGACCTGGTCATGCAGCAACTGCGTGGCGGCGAATTCGACGGCGCACGCGCCGGGCTCGTGGTGACCTTGCCGGCGGCGCAGGCCGCGTATTTCGACAAGCTCGATGCCATGGCCGACATGGGCCGCAAGATGGCTACCGAAGCCGTTGACGCGGCGAGCCAGCAGTATCAGTTCACGCGTAACCTGCTGATTGGCCTGTCGATCGTGGCGGCAATCATCGCGTCGCTGCTCGGTATCGGCCTGACGCGCTCGGTGACTCGCCCAGCTACCCAGGCGCTCGATGCAGCGGAAGCGCTGGCGCAAGGGCAACTGGGTCATGCCATCGAGGTGCACAGCCAGGACGAGATGGGCCGCATGCTTGGCGCCCTGGAACGGGCTTTCGGGCAACTGGGCATGCTGGTGCGAGGCATCCAGCAGGCGGCAGGTTCGATCGATACCGCCGCACGCGAAATCTCCACTGGCAACACCGATCTCTCGCAACGCACCGAAGAACAGGCCGCTTCGCTTGAACAAACCGCTGCATCGATGGAGCAACTGACGTCCACGGTACGCCAGAACGCCGAGAATGCACGCCAGGCCAATCAGTTGGCAGTCAATGCGTCGGACGTGGCTACCGAAGGCGGCCGCGTGGTGCGCAGCGTGGTGGATACCATGGACGGCATCTCGAAGTCGTCGGCACGCGTGGCGGAAATCATTGGCGTGATCGAAGGCATCGCATTCCAGACCAATATCCTGGCGCTGAATGCCGCAGTGGAAGCGGCACGCGCAGGCGAACAGGGTCGCGGCTTCAGCGTGGTGGCGGCGGAGGTGCGTAGCCTCGCGCAGCGCTCGTCGTCGGCGGCCAAGGAAATCGGCGAGCTGATCAACGGTTCCGTGCGTCAGGTACAGGACGGCGCCAAGCAGGTGGAAGTGGCTGGCAAGACCATGGACGATATCGTTGGCGCAGTGCGTCGCGTGACGGACATCATGGGCGAGATCTCGAGTGCCAGCGAGGAACAGACGGCCGGCATCGAACAGGTAAGCCTGGCCATCACGCAAATGGAAAGCGTGACGCAACAGAATGCCGCACTGGTGGAAGAGGCCAGCGCTGCCGCCGAAAGCCTGATGCAACAGGCCAGCGGACTGGTAACCGAAGTGGCGCGTTTCGACCTTGGCCGTGGCACCGCGGCCGGGAGCAGCGAGCGCGCCATGCCCGTGGCCCGCGTAGCGCCGGCAGGCAGGTTGGCGGCACCGCAACCGGTGCGCCAGATCACCGCCAAACCTGCACCGGCTCTGCCGAAGCCTGCTGCAAAACCTGCCAGGACCGCAGTGGCAGCCCCAGCAAAGACACGCGTGGCGGCAGTGCCCGCCGCGGCGCGCCCACCCGTACAGCGCCGCACCCAGGCCGAACCCTTGCTGTCGCGGCAGCCAGCCCAAGCTGCAAAGCCGCGTGCGCCAGTGGCACATCAGCGCAAGGAGCCCGTGCTGGCCACGCCTGCGCGCAAGCGCCCCTCGGCCGCACCGGCACCGGCCATGGCCGACACCGGCGATTGGGAGACGTTCTAAGCTGACGCCGCACCCAGTGCGGCGACTGCATGCCCCCTCCGCGTCGTTCGAGCATGTAGACAAAACGTAACATCCCCGCAGTGGCCTGCAGCACAGGACGCGATCGGACAAGCACGGTTTTCAGCGCTCGCCTAAAATGGCGGCTCTCCTTGTCCGATAAAGAGCAGCGAAGCCCCGTCCGGGGCCTTCATCTGCCATGCAGGCCACTCCATGTCCGTAGCGCCCTCCTCCCAGCGTTCCCCCGACGCGGCACCAGCCGACGTGCCGGTCATGCAGGTCATCTTTGGCCTGATGCTGGCCATCCTGCTTGGCGCGCTTGAACAATCGATCGTGGCCGTGGTGCTGCCCGATATCGCGCTACAGCTCAACGGCTTCGAAGACATGGCGTGGGTGATCTCCGCCTATCTGGTGGCCTCCACCGTAGTCACGCCAATCTACGGCAAGCTGTCCGACGTGCTCGGGCGCCGCTCGGTGCTGACATTCTCGATCGTGCTGTTCCTGCTGGCATCGATTGCGTGCGCGATGGCCACCACGATGCCGATGCTGATCGTTGCCCGCATCCTGCAGGGACTGGGCGGCGGTGGCCTGATCTCGGTATCGCAGGCCACCATTGCCGATGTGGTGCCGCTGCGCGAGCGCGGCAAGTACCAGGGCTACGTGAGCGGCGTCTGGGCCGTGGCCAGCATGGCGGGTCCGGTGATCGGCGGCTACCTGGCGCACTTCCTGTCATGGCGCTGGATTTTCTGGATCAACATCCCGCTGTCGCTGATTGCCTTGGTGGTGGTGCGACGCGCGCTGCGGCATCTGCCGGTCAGCGGCCGTCGGCACAAGATCGACTACCTGGGCTCGCTGCTGTTTGGCGGCGGGCTGTCGGGCGTGCTGGTGTTCCTGACACGACTGGGCCAGGGCCACTCGCCGCTGGAGCCCCAGACGATTGGCCTGCTGGTGGCTGGCCTGGTGGGTCTGGTGCTGTTTATCTGGCAGGAACGCCGCGCCAGCGATCCGGTGATTCCGTTGAGCATGCTCGGCGTACCTACCGTGGCAATCTGCTGCCTGACGCTGTTCCTGTGCTTCTTCCAGTTGATTGCGATGTCGGTGCTGCTGCCGCTGCGTTTCCAGGTAGTGGGTGGCGCGCATGCCGATACCGCCGCACTGCGGCTTGTGCCGCTGACGCTGGCAATTCCGTTTGGCGCCTATATCTCGGGCCGCTTGATGACATGGAGTGGCCGCTACAAGCCACTGCAGATGATCGGCTGCCTGGTGGCACCGGTGGCCATCGTGGCGTTGGCGTTCACGCCGCCGCACGCGGTGACGCTGGCAGCGCTGGTTATGATCGTGCTGGGTCTGGCAATCGGCCTGCAACTGCCTAGCGGCCTGGTGGCAACACAGAATGCCGTACCGCATCAGCAAGTGGGCATTGCCACTGCACTGACCGCGTTCTCGCGCATGCTTGGTGGCGCGGTGGGTGTAGCCGTCCTGACCACGGTGCTGATCGCGCTGTTGCGCCATAGCGGCGTGTCGCTGGCCAATGCCGGTGGCGGCGAAGATGTACTCATGAGCATGTTCCGTCGCGCCATCTCGGCTGGTGACCAGGCCGATGCCGTCGCCGTGCGCGTGGCCGCCGAGCGTGCGTTCAGGATCCTGTTCCTGCTGAGCGCCGGTGTATCGCTGATCGCGCCGTTCTTTGTGATCCGCCTGAAGGAAACCACCTTGCGGGGCAGTTCTACCGCGGCCGCAAACGCCGCGGCGGCGGCCGAGTAGAACGCCGCGGAGGAAATATTGGGCGTACGGGCTCCGGAACTCTCCCGTACGCGGATCGGTCATCTGTGGGACGATTTCCACCGCCGTCCACCTCCGCCCCGACCATGCCCAAACTTTCCCGCCTGCTTTTCACCGCGCTTGCGCTGACCACTTCGCTTGCCCATGCGGCCGATGATGGCCCGGCCTACGGCCCCGAGCTCGAAGGCTTCGACTACCCCTACCCGGTTCAGCGCTACAAGTTCTCTTCGCAAGGCCAACCGCTCGACATGGCCTTCATGGATATCAAACCCGAAAAGCCGAATGGCCGCGCCGTGGTGCTGTTGCACGGCAAGAACTTCTGCGGCGCCACCTGGCAGGAAACCATCCGCCAGCTCACCGGCGCCGGCTACCGCGTGGTGGCGCCGGACCAGGTCGGTTTCTGCAAGTCGACCAAACCCGCGCATTACCAGTACACGTTCCAGCAGTTGGCCCGCAATACGCACGCGCTGCTGGCATCGATCGGCATCACGGACGTGACCGTGATGGGCCACTCCACGGGTGGCATGCTGGCCATGCGCTACGCACTGATGTATCCGCAGGAAACAAAGCAGCTGGTGCTGGTGAATCCGATCGGGCTTGAGGACTGGAAGGCCAAAGGCGTGCCATCACTCTCGGTGGACCAGTGGTACGCGCGTGAGCTGAATACCACCGCCGACAGGATTCGCAACTACGAAAAGTCCACGTATTACGTGAACCAGTGGAAGCCCGACTACGAGCCATGGGTCCAGATGCTGGCCGGCATGTATCGCGGCCCGGGCAAGCAGATCGTGGCCTGGAACTCGGCCCTGCTCTACGACATGATCTACACGCAGCCCGTGGTCTACGAAATGGGCGCCATCCAGGCCCCGACGCTGCTAATGATCGGTGACAAGGACACCACGGCAATCGGCAAGGATGCCGCGCCGGCCGACATCCAGCCCAAGCTCGGCCATTACCCCGAGCTGGCCAAACTCACGGCCAAGGCCATCCCGAACACGACGCTGGTGGAATTCCCGGAACTGGGCCACGCGCCGCAGATGCAGGATCCACAGGGATTTCACAAGGCGTTGCTGGAGGGGATGGGGAAGGTGCGGTAGTTCGGCGTCTCGGGCCACATCTCATTCGTAGCCCATGCCCAGTGCCTGGGCCTGGCGTGCCAACTCTTCCATCGCCTGCTCGCTGAGTTTGTCGCGCGCGGCCTTGTAGGCCATCAGGTCCACGACGCGCACACGCCGATGCTTGCCGGTCTTGTGGAACGGCAACTCACCGTCTTCGAGCAGTTTGACAAGATAGGGTCTTGACACGTTAAGCAAGTCCGCAGCTTCCTGGGTCGTCAGTTCGGCGTGGACCGGCACGACCTGCACGGCATTGCCGGCTGCCAGTTCCGCCAGGATATCGAGCAGCAAGCGTAGGGCAGTGGTCGGCAACTCTATTTGATGCGCCTCATCCTTCTCATCGAAAATCTGGATGCGTTGTGTGTCAGTGTGTGTCCGAAGATAAGCGGCCAGGTCGCGCTGACCGCGCATCGCAGCCTGGACTTCCTGCTCCACCGGGAGCGCAAACTGGGACTGAACCTGGTTGTTCATGATGAAGCTCCGAGATTGATTCGCCGAGCGTAAACGAAATAAACGAAAATCGCAATAAACGAAATCAAGGTCTTACGCCGAGCCATTACCTCGAAATCAGGCAGACCTTGTATCATCGGTCGGCAACCATGACCTTCGATCTCTTCGACGCCCTCCCCGCCGACCCCGATGCCTCTTTTGCCACTGAAACATTGGCGCCCGGTGCCATGGTGTTGCGTGGCATTGCCCGCGACCTCGGCCCCCAGTTGTTGGCATCGGTGGCCGACGTCAGTGCCGGCTCACCGTTTCGGCACCTGATTACGCCGGGCGGGCTGCGCATGTCGGTAGCCATGACCAACTGTGGTGAGCGCGGCTGGGTGTCGGATCGCACGGGATATCGGTATGACCCGCTCGATCCTGACTCCGGGCTACCGTGGCCGGCCATGCCGGAGGTGTTCCGCAAGCTCGCCGCCAGTGCGGCGGCGGCGGCAGGGTATCCCGGCTTTGCACCCGATGCCTGCCTGATCAACCGCTACCTGCCCGGTACGCGCCTGTCCCTGCATCAGGATCGCGATGAACTGGATCTGCGCGCGCCGATCGTGTCGGTGTCGCTGGGGTTGCCGGCCATCTTTTTGTGGGGTGGCTTGCGCCGTGCCGACCGGCCCGACCGCGTGCGGCTGGCGCATGGCGATGTGGTGGTCTGGGGCGGGCCGTCGCGGCTGGTATTCCATGGCATTGCACCGCTGGCCGCAGGTGATCACGCACTCACTGGCAGCGAACGCATCAACCTGACCTTCCGCAAGACGCGCTAGCCCACACGGAGCTGCGAAACCGCGCGGCACAACAGTTGCCTGCAAAATAATACAACTCTACGATAGCGGCTCAGTCCATCCGCTCATAAAAAGCCGGCGCCTCGACGCGACCGGACCTCCGCGAGACAAGCCCCGATGTCAGCCTCTTCTGGCCCTGTCTCTTATACACATCTGACGCTGCCGACGAAGCTAGAAGTGTA
>CAUUBQ010000002.1:0-292419 GCA_963543405.1 uncultured Cupriavidus sp.
CCAGTGCCAGTGCCAGTGCCAGTGCCAGTGCCAGTGCCAGTGCCAGTGCCAGTGCCAGTGCGGTGATGGGATTTGTGGCTAAACTACACCAACCATAACGGATCGAGACTATTAAGACGGTCAGGCAAGTTAAATTTGCAAGATCCGGCGTAGACGTATATGAGGAAAATCCTGAAATTTAGGGAGACACCCAATGGCGAAGAATTTGGCAGTGTTCTTCGATGGCACATGGAATGAGCCGAATGACAAAACCAATGCCTACGATTTGTACAAAGCTGCATTGGAGACTGACGATCAACGAACGCGATACATCCAAGGTGTCGGGACGCAAGGGCACGGTGTTTGGTCTTCAATTGACAAATATCTGGGGGGCGCGTTCGGTGCCGGTTTGTCGGAAAATATTCAGGCGGGATATCAGTGGCTTTGCGAGCAGTTCACTTCGAATGATCGAATCTACTTGTTTGGGTTTAGCAGAGGTGCCTACTCTGCTCGAAGCTTGGCTGGGATGATAAGAAATTGTGGACTAGTGAGCTATCCTGATTCCGATCATATAACGAAAGCATATTCTATTTACCGAAATGGATACAAACCTGATTCTGAGTATTCTATAGAATTCAGAAATCAATTTTCGATTGAGGCGGATATTCATTTTGTGGGGGTGTGGGATACGGTCGGGAGACTTGGGATTCCATTTCCAAATGTGATACTTCCTGGATTCTCTAACTATTATAGTTTTCACGATACAGAGTTAAGCAATCATGTCCGCAACGCTTATCATGCTCTAGCTGCAAATGAGTTTCGGGAGCCGTATGCGCCAACCTATTGGACACGGCTTCCCGAGTCAAATCCTCGGCCCCAAAAATTACCCGTGGAACAATGTTGGTTTATTGGCGCTCACGCCGACGTTGGAGGAGGATACTCGGATGGATCCTTGCAAACATTGCCCGCTTTTTGGTTACAACGCAAGGCGGCGTTGTGTGGGCTGCTATTCGATCCGGACATCGAAATTTCGCAGAGCTATGATTTGGCGATGCCGCACGATTCGTACTCCGACTTTACGAGAAAAATACCTTTCCGCATTACAAAGGCGCCGCGTAGCTGGACGAATGGTGAGCCATTAAATCTTACGTGCGATTCTCGTCTACGGGAGCGGTTGCTGCAATCGGATCTGCTCAAAGAATATGCAAGTCTGCGAGATAGTATCTTGGCTTTGCCAATCGCTCATGATTTTGATCTGGGAACGGGAGCCGAAATGGAGCGGTACTTGACCTGAAGGCGCTTACTTCCAAAGCGACACAGTTCTGCAAACGGCCCCGAGCCCCGGGACGCGTCAGATCCTTCAATTGCAATTGAACGATCGGCAGCTTCTACTGCTGACACAAGGTGTACGCTAAGCAGTCATTCGTGTTCTCTGCACTGAAGGCCGCTGCTGTTTAGGTTTGTTTGATGCCTGCCTTTGGCTGCAGAGTTCCAGGCGCGTGAGGGCAGGCGTTGAACAAACCTCAGGGGAGGAAACCGCGGGTCCCGCGATGCCGTGATGTGGGCTATGGCGATTGATGGGTTGGCGCCATCGGTGGCGTCATGGTTTGGTGGGAGAGGCAAGCTATCAATCGGCTGCCACCATGGCGAGTAGGTCTGCGCAATGTGGGATCGCGTGGATACCGAGTACATGCAACGTGGTCGAGCGAGACAGCGAGCGCAACACTCCGCTGGCGGCTCTGGATTCCGCAGAGCCGTCGGTGAAGCAGGAGGTGTGGGACGTATGGACTCATACGAGGCCTCGCTGCGGGGGTGGTCCGCGGATGCACGCGCTGCGCGGGATGACCTCGATGACGAGCATCGGGGCGCCACAGTGCCGGCAGACGAAGGACGGGGGTACGGCGACATCGGTATCGTCAGGCGTAGCAGTCACCGCCGGCACGACGCGCAATAGCGAGCGTATCTTGACCAGGTTCGCGCGGCGCACGGGATTGGCAAGCAGCCCGTAGTGGCGGATGCGATGGAAGCCACCCGGCAGCACGTGCAGCAGGAAGCGCCGCATGAATTCTCCGACGTCCAGCGTCATGATCTTACGGCGCGTGCGTCCCTTGGCGCGGTAGTCCTTCCAGCGGAAGGTCACGCCGCGTTCGTCGAGCGCGACCAGACGCTGATTGGAGATGGCCACGCGGTGCGTGTAGCGCGACCGGTAGGCCAGGACTGCCTCTGGGCCGGCGAACGGTCGCTTGGCGCAGACCACCCACTCGGTGGCGCGTAATGGCGCCAACCATTGCGCGAAGGCGTCCGGGTTGGCGAGGGCGCTGTACTCGCCAAAGAACTGCAGTTGCCCCAACGTGTGGGCGCGCTGGAGTGCCTCGAGGAAGCGCCGCCGGAAGAGGCGGGAGAGCACGCGCACTGACAGGAAGAAGCCGGGACGGCAAGCGATCCAGCGTTGCCCATCTGGGGAGAGACCGCCGCCCGGGACGATGCCGTGTACATGTGGATGATGGGTGAGTGCCGAACCCCACGTATGCAGCACCAGGGTGGCACCGATCTGCGCGCCGAGGTGTTTGGGATCGGCAGCGATGGTCCGCAGGGTGTCGGCAGCAACGTCGAACAACAGGCCATAGATGACCGCCTTGTTGTACCAGGCGATGGCGCCGATCGGCGCAGGCAGTGTGAACACGACGTGGTAGTACGCCACGGGGAGCAGATCCTCAGTGCGCGCTTCGAGCCAGCGATGCGCGGCGCTGGCCTGACACTTGGGGCAATGCCGGTTGCGGCAGGAGTTATAGGACACTTCGAGGTTGGCGCAGCCGGAACAGCGCAGCACATGCCCTCCCAGTGCCCCGGTACGGCACTGTTCGATGGCCGACATGACCTGCAACTGCCCAAGGCTCAGGGAGGCAGTCTGTCGCCAGGCCGGCGCGTGGGGGCGAAAGATATCCGCGACCTCGAGCACATTGAGCTCGGCGGCGGGACGTCCTAGTCGGAACGCAGATGCTCGAGAGGGCTGACCACCTCGCGCAGCAGATCGGTGGCGACCTGGGCATAGAGCGCTGTCGTCTCCAGCTTCCTATGCCCTAGCAGTACTTGAATCACGCGGATATCGACCTTCTGCTCGAGCAGGTGTGTCGCAAAGCTATGCCGTAGCGTATGCATGGATACGCGCTTGTCGATCTCTGCGGCCTGCGCGGCGGCGTGGACGGCACGGTTGAGTTGCCGGGTGCTGAGTGACTCGATGGGATTGAGGCCCGGAAACAGCCAGCCACCCTCGAGCATCTTGCCCTGAGCATGCGCGACGCGCCACCAGGCGCGCAGGCGTTCGAGCAGGACCGGCGAGAGCATGGCGTAGCGGTCCCTGCGGCCCTTGCCCTGTTCGATCCGCAGCGTCATGCGCTGGCTATCGATATCACTGACCCGCAACGCGACGACCTCGCAGGCGCGCAGGCCTGCGCCATAAGCCACCGCGAGCGCGGTCTGGTGCTTCAGGTTGCTGGCGGCAGCCACCAACCTGGCGACTTCATCGGGACTGAGCACGACAGGCAGGACTCGCGGCACGCTCACTGGGCGCATCCTGGCCATCCGGTTGGCATCGCAGAGGGTCACCTCGAAGAAGAACTTCAGTCCGGTGATCGCGGCGTTAAGCGAAGTCGGTGAGGTGCCGTGATCGACGAGGTGGAGTTGATAGCGCCGCAGATCCTCGGTACTGGCCGTGTCCGGCGAGCGGCCGAGAAAGGCCGCGAACTGGTGCACGGTGCGGAGGTACTGGGCCTGGGTCTTGTCCGCAAGCTTGCGCATCCGCATGTCCTCGATCATGCGCTGGCGTAGCGGGCTGATGGTAGGTGTCGCGACTGACATGGCTGGGCTCCTGTCGGGAAACGAGGCAAGTTGCCTCGGTCCTCAACTTAGGAGACAGCGCAGGCGCTTCAGTCACTTTGCGCATTGAACGAAGGGTTACCGCGCGAGCGGTTTAGTCCTCTGGCCGTCCTGAGACATCGAACTGCGATCCCCAGCGCCTCAACTTGCGCTTGAAAGGGCGAACCGCCCGCAGCCTATCCCGCAGGCGGTCTCGCAGGACCTTCAGTTGCTGGATCGTCATTCCGTGCTGAGTGAAGAGGGTGGTGCTGCATCGCCTGTTCCAAGTCGAGCCGGTTCACCAACCGCTGCCGCTTGACGTTCAACGGCACCTTGGCGGGCCGTGGCGGTTCGCCATGCAGCGTCCGAGAAGGGGCGGCGAACCGGCGGTTGTCGCGTAGAGCCTGCACCTCCGCCGCAATGGTCAGTGTCCGTCCGAGCCGCTTGTTGTCGACGATCGCACCCTGGTCTACCTCCGGGAAGCGATCATAGGTGGTGTAGGGTAGGGAGGCGCCATTCGCCCACAACTCGACATGCCCATCGGGATACTCGGCGATCTCGATATAGTGGTGGATCAGTCCTCTGTGTTCAGGCAGATCCTCCAGCAAGTACAGCACCTTGGCGTACTGCAGGGTCAGGCTCAGTGAGACCTTGCGCCATTCCCGCCAACTGAAGATCCGTGCCAGGTCCTCGTCGCCGCGCACCAGCCGGTGCGCGTCGAAATCGCTCCGTGGAGCTTTGGCGAAGTGGGTATTGAAGTCGGCCATGAAAACCGGCGCGAACGCGTTGGCCGCCTCCATCGTACTGATACCACATAGCCGCAGTTCCTTGATCAGGCGGTCCTGCAGCGTGCCATTCATCCGCTCCACGCGGCCCTTGGCCTGGCTCGTGTTGGCGCAGATGATGTCGATATTGAGCTCATACAACGCCCGCCCGAACTGCGTGTAGCCGCGGCCTTCGGCGTTGTCTCGGGCGTTGACCCGGAAGACGCCAGCCTTGTCCGAATAGAACGCTTGTGGCTTGCCGTGGGATTCGAGATAGGCCCGTGTCGCGGCGAAATAGGCCTGTGTCGACTCGGTCGGCACGAACAGCAGTTGCATCAGCCGGCCCGTGGCATCGTCCACGTAGACCAGCAGCGTGCAGGCCGGCGCCCGGTCCTCGAACCAGGCGTGGTCGCTGCCGTCGATCTGCACCAGTTCGCCCAGGCAGGCGCGGCGATTGCGCGGCTGGTGGACCTTGGGCGGGCGCAGCTTCCTGGGCACCCAGAAGCCGGCATCGATCATGATCCGGCGTACCGTCTCCTTGGCCAGGTCGATGCCGTGCCGATCGCGAAGCTTCTCGGCGGCCAGGGTCGGGCCGAAATCGGCATAGCTGTCGCGAATCAGGCCGCGCACGCGTGCCTCGACGCCTGGCGGGCGCTGGTTGTGACCCGGCTGGCCCCAGCGCCGCGAGACCAGGCCCTGCGGGCCGCCCTGCCGGTAGCGCTGCGCCAGCCGCTCGACCTGGCGCCGGCTGATGCCAAGCTTCTCGGCGGCGCGCCAGACCATCAGGCCGTCCCGCACGACGGCCTCGATGACCTCGCAGCGATCCAGTTCCCGCAGGCTCATGGTGATGGTATCCGGTCGTGTCATGTCGCGCTCCAATCAATCTCTGGGGTACGACATCTCAATCTAGCTCAGGGGAGGTGCGGATGATTTCTTGGACTACTTGGAGGTAGTTCATGTATACGTACGAGGATCGCGTCAGGGCGGTCAAGTTATATTTCAAATACGGCGGAAAGACGGCAACGGTCGTTCGTGAGCTGGGCTATCCGTCGGGTAAGAACTTGACGCGGTGGGTCCACATCTACCAGGCACTGGGAGACTTGCCCAAGCGCCGCCGTCCAAGGCAGCGATACACGCTGGAGCAAAAGCGCGTAGCAGTGGATCACTATTTCAGTCATGGCCGCTCTCTGGCTGGAACCCGCAGAGCCCTCGGGTATCCCAGTACCGAAATGTTGGGCCGCTGGATTGAGGAACTGCGCCCTGGTTCGCGCCGCATGGTCACGAGCACAAACACCAGTGCACCGTTTGCCCCCGACCAGAGACGTCAGGCAGTCACTGACCTTTGCGCCCGCCGGGGCTCTGCGGAGGATATAGCGAAAAAGGTTGGAGTAAGCCGACCGATGCTGTACAAGTGGAAAGATCAACTGCTCGGAGACGAGGCATATCGATCTATGCGAAAACGTAAATTGGCCTCGCCTGAAGACGAGCATGCGGCGTTGCTGGAGAGAATCGCGCAGCTCGAACAACAGGTACGCCAGCTGCAACTTGAGCGCGACGTCTTGGCGCAGGCGGGCGATCTAATAAAAAAAGACCAAGGCATCAACTCTCTGACCCTGACAAACAGGGAGAAGACACAGGTGGTTGATGCCTTGAAAGCTACGTACCCGTTGTCTGAACTTCTTCGCATCGTTGGGCTTGCGCGCAGTAGCTACTTCTATCACAAGACAAGATTGCGTCTGCGCGATAAATACGGCGATGTACGTAACGCGATGATCGAGATCTTTGACAGCAACCATCGCTGCTATGGGTATCGCCGTATCCACGCGATGCTGCGTCAGCAAAACATCCGGATCTCTGAGAAAGTTGTGCGCAGATTGATGGCGGAGGAACAGCTTGCTGTCCATCGACCTCGTCGCCGGTACAGTTCCTACAGCGGGGAGATTGGCGCGGCCCCCGAGAACCTGATTGCCAGGGATTTCCATTCGCAGGCGCCAAATCAAAAATGGCTGACGGACATCACCGAATTCCAGCTTCCAGCGGGCAAGGTGTACCTATCGCCCATGATCGATTGCTTTGACGGCAAGGTTGTGAGTTGGTCTATCGGCACGAGGCCTGACGCGCAATTGGTCAACAGCATGCTCGATGGTGCCATCACCACGCTCGCCGATGGCGACAACCCCGTAGTACACAGTGATAGGGGCTCGCACTATCGTTGGCCGGGATGGCTGCAACGCATCAAGGCGGCTGGTCTCATCCGTTCCATGTCGCGAAAGGGCTGCTCGCCTGACAACGCTGCCTGCGAAGGCTTCTTCGGTCGCCTGAAGAATGAGATGTACTACTGTCGCAACTGGGCTGGCACGACGGTAGAAGGATTCATGCACGAGCTAAACTCTTACATCCAGTGGTACAACGAGCGGCGCATCAAGTTATCACTGCGTGCAATGAGCCCGGTCGAATACCGGCGCCACCTTGGCATCGCAACTTAACTCAGTCCAAGAAATCGTCCGCACCCCCGAAGCGGACATTCTGATTTAGCCTCTACAATGCGTTAAATCTAGAATAAAGCTTATGTTAAATACTGTGTAGGCCCGGGCCGCAGGTTCACAAGACGCCAGGATTCCTCTAACGTAAAGAAGTTGCATAGAAATGCGCGAGCTAGCACAAGTCATCCTGTCAGTGCAACTTACATTCTGAGCGCCGTGAAGTCAAAGGACGTAAAGCCATCGTCAATCCGGACATAACCGGCGCAGGAATTCCTCTGGCCAACTCCGTGAATGCGACTTTTGTGGAATCTGGCATCCGGCTACCGATACGGGTGCCCAATAATCAAAGTAAAACAGACTTACGCGGCCTTGCGGACACGTCGATCGGGGGATTATTCAGCGTGACCCGCCAATGTCCCTGAGTTGTCTTGTCGACAGCGATCTTCTTTTGGACGTCGCTCATGGTATCTCCTTGCATAAGCAGATCATCTTGATGACTTATCCCATCGGCCCGCGATTGCTTTCCGTTCGATATCTTTTCCGTATAGCGGAGCTTCTTCCGAGTTGTGCAGACTAATCGCCTTACCAGCGAACGCTCGTGCCTGTTCAAGCGTAATTCCACGCTTCTTGAGTGCGTCGAGATAACCTGGCGCGACATGAAGCTCGATGCGGTTCATGAACTTGGTGGTCATTGCGTCGACAGCTTCTGCGATGAATTCCCAGATGACAATCACCTTAGTCCGATCCTCAATCGTGGGACCGATCGAATCGGATACAGATACCAGCCGGCAATGCGATCTTTCGGAAATGTCCTCAACGTAATGCTGAATCATGAGATTTCCTACGTGCTCGACATTGATGGACATACGTTTGCCGTCTACGTGCAGGGTTGATCCGCCTGCTATGTGTGCCGTTGAGCATGCCTGATATTCCGCATCGGTCAACGTAAACACCCATTCGGTAAGGTCAATCCTTCCGATTGGCGCATTGATGGTGGCTTCAACCACGGACGTCGCAATCAAGTCATCACTTTTCTGTGCTTCGCTCATCTCGACTACTCCTTGGACGCGTTAGTCATTTTCTCGATCAGTTCCGCAGTCGAAAGAATGGCGCTCGCGTACTGTGGCAAGTTGAATTTGAGCGACGCGTCCATTTCCGGGAAACCGAAACTCCCGATCGCGTCCTTGACCAACGTCACCTCGTAACCCAGTTCTGCGGCAAAACGGACCGTCGACTCGATGCATGTATTGGCACGCAAGCCAACCACGATCACCTTACGCACGCCGTATTTCTTCAGTAGGAGGTCGAGATCGGTATTCGCGAAGCCACTCGACATCCAGTGCTCCTGGGCCACCACGTCGCCGGGTTTCGGTTCGAAATCCGGATGGAAGCATCCGCCCCAGGTGCCCTCCGCAAATACACGATGATTGGCCGCGCCGGCTTGTACGGGTGGCATCGTTTTCCAATGCCCGTACGTATCCGTTTCGCGCCATCGGTGGTGGGGAGCGATGAATACTTGTATGCCGTGGGACCGGGCTGCTGCCAGAATCTGGCGCATGTGCTCGACAACATCGAGCTTTGTTAGCGTCTCTTTGCTGAGCTGATACAGTTTGCCGCCTTCCGACAGAAAATCGTTGTAAGGATCGACAATCAGCAAGCCCGTCAGTTCAGGTTCGTACGTCAGGTCAGTCACTTAACACTCCTGTTTAAGAGTCAGACGCCGGCAAGATGGCGGCGCAGAAATGCTTCCGTTCCGCCATTGGCCAGGGACGCGGCAGCGGCATCGTAACGCGTCCCGCTATGGCGGGCGAACGCGTCGTAACAGCCGGAGTAGGTGAAAAATTCGACGTTGGGACGGCTGCCGAGCGCTTCCTTGATGCTCTGCTGCGCTGCCGGGGTGACAAACTCGTCCTCTTCGCCCACGTGCATGATCATCGGCACGGTGAGGCCAGCACTCTCACCCCGGAAGCGCTCGGTCTGCCCGCCGTAGTACCAGGCTGCCGCATCGACGTGGCTGCGTGCGGCTGTCAGGTAGGTCATGAGTCCACCCAGGCAGAAGCCCATGACGCCGATCTTGCCGTTACACCCCCGGAGGGCGGGAGTCGCCGCGACGACAGCGGCGATATCTCGCACACCACGGTCGAAGTCGTAGTGTTCGTACAGCGCCAGCCCCTGTTTCCACTCTTCCGGGCTCCAGGAATGCAGGTCCAGGCCTGGCGCTTCGCGCCAGAACAGCTCCGGAGAGACGGCAATGAAGCCCTTGCCGGCCAGCTCCTCGCAGGTGGCACGCAGATCGGCGTTGACGCCGAAGATCTCCTGAAGCACGACGACCGCGGGTGCGAGCGCATGATCGGGGTACACCACGTAGGCATTGAGGGCGCCAGCGGCGACCTTGACCTGCATCGATTTGTTCATTGCACCGTCCTCTTTGGTGTGCCGTCGCGCCCTCTGTTAATGAAGCGATCGATCATTGAAAGCAGCTTCAACGCGAGAACTACTCGTTGACGTGGACGCTGTTGGCAGCCTCGATGATGAGTTGGGCGGTCTCCTTGGCGTGAGACATATAGGCCACATGACTCGACTTCACTTCGATCGTCTGCGCGTTCATGCGTTTCGCCATCATGCGCTCCTGGTCCGGGTTAATGGACCGGCCTTCGGTGGCCACCATGTACCAGGCAGGCTTCGACTTCCAGGCAGAGTTGGTCACCTTGTGGGTAAAAGAGTCGACCGAGATCAGCACCTGTGACGCGGCCATGAAGGCGGTTTGCGCGCCAGGAGGTCCGCGGCAAAGTCCGCGTGGAACGCCGCTGGATCAATGTAGAAGTAGCCATCATCGGTCTCCTTGATCCCCGTAGTTGCTGGCGGCACGTCCTGTTCGATGGAGGCGCAGCTTTCTCCGGTGTCCAGACCGAACGCGGCGATATAGACAAGGGCTGTCACCTTGGGATGGTTCCCGGCTTCGGGGATGACCGCCCCACCGTAGCTGTGGCCCACCAGGACCACAGGGCCAGGCTGCCGATCAATCACAGCCTTCGTAAACCTCACATCCTCGGCATAAGACGTCTCAGGATGTTGGACAATGGCGACCGTGTAGCCTTCTTTCGTGAGGATATTGAAGACGGGCTCCCAGCCCGAGCCATCGGCAAAAGCACCGTGAACCAACACCACGCTCGTGACCGCCTGCTCCATGACACCTCCTTATCTCATCGGTTTCTGCCTTGACCTGAGCTTGTCGTTAATTCGTTTGTCGGAGCCTAAGAATCTTGGCAAACTTGGCTTTGCGAATTGACGTTTCAGATCCGTCACACTGTGGCGTCACCAGCATAGTCAGGGAGAGTCAGCAATGCCGAGAGTCGAAAGTGACAAAGTGGAGGGCAAAACTGCCATTCGGCCGCTGCCCCAAAAGACCCACATCGGAATACTTCTCTACGGGGGCGCCAGACTCGCCGCGGTCCATGGCCTCACTGACCTGTTTGAGGCGGGCAACCACTACAGCGCAAAATTCGGCGGGGAACATCCAGCAACGCTGGAAGTGAGTCACTGGAGAGCGAATTCGGATACATTGCAACCGGAGTGCGTCTTTACCTCGCACGGGGACCACCCAAGCCGACTTGATTGCCTGATTATTGCGCCCACCATCGATATCGAACTGCGGACGGTGGAAACCGAGAATCTCATTGGCTGGGTAAAGAAGCAGCACGCCTCGGGTACTCTCCTCTGTGCAGTATGCGGGGGCGCCTTCATGCTCGCCCGCACAGGCATGTTAAACGGCAGATCGGCCACTACGCATTGGAGCTATGCGCAGGCACTCGCGAGCGGGTTCCCCGAACTCTCCGTCAATTCCGACGAACTCATCATCGATCTGGGAGATGTCATCACTGCCGGCGGAGTCTTGGCATGGGTCGATCTAGGGCTACGGTTGGTGGATCGCTATCTTGGACCGATGGTCATGGTGAAGACAGCCCAGTATTTTCTCGCCGACCCTGCCGGCCGCCAGCAACGCTTCTACGCGAACTTCGCACCCTCGCTGCATCATGGGGACAAAGCTGTCCTGGACGTTCAACTCTGGCTTCAGACGACTCACACCCAAGCGGTCACGGTCGAGCAAATGGCCTCCAAAGCACGGCTGGGACATAGAACCTTCTTACGCCGCTTTCAAAAGGCGACCGGTCTCAAGCCTACCGAATACGCACAACGCTTGAAGATACAGAAGGCGCGGGAGCTTTTGGAGTTCACGACGTTATCCATGAAAGAGATTTCCTGGAAAGTGGGGTATGAGGACACTGGCTTCTTTCGCAAAACCTTCGAGAAATTCGTCGGTCTAGGGCCTGCGGATTATCGACGCCGGTTTGGGACCGGCGGTCGAGCGGTGCTTGGGACGGTCTAGGCGCCCCAAAATCGAGTCAATAGCACGACCCCGGCAACATCGCTTTCAACAGAGAAAGTGACAAGATTTTGCGCTTTCCTCCCCATTAGGCCAACAGCTAGCCTGCGAACTAGACGCGCCGAGCGTCCGTTCCACCCGGAAGTGGTCATCGCCACGCGAGGAGTGCGAACGACGGTTACGGGTCGGCGGACTAAACCGCTCGCGCGGTAACCCTTCGGCAAACGTGCGAAGTGACTGAAGCGCCTGCGCTGTTTCCTAAGTTGAGAACCGAGGTAACTCGCCTCAATTCTCGACAGGAGCACAGCCATGTCAGTCGCGATCATCGAGGTGATCCCGCGCAGTGCCTGCATCCGCGGGCCGCCATCCGGCGAGAATATCCCATCTTCGTGGCATCATCCTTAGAGTCCTGTCGTTGTCTGGATCGTCAGGACGAACATTGGGCTATACCCCGCACTGACGCTCGAGCGCACCGGCAGCGCGAAACCAACTTCGATATGAAGGGGCATGTCATCAAGATCAGACTTCGATGCTTGGAAGGCGAAACACATCAAAAATTCGCACTCATGCCGCAGCGCTTTGATGCCGAAATCGATGGCGACCAGTCGCCACTCGCCATCCTCCTTGCCAAGCGGCACGAGGAGTTGGCGCGCCCGCGCCTCAAGATAGGCGCGACTCTGCACAACGGCGATGGCCTTTTCGATCCCGAGCGGGATGGGCTTGCCAGCCATGTCTGCAATGATGATTTCAGTATTGTCAGGCAGCACCGCCATCCACTCGTCATGCGGAGGCGTTCCGAGCCGGTGAATGGGCAAGAATTCGCTCGGAATGGCAAGCAGTGCCAGCTCGTGAAGGTTCGATTCCAACAGCGATCTCGCGCAATGCTCAGTGCGCGATGGTGGTTGCGGCAGCATAGTTATCCAGTCGCGAACAGTGTTCGATGGCTTCAATCGTCGCCTGCCGAATTCGGTCAGCAACCGAGATCTTCGAAGTAACGGGGGCTACTGCCACCCCGGCCTCTCTGGAAGTGCTTGCCAATCGTGCCAGCAGCGCATCGGCGTCGACCCGATAACGCCTCCCGAACTGCGCATGCCTTTGCGCAAGGCGGGCCAACTGGTCACGCAGCCAAACGTCGCCTCGGTCTGCGAATGCACCTGGCTGGATCAAACGAATAGACATAACGGACTCCCCTTGCGCTTAGCCAGGGCCGGCGACGCGCCGGACTCGTGGAAGCGAGACGTTCCGTGTCTCGCTTGGAATCAAGCGTAGTGACCCGCCTCCGATGACGCTCTCCGTTTCTTGCGCTCAAAGTATTCAACCCCTCGCAGCGCCCTTTTAGCTTCAACCGGAACACCAACCTCGGGTCAAGGCGGCAGTCGCCACGGGCGCCGCACTATAAAGACCACCGCGCATCAGGCGACGCGTGTCGTAGAACACATCCAAGCTTCGTTGCGCAAGAATCGGAGTTGCCAAACGAGACCTCATCGGCAAAGTGCCATCAAGCGCATGGAGAAACCCAAGCGCACGACCACTAAAGCCAACAAGGTAATCATGAGCGCGGGCACCATTTCGCAGCCACTGGCGGCGCATCACGAGGGACGAAATTTATCGCCTGTCCTGACTCGGCAACTTCTTGAGAGCGGCAACGTCGATGCGCTTGTTGCCATCGACGCCCCCAGCGCGAGACTTCTCACCGAGGCCGACCACATCGCCTCGCTTCGGAGGACGTTGGCGATTCGACCACAGGGTGATGTGTGGGTCTTCGGCTACGGCTCACTGATCTGGAATCCGGCGATCAGTTTCGTGGAAAGACGTATCACCATGATCGACGGCTGGCACCGGTCGTTCTGCCTTTCCATCACCGCGCTGCGCGCCACTGCTGACTGTCCAGGGCTGATGCTTGCGCTTGAACGGGGCGGTTCTTGCCACGGGGCCGCATACAGGATCGCGGAAGATGATGTCGAGCGCGAACTGCGGCTGCTTTGGCGAAGGGAAATGGTGTGTGGCGCGTACGTGCCTCGATGGATTGAACTGAAGAACCTCGACGGAGAATCCTTCGGTTGGGCAATCGCCTTCACCATCGACGCGGACGATCCGCAGTACGCCGGCGGTCTCGATGAAGGCACCATCGTGCATCGACTGGCTACAGCATCCGGTGGGCTTGGAAGCGCTGCCGACTACCTGTTCAGAACGTACGACAGTCTGCATGCCAATGGCATCCGCGATTCCAAGTTGGAGCGTTTGGCTTCGTTGGTGAAGACGTCGAGCGCAGATGAAAGGCTCTTGGAAGCGGCGTAGTAGCCGGTGCCGTAGCGCTTATATCACACGTGCGGCAAGCCGTCATTGCGGCTTGCGCAGGAAGGCTCGCCAAACCAGTGCTCTTGCGAAGGCGGCGAGCTAAGTCGAGTAGCAAGAATCGGAGTTCTGAATCGCGACACGATGTCTATTCTTTCGCTCAGGTCATCGGCCGGTTCCGTTGATCTTCCTGAAACTATCTGTGAGGATTCCAAATGAGCAAAGAAGACGACAACAAGGCCGTCGTCGGCCGGTGGTTCACCGAATTCTGGGGGAAGAATCCCAATCTTTCGGTCATCGACGAAATCGCCGCGCCGGACATGCTGCTTCACTATTCGCTGCATGAACCCCGTCGCGGCCGCGCGGACATCAGGGCGTTCATGACCGATTTCCGCAAGGCATTCCCCGACCTCAACTTCTGGGGTACTGCCGACCTGATCGCGGAAGGCGATTACGTGGTTGGCCAATGGGAAGGTGGTGGCACCCACACCGGCCCGGCACACGATGACTTCTTGATCGGTGGCCTGCCTGCTGAAACTGGACGCAAGATGCATTTCACTGGCACCACAGTGCTGAAATCGTGGAAGAGCGCGGCCTGGACGATGGCGTCACCGCGCTGACGCAACTCGGCCTCATCAGGGCTGCCACGGAGAACGGCGACGCTTGATGAGCCCGAAATGAAGCAAGCTCTTTCGCGCCTATCTGGCGCGGAAGAACACTCCCGATCGGCACAAGTAGGCCCGCAATTCTTGCGGGCCTGCTTCACTTCCTGGCAAGTCTTTGCTTTGCGCGACTTTCCCTTCTTCGATGGACCTGTACCGTGACTGAAATTGCATGCACCGACCCCGTTGCGCAATCACTGATGGATTGGGTGACGGCGGTGACGTGGGGCTCACCGCCGCAGGATTTCGCCACGCCGTACCTTGATGGAATGCGGCTTGAAGACCTTGTGTTGCGTCTCCTCGATCTGGACATCGAGGAGGCTGCGCGATTGAATACGCTGGCGGATCCCGATTCGCCATTCGAGCGAAGCCCGAAACGCTTCCATGAAACGTTGCAGCAGACGATTGGGCAGCTTCAACTATTCAAATTGTTCGCAAGAATAGACGGCGGCGAGTATCACCGAAGTGTCTGCCCCGCTGCGTACAACGAGCGTACCGGTGAGCACTACGCCGAAGAGATGGCGCGCTGGCGCGCCGATTTCCGCGCCATGTCTCCAGAACAACAAATGATGACTACAACCATCGTCTGGATGTACCGCTCAGGCCCCGACTCAATATGGCTACGCCGTGTCCCATGCACCTGGAAGGCATCTGAGGCATTGCACTACATGCGCGATACCGGATGTCTCGCGCTGTGGCTGCAGCTCGTCGCCAGATATCCCGGCTGGTGAGCAACAAAGAATGTTTGACCGCAAGGAGCGGAGTTTCAGGGCGAGAAAGGATTCCTAAACTGACCTCACCCTTTAACCACAAAAAGTCACTGCCATGAAGACCCGCTCCATTTCCGCGCTTAGGTACAACTTCCGTACTCCAGGCAGCCCAATGGAGCGCCCCATCCAGTTCGCCATGGGCATCATCCATCTCGGCATCGGTGGCACAGCATTCCAGCAGAGGGTCTGGCAGGCACCGTGCGGCATCCCGGCAGGCATGACCCGCAGCTACACCGATGTGGCGCGCGACATCGGCGTACCGGAGGCAGTTCGTGCCGTGGCGGGCGCGTATGCAGCCAATGTGCTGGCGATGGCAATTCCATGTCATCGCGCGGTGCGTAGCGATGGCTCAATCTCTGGCTATCGCTGGGGTGTCGAGCGAAAGCATGCACTGCTGGCAGAAGAAGCAGCCGGACCTGTGGCGTGAGCAACATGAAATCCGTGGCAAATTGCGACCTTGCCATGTCAATAGAGGCCTACGACTGGGCGAGCATCGGGAGTTCGCTCGATGCTTATGGAAACGCCGTGTTGCCCGGCCTTCTGGCATGGGAGCAATGCGATGCGCTCGCTGCGCTCTACCCCCATGAGAAAGGCTACCGCACGCGGATCGTCATGGCTCGCCATGGATTCGGGCGCGGCGAATACAAGTACTTCGCCTACCCGTTGCCGCCGCTGCTCGAACAGCTACGCCACGGACTGTACCCCTGGCTAGCGCCGATTGCCAATCGCTGGAATCTGCAGTTGGGAATCGACGTGCAGTACCCGGATGATTTAGATGCATTCCTGCAGCGTTGCCATCAGGCGGGCCAAAACCGGCCGACACCGCTGATCCTCCAGTATGGTGAGGGCGACTACAACTGCCTTCACCAGGACCTATACGGCGAGCACGTCTTTCCGCTTCAGGTGGCCATCCTGCTGTCGGAGCCCGGCAAGGATTTCGCGGGCGGTGAGTTCGTCATGACGGAGCTTTCCACAAAAGGCCAGCGTGCGGATGTGGTTTCGCTGCGCAAGGGTGACGCGGTGGTGTTCACCGTTAATCAACGGCCTGCGATGGTGCGGGGGGGTGTTCGCAGAGTCTCCATGCGCCATGGCGTCAGCCGCATTCGCAGCGGCAAGCGTCACACCGTTGGCCTGATCTTTCACGATGCGAGGTGAGCATGGAAACGCTCGAACTCTTTGGGGAACCTGCGGAGCACCACCGCCTCGGTCCTGCCGCAGTGGTGCTGCGCGGATTCGCGCTGCCTTTTGTGCCCGACCTGATGGCCGCCGTTGCGGGCATCGAGACGACTTCACCTTTTCGTCACATGGTCACGCCGGGCGGCTTCATCATGTCGGTCGCGCTAACGAATTGCGGCGCGCTGGGCTGGACGACCGACCGGCGCGGCTATCGCTACACCACCGTCGATCCCAATACGGGAAAGCCGTGGCCTGCCATGCCGGAGGTATTTGCTCGGCTGGCAAATGAGGCTGCTGCTGAAGCGGACTTTGACGACTTCGAGCCCGACGCCTGCCTGGTCAATCGCTACATGCCTGGCAGCAGACTTTCGCTTCACCAGGACAAGAACGAGCAATCCTGTGAGGCGCCGATCGTTTCGGTGTCTCTGGGCATGCCGGCTACGTTCCTGTTCGGTGGCCACGCGCGCACTGACCCCACGATCAAGGTTCCGCTCCACCACGGGGACGTAGTGGTGTGGGGCGGCGCTGATCGTCTGCGCTACCACGGCGTAATGCCACTCAAGGATGGGCCTCACGCGCTGCTGGGCAGCCAGCGCATTAATTTCACGTTCCGAAAAGCGGGCTAGCCAGTTCCCGAAATTCAACCGCAAGAGACGGAGTTTCTTCCCGCGGTGGCTTCACTAGAGTGACAGTGGCCGCCGAGGTTTCCTATGAACATGCTTTCCGCAGAACTGCCGAGCGAGTTGCCTGACGCGCGCCGCCAAGTCGAAGCCTATTTTCAGTCGTTGGTCGATATCGGCGAAGCGCGATGGCTGACTAACGACGACGGTGATATCGAGCTGCATCTGGAAGGTGGCGAGGCTTACCTCCTTGGCGAGTTCGGCGTGACGCGGTTGAAATGATCCACGAACGAGCAATTCGATTCATTCAAGAAGGAGTGCGTCATGAAGTTGTTTCTCAGCCAACTGGATTCACCGCTGGGCGCCATGCTGCTCGTGACCGATGCGCAGCAGGCCGTGCGTGCGCTCGACTTCGCCGACCACAAGGTGCGGCTGCATCGCGGTCTGCGCGAGCACTATGGCGAGGTGGAACTGATTGAGATCCCGGCCCCGGCCGAGATTGCTGATGCACTGGCCCGCTACTTCGATGGCGAGCTGGATGCGCTGAAGGTGTTGCGGACTGAAACGTCTGGATCGGCGTTGCAGCGCCAGGTCTGGGCCGCGCTGCGCCGCATCCCCGTGGGCACGACCACGACCTACGGCAAACTGGCCAAGGCGCTGGGTTTCGACGACCCGCGCGTGGCCATCGACATCGGCGCGGCCAACGGCGCCAATCCAATCGCTATTATCGTGCCGTGCCACCGCGTCATTGCGAGCAATGGCGACCTCAAGGGCTATGCCTGGGGCCTGCACCGCAAGCGCTGGCTGCTGGAGCACGAGAAGGCGATGGCAGTGAAGGAGAAGGAGCTCAAATCGCAGACTGCCATGCTGCCGGGGTTCTGATCTTGAGCGGGACCAATGTAAAGACTATTGCCGCCGACCTGTCACCGCGTGCATACCGGCGGGCCGTTAAGTTCCTGTCCGAACTGGACGAGGACTGGGCTCGCCATATTGCCGCCATCGGGCCTTGTCGCCATGAGGCCAAGCCAGCGCGCGAGCCCTATGAGGCACTCGTGCGGGCCATTGCCTATCAGCAACTGCACGCCAAGGCCGGAGATGCAATCCTGGGGCGCCTGCTGGCGCTCTACCCGGGCGTGTCTTTTCCGGCGCCTGAGCTGTTGCTGGCCAGCGACCCTGAATTGCAGCGCGCCTGCGGCTTCTCGGCAGCAAAACTGGCCACCATTCGGCGGATTGCCCAGGCTACTGTCGAAGGCGTTGTGCCGGGCCTCGAAGAAGCCCGGCGCCTGCCTGACGCGGTGCTGATCGAGCGCCTGACGTCGCTGCGAGGTGTAGGGCGCTGGACAGTAGAAATGTTCCTAATCTATTCGCTGGAGCGCTCCGACGTCCTGCCAGTGGACGACTTCGGCGTGCGGGAGGGTTATGGACGCTTGAAGGGCTTGGAGAAGGCCCCCACGCCGCGCCAGATGCGGGCGATCGGAGAGGCCTGGAGCCCTTTCCGGACGGCGGCTGCCTGGTATCTGTGGCGCCTGCCCCGTCGATGAATATCGGCCGCAAGAATCGGAGTGCTTGCGATAGAAAGCCCGCGTATTCTGGCTGTGTGATTGATGATAACAAGACTTCTGCCATGAAGACGACCATTGCCTACGAAACGGAAGACGACCGCTGGACGGCCGTACAGGCGCGCGATGCTGGTGCCGACGGCCATTTCGTCTACGCCGTGCGCACCACGGGCGTGTACTGCCAGCCAAGTTCGTCGGCGCGGCTGCCCAAGCGCGAGAACGTGGAGTTCTTCGCCTCGGCCGAAATCGCCGAGGCTGCGGGCTACCGCTGCAGCCGCCGTGCACATGGTGACCAGACCAGTGCGGCAGCCGAGCGCGCAGCATTGGTGGCCCGTGCTTGCCGCATGATTGAAGCATCGGAAACGCCCCCTCAGCTCGATGACCTGGCGAATGAAATCGGCATGAGTCCGTTTCACTTCCATCGACTCTTCAAGGCTGAAACAGGCTTGACGCCCAAGGCATACGCGTCGGCCTATCGCGCCCGCAAGCTGCGCGAAGAACTGAGCAGCCCGAATGCGTCCATTACGAACGCAATCTACGATAGCGGGTTCAACTCAAACAGCCGGTTCTACGAAGCCTCCGACCAGTTGCTGGGCATGCGTGCACGGGATTATCGCTCCGGTGGTGTCGGTGCCGTCATCCGCTTTGCCGTGGGCCAGTGCTCCCTTGGCGCCATTCTGGTTGCGCAGAGCCAGCGCGGCATCTGTGCCATCCTGTTGGGCGACGATCCCGACCGACTGGTGCGCGACCTCCAAGACCAATTCCGCAAGGCGGAGATCGTCGGCTGCGACGGTGAATTCGAGCAATTGATTGCCCAGGTGGTAGGCTTTATCGAAGCGCCTGCGATGGGATTGCACCTGCCGTTGGACGTACAGGGCACCGCTTTCCAGGAGCGCGTCTGGCGCGCGCTGCGCGAGATCCCGCCGGGTACGACCGTGAGCTATGCCGAGATCGCAGAGCGCATCGGTTCGCCCAAGGCGGTACGCGCCGTAGCACAGGCATGTGCCACGAATCATATCGCCGTGGCTATCCCGTGCCACCGCGTCGTGCGGCGTGATGGCGATCTGGCCGGCTACCGCTGGGGCGTTGATCGCAAGCGCGAACTGCTGCGCCGCGAAGCCCAGGTTTGATGGAAAGCTGTCCCATGACTGCGTCCGACACGACCCTCGATCGCCTGAACTGGGTGGACATCGGCCTGCAGCTCGATGCCGAAGGCTATGCCGTGCTGCCCGGCCTGTTGGGAGCCAATGCGGCGCGTGATCTCGCGCAACAGATCTCTGCGTCTGATGTCGATAGAGTGGCTTTGGCATCCAGTGGCCTCGGGCGCGGTGAATTACTGGTCTTCAGCAAGGGCCTGCCGGCGCCGCTCGACCAGTGGCGCACAGCCCTCTATCGTCGCCTGGTCATCATTGCCAACCGTTGGAACGAAACCCTGGGCGTCGATCGTCACTATCCGGCCGAACTGGAAGACTTCTTGCTGCGCAATCGGAAGGCAGGCCAGACGCGGGCGCAATCCCATCTAAGTCGGCTCGGCTTCGAAGATCACGTATCGTTGCATCAGCGCAATGACGGGGAGCAGGTGTTTCCCATGCAGATCGTCGCCGTGCTGTCCGAGCCGGGCGTCGATTTCCAGGGAGGCGAGTTCGTGATGACCGAGCAGCGCCCGCGCATGCAGTCGCGTCCGGCGGTGTTGCCGCTCAGGATTGGCGATGTGGCTGTCATCGCCACGGCGAAACGCCCTTTCAAGGGTACCAAGGGCTACTATCAGGTCAATCTCAAGCACGCCATCAGCCGCGTCCGCATGGGCGAGCGCATCGGACTGGAACTGTCGTTCCACGATGCACCGTGATGCAGAAGGGGCAGTGCACATGCCGACACCGGACAAGACATTCATGCTGATGGGGCCAGATGGCAAGCCGTACTCCAGCGCCATGCCCGGCATCTTCGGGGGCCATCGAGGCGGCAAGTTATACGGCCGCATGGATTGCCGCGCTGCGCTGCAGGCGATTGCCCATGGCGGCTATGTGAAGCATCGCGTTTTCTTTGCCGACGAGGCCACGGCCATCGCTGCCGGCTACAGACCGTGCGCTGTTTGCATGCCCCAGGAATACGCGGCCTGGAAAAAGAACCAGCCTACCGACCCCTCGGGCAGCACCCGAAAGAAGGCGCGCGCATGAGCGCACTACTGCCTATCTCCGCAAGAGCGGACAATCTCATGCCGCACGACCTACCCGAAGCCCGGATTGCCGCAGCAGACTGGCGTGCTATTGAAGACCATCTGGGGCACGATGGCTTCGCGGTACTGCCCTCGCTGTTGACGCCCGCCCAGTGCGAAGAACTTGCGGGCTACTACTTTGAAGAGACGCGCTTTCGTAGCCGCATCGTGATGGAGCGCTACGCCTTCGGCCGAGGCGAGTACAAGTACTTCAGCTACCCGCTGCCCGATATGGTCGGGCGCCTGCGCCAGTCGCTCTACCCCCACCTGGCACCTATTGCCAACCGATGGCACACCGCGATGCGAATCGAGGTGCGTTTTCCCGCGACCCACGACGAGTTTCGGGATGTATGCCACGCCGCCGGCCAGCGGCGGCCCACGCCGCTGCTTCTGCGGTACCAGGCCAGCGACTATTGCTGTCTGCACCAGGACTTGTACGGCGATCACGTCTTTCCGTTCCAAGCGATTTTCCTGCTCAACGAGCCAGGGCGCGACTTCGAGGGTGGCGAGCTGCTACTAAATGAGAACAACCCGAAGCGGCCCGGCCGGGCCGACGTGGTGCCTTTGCGCCGGGGCGATGCCGTGGTGCTGGCCGTCAATTACCGGCCTGTACGTTCAGCGCATGGTTTCTACCGGGCCAATTTGCGCCACGGGGTCAGCCGACTGCACCGGGGGCAGCGGCATACGCTGGGCATCATATTCCACGATGCCAAATGACGTGTTGAATTTGACCCAGCTAAACGCTCCGCGCACAAGCACCACAGCGACCGTCATGAAATTCGTTCATCAAGCCGGAGGGGCCGATGGCGCGGTCAGACACCGCAGTTGATTCGTCAGCGACGATAATGTCACTGCGGAACCTAAGATTGCTGATCGAAAACAGTTGCCTCAAGTCCACGCCCCTCCGGTGCCTAGTGAGTGCCTGTCTTACCGAGAACACAAGAAGCGTGCTCCCTGATAAGCAGGGCTCTTTGAATGTTCTCGCCCCATCGGCAAATTGAAAGCGCGCCGTCGGACGTGACAACGCGGTGACACGGGACAGCTACCGCCAGCTTGTTGCGACGACAGACTTGCTCCACGTTCGCGGCCGCCGAGGAGGACGCGCCAATCAACTGCGCAATAGCGGCAGGCGTGAGGGTCTTACCGGGCGAGCACAGCCTGATCGAGGCCCAGATCATCTGCTCGAAATCTCCCCCTCGGATATCGAGCGGCAAATCGAAGTCTTCGAGTGGGTTCTCAATGCATGCGAGGACTCGCGCCACGACTTCCCGTTGACTGCCTACGGTTGGTTCGAATTCGGCAGTTGGGAAGTCGTGGCACAACTTTCCCATCAACTCCATTGACTCATAGCCGAGATAGATGCCACAAACGCCTCGGACATTGATGGCAATCAAGGCGATGCCCACCGACGTCTCTCGGACGTCAAAGCTGATTCCGTTGTTCATGGCGATCTGTCCGATGCATCAATGCTCAGGTTGGAGGAGTGTGCGCTTCATTAATGGCCTGCTGACCAGAAGGCTGTGCTGCGCATCGGTACAAACGATATGTGCCCAACTGGCGTAGGGCTCTCTGTTTCTTGCGTCTGAATCTTAGATACTTCGAGCGCAAGGATTGGGGCGCCTGGTGCGCCCATCTCCTATCTAAATTCCCGATATCGAGATGCGCATGGAGTTGCTCACACAGCCAATGTGCAATGGGCCGTTCGGCAACCCAACCCAGTGGTTGCATGGATCGGGGCAGCAGGTGGAACTGTCGGTCAGCTACTCCTTCTGACGCCGAGCAATCACCACAACTGCCATTTAAGAGGAAGAAATTAGATGACCGCTACCGGGCTGTCTTGCGCCGTTTGGCTGGTCGTGCCTGACTGTCGCCAAAGGGTCGAGGGTGTGTGAAAACGTATCAGTTCGGCTCGCCGAAGGGCCGGCTGCCTACTAGGCCACGTCGGGCGCGAATCGAAGGGCTACTGTCGGTCCACCGCCCAAAAGGAACGAGTGCACCCACTCTGCGGGATCCGGCGAAAGACCAGGATGTTCTTCCTTCAGGTATGACCGTCTTGGACATAGATATCGAATCCCGTCGTGAATCGTTAATTGCGCAAATTCCCCAACCTACGCAACAGAATCTGTATTCGTGGAATACAGCGCAGGAGCTGTATTTCATCTCTACATCCTAAAGGATGTCCTTTGTCCGCAATCGTGGCCGCTTCTGAACGCTCAGGCATGTCTCGGGAAGCAGAACTAATGCCGCACCAAACAGCCGCACGCGTATTCCTTCCTCACCCGGCGCCTGAGCGCGCTCGTCATCATGGCCAAACTTCCACCCTTGCGAGCATACGGCGTCGCGAAGCGACGACAGTGTGGGTGAAATATTTTTTGGCAGTTAATCGCATTTTTAGATCCAATCTGTACCACCGTACTACAACAAATGAGGCAACTGGGTGAAAACAAAGGAATGACTCAACCGAATCCAAGTCATTGTTTTTTCTATGTTTCTATTAGAAATCGACAGTAAATGATATCTTTTAGTCACTTTGCATCGCATCATACCCAGATTCAATGCGTAGCAGTCTGCCGCCTTCTCCAACAAAGATGTTTGTCCCGCGTTGGAATTTCCCAATGCCTTGTCACGGCACCGATTGCATGGGCCTATATTTTCAGTGTCGTGCCGAATGCCGTTTCGTAGGCCTGAATCTGCTCAGTCTCGCTGAAATTTGAAAGTCCCTCGTCTACGGCAAAGTCCTTCATCTCCGGTCCGGTAATCACGGCGACAGTCATGGCGCTCATTCGCGAACGCATCGCTCAATGGAGCGCGAGCCGAATCGCTCGGGGCGACCTGGCCATCTGCTACGGCTACCAGCGCTTTGATACCACGGCCATGGCCATAGTCATCGTGATCCTGATTGCACTGGTCACCGTGGTGCAGGCAGTCGGAGACCGTGTGGTGCGGCGACTTCGCGAGCGGTAGCCACCATCACTAAGTCGATCGACCTGCGCGCACGCACCGAAATGGGCGCGGTGCGAGCAATACGCGTAAGCGCCGATGCTGTTGCTGTCGTACTGGAGCAGCAGCGGCACCAAGCGGCGAGCCCCGATAGCGCCACGAACCAGATCCGGAAGGCGTCGGCGCCCCAGGAGAAACTAGCTCCATGCGCGCCGTGGCTTACCGCGACCGCGCCTTTTTTCTGACTACGCGCGGCTTGGTATGCAAGGTTTGCGGATGTCATGCCGAGCGCAGTAATATCCGACCCGCCGTCGGTGTGCGTTTGCTGTGCGTACGGCGTGCGACCAGGGCGCAAACCGCCAGCGTTCCAGCCAGTACACCGAGAGACGACGAGGTGTGCCCGTGAGATGAAAATCCCGTCGCGAAGGCGACGGCGGCCATTTCCAGCTTGCGACCGAGTTTGTGATTGCGTGTCATAGCGGTTACCGCCCTTCCCCTGCGCTTGTTCAAGGTGGCCCGGCTCTCAATGCCGCGCCACCGACCGTGGATTTCAGTACTCAGTCACCGGCGCATGGACCGGAGCGATCGACTCATGCAGGGTTGCGGTACGTTGCGCGGCCTTGTGCACCATCGTGTAGGCGTAGTCGATGCCCATGCCGTAGGCGCCCGAGTGTTCCTTGGCCAGACCCGTCACCGCGTCGTACGTTTCCTTGTTCTTCCAGTCGCGCTGCCATTCGAGCAGGACCTGCTGCCAGGTCACCGGCACCACGCCAGCCTGGATCATGCGTTGCATGGCGTAGTCGTGCGCTTCCTTGGTCGTGCCACCCGAGGCATCGGCCACCATATAGATCTCGTAGTCGCCCTCGAGCATTGCGCTCAGCGCGAACGTGGTGTTGCAGACCTCGGTCCACAGGCCGGCCACGACAATCTTCTTGCGGCCGTTGGCGGCCAGCGCGTCGCGCACCTTCTGGTCGTCCCACGAGTTCATCGAGGTACGTTCCAGCGTTTGCTTGCCGGGGAAGACGTCAAGGATCTCGGGGTAGGTGTAGCCGGAGAACGAATCGCTTTCCACCGTGGTGATGGTGGTCGGCACGTCGAAGATCTTGGCTGCCTTGGCCAGGCCCACCACGTTGTTCTTCATGGTCTGGCGGTCCATCGACTGCACGCCGAAGGCCATCTGCGGCTGGTGGTCGATGATGATCAGCTGGCTGTTGCGCGGGGTCAGGACTTGCAGCTTGGCGTTCGACATGGTGCTCTCCGGTATAAAAAATGATTCAATAAGTTTGAGGTTATGCTGGCAGCGCTGGCTTCGCTTGTTTGCGCCGCTTCGTTGGCGTCGCTGCGTTGTTGCGCTGTCCATGTGCAGAACTATAGCGATGGCAAACCCGGAGAAAGTGGGCTATTGCTGTCAATGTTATTCAACTTAATTGAATAACTAGACTTCAGCATAAATACCCCTGCCAGTAGTCGTAGCGTGAATGCAAAGATGGCAGTTGAACGAGCCATGGCGAGGAACGTCTGCGTGGCACGGCATCTATCGCCCTCCCGACCCGGAGTTCCATGACCAGTTCTTATTGCCGTCTGACGTGTCACAAGCTCCTTGCACCTGGCGAGGACGCCAATTCATGGATGTCACTGGGCGTCAGGATGGCGCGTGGTGCGCCGCGTCGGACAGCGTTGAGCATGGCGTCGCCAATGATGGCGGTAGTCAGTACGCTGTCCGGCGAGACACGGCGCATCAGGGCGAGCAACGGTTTGAGCACCACATACATCCACCGATACGAGCGCGTTCGCGACTGAATGCCGGCTTCGGCAATGATCGCCGAGGGCCGGAAGATAGCCACACGATGGAACGGCAAGCGCCGCAAGGCGTTCTCGGTCTGGCCGCGAACGCGGGCCCACATTGAGCGGCCCGTCTCGCTGCTGTCTGCGCCGGCGCCGGACACGTACACCATGGTCATGCGCGGATTGCGGGCCAGCAACCGGTGCGCGACGTGTAGCGTGAGGTCGTAGGTCACCGCGCGGTAGGCTTTCTCCGCCATGCCGAACGAGGAAACGCCCGCGCAGAAGAAGCAGGCATCGACATTGGCGAACACGTCGCCCGCCGCTCGGAAATCCCCAAGATCCGGCACGATGACGGCGTGGAGTCGCGGATCGTCGTAGCCTTGCAGCGGACGCCGGCCAATCACGATGATCTCGGTGACGTCTTTGGCCCTCAAGCACGCGCGCAGCACGCCCTGGCCCACCATGCCGCTTGCTCCAATCAGGACAACGCGCATGGCGACCTCACTCCACCGGCCAGGCAGGCGATGCGGCACCGAAGTCCGCCGCAATCGTTACCGGCTGCCAACGCTGCATGGCTTCGCGGCGCCCCTGCTCTTCTGCTTCCACCACCTGCCAGGCATCGGACCCCAGCACCAGTCGCGCGGGCACATTTGCCCGCGATGCAAGCCCGACGATCAGCATCGCGATGCGCTCGGGGTCGCCCACTTCGTGGCCGACATAGGCGTCGATCAGTGCCTTGAAGGCCCCCAGCGATGCCTGGTAGTCATGCGGCAGATCTTCAAGCGTCGAGCGTGCCTCGTGCCCCCACTCGGTACGCATGCCGCCGGGCTCCAGCGTGCAGATGCGGATCCCGAAGGGCGCGACTTCCTTGCCCACCACATCGCTGAAGCCGCCCACCGCCCACTTGGCTGCCTGATAGGCCGACAGACCCGGGCTGCTCACGCGTCCGCCGGCTGACGACACCTGAAAGATATGGCCGCTGCCCTGCGCACGCATCACGGGAATCGCAGCGCGGGTGAGGTTCACCACGCCAAAAAGATTGGTGTCGATCTGGGCGCGGAAGTCGTCGGCCGGCATGTATTCGAATGGCTGGATATGGCCGTAGCCGGCATTGTTGACAAGCACATCGAGCCGTCCAAAGCGGTGCACCGCTTCCGACACGGCATCGTGCGCCTGCCTTTCGTTGGTGACGTCCAGTTCGAACGTGGCCAGTTGCTCGCCGTAGCGCGCCTGCAGATCGGCCAGCCGCGCCGTGTTGCGTGCGGTGGCCAGGACCCTGGCGCCATCGCGCAGCGCGGTCTCGAGAATGGTGCGCCCCAAACCGCGCGCTGCACCGGTAATCAGCCAGACTTTGGTCATGATGCTTTACCTCTTTATCCTTACGAATTCGCCATCCTGGCGAATGGAATGCGGGGAATCCCCATTCATGCCGGGTCGCCCGCCTGTCTCGGCGTTGCTTCGTCGCCGCTCACTCGGGCATGAACCCGCGTTTGTCCTTGAACATCACGGACTCGGCCAACTCCCTTTGCGCCTTCAACGCTTCCAGGCTCCGGGTGTAGCCGGCTTCCAACACTGCATAGGCATCCGCACCCAGCACCGTGCGCAACGGTGGATCCTGCATCTGGCTCATCGCATAGATGGCGCCGGCCATCTTCACGGGATCGCCCGAGGCTTGGTCATCGCCTTCCTGAGCAATCCAGCGACGTAGCTTGCCAACCGCACTGTCCTTGTAGGCGTCAATCTCCTGCGTCCAGCGGATGTTGGCCACGAAGCCCGTCTTGATGGAACCCGGTTCGATGATGATCGTCTTGATGCCAAACTCGGCAATCTCCTGGCTCATCGCCTCGGCAAAGCCTTCGAGGCCGAACTTCGCCGCGTGATACAGGGCGCCGCTGGGAAAGCCGGCCCGTCCCCCGACACTGCTGACATGGATGAATGTGCCATGTCTCCTCGCCCGGAAGGCCCCGACAAACGCACGCGTCACGTGGATGGGCCCGAGCAGGTTGAGCGCGATCTGCTGCTGGACCTCGGCCTCGCTCGCCTCTTCCACCGCGCCGATGACCGCGCCACCGGCGTTGTTGACCACCACGTCGATATCGGGATGGCGTGCCGCCGCGGCCTGAACCTGGTCAGGGTCCGTCACGTCGACCGCTTCCACTTCGAGCAGGCCCGGGTAAGCCTGCTGCAACGCATGCATCGCCTCGATGCGACGCACGGACGCCACCACGGGATGTCCCTGCGCCAGCACTTTCTCCGTCAGAGCAAGCCCCAGACCCCCGGACGCGCCGGTGATGAACCACTTCTGAATCGACATGCTGCACTCCTTAAATTTAATGATTGCGTACTCACTCATCTATCTCCGAAATTTTTTAGGCGCTCAACGACTTCCAGAGTAGATGAAAACCAAGCTCCCGATGGCGTTCGGCGCCCTCGGGATACTTGTTCACATAGTCGATGGTTGTGTCGGCGAGACTCTCGATAACCGAGGTCAGCAGCTCGATCGGCGCATCCACCACCACACCCTCGCGCACCGCCACCTCGATCATTCGGGAGATGGGCAGGAACTCCGCCATCCCCTTGATCCGTGTCTCGTCCAGCACCAGCCCCGATGCCGCAAGCCGCGAAAGCGACGCGCGCTGCGCCGCGTTGTTCAGCCCCCACCCGACATAGCGCTGGAAAAGGTGCGCCATGCGCTGTCGGTAGTCGGCCTCGTGTGGGTAATCCGGCATGATCGCTTCCGCCAGGCCTTGTTTAAGGTGCAGATAAAGCTCCTGGAAGAGCGCTTCCTTGTTCTCGAAATAGGTGAACAACGTGCCTTCGGCAACGCCCGCGCTGCGCGCAATGCTTGCCGTCGTGGCCTGTACGCCATGCTCAGCGACGGCGCGGGCTGCCGAAAGCAACAAGGCGCTGCGCTTTTCAGGACTGAGAGGACGTGCCATGACTACGATCAAATAAAGACTGATTACGCACTCAATTATAGTGACCTTTCGATAAAAGACAACGGCTGCGGGTAGGAATTCTGCCCCCCTCTCAACAACACTGCGAAGACCAACGTTGCGTGACAGACATGATCGAGAACCGCCGTTGCACTGCGTGGTATGGACTTCGCCCAAATGGGCCGATTCCAGCTTGCATCTTCTCGTGCTGCCTCATATGGAGGCGGCGGATGATGTCGTGTCCGACGCCGGCGCACGCGTACGCACGAACGCCGCAGCAAGCGCCGAAGCCACCGCTGCCGCAATCGCGCCCAGCAGGAACGCCAGACGGTAGCCGCCGTTGAGCGCGGAAATGGCATCTGCTCCCATGGCGGCGAGACCATTGGTACGTATGGCCGCCAGACTCGCCAGGACAGCCAGGCCCAGCGCGCCGCCCATCATGAACGACGTGTTGACCATGCCCGAGGCCAGACCGGACTCATCGGGCGCAACGTCACTCATGGCGGCCAGCAGCACCGGATTGAATGCCACCCCGGCGCCCAGGCCCAACAGCACCATGCCTGGCAGGATGTCCGGCAGGAAGCTGCCGTCGACGGGCGCTCTCGCAAACAGCACCAGTCCGGCTGCCGCCATCAACAGGCCTGCCGAGAGCGGTGCGCGAATGCCAAATCGCATCACGATCCTCGCCGACAGCCCAAGCGAGAACGCCGCCATGATCAGATTGGCCGGCAGGAACGCCAACCCCACCTGCATCGCGCTGTAGTGCAGCACGCGCTGCATATACAACGCAGAGATAAAGAACCACGCAAACAGCGCAGCCGCCCACAGCACGCCCACCACGTTCGCCGTGGCGACATTGCGAAGCGCAAACATCCGCAACCGCATCAACGGATGCGGCACCCGCGATTCGATGACGAGGAAGGCCAGCATCAGCACAATGGCAGCACCCAGCTGGACGAGCGTCTGCGTGGAGGTCCAGCCGGCCTCGTTGCCATGCACGATCGCGTACACCGCCAGCATCAACGATGCGGTGACAGTGATGGCACCGGCCACGTCCAGCCTGGACCGCTCGGTCGGCGGCTTGCCCGCCGGCAGAAGCATCACGCATCCCGCGTAGACCACGGCGCCAATCGGCAGATTGACCAGGAAGATCCAATGCCAGCTCCATGTACTGGTCAGCAGCCCGCCCAACAGTACGCCAACGCTGCCGCCGCCTCCGCCCACGAACCCGTAGATGCCCATCGCCTTGGCACGGTCCTCCGGCGAGGTGAACAGATTCATGATGAGCGACAGCGACACCGCCGACACGACTGCCCCGCCCAGCCCTTGTATGGCACGCGCCGCGATCAGCACCTCCTGCGAATTTGCAAGCCCGCAGGCCGCCGACGCCAGCACGAACACCGCGATGCCCGCCAGGAAAAGGCGCCGATGGCCAAACAGGTCGCCGAGCCGGCCACCCAGCAGCAGGAAGCCGCCAAAGGTGAGCATATAGGCATTGACCACCCAGACGAGCGAGGTTTCCGTGAAGCCCAGATCCGCGCGAATGGACGGCAGTGCAACGTTCACAATGGTCGTATCCAGGACGATCATCAGCACGCCCAGACAGAGAACGACGAGGGCAAGCCAGCGTCTGCGTTCGTCGATGCCATGCGTCATTGCACTGCTCCCCGTTGGTTGCCACCAGCGCAACGCTGTGCGGCGGATGGATGATGGGCGCGGCTCAGTCAAGGATGCCCCTGGCACGCAGTTCACGGCCAATGCGTGCGATTTCGCGCTCGCCCTCGAACAGCGCCGCGTCGCTCGTATGCACCGAGTAGTGGCCGACCCGCAGTGCATGGGGATGTGGGATGGCCGACCCGAGGACAAAGCGCGTGTCGGTGACCGCCTCGAGTTCGATGGCCGCATCGGATCGATCGAACACGGCCAGTACTCCCTTGTCGATGGTCTCCGGACTGCACAGGCTACCATCCATCACGGCGATCCAGCCTACCAGAAAGCCCTTGGGCGGCTGATAGGTCCAGCGTTGGCCCGCCTTGAGCTGGACATCGAAGTAGTGAATGCCCGCTGGCGCATCGATCGGGCTCACCGCATCGCCGCTGCGGCCGATCAGCACGCGTGCGGGACCATCCGACGGGATATCGCCGGCCGAGAGATGCTGGCTGAACGCCGGCGCCAGTTCGCGCTTGGGCGGCAGGGCTACCCACAGTTGGAAGGCCTTGACCGGCGGCGTGACGGAGCCGGCGTGCCAGACGCCGCGCCCGGCGCTCATCCATTCCACATCGCCCGCGACCATGGTGCCTTCATGGCCAAGGGACTCGAAGAATCGGCCTTCGCCCTTTATTGCCAGCGTCAACGTGGCAATGCCCGAGTGCGGATGCCAGCCAAAGCCCCGCTGGCCCAACCCCTCCTGCGAATCGATCAGGTCCAGGAACACGAATGGCTTGATCCGTTCGCCAACGTCGGCGGGACTAACCATGCGGACGACGGGCCCATGTGCGTGGCCGCGCGTTCGAAACACGATGTGACGCCCCACCGCGCGATGCGCGCCTGGCGGCGTTCGAAAAACGGTACTCATGGGATGCACTCCACGTGATGTTGTTGTAGCGGCCACTGCGGCAGGAAACTGGCCGTCCCGTTGGCAAGGCCGGGGCGAGGTTTTCGCATCGCCCCGGAACACGTGAGAGAAGACTCGACTCATGTATCGCTCCGTTTCGCAAAGGGACGGCTTCAGGTCCGGCTTGCCGTGCGTCAGGCAGCGGCGGCGGTGGCGAAGTGCTCCGCTGCCCAGGGCTCGAACTTCGTGGGCTGCCGACCCGCAACCTTGTTGGCAAGCGCAATGGCTTCGAGCGAATCCGGCCCGAGATATGTGTGCGCCTCGAAGTAGGCAAGCATGGCCGCAATGCCGTCGGCGCCCGGGAACCATCCGGCAAACACGTCGCGCGGCACATGCTTGTACGAGACGTTGTTCCCCTGACGGTTAAGGATGGCGATGATCTCGTTGAAGCTCAGGAAGTCGCCGACGAGCGGCAAGTGCTGGCCGTGCCCCGCGATGTCTGGCTGGCCGAACGCACCGGCCACGAGGCGGCCCAGCTCCGTGATATCGCCCATATGGATGACCCTGCGTTCGGGGTCAAGCGGCAACGCCCAGCCGGTAGTGCCGTCCGCCTGCTTCTGCGGGCCCATGGCGCCGATCAGGTTCTGGTAGTAGAACGGCGCGATCACGAATGTGTGATGTGTGAATCCGGCGCCAGAGACAATCTGCTCCACTTTCGCCTTGTCGGTGAAATGCGGGACATCGATCTTGCCGCGGCTGATCTTCTCGACATCGGGAAGCGTCGACCAGATGAAGTGCTGCACGCCCGCCGCCTTGGCCACATTGACCGCGGCAACGGCCTGCCTGATTTCGTCCGTACCCGCCTCCCAGGCATTGGTGACCACGAATGCTCCATACGCGCCGGCGAAGGCGGCTTCGAGCGTTTCGGGTCGATTGAAATCCGCCTGGACGATTTCGTCAGCCAGGTTCGGATGCTTCGACGGATTGCGCGTGAGCGCGCGGACCTTGAATTGGCCGCTGGCCTGCAGCGCGCGCACAACCGCGCCACCCTGATGGCCGGTGGCGCCGACAACTGCGATGATTCTCTTGCCAGACATGAAGTTTCTCCTGTGAGGGTTGGGGCGTCGTGGCCTTACGCCGCGAGCGCGGCCGTATCCTTCTTTGCCGAAGCGATCGCGCCGCTGCGCGCATCGGCGCCCATTGCCACGCCTTCCGCGCGGATGAACGTGATATCGGTGATACCGAGGAAGCCGAAGGCGGCCTTGAGGTAGGTTTCCTGATGATCGAAGGCGGCGGCAGCGGAGCCTTCGCTGTAGACGCCTCCGCGCGACGAGGCGATGATCAGCTTCTTGCCGCCGCACAGGCCGACCGGGCCATGCTCGCCATAGCGGAAGGTCTTCCCCGCCACCGAGATGCGATCGATCCATGCCTTCAACTGGGAGGGCACGCCGAGGTTGTACATCGGTGCGCCGATGACGACGATGTCGGCCGCCAGGAATTCGTCCAGCGCGTTCTGGCCCATTGCCACATCGGCCTGCAACGCATCGTCGATCGGCGCACCTTGCGCCGCGGCGAGATGCGCGGCCGTCAGGTGCCCGATCGGCGTGGCGGCGAGGTCAAGGCGGGAAATCGCCAGCCCGGACTGACGGCCCGTGAAGGTGGCAACCACGTCGGCGGACAGGTCGCGGCTGACCGAGCCTTGACCGAGGATGCTGGAATCTACGTGCAGGAGTTGCATGAGGGTGTTCTCCGAACGGGACGTGCCCGAGGGGTTGTTTCGGCTGAGACAGGACGTCTGCAGACTGCGTGAATCCAGTATGGCGATGGAAATGGCTCTGCACTAGACAGTAGAATCGGATTGGATTCGTCCATTTTTGGAGAGACCTCATGATCGATCTCAATGACCTCGCGCTGTTTGTGCAGGTCGTGCGCGCAGGGAGCTTCTCCGAGGCGGCCCGGCGGCTGCACATGCCGGCGAATACGCTGAGCCGCCGCATCGATCAGCTCGAGGGCCAGCTCGGCACACGGCTGCTGCATCGATCGACACGCAAGCTGTCGCTGAGTACGGAAGGCCAGACGATGTTCGAACGGTATGCGCCAGCGCTTGACCAGATCCTGGAGATCGGACGGTTGCACGGCGATGCGCAGGCGCCGTCCGGGTCCGTGCGCATCGCGGCGATGGCCGGTCTTTTCGAGATCCTGCCGATCACATGGCTGACCGAGTTCTACGCGCGCTTTCCGCAGATCAGCATCGAGTTCCTGCTCGACGACACGCCGACCGACCTGATTGGCGAACGCATCGACCTGGCGGTGCGGATGGGCGTGGAAACCAGCAGCGGATTCAAGGTGCGCAGGCTTGGGCCGAGTTCGATGATCCTCGCCGCTAGCCCGGCCTATCTGAAGCGGCGCCCGGCGCCGCGCACGCTGCGCGAACTCGCGGCACATGACTGCCTGACGATTTCGAATCGCCAGGGCCGCAGCACGTGGCGCCTGCAAGGCCCGCGCGGCAGCCAGGAAGTGCCGATCAACAGCCGCTTCGCGGTCAACGACATGCGCGTGCTGGCACAAGCCTGCGAGGCGGGATTGGGGATTGCGCTGCTACCGCAGCTGATGGCTGAGCCGGTGATCGATCAGGGAAAGCTGGTGCACGTGCTGCCGACGTATCGGCGCACGAGCCCCGGCCTTGGCCTGCAACTCGTCTACACGAGCCGGCCGCCACTGCCGCCAGCTGTCTCCGCGGTGGCGGACTTTCTTTCGGCTAAGCTGGGAGAGTCGGTGCCCGCGCACGGATAGCATGACGCCAGCCGCTGACATGGCGTCGCGGCACCGATCGCATTCAATCCCAGTCCGGGGCCAGGCCCGGTGGATCCACGATACGTCCGCCAGGGCCTGACGCCAGCGCGAAGATCAGCGCCATCTCGTCCTCGGACAGTTCAAAATCGAAGACCGACGCATTGGCGCGCAACCGATCGGGCCGCGTTGTTCGCGACAAAGCCACCACACCGTCCTGCTGAACCAGCCAGCGCAGGACGATCTGCGAGACTTCACGCTGGTGACGACCGGCAATGAACTGCAGCACCGGCTCGGCAAAGACGCGTCCAACCGCCATTGCGCAATAGGCCGTCACGGACAAGCCAGCGTCACGCGTGGCCGCGACCAGCCGCTGCTGGTCCAGATAGGGGTGGTACTCGAACTGATTCGTCGCCAGAGGCCGGGCGGACAGCGCCGTGGCCTGCGCAAGGAGCGCACGATTGAAATTGCTCACCCCGATGTGCCGGACCTTACCCGCCGCGACCAGATCGTTCAGCACCCCGAGCTGATCGGCGAGCGGCACGCTGCTGTCCGGCCAGTGCAAGAGCAGCATGTCGATATAGTCGGTGCGCAGCTTCCGCAAGCTCTCGTCGACAGACGGCGCAAACCGGGATCGCGCGTAGTTGCCGACCCATACCTTGGTGGTGACGAATACTTCCGCCCGGGGCACGCCGGACCTCAGAATGCCCTGCCCGACGTCATACTCGTTGCCGTACATCTGGGCCGTGTCGATATGCCGGAACCCGGCATGCAGCGCGGCGGCGACGATGTCGGACAGCCCGTCGCCACGCATGCCATACGTACCGAGCCCGATGGACGGAATGCGGGCGCCGTTGGCGAGTACCGCGCCCGATGACGAGCCGCTCATCTCGCCGCAGTCCATCAGGCCGTGCGCGGCCGCACGCGGCGCGCATCCAGGCTGAGCTTCGTTGCGCCAAAGGCCGCGATCTGCAGCAGGCCGCCCACGATCATGAAGTTCTTCAGGAAGTGGATCATCTGGTTCTGATCCGCGAAGTTGTTGTGGAAGAAGACGGCCGTGGCCACTGTAAATGCCGCCATCCAGAGCGCGACGAGCTGCGTACGGTATCCGACGAGCAGCAGCAGTCCGCCGCCGACTTCCGTCGCAACGGCGATCGCATAGCCAAGCACCGGCAGCGGCAAGCCCACCGCCGAGATGTAGCCCTGGGTGGCCGCCGGTGTGCCCAGCTTGCCCAGTCCGCTCATGATGAATACCGCGGCAATCAGGATTCGGCCAACTGTGGCAATGGTTTGTGAATACTTTGTCATGTCTGTTTCCTTCGCAAGTTAAGAGTGGTTCCTCGAACCGTTGCGCGAAATTTCTCATGCTTGACACCCCATGAATAGCCGTTATATTTCGATACGTTCCATCTCTCCGGCAGATAGGTATCGATAGGATCACCATGCTTGATGGCGTAACGTTGGACCAGCTTCGGGCGTTCGTCGCCACCGTCGACGAGGGCAGTTTCTCCGCCGCCGCGAGGAAGCTTTTTCGGGCGCAATCCATGGTGAGCAGCCTGGTGGCCGACCTGGAAGCACAGCTGTGCGTGCCGCTGTTCGACCGCAGCCGCCGCTACCCCCAACTGACTGCCGAAGGCATCATCCTGCTGGCCGATGCGCGTGGCGTACTCGGTGGGATCAGCGGGATGAAGGCCCGCGCCAAAGGGATTGCAAAGGGCCTGGAGCCGGAGCTCTCGGTCGTCGTCGATGTGTTTTTCCCGATCGACACCGTCACCGCCGTGGCAACGGCGTTCCAGACGCGATTTCCGGAGGTGCCGCTTCGGCTTTACGTCGAGGCACTCGGCAGCGCCTATCAACCTGTCCTCGACGGCAGGGCCTCTGTCGGCATCGTCGGTTCGCTGCCATCCCTGCCCCCCGATCTTTCCGCTGAACGGCTCGGCAGTGTCGCCTTCCTGATGGTGGCAGCCAGTCACCATCCGCTTGCGGCAATCGATGGCCCGATTGCCAAGGATGAATTGGCACGCCACACACAACTCGTGCTCACGGATCGATCGGAGCTTTCCGCCGGATGGCAGCACGGTATTTTCTCCAGCCTGACGTGGCGGCTGGCGGATCTGTTCGCCAAGCATGAATTCCTGCTGGGCGGCCTTGGCTGGGGAGGCATGCCCCTGCATGTCGTCAAGGACGACATCGATGCCGGCCGTCTGGTGGCACTTCAGATCGACGACGTCCCTCCAGGCGGTCTCAACCTGCAGATGTCGGCCGTCTACCCCACGGCATCGCCCCCAGGACCCGCTGGCCGGTGGTTTATCGAGCAAGTCCGCACTTACCCGTCGAGCGGTCCTGGCGCCGCATCGAGTGCCAACGATTAATATTTTACGTTCGTACAGTATAATACTTGCACGTAGCAATTCGCTCGCATGCAGGAGAACACCATGCTTCAACTTCGCCCGTGGACTTCCCTCGATGGCGCCAATCTTGGCTGGCTCAATGCGAAACACCATTTCGCAGTTGGCCCGGATGGCAATCCCCAACACACCGCGCTTGGCGCCCTGGTCGTCTGGAACGACGACGAGATCGCACCGGGCACCGGCTTCCCGTTCCACGGCCATCGGGACATGGAGATCGTCACCTATGTCCGCGAAGGCTTGCTCGAACATCAGGACACGCTGGGCAGCCGTGGACAGATCACCGCTGGGAACGTCCAGGCATTCAGCGCAGGCAGCGGCATTCGGCACGCCGAATACAACGCCGGAGAGTCGCCCCTGAAGCTGTTCCAGATCTGGCTGCGTCCAAATCAATCCGGGATCGAGCCACGCTGGGCGACCAAGCCTTTCCCGAAGTCTGACCGAGGCGGCCGGCTCGTGCCATTGGCAAGCGGCTTCGCCGATGACCTTGAGGCATTGCCGATCCAGGCGAACGCTCGCGTACTGGGCGCGCTGCTGCTCGCTGGGCAGTCGGTGTCCTACGCCATCTCTCCGACACGCCATGCCTATCTGGTCGCCACCACCGGATCGCTCGACGTCAACGGCATGGCGTTGAGCGCGCGCGATGGCATTGCGATTACCGGGGAGCAAGAGATTCGGATTCTCGCCCTGGAAGACGCCGAACTCGTCCTGGTCGACGCTGGCTGATGCCTTCCGGCTCGCGCGGAAGGGACCAGCCTCCGCGCTTCAACGAACCGGGACTGCCTCATTGCCGCCCGACTCACCGGCAGCGGCAGCATCTCCCGGCAGCGCAAATACGTAGGGCCCGACTCTGAGAATCGCCAGCGTACCGACCCCCAGCGCCGCAATGAAGCCGACGATGACCACACTATATGTATGTGCCGCGTCGTACGACAGGCCAAGCAAGTAGGTCCCCAACGCGCCGCCCCATGCCCACGTGACCCAGATGGCACCGGTCACGCTGCCGAAAGACCCGATCGGAAAGTACCTGCTGACGAGGAAGGTCAGAATATCGCCCTCCGCTCCCGCGGCAATGCCAACCATGACCGCTGCGAGCGTCATGATGAGGACCGACTCCGCGCCGATCAAAAGGCCCATGCCGATCATGGCCAACACGAAGACGCCCGCCGCCACGTAAGGCGCGAAGATGCGATCCATGATGTAGCCAGCGGCCAGCCGTGCAAGCAGCGAACCGATGCCAACGGCCGAGAGCATGCCTGCTGCCACCGTAGGCGAATGGCCGCGATCCGTTGCGATCGGCACCAGTTGGGAAATGATGCCGAAGGTTGCGACAGAGACCGTAAAGATGGACACCGCGATCAACCAGAACGGCTTGCTGGTCTTCACGATTTCGGACAACGGCGCGGCTTCGTGGAGCGAATCAACTCGCTGCGCTTCGCTTCCCGATAGTTGGGCAACGGTGCCTGGCGCGGTCGGCAGCCGCACCCACAACGCCAGCGCCACGAGCGGCACAACAGTGACAATGAGGGCGACTCCCCAGTAGCCACCACGCCAGCCGAAGCGAGAGAGCAGGAAGTTCGCGTACAACGGCATCAGCGCAGCGCCAATGCCCGTGCCGGCATTCACCAGGCCCAGCGCCAGCCCACGCTTGCGGTCGAACCATCTGCAGATGGCCGTCGCATACGGCAGGACGGTGGCAGCGGAGCCAAAGAAGCCCATCACCGCGAAGGCCGCAATAAAGTAGTCGAGCCGGGCCGGTAACAACGGAACCAGAGCGATGGCGCCGCCAAACATCATCACGTAGATTGCCGTCACCTTGCGCAGCCCGAATCGGTCGATGGCCAGCCCAAGCGTCAGGGACCCGACACCGGAAGCGAGCGCAAACGCCGTCAGCCCCAGCGCCACCGATGCGCGCGACCATCCAAACTCCGCGCCGATCGACTTGGCAAATACCCCGAACATATAGACGCCGACAACCCCCGCGCCCACGGCCACACTGAGCGCGCCGGCCACTACGTTCCACCATCGGTTGACAGGTTGCGTGAACATGAATCTTTCCTCCAGGTTGATACCGTTTGTGTTCGCATGCGGGAGTCTTTCCGTTAGAACTTGTGACGAATGCCGACCATGACCCCGGTTTGATCGACGCCAGGCGCAGGATTCGAGGCGCCGGGCAGTGCGCCGCCGTCCACCGTGATCGTTGAATCGCGCTGGTTGAACACGTGGCCAGCGGTGATGTACAGGCTCGATCGCTTCGAGAACAGATAGGACGCCCTGGCAGCGATCACCGACGCGCCCAATTGCGTGCCGCTGACGGCCAGATGGCCGTACTGCAGGTCCAGGGAAATCTGGGCGACGGGAAGGTAAGTGCCGCCTATCCACCAGTAGTCACTGGTCTTGTTGACGACACCCGGCGCAACGACGCCATGGTTGATCCGGTGCTCGAAGCCCGCGCCCACCGTTGCGGTGCCAAACTTGACGTATCCGTTGATCAGTTCGCGCGTGTCGGTCTGCGAGCTGTTCGGCAATGGCGAACCCGTTCCGCCCCCGCCATAGTTTCGATCGAAGGCCCCGGCCACGCCCCATGTCTGGGTGTCGTACTTGAGCTGAAAGGACAGCGCCTTGCAGGCCCGATAGTCGTTCGGTGATTCTCCCGCACAGCCACCGGCCGCCGATGGCGCCACGGCATCCCGCCCGAGCGAATAGGTCGCCGCGACCGTGAAGGCGCCCAATGTCAGCGTGTAGTCAATGGCATTGTCAACACGTGCCTGCGCCAAATAGTTGTCAAGCAACCCTGCCGCGAAGATGTTCGGGCCCATGGTGTCGCCAATCATCGACCAGTAAATCTGCGAGTACAGGCGCCCAACCGAGACCGCGCCCCACGGCCCGACCAGCCCGACATACGCTTGCCGGCCGAACAGCCGCCCGCTCTGGTTCGCCGAACCGGTGTCCGGTGCAAAGCCGGATTCCAGCACGAAGATCGACTTGTACCCGCTCCCCAGGTCCTCGATCCCGCGCAGTCCCCAGCGCGATGGGTACGAGCCGGTCAGCGACGGCATGCGCACCACGCCATTTTTCTGGGCTCCCACGTTGTTGACGTACTCGATGCCGGTGTCGATCAGGCCGTAGAGCATCAGCCCCGGCGCGAGTTGCCCCCCGTCATAGGCACTTGCGCCACTGCAGATGGCCGCCGCCGCAATCGCCAACCCCCATCGTGCAGCCCTCTTTTGACACCGGACATGACGCCGGCTTGCCTCTCCTTTCATCTCCTCGCTCCTCCGTCCGTGGATTGCATATTTATCTTCCATGGAAGATTGATAGACGAGAAATACGAAGTCAATGCACCTGGCTTACTGATTTTCCCGGATGCTGTCGAGCGTTCATCACATCCTATAAGGCAAAATAGACTTAAATCCAAGCGCATGGCGGCGTCGCGGGTGAGTTTGGTGTTTTCCCTACCTCGACACTCACACTCCTTCTTTATATTCTTCCGTGGAAGCTGTTTTACGAACGGATCAATCAAGGACGTCGCCGATGCGACGAAAGTAAGGCCTGTCGATCCGAGTGGTTGTTGGACCGCATCCATGGCACAAGACCGCGACCGACCGTCGGAGCCGGCAGGCCGGGATGCAAAGTGCAGAAGGAAACTTATGAATGAGTCCCCCGGCTTTACCTGGCATGACGACTTCTCGATCGACCATCGTGCGATGGACGACACCCATAGGGAATTCGTGGAATGCGTCAACGACCTGCTGAACGTTGCCGACGTGGAGCTTGGCACGGCGCTGCGGCGCTTCATCGAGCATGCGCATCGCCACTTCGCGGAAGAGGACGATGCGATGCGCGACACCGCCTATGGCTCGTCCGGCTGCCACGTTGACGAGCACGCCGCCGTTCTCCAATCCGCCGCCGACGTGCAGGCCATGCTGGAAAAGGGAAGGCCCGACGTGGTGCGTGCCTTCGCCCGAGCGCTGGCCGACTGGTTTCCAGAGCACGTGCGCATCATGGATCAAGGGCTGGCGCGCTGGCTGATTCAACGGCAACTTGGCGGCGCACCAATCAAGCTGCAGCCGCGTCGCGCATTGGCTCTCTGAATTTTTTTGCCATTACGTCTTCCACGGAAGATATTTGGAATGGAAATGAATACTTTGCTTAACGTGAAGGTTGCCGCCAAGACGCTGCTGGCCGAAGGGATTGCCGGCTTCGAACTGGTATCGACAACCGAGTCTGCGCTCCCCGCATTTGAAGCGGGCGCGCATATTGACGTGCACCTGCCGGGCGGCTTGATCCGGCAATACTCGCTGCACGACCTTCCTGCAGCCGATTGCTACCGTATCGGCGTGTTGCGCGAGCCGGCGTCACGTGGCGGCTCATCGTTCCTGGTTGATGAGATCGCCGTTGGCGACGTGCTGTCGATCAGCGCGCCACGTAATCACTTTGCGCTGCATCACGAAGACGCGACATCGCTTCTGTTCGCTGGCGGGATTGGCATCACGCCCATCCTGTGCATGGCGCAACAGCTCGCACGCGACGGGCGGACGTTCGCGATGCACTACTGCGGCCGTACGCGATCCCGCATGGCGTTTGTCGATCGCCTGCCAAGCGAACGCTTCAGCGGCAATGTCGAGATCCATGCCGACGATGGTCCGGTCGAGCAACAGCTCGATGCGCACGCAGCGATTGGCGCCCCCGCACCGGACAAGCATCTCTACGTATGCGGCCCGGGTGGCTTCATGGCCCACATCCTGGACACGGCGATTGCACTGGGCTGGGACGATGCGCATCTGCACCGCGAGTATTTCGCTGCCGATCCGATCGACCACTCGGGCGACGCCGCATTCGAAATCCAGATCGAGAGCACTGGCCAAGTCATCAAGGTGAGCGCCGCGCAAAGCGCCGCCAACGCGCTGCTTGATGCCGGCTTCGATCTGCCCCTTTCCTGCGAGCAAGGCGTGTGCGGCACCTGCATGACCAAGGTGCTGTCCGGAACGCCGGACCATCGCGACCTGTATCTCACCAGCGACGAGCATGCGCGCAATGACTGCTTCATGCCCTGCTGCTCCCGCGCCAAGACCCCACGGCTGCTGCTCGACTTGTAAGTCGGGCGGCAGTTGCCAATAGAGTTGAGGAGATCAACATGCTTAACAGGCAAGACAACGAACTGATTTGCCACACCGGACCGGACACGGCAATGGGCAAGGCCATGCGACGGTTCTGGCTGCCAGTCATCCAGTCGTCCGACATGCCCGCCGCGAACGGCGATCCGCAGACCATCGAGGTCCTGGGCGAGCGCTTTGTCGTGTGGCGCGACCAGCAAGGCCGTCCCGGCGTCTATGCCGAAGGTTGCCTGCATCGTGGCTCATCCATGCAACTGGCGCGCGCCGATGGCGATGGACTTCGCTGCATCTATCACGGCTGGAAGTTCGCGGTCGACGGCAAGGTGCTCGAAACGCCGAACGTCGCCGACCCGAAGTTCAAGGATCGCATCAAGGCAAGGACTTACCCCGTGCGCGAGACGGGTGGCATCGTATGGGCCTATCTCGGCCCGAAGGACGAAGTGCCGCCGTTCCCGCACTGGCCCTTCATGGACCTGCCCGACACCCATCGGATCAACGTCCGGGCCGTGGTCAACTGCAACTATGTCCAGGTCATCGAGGGGCTAGTCGACTCCTCTCATCTGACGGTCCTGCACAGTTCCGCACTGGCCAAGACCAATGACTCGGATCTCGACTACGCCAAGAAGACCACCCACATGCAGTTTGACTCGGCGCCGATCATCGAGGCCGACGAAACCGATTTCGGATTCCACTACGTGGCGATCCGCCAGGGCGAGGAAAACCGCATTGCACGCGTGACATCGTTCATCGCCCCATGCTTCATCGCCAACGCCAATGGCGACCTGCTGCTGATGGTCGTGCCCATCGACGACGAACGCTGCCACTTCTTCCACGTCTGGTGGGATGCCGAGAAGCCGATTGGGCAAGAGCCCCTGCGGTCGCAGCAACTGGTCTTTGTCGGGCTCGACGAACCCACCTTGCGCAAGTACGGCATGACCGACGATACCTGGAACACGCCGAACGCCATGTCGCTGGCCAACGGATTCCGCCAGGACAGGCAAGGCCAGCGCAACGGCCATTTCACCGGTTTCGACAGCATTACCCAGGAAGACGCGGCGTGCAGCGTCTCCAGCGGCAAAATCCGCGACCGCTCGCAGGAAATGCTCTGCAGCGCGGACCTGGCCATCAGTCGCCTGCATCGATGCCTGCTGACAACCGCGCGCGCCGCCCGTGATCAGCTGGAGATTCCTGCGCTGCGCGCGCAGCTGGGCAATGCGATCGGTGTATCCGGCGAGATCGGCCCCGACGAAGACTGGCGCGGCCTGGTTCCGCATCACCAGATCACGTCATTGTCTCGACCCCGCACGAATCCGGGTCAATAAGCACGAACCGTAAAAAAGGAGTCCCGCATGTTGAATTCCCGCGATAACGAACTGCTTTGCCGCGTTGGCCCCGGTACGCCAGGCGGCGCCATGATGAGACGCTTCTGGCATCCGGTATGCACATCCGCGCAGTTGCCGGCGCCCGACAGCCCGCCCCTTCGCGTCCGCCTGCTGGGCGAGGACTACGTCGCGTTCCGGGATTCGAGCGGTCAGGTCGGCTTCCTCGAGGAGCTCTGCATGCACCGCGGCGCATCGCTCGCACTGGGGCGCGTCGAGGAAGGCGGCATCCGTTGCCTTTATCACGGATGGAAATTCAGCGCTTCCGGCACCGTGCTGGAAACGCCGAATCACGCCGATCCCAAGTACGCTGCCCGCATGAAGGCACCATCCTTCCCGGTGCGCGAGGAAGGCGGCATCGTCTGGGCCTACGTTGGCTCCAAGGAGCAGGAGCCAGCGTTCTCCCGCTACGCGTTCATGGACACCGACAGCAGCCACCGTGTGGTGCTTCGCATCAATGTCGCCTGCAACTACCTGCAGCTCGTGGAAGGCGGCGAGGATAGCTCGCACGTGGGCGTGTTGCACACAAACATGGCGCGCCCGGGCTGGAAGGACGACGAATTCACGCGCAACCCCGACGTCGTCAACCCCGCGGCCCTCGCATCGAACGACCTGGAACCAGCGCTGAAGATCGAGGACACCGCCTTCGGCTTCCACTATGTCGCGCTGCGGAAGACCGATACGCCACGCGTCCAAAACGCCCGCGTGGTGCCGTTCATCGTGCCTTACGGCCGCATCATTCCGGCCCCGGCCTTCCAATTCACGGTGTTGGAGGTCCCCGCGGACGATACCCACACCAGTACCTTCCTGATCATCCACGGCAATGAGCCCATCAGCGAAGACCGCATCCTCGAACTGCTGGGACTCGACAACCCGCAGTACTACAACCGGCAGACCTGCACCTTTCTGGCCAACTGGTCCAACTCGTTCGGTCAGGACCGCGTGCTCATGAAGGAAAACTGGACCGGGCTGCGCGGCGTGGAAGTGGAGGACGCCGCCATCGGCCTGTCGCAAGGCCCGCTGTACGACCGGTCCCGCGAGCACCTGGTGCCGGCGGACCAGGCGGTGACCCGCGTGCGCCGCGTCCTGCTGGACATGGTCAAGCGTGCCAGCGAAGGCGAACCGCTGCGTGCGCTGGGCCTTGACTTGCGCGGCGTGGGTGCCTGCGATGCGGAACTGGCAGAAGGCGCTACCTGGCAAGACCTGCTGCCTTCGCATCGCGAAACCCCGGTCGCCTGACCCTGAGGAACAGAAACCATGACAAGCAAGATGACGGATCAAAGCACACCTGACTACCTTTCGCTGCTGCGCCTCGACGGCCGAGGCTATGTCGTGCTGGGCGCTGGGCAGGGCATCGGTGAACAGACGGCCCACGCCCTCGCGCAGGCCGGGGCAAAAGTGCTGTGCGTCGACCACGACGAGGAACTGGCCCAAGCCGTTGCAGAGAATATTGGCGGGGTGGCCTGCGTGGCCGACGCAACGAAGCGCTCGGACGTCCAGCGCATCTTCGACACGGCACGCCAGCGCTTTGGCCGCGTGCACGGGGCCATCGACATCATCGGCGTCGCGGGCATCAAGCCCTTCTCGGAGGTGGACGACGCATCTTGGGACAAACAGTTCGATATCGTGGTGCGCCACGCATACCTGGCCATCCAGATCGGCGGCGAAATGATGAAGGCCGACGGTGGCGGCAGTCTCGTGTTCGTTGGCTCGCTGGCAGGCAATCGCGCGGTGCCGAACGAAACGGCCTACGCCACCTCCAAGGCAGCCCTGCATCATCTGGTGCGCTGCGCCGGCGCCGAGTACGCGCCGCACAACGTCCGCATCAACGCCGTGTCGCCGGGATTCGTCAGGACGCCCCGGCTGATCCAGCGGCTCGACGAGGCGGCATGGTCGGCCATCAGCGACGTCATCCCGCTCGGGCGTCCGGCCACGCCGGCGGAAATTGCCGGCCCGCTGCTGTTTCTGGCCTCCGACCTCAGCTCGCACATGGCCGGGGAAATCATCGAGGTCGACGGTGGCGTAGGCGTCATGGCGAAATTCCCGAAGGTCACCTTCGGCCCTCCCCCAACGCCAACGCCCTGAGCACGATGACCACCCATTCCACCAACACGATTCACCCCGCGTTGCGGGGAATCGCCGCCGCGGCATCGACGCAACCGGGCATGGCGCAGGTCAGCGCCCAGCAGTCACGTGCGCAGATGGCGGAGCGCAGCGCCGCTCGCATGCCAGGCCCCGAGATCGAGCAAGTCATCGACTACGGCATTCCGGGGCCCGGCGGCACGATTCCGCTGCGCCTGTATATCCCGTCCGATGCACCCGGCTTGACCATGGCCTTCCACGGCGGTGGCTGGCTGATGGGGAATCTGGACAGCTTCGACGCCGTGTGCCGGCATCTCGCAAGGGATTCCGGGCTGGCGGTGGTCAGCGTCGACTACCGGCTTGCACCGGAGTACCCATTCCCCGCAGCAATCGATGACGCTTGGGCCGCAACGCGCTGGATTGCGGAGCATGGTCATGCGCTCGGCCTGAAGACCTCTCGCATGGCGGTGTTCGGCGAGTCTGCAGGCGGCAACCTTGCGGCAGTTGTCTGCCTGCTCGCCCGCGACCATGCGGGGCCCGAACTGCTGGCGCAGGCCCTTGTCTATCCCGCGACCGACGCACGGCTCCAGGCAGCATCCCTGTCGGAGTACGCAGAAGGGTTCATGCAGAGCCGGGCGGACGTCTCGCACGCGTTCCACAACTACGCGCTCGACTACGGCGTGCCGCCATCTACATGGAAGCTGTCGCCACTGCTTGCCAGCACACACACTGACCTGCCGCCCGCGCTCGTCATCACCGCCGAGTGCGACGCCGTACGCGACGACGGCGAAGCCTACGCCGCCAAGCTCGCCGAAGCGGGGGTTTCTGCCACCTGCGTGCGCTATCAGGGCATGCTCCACACGTTCTACAGCATGCGCGGCCGCCTCGACGCTGCAGCGCTGGCGCAACGCCAGGTGGCCGACATGCTGAGAGGTGCGATTGCTCCGTGACGACTTATCAGGGCCGCAAGGCATGAAGTTCGGCGTCCTCGACCAGAACGATCGCAACGCCAGCGACATCTGTCTGCTACACACGCAGCGCCTCAGGATGGCCGAGCTCTACGACGAACTGGGGTTCTATTGCTATCACCTGCCGGAGCACCACGCGACCACGCACAACCCCATTCCATCGGAGCCGATCTTGCTGGCCGCTGTCGCGCAGCGGACCAGGAAATTGAGGCTATGCCCGCCCGCCTACCCTCTGCCGGCCCACCATCCACTTCGCCTCGCAGAAGAGATCTGCATGCTCGATCATCTCAGCGGCGGACGCCTCGAATTTGGAGTGGGGAGAGGTACGTCTCGACACGAGGATCTGGCCCTCGGCATCGACCCCACAACGGTCCAGGCACGGTATGTGGAAGCCTACGCCATCCTCAGGCAGTATCTCGGCAGTTACGTCGTCAACTTCGATGGCCAGGTCTGGAAATTTTCCAGCGTTCCCGTCGAACGCAAGCCACTCCAGTCATCACCACCGATGTGGTACGCGCCGGCCTCGGCGGAATCGGCAGCGTGGGCGGCCAGGGAAAACATGAACATCATGTGCGGCGGTCCGGTTCACCGTGTCAGGTCCATCACGGATCGGTTCCGCGAGGAGTTCCAGGCGCATCACGGTGACACCGCGCCCCTTCCGCTGGCCGGCGTCCATCGCTACATCGTCATGGCTGACACCGATGCAGAAGCCCTGGAAATCGGCAAGCGTGCATGGCATGCACTCCATGCGAGCTTCTATGATTCGCGGCACAAGCACGATACAAGGTCGATCCATGCAAGGCCTCCACAGGACTTCGGCGCGCTGATCGAATCCGGCATGGCGATCGCAGGATCGCCCAGTGTGGTGCGGGAACAGCTTCTCGAGCAGGCCGAGAACGGCGCATTCAACTATCTCATTGGCACCTACGTCTTCGGTGACTTGTCACTCGAGGAAGCGTCCCGCTCCGTCAGGCTGTTCTGCGACCATGTGAGACCGGCATTCGAAAACGTTGCCCTCGACCTCGTCGCATAGCGGCCAACTGGCCCTGCCTTGGTATGGAAGCCAATGGCTTCCTGCCATGCGACGGCGTGGCGTCCTTGGCCATGCCTAATCGCGGGCGTCCATCCATTTCGCAAGCAAGGCCTTGCCGGCTCGCGCACTATTGGCGCGGCCGATGACCGTCGAAATGAAGTCCCCGGCACGCACAACCGCATCGAGATCGATGCCGGTGTGCATGCCCATGCCATGCAACATGTACAACACATCCTCTGTCGCGACATTACCCGTCGCCCCCTTTGCATAGGGGCATCCGCCTAGCCCGGCTACCGAAGCATGGAAGATTCGAATCCCAACCTCCAGGCTCGCGAGGATGTTTGCCAGGGCCTGGCCATAGGTATCATGAAAATGACCCGACAAGCCTTCCACCGGAAACGCATTTGCCGCGGCCCGCATGACTGCCTGAACCTTCGATGGCGTACCGACACCTATCGTGTCCGCAATATCGATCTCATCGCAGCCGAGCCCTCGCAAGCGCTCCACGACATCGACCACCGCCGAAACACTAACCTCTCCCTGGTACGGGCAACCGAGGGCGCAGGAGATGCTGCCGCGCAGCCGCAATCCTGCCGCCTTCGCCGCAGCGGCAACCGGCTCGAAGCGGGCAATGGATTCCGCGATCGAGCAGTTGATATTCTTCTGCGAGAACGCTTCGCTGGCAGCGCCGAAGATCACGACCTCGTCCGCAGCCGCGGCGATCGCACCTTCGAAGCCTTTCATATTCGGCGTCAGCACCGAGTACAGCGTACCCGGATGTCGTAGAACGCCGGCCATCACCGCCGCCCCGTCGGCCATTTGAGGCACCCACCTGGGTGACACGAACGATGCAGTCTCGACGTTAGCCATCCCCGCCGTAGCCAGCCTGTTGACAAGCTCGATCTTGATGTCCGTGGCCAGGATGGCCTTCTCATTTTGCAGTCCGTCGCGAGGACCGACCTCGACGATCTTCACATGGTCCCGCACGATAGTTTCCTTTCCTGATGTCATCCCTGCCCTCCTGATTCCACGTCGATGCTCAGCAACTGGGCGCCTTCCGACACCTGCTCGCCCACGCCGTAGAGCACCTCGCTGACCACGCCATCGGCCGGTGCCGCGATGGTGTGCTCCATCTTCATGGCCTCCATCACCAGCAGCGGCGTGCCGCGCGTGACGCACGCGCCCGGCTCCACCATCACGGCAATCACCTTGCCCGGCATCGGCGCGGTCAGCTTGCCGCCCTCGCCCTCGGCCTCGCCGGCGTGCGACAGCGGGTCCAGCCATCCCAGCACCGTGTGACGGCCCGCATGGAACACGTGGAAGGTATCGCCCTCCAGGTGCACCTGGCCGAGGGTGCGGCGCGTGCCAAGGTCCACGCGGATGTCGTCGGCGTTAAAGGTATAGGCGAACGGCGCCGCCTGCTCGGCGTAGATGAGCGTATCGCGGCGCCGGTCCGGCACCTCGCGCGCATCGCCCTTGAGCACCACTTCCAGCTTGTGGCCCGCGCCTTCGAAATACAGCGTGCGCACGTCGCGCGCGTTCAGGCGCCAGCCGCCCGCATGCGTCCACGGCGAATGGCGATCGGCCTCGTCCACGCGGCGCTCGCGCGCCTCGCGTTCCAGCAGCGCCGCCACGGCCAGCGCGATGACCTCGATACCCACCGACCTCTGCGGTGGGAACAGCACGGCCTGGTTGCGTTCGATCAGGCCCGTATCGAGGTCCGCCGTGCGGAACGCCTCGGACTTGACCAGCCGCTGCAGGAACGCCACGTTGGTGGAAAGCCCCACGACGTGGTAGTTCGCCAGCGCCTGTGCCATGCGCGACAGCGCTTCGTCACGGTCGCGGCCCCAGACGATCAGCTTGGCGATCATCGGGTCGTAGAACGGGCTGATCGTGTCGCCCTCGCGCACGCCCGCGTCGATCCGCACACCCGCCGGCCCATGGGCATCTCCGCCGCGCATGAACTGCACGGCCGGCGGCGTGCGCAGGAAGTGCAGCGTGCCCGTCGACGGCAGGAAGCCCTTCTCCGGATTCTCGGCGTAGATGCGCGCTTCCAGCGCGTGGCCGTCGATCTTCAGTTGGTCCTGCGCCAGCGGCAGCGGCTCGCCAGCAGCTACACGCAGTTGCCATTCGACCAGGTCCTGCCCGGTGATCATCTCGGTGACCGGGTGCTCCACCTGCAGGCGCGTGTTCATCTCCATGAAGTAGAACGAGCCGTCCTGGTTGGCGATGAACTCCACGGTGCCGGCGCCCACGTAGCCCACGGCGCGCGCGGCGGCCACGGCGGCCTCGCCCATCGCGCGGCGGCGTTCCTCGGTCATGCCCGGCGCGGGGGCTTCCTCCAGCACCTTCTGGTGCCGGCGCTGCACCGAGCAGTCGCGCTCGAACAGGTAGACGCAGTTGCCGTGGGTGTCGGCAAACACCTGGATCTCGATATGGCGCGGACGCGTGAGGTACTTCTCGACGAGCACCTTGTCGTCGCCGAAGCTGGCCGATGCCTCGCGCTTGACCGATGCCAGCGCGGCCTCGAAGCCGTCGCCCGCCTCCACCACGCGCATGCCCTTGCCGCCGCCACCGGCGCTGGCCTTGAGCAGCACCGGATAGCCAATGCGGTCCGCCTCGCGGCGCAGCAATACCGCTTCCTGGTCCTCGCCGTGATAGCCGGGCACCAGCGGCACGGCGGCCTTTTCCATCAGTTGCTTGGCCGCGCTCTTGCTGCCCATCGCATGAATGGCCGACGCGGGCGGGCCGATAAAGACGAGTCCGGCCTCGGCGCAGGCGCGCGCGAAGTCCTCGTTCTCGGACAGGAAGCCGTAGCCCGGGTGGATGGCCTGGGCGCCGGTTTCCTTCGCCATCTCGATGATGTGGTCCGCGCGCAGATAGCTGTCGCGCGCGGCCGGGCCGCCGATATGCACGGCCTCGTCGCAGAACGCGACGTGCCGCGCATCGGCATCGGCGTCCGAATAGACTGCCACCGTACGAATGCCCAGCCGGCGGCACGTGGCCGCCACACGGCAGGCAATCTCGCCACGGTTGGCGATCAGGATCTTGTTGAACATGGTGATTGCCCTTCTCACATGCGGAACACGCCAAACTTCATGTCGCCGATCGGCGCATTGAGGCTGGCGGACAAACCAAGGCCCAGTACGGTACGCGTTTGCGCGGGGTCGATCACGCCATCGTCCCACAGCCGCGCGCTCGCATAGTACGGATGGCCCTGGCGTTCATACTGGTCGCGAATCGGTGACTTGAATGCCTCCTCTTCGTCGGCACTCCATTGGCCGCCCTTGCCCTCGATGCCGTCGCGGCGCACCGTGGCCAGCACGCTGGCTGCCTGCTCGCCACCCATCACCGAGATCCGCGCGTTCGGCCACATCCACAGGAAGCGCGGCGAATACGCGCGGCCGCACATGCCGTAGTTGCCGGCCCCGAACGAACCGCCGATGATCACCGTGAACTTGGGCACCTGCGCCGTCGCCACGGCCGTCACCATCTTGGCGCCGTTGCGCGCAATACCTTCGTTCTCGTACTTGCGGCCCACCATGAAGCCGGTGATGTTCTGCAGGAACACCAGCGGAATCTTGCGCTGGCAGCACAGCTCGATAAAGTGCGCGCCCTTCAGCGCCGATTCCGAGAACAGAATGCCGTTGTTGGCAATGATGCCTACCGGGTAGCCCCAGATCCGCGCGAATCCGCACACCAGCGTGGAGCCGTAGCGCGCCTTGAATTCATCGAACTCGGAACCGTCGACAATGCGTGCGATCACCTCGCGTACGTCATACGGCTTGCGCGTATCGGTGGGAATCACGCCATACAGTTCTTCCACCGGATACAGCGGCTCCTGTGGTTCGTGCAAGCGGATCTGGTCGGGCTTGCGACGGTTCAGGTGCTGCACGATATTGCGCGCCAGACTGAGCGCATGATGGTCGTTCTGCGCGAAGTAGTCGGCCACGCCCGACAGGCGCGTATGCACATCGGCACCGCCCAGGTCCTCGGCGCTGACTTCCTCGCCGGTCGCCGCCTTTACCAGCGGTGGGCCGCCCAGAAAGATCGTGCCCTGGTTCTTGACGATGATCGACTCGTCGCTCATCGCCGGCACATAGGCGCCACCGGCGGTACACGAACCCATCACCACGGCGATCTGCGGAATGCCGCGCGCCGACAGGTTGGCCTGGTTGTAGAAGATGCGGCCGAAGTGGTCGCGATCAGGAAACACATCGTCCTGGTTCGGCAGGTTCGCGCCACCCGAATCCACCAGGTAGATGCACGGCAGGTTGTTCTGCTCGGCAATCTCTTGCGCGCGCACATGCTTCTTGACCGTCAACGGGTAGTAGGTACCACCCTTGACCGTGGCGTCGTTGCAGACGATCACGCACTCCTGCCCGGCCACGCGTCCGATACCGGTGATGATGCCCGCGCCGGGGGCCGCATCGTCATACATCTCGTATGCGGCCAGTTGCGACAGTTCCAGGAAAGGCGTGCCCGGATCCAGCAATTGCTGCACGCGCTCGCGCGGCAGCAGCTTGCCGCGCGACAGGTGCTTGTTGCGTGCGTCCTCGCCACCGCCTTCGGCCAGCTTCGCGATCTTCTGCCGGAGGTCGTCCACCAGCGACTGCATCGTCTGCGCATTGGCCTTGAACGATTCCGAGCGTGCGTTCAGTTTGGTTTCAAGTATCGACATGGATGGTCTACGCTGTCTTGTTTTCGCCGAGATTCAACTCGCGCACCATCGTCTCTCGCATCGCGAACTTCTGCACCTTTCCTGTGATCGTCATGGGCATTTCATCGACGAATCGGATATAGCGCGGGATCTTGTAGTGCGCGATCTGGTCGCGACAGAATTCGCGGATGTCGACTTCCGTCGCCGTCTCGCCTGGCCTGAGCACAATCCAGGCGCAGATCTCCTCTCCGTATTTGGGGTCCGGCACACCAAAAACCTGTACCGATTGAACCTTGGGATGCCGGAACAGGAACTCTTCGATCTCCCGCGGGTAGACGTTCTCGCCACCGCGAATGAGCATGTCCTTGACCCGCCCGACAATATTGCAGTAGCCCTCGGCATCGATCGTCGCCAGGTCACCTGTGTGCATCCAGCCGTCGCGGATCGACTCCCTGGTGCGCTGTTCGTCCTCCCAATAGCCAAGCATGACCGAGTAGCCGCGAATACACAGTTCGCCTGTCGCGCCTACTTCGACGGTATGCCCGTCCGTATCGACGATCTTGCACTCCAGGTGCGGCTGCACGCGTCCGACCGTGGCGACACGCCGCACGAGCGGGTCATCGGCTGCACTCTGGAACGACACCGGGCTCGTCTCGGTCATGCCGTACGCAATCGTGACTTCCTGCATGTTCATGTCAGCGACAACACGCTTCATGATTTCAATGGGACACGGTGCGCCCGCCATGATCCCTGTACGCAGGGTTGAGAAGTCGAAGTCCCGGAACTGGGGGTGATCCAACTGCGCAATGAACATCGTCGGTACGCCATGTACCGCCGTGCAACGCTCTTCGCTGATGGCCGCCATGGTGGCAAGAGGATCGAACGCTTCGCCGGGAAACACCATGCAGGCACCCGTGCCGGCGCACACCAGCGCGGACATGACCATGCCAAAGCAGTGATATAGCGGTACGGGGACGCACAACCGATCCGTCTCCGCGAAGTTCATGGCCGCGCCGACGTAACGCGCATTGTTGACGACGTTCCGATGCGTCAGCGTTGCGCCCTTCGGGGCGCCAGTGGTACCACTTGTGAACTGGATGTTGATCGGGTCGTGCGAGTCCAGCGCCTCGGACATGGCATCGATTTGCCCGATGCTCACGCCGTTGCCGCGCTCGGCCAGCTCCCGGCACGTCAGCATGCCCGGCGTCGGGGTATCTTCCATGCGGATCACCCAACGCAATGCTGGCAATCGCGCTGCCTTGAGTTGCCCGGGTACAGACTTCGACAACTCAGGCGCAAGACTTTGCAGCATGTCCAGATAGCGCGACGACTTGAAGGCTTCCGGCGCCACGATTGCCACACAGGCCACCTTGTTCAAGGCGTACTCGAGTTCGGCAACCCGGTAAGCAGGATTGATGTTGACCAGAACCAGTCCAAGCCTGGCCGTTGCGAACTGCGTCACTACCCATTCGACGCGATTCGGTGACCAGATGCCGATGCGCTCCCCTCTGCGCAAGCCGATCGCGTGCAGGCCCGCCGCCATGGCATCCACCGCAGCGGAAAACTCTTCCCAGCTCCAGCGGATGCCCTGCTCGCGGAACACAACCGCGAGGCGCTGCCCGTGGCGCGCGACTGTTTGCGCCAGAAGGGCAGGAATAGTTTGCTCGCTAAGGGGCAACGTACTGTCGCCTTGAACGTGGGACAACCTGGCAAGGGGCACAGTGGCTTGCTTCTCGGGTGGCATCGTCATACTCGTCTCCAGAACGCGGCGGGCGAGCTGCTTGCGCTCGATCCCTGAACTTTGATGCGAATATATTATCCGAACGTAAAGTTTTGTGCAGAGCGATAAGCGAGTGCGATGTCGGCGCAATCGCCCAATATGGCGAGTTGCGTACAATGGCCCGCGCCGAGGCTTGACGAAGCAAGATTCGGCACACAGAATAGGTTCCTTCCAAGGAAGATAAAAATGGGTTCCGCAGCCGCCAAGCAGACTTCCACGGTTCGATCGCGCAAGAAGCCGGCATCTCCAACTCAGACAGATTCGGAGCGACGCCCCCGCGCGCATGGCAGCAGCCATATCGATCTCATCACGCTGCAGTGGCAGCATGAGCGAAAGGACCTGGACCTCTCGAACTTCCTGCTCGCGATTTACTTCATGCGGTTAGGGACGCTGGTTGAGCGGTCATTCGACCGCATGTGCCAGCGGGACTGGGGTATCAAGGGTTCCGACATGCGCGTGCTGCTGGCATTGCGCCGGGGCGGCCCGCCATATGCCAAGCGCCCCACGGACCTCTACCGGGCGTTGATCGTCACGTCGGGGGCGATCACCAAGAAGATCGATCGCCTCGCCAGCCTTGGCATGGTCGAACGCAAGATCGACCCTGGGCACGCCGGTGGCTTTATCGTTCATCTTACGAAGAAGGGGCTCGAAACCGTCGAGCAAGCGGTGGAGAAGCTTGCCAACGAGTCTTCCATTGCGCCGGCGATGGCGCATTTTTCTGAAGATGAACGGTTGGCAGGCAATGACTTCTGCCTGCGAACGTTGGGCCTGATGGAGGAGTTTGTACTTCCTGGCCTGGAAGATGATGAGGACGCCCACACCTCGCGGTCCGCATCGTCGAACAATTCCCGACGCACCTCCCGCAGCCGTTGAGCATCCAGCGGGTGATGCTGTTCGCCCATCCAAAAAAGCAGCACATGCAAAGAGTCCGAGGTTGCATGTGCTGCGTCCCAACAACCAGCAGACCTGCGCGCAAGCGAGCGCTGAATCCAGCGCAGGCATAGCGTATCACTGTATTTTCCAACCGTAAAATTTATAGCGAAGTCCATGGCGGAATGTTAGCGACGGTCTTGCCCTGCCAGGTGGCTCCATCTCCCCTTATATAATGCGGCGGAGCCTTGGGAGTAAGAATGGTCCGGAGTACGGAATCAAGACAGCAGACGGCCAGAACAGGCCGCCGCCCGCCAGAACTGCAGCGTGCGGAACAGGCACGGGCGCAGGAAACGCGAACGACAATCCTGGACGCGGCGCTAACCGAGTTCGCATCGAAGGGATTCGAGGCGGCAAGCATTCGCAGCATTGCGGATCGGATCGGCGTGCAGCATCCGCTGATCACCTACCACTACCGCACCAAGGACATCCTCTGGGAGGCGGTGGCCGTTCATGCGTTCGACCATATTCGCCATGAGTGGGAAGGCTACCTAGCGGACCCACCGCCTGTCACCGCCGTGGAGCAGGTCAAGTTGATGTACCGGGCCCTGTTCCGGTTCACCGTTGCCTTTCCTGAGCTTCATCACTTCATGCTCCGCGAGATCATCGACTACAGCCCCAGGCTCCAGTGGCTGGCCGATACGATCCTTCGCCCGTTGATCGACCGGATGCTGCCGCAGATCCGTGAGGCCCAGACTGCCGGAGATCTGCCCATGGTGGATCCTGTTTTGCTTCACTACATGATGATCAGCATGACCTCGACACTATCCACATTCGGAGCGGAAATGCGGGCAACAAGCAATGTCTCGGCTTCGGAACCCGACTTGGCCAACGCGTTCTGGGATACCGTCGAAGTATTGGTATTTGGGGGCCGACAACGCGTTGGACGCAACGCCGGAAGTTCCGCAGGGAAGCGATTCCCGCGCAAGTAATCTGCCGGGTCCTGACCATTCGCTCCGCGCAAATCTTATTCGCGACGGCCAGCCTTCCGCGAGCAACGGCACGAATACCGTCACGCCCCGAATACAGCAGGCCATTCGTGCCCAAAGACGGCGCTCTTCGCTACGATTTCAGCCGTTCGCGGTGGGTTTGCGAACGGCCATGGTTCGCACGTCATAAACGTGCTGTTGCTGCTGGTGTCGGCGTCCATCACAAGCCGCATGCTGCCAAACCTGCGAACCCGTTGTCGTTTTCGCCCGCGACCGGGGGTGCCTGCGAGCGTACCAAGTTGACTCGGGCAACACAGCCGGCAGGGTAGCGGTGACAGGCCTCACCGCTTGATTCCAGTAGCATCTAGCGCGAAATCCCTAAGCAACGTCTCACGGCTAGCGTCGAGTATCTCTTGTGCAAACGCTGGATCGGCGTTTGCGACGGCCCGCGACAGGATGAGCGCACCAACCATTTCGCAATAGAAGGCGATGGCCTCCCGTCGCGAGGTAGCGCCATCCGGATCGCCGGCGCCCTGGTCCTCCATGAGTCCCGTAACGGTGTCGAACATCGTTTGCAGGCCGCTAGCGAAGTGCTTCTGGGCTTCGTCGCCAAGTCGGCGTACGTCCGCAGTCAGGCCAGCTATCGCGCAACCGTGCTCGATATCGCTGCAATGTGCGCCGGACAGATAGAAGTCGACCTGTCGCCGCAGGCGGTTGCCGCCCGATTCGATCGGTGCGGCAATCGCTTCCTTCAGTTCGTGATTGGCCTTGTCCATCGCGGTTGCCACCACCGCGGCCGCCAACGCCTCTTTCGATTCGAAGTGGTTATAGAAGCCGCCCTGGGTGAATCCCGCGGCTTTCATTAGCGCGCTCAACCCCACACCATCGATTCCATGTGCACGGAACAGCTTTTCCGACGCCTCGATGATCGAGCGCCGGTTCTCTACCGCCTGCTGTTTTGAGACACCCATTGCTCATGCTCCTGCCGTTGTCGGTGCGATTATAGCCGCCTAACGAAAGACAATGGTGAACGACCTTGACTTTTCCTGGCGCATCACCAAAACTCGATGTCAATCACCATCGTGTTTAAGCGCACTTAGCTCGCAGGAATACTCATGCCAATTGAAAGTCACCAGCCATTGCTCAAGCCGATCCGGCTTGGAGTCCTGGATTTACCAAACCGCGTTGTCATGGCACCGCTGACGCGCATGCGGGCAGCGAATCCCGACCTTGCCCCTACCTTTTTGCATGCGGACTACTATGCACAACGAGCCTCGGCGGGCCTGATCATCAGCGAAGGCATCTTCGTGAGCCCAGAGGCAGTCGGTTGGGCGAATGTGCCGGGCCTCTGGAGCGAGGCCCAAGTGCGAGGCTGGCGCGTAGTGACGGACGCCGTACACCGCGCCGGCGGCCGGATCGTCGCCCAACTCTGGCACACGGGCTCGCTAGGTCATCCCGACTTTCAGGCAGGCAAGGCGCCGCTTTCGGCTTCGGCAGTCAACCCTGAGCAGCAAAGCGTGACGGCAACCGGCCATCAGGACACCGTGGTGCCGCGCCCCATGGAGCGGAACGATATCCGTCGCACGGTTGCCGACTTTGGTCGCGCCGCGCGCAATGCCATCGCGGCCGGCTTCGACGGCGTGCAGATTCAGGGCGGCTATCACTACCTGTTCAACCAGTTCCTCAACATCCGCACCAATCTGCGCACCGACGAATACGGTGGCTCGACAGAAAACCGTGCTCGCTTCCTGTTCGAGGTCGTGGAAACAGTGGTCGAGGCAGTTGGTGCACACCGAACCGGCATCAAGACGGGGCCAGCGACGTCCGAGACAGGGGCGTTCGTTTCCACCGACGAAACACTCGCCACATCGGAATACGTAATCGGTCGACTCAACGATTTTTCGCTCTCCCATCTCTTGCTGATGGGTGGCATGACCGACTTGTCAGCAACCCCGCTGACCACGCTGGCGGGCGATGGCATGTTCCGGTATTTCCGCGACCTGTACGCCGGCACCATCATTGCGAACGTCGATTTCGACCGCGCACGTGCTAACCGGCTAATTGACGCAGGACTGGCCGACATGGTCGCTTTTGGCCGTCCATTCATTGCAAACCCGGATCTGCCAACACGCATCGCACTCGATGCACCGCTTGCCGACATCAACTGGCCACAGGTCTACGGCTCCACGTCCGAAGGCTATACCGACTATCCCACGCTCCAACCAGTCGCTGCGTAACGCGCCACCCCCTCATCTCAGGAAATCCACATGACCAGCCTCACCGAAGCCGCCAACAAGACCCTTGTGCTCGACGCATTCGACGCGCTTTTCAACCAACGTGACTATGCGGCTGCGGAGCGCTTCTGGTCACCAGACTACATCCAGCACAGCGCGCATATCGCACCGGGGCGCAATGGCCTGTTCGACCTGATCAAGACCCTGCCCGCAACCTTGCGATACGAGCCGGGTGTGATCGTGGCAAACGGCGACTACGTGATTGTTCACGGACGCTTTTCTGGGCATGGGCGTCCCGCCGCCTGGATCGCGGCCGACATTCTGCGCATCGCGGACGGCGTGCTCGCCGAGCATTGGGACGTTCTGCAGGACGAAGCCACCGAGGCCGAATCGAAAAGCGGCTTGCCGATGTTCGGAAGCACCTTTCCGGCCTAACTCAAAACCAGTAGACCCATCGAATCCATCATGAAACTCACGGGCAACACCATCTTCATCACCGGCGGCGGCTCCGGAATCGGCCGCGGTCTCGCGGAGGCACTCCACAAGCTCGGCAACCAGGTCATCATCTCCGGTCGCCGAGCTGAGCGGCTACAGGCGACGATCGACGCGAATCCGGGCATGCGAGCCGTTTCGCTCGACATCACTGATCCGCTCGATATCGAGTCTGTCGCCGCGAAGCTGATCGCCGACTATCCCGGGCTGAACGTGCTGATCAATAACGCCGGCATCATGCACCCCGATGGAGCTGAGGGCCCCGTCAGCGATGCCCTGCTAACCGCAACGGTTGAGACAAACCTGCTCGGCCCGATACGCATGACGTCGGCGCTTATCGAACACCTGAGGACACGCGACGACGCCGTCATCGCTAATGTCACATCGGTTCTTGGTTTCGTACCGCTGGCACTCACCGCGGTGTACAGCGCCACCAAGGCGGCGCTGCATTCCTACACACTTTCGCAACGTTACTTGCTCCGGAACACCAAGGTCTCGGTCGTCGAGATCGCGCCACCATGGGTCCGCACCGAGTTGATGAACAGCAGCGAGGAAGCCCGCGCGATGCCGCTCGACGTATTCATCGCAGGCGCGATCGAACAGTTGGCCACGGATGTGAACGAAATATTGGTGGGGCCGGCGGTGGACATGCGCGCCAATCCTGGGCCAAACGAGCACGCCTGGGTCAACGCGTTCAACGACACGATGGTAGCCGGTTGACCGCAGGATAGCCGGGCGGGCGAAAGGCGGACCGCATTGCATCGCCTGACGCCTATCGATCCATTTGCATTTTCTCTACCGTGCGCCACGCGGCTCGCACGCGAACCACATCACCTTTTAGAGCAATTTAATGTCCAGACTATTCACACCCGTCAAGGTCGGTCCATACGAATTCGAGCACCGCGTCGTGCTGGCACCGCTCACGCGCATGCGCGCCCACGATGGCGCTGTTCCCGGCCCGCTCATGGCAGAGTACTATGCCCAGCGCTCATCCCCTGGGGCGTTTTTGATTGGTGAAGCGACTATCGCCGCGCCCAATGGTAACGGGTACCTTGGCGCACCTGGCCTTTACGACGACAGCCAAATCGCTGGCTGGCGGCTGGTCACGGAAGCTGTGCATGCCAAGGGCGGCAAGATTTTCCTGCAGCTGTACCACGCAGGTCGTCAGTCCCATTTGGACGTCCAGCCAGACGGCACGGCACCGGTGGGACCGTCGGCGATTGCCCACGGCGGCGTAGCATATACAAAGTCGGGGTGGACGCCTAACACGCCGAATCGTGCGCTGGAGATCAAAGAGATCGCGGAACTCGTTGAAAGCTTCCGTCGTGCCGCCGAGCGCGGCCTCGAAGCCGGTTTCGACGGAGTGGAAATACACTCCGCCAATGGCTACTTGTTCGACCAGTTCCTCCAGGACGGTAGCAACAAACGCACAGACATTTACGGCGGTTCGTTCGAGAACCGCGCGCGCTTCCTGCTCGAAGCCACACGGGCGGTGATCTCTGTCTGGGGTAGCGACCGGGTCGCGGTGCGCTTGGGCCCGAGCGGTTCGTTTGGCGACATGTCTGACAGCGACCCGGAAGGCCTGTTCACCTATGTGGCCACCGAACTCAGCAAGCTCGACCTCGCCTACCTGCACCTGATCGAGCCGCGTGTGCGGGGGGAGTCCGATGACGAGACCAGGGACCCCAACCCGGTAGCCTCGCAATTGATCCGCAAGTTCTACCGCGGAACAATCATTGCTGCAGGAGGATTCAAGGGCGAAAGCGCCGAGGCAATTGTTGCCGCAGGCGATGCCGACCTGGTGGCGTTCGGTCGCGACTTCATTGCCAACCCTGACTTGCCCGAACGACTCCGCCGCAAGCTTCCGCTGAATCCGTACGATCGCGAAACCTTCTTCGGTGGTACGGACATCGGCTATGTCGATTATCCGTTCTACGCTGAACGCATTGCCGCATGATTTCGCGCTGAGAGATCGGCCGCCCCGGACCCCCGGCGGCTGACCTTGGCACGATTCGCGATGAATCGTGCCCCGATTTTCCTCCGAAGATTCCCGCCGCATGGTTCGCAAGCATCCCGCATTCCCAGGAGGGATTGGCGTCTTACACTACTGCCACCAATTGGGCCAATCAATCGCCTTCCATTCAGGAGAAAAACCATGAGCGCGCTGCGTCCGGACGTCACCATCGAGACTCTCCATGAAGGCCAGCGTGGCATGCTCCCCGATTTGCTTGGCGTGCGCATTGTCGAACTTGCTCAAGGCGTGCTCACGGGAGAGCTTGCGATACGTCCTCAGTTGCTGGCACCTAATGGATTCCTGCATGCCGCCACGGTTATTGGGCTTGCCGATACGTGCTGTGGTTACGCCTGCATTGCTCACCTGCACGAGCACGCCCTCAATTTCACGACACTCGAACTCAAGAGCAACTTCCTCGGAACGTGTCGCGATGGAACGATCCGTGCCGTCGCGACAGCCGTGCATCTTGGGCGAAGCACGCATGTCTGGGATGCGTCGGTATTCGATACTGCCGGGCGTACGATCGCGCTGTTTCGTTGTACGCAGATGCTACTCCGCTAAATCGTCGCGGCACTGAGGGTCCTACTCTCTGCGGTCTTGGTGAGCAGCGCGGGAATGCGGTTCAACTCAGACTCAGGATCTCGCGAGCCTGGGCTGCGGTCGCGACACCCTGCGCGAAGGCACCAAGGTGGTGGTCGAGGACCTGCCGCGTCGCTGCGGCGAATTGAGGGGAAGCGTTCGGCATTTGACATTTCCGGTTTGGGACCGTGCTTCGGCGATCCTACCCACGCTCGCCCGCAAACTGTGCTGCCAGAGTTTCTCTCCAACTGTGCCTAGGGCATGAGATGTCGACGCCGTCTCTCATACGTTTTTTGCATAACCTATGTAACCCCTCTGCTGTTGATACCGTCTTTGCATGGGCAGTGGCGGTGTAGAAGTCGGAGCACTAGACTTCGGCAAGCTATTACAGACGAACCGTACCAGGGGAGACAATGTCCAACGCAAGCTTCAGAAATGAACACGATTTACTTGGCGACCGCGAAGTTCCTGCGGACGCCTACTATGGCGTCCACACGCTGCGCGCAGTCGAGAACTTCCCGATTACGGGCACTCCGATTTCCATCTATCCCGAGCTCATCAAGGCTCTAGCTGCAATCAAGCAAGCAGCTGCACTTGCAAATAATGAGCTCGGCTTGCTCGACAAGCACCGTTGCGATGCAATCGTCAATGCGTGCAAAGAGATCACGGCTGGCGCGCTCCACCAGCAGTTCGTCGTTGATGTAATACAAGGCGGCGCTGGCACATCGACGAACATGAACGCCAACGAGGTAATCGCGAACCGTGCGTTGGAGCTGCTCGGCCACAACAAGGGTGAGTATCAGCATCTTCACCCGAATGAACACGTCAATATCGGCCAAAGCACGAACGACGTTTATCCGACGGCACTCAAGATTGCTACTTGGTTCGGCATTGGCGGGCTGTTGGATGCCATGGCTGTCTTGCGCGAAGCATTCGAGGCAAAGGCGGAGGAGTTCGCTCACATCATCAAGATGGGTCGTACCCAGTTGCAGGACGCCGTACCAATGACGCTGGGACAGGAGTTCAGCACGTATGCGGTGATGCTGGGCGAAGACGAGCAACGCCTGCGTGAGGCTGCAATGTTGATTTGCGAGATCAATCTCGGCGCTACAGCGATTGGCACAGGCATTACCGCACATCCGTCGTACGCACCGGTTGTGTTGCAACGGCTTCGTGAGATCACCAAGATCCCGCTCGAGACAGCTCCCAACCTCATCGAAGCAACGCAGGACTGCGGCTCTTTCGTACAGCTCTCCGGCGTGCTTAAGCGAGTAGCGGTCAAGCTATCCAAGACGTGCAACGACTTGCGCCTGCTGTCGAGTGGACCTAGAGCTGGCCTCGGTGAAATCAACCTGCCGCCGATGCAGGCGGGGTCTAGCATCATGCCGGGCAAAGTGAATCCCGTCATTCCGGAAGTGGTGAACCAGATTGCCTTTGAAGTCATCGGCAACGACGTCACTGTCACCTTTGCTGCAGAGGCAGGCCAGCTTCAACTGAATGCCTTCGAACCGATTATTGCGCACAGCCTCTTCAAGAGCGTCAGCCATCTTCGCGCCGGTTGCTTGACGCTGGCCGAACGTTGCGTAAAGGGCATCACTGCGAATGAGGACAAGCTACGCGCGGCAGTACAGAATTCAATTGGTGTAGTCACCGCACTGAACCCCTACATCGGATATGCGAACGCGACAGCTGTCGCCCAGGAAGCTCATGTAACCGGCGGCAGCGTCTATGAAATCGTGCTACGTAAAGGCCTACTTTCGCAGGACGAGCTCGACAGGATCCTTCGTCCGGAATCGCTAACGCGCCCTGTGCCGCTTGACCTCCATACGAAGTCGCGCTGAAAGCCGTGCTCAGTTTGTGAAGTGAGGTCGCTATGCGCTACCGAGATTGGCGGCGCACGACGTCCCCACCTGACTGAGTGGAAACCGAGGCGGTGAGTACATGATGTCAAAGTACTCGGTCAGCAGCAGCGGAGAGCCCTGAGACGCCTTGTCTCTCTCTCGTACCCTTTTGGGGCCCCCTGCCAACCTTGCGGATGAAAGCGCCAATCACACCGCCCGATGATCTGAACGGGGCCCAAGCAGGGCATTTGGGGATTGCCCGCGTTAACTCCCAGGGACTCCAGAAGCCGGCGCAGACCATTTTGTGAGGCATTCTCGTCGCACAGATGGTGTGTGTCGCAGCTCGGGCAATCCCACTCACGGATAGACGGGTGAATACCGCCCTCCACGACGTGATTGCACACGTGACAAGTGCGCGTGGTGCCGGTTTCGTCCAGCACTACCGTGCGCTTACCCGAGCGCGTCGCCATCCACTGAAGAGTGCCCTTGAACGAACCGTGCATGCTGCGATTACGGACGGCACGGTTGTACTTTCGACCTTTTCCATGGTCTCCGTTCTCGGGAACATAGTCCCCGATCCCAACGACGTCATAGTGTCGAAATAGCTGGTTAGCCAGCGAAAATTGAAAGAGCTTTCTTTGTTTCCATGCATCTGGAGCGGATCACGGGCGTGTGTATGGGAATTAAGGCACCAATCCTCTTAAGACAAGTTCGCAGCTGCCGCATCTACCTGTTTTGCTAAACACCGTCGCTGTTTTGCAGGGCCGCCGCCCGCAGTACCGCCATGAACTGCCGCATGGCCTCCGACGGCAGCTCGTTCTTGCGGGTAACAATGCCGTAGCTGGACATGTTGCGCCGGATCGGCACTGGAAGTCGCGCCAACATGCCTTCGGCGACGAATCGCTGCACCACGGCACGTGGCTGCAGTGAGAGCATGTCCGTCGCCCCCAGCAACTCCAGCGTCGAAAAAATCGATGGCGTCTCCACCATACCGACCAGTGCCTGAATGCCGGCCGCCGATACGGTTTCATCGAAGAGCTGGCGGATAGCCGTCAGCGGCGGATAGAGAATCCAGGGCCATGCGCCCACATCAGCGAACTCCAGCCTGGACTTGGCCAGCAAGGGATGCCCCGGCCGGCATACGACCCAGACCGGTTCCGGCGACAGCTCCTCGAAATCGAAGATCGCCCGATGCCGTGGTTCGGTCAGGCGCCCCACCATGATGTCCAGCCGCCTGTCTTCGAGCCAGATGGCGAGCTGGTCGCTGCTCTGCTCGATCAGTTTGACCATCAGCCGCGGCCGCTGCTGCAGGATGTCGCGGATCGCCGACGTCACCACCTGGGCGGCCGAAGCGGAAATCGCGCCGACGGTCAGGTGGCCATGCCCGCCAGCCCGTAGCGCTTCCAGTTCGCTCATGAACTTGCCCAGTTCAGCCAGCGCGGTCGACGCATAGCGCAGCGCGAACTCGCCGAGCTCTGTGGGGCGCATATCCCTTGGCAGGCGATCGAACAGCCTGGCCTGCAGGGTGTCCTCGATATCGCTCAGGATTTTCGTGGCCGCCGGCTGGGTGACATGCAGCTGCTCCGCCGCTACGCGAAGGTTGCGGGTGCGCCCCAACACGTCGAGCAACTGAAGGTGTCGGAAGCGCAACTTAGCAAGCACGGCGGACGGGGCAGACGCGGTCTGTCTCGGCATACAGGTAAACCCGTTAATATCAATAACCAGATGGAATGGATTTTACCCAATTATCAATTGGATGTTTATCGCAGCGAAACGTAAAGTTCCACCCATTGCTGCGCGTCGCAGCGTGCTCATGACAACAACATCAGGTGGAGACAACGATGACATCGCCCCTTGCGCTCAGTGCAACGCAAACGCTCCCTGCGGACGGGTTCACCGGCACGCTGGTCGGCCGGGCCTGGATTCCGGCCGACCACAGTGTGCCCGGAGGTCCAGGGGTGGTTGTGGTGCGCCCGGACGGCGTATTCGACATCTCCGAGGCTGCGCCAACTATGAGCACCCTTCTGGAAAGCGACGACCCGCTGGCGGTGGTGCACAACACTCCCGGCCGCTGGATCGGCGATCTGGATGCACTGCTGACCCACACCGCCAATCCGGAGGGCACCCCCTCGCAGGCCCGTCTGCTCGCACCCTGCGACTTGCAGGTGATCAAGGCCGCGGGCGTGACCTTCGCCGGCAGCCTCATCGAGCGGGTGATCGAAGAGCGGACCAAGGGAGATCCGCAAGGTGCTGCGGAGGTACGCAGCAAGATCGGTGCGCTGATGGGCGACCGCATTTCACGGATCCGGCCGGGTTCGCGGGAAGCTGGCGAACTGAAGGCCCTGCTGATCGAGCATGGCATGTGGTCGCAGTACCTTGAAGTGGGTATCGGCCCGGACGCCGAGATCTTCACCAAGGCACCGCTGCTGTCCGCGCTGGGCACCGGCACGGAAATCGGCCTGCATCCGGGCTCGGCGTGGAATAACCCGGAACCCGAAATCGTGCTGGCCATCAACAGCCGTGGCGATGTGGTCGGCGCCACGCTCGGCAATGACGTCAACCTGCGCGACTTCGAGGGCCGCAGCGCGCTGCTGCTTGGCAAAGCCAAGGACAATAACGGCTCATGCGCAATCGGGCCGCTACTGCGCCTGTTCGACGACAGTTTTTCGCTCGATGACGTGCGAGGCGCCACGGTCGATCTCCGTGTAGAAGGCGCGGACGGCTTCGTGCTGTCCGGCACCAGTTCGATGGATCAGATCACGCGTGACCCGCTGGACCTGGTTGCGCAAGCGATGGGCGCGAACCACCAGTATCCCGACGGTGCCATGCTGTTCCTCGGTACGCTCTTCGCACCGGTGGAAGACCGCGATACCGCGGGCGGTGGCTTCACGCACAAGGACGGCGATGTCGTCACCATCTCCAGCACCAGGCTTGGCCGCCTGATGAATCGCGTTGGCCGCAGCGATCGCATCGCGCCCTGGACGTACGGCGTGCGCGCGCTGATGACCCATCTCGCCGCGCGCGGCCACACCAACTTCTGAACACTCGCGCCACCACGGCGCCCGGACCACCGCAGCTACCCCGCGAGAAGCCAGAGACGGGGACGCCGCGATTCATCGTTGAAGCCGCTAGGTGCGGCTTCAACCGGAGACAACTCATGCAAGCTCAAGCTTCCCACCACGATCCGCTAGCGAGCGCTGTCAGCAAGGCCCGCCTGCGTCTTGCGCCCTTCCTCGCGCTAATGTTCGCCCTGTCGATGCTCGACCGGTCGAACGTCGGCTTCGTCAAGCAGGCGCTGATGATCGATTCCAATATCGGCAACGCCGCCTATGCGCTGGGCGCCGGCATCTTCTTCATCGGGTATGCCGTCTTCGAGATTCCCAGTAACCTGATCCTGCATCGTGTCGGTGCCAAGATCTGGCTTAGCCGCATCATGGTCACCTGGGGACTGGCCTCAGCCGCCATGATGTTCGCGCACGACGAGACCTCGTTCTACGTGCTGCGCTTTATCCTTGGCGTGGCGGAAGCCGGCTTCTCGCCGGGCGTGATTCTGTATTCGACCTACTGGTTTCCCGCCAGCCAGCGTGGCAAGGCGCTCGGCGTGTACTACTTCGGCCTACCCGTGGCCCTGGTGCTCGGCGGCCCCGTCTCCGGGTTGCTGCTGGATGTGATGGGCGGCCAGCTCGGGCTGCGCAACTGGCAATGGATGTTCATCATCGAGGGCCTGGCAGCTTCGGTGGTTGGCGTGATTGCCTTCTTCTATCTAGTCAGCAAACCGCGCCAGGCAAAATGGCTGAACGCCGAGGAGAAGGCGGCGCTGGAGGCCGCGATCGCGGCGGAAGACAATCAGAAGACCACGCATGGCCCTGCGACCGCACTGAGTGCGCTGGCCAACTGGCAGGTGCTGCGTTTCGTTGCCATCTACTTCGCCATCCAGGTCAGTGTCTACGGCGTCATCTTCTACTTGCCGACGCGCATTTCCGAACTGACTGGCACCGCGATCGGGGCGAAGGTCGGCCTGCTCACCGCGATTCCATGGCTTTGCGCGCTGATTGCCCTGCGCCTGATCACCGGCATGGCAGATGCCAGGGGCAAACAGCGCGAGTTCGCCATGGCCATGCTCGCCATGGCCGCCACGGGCATCGCGCTGTCGACGCTGGGGCACGAACTGATTCCGGTGCTGCTGGCCTTCTGCCTGGCGACCGTCGGCTTCGTCGTGGTGCAGCCGCTGTTCTGGACGCTGCCGACCGCTTACCTGAGCGGCACCGCAGCAGCCAGCGGCATCGCCCTGATCGGCGCGCTGGGCAACCTTGGCGGCTTTATCGCGCCGACGCTGAAGACGGCCGTCGAATCCACGTTCCATAGCCAGCAGGCAGGCATGCTGGCCCTGGCCATCGCGGGTGTCGTCGGTGTCGCGCTGCTGATGAGCGTTGGCGCCCGTTCCCGTCGCAGTTCGGCATTGCGGCTCGACCCGTCCAAGGCCGCGTGAACGCCCCCCTTGTATTCCCTGTCTCCGATCACCGTCTCATGACCATCCTCGGCCTTCACTACATCGGCGGCGAACGCGCCGCCTCCGCCGGTACCGCGCTGTACAGTATCGACGCCATCACCGGCGAGCGGCACCCGGTCAGCTTCCATGAGGCGACCGAAGCCGAAGTGGTAGCCGCCTCGCTGGCCGGGTACCGGGCCTTTCCCGCATTCCGGGCCACGTCCCCGAGCGAGCGTGCCGCGCTGCTGGAAGCCATCGCCGACGAAATCGATGCGCTGGATCATTCGTTCCTTGCCGCGGCCCACCGCGAGACGGCCTTGCCGCTGGCACGGCTGGAAGGCGAACGCAAGCGCACCAGCATCCAACTGCGCATGTTTGCGGCCACGGTGCGGCGTGGCGACTTTCTCGATGTACGCATCGACCGCGCGCAGCCGGCGCGCCAGCCGCTGCCGCGTCCGGATCTGCGGCAATACCGCGTCGGCGTGGGGCCCGTGGCCGTGTTTGGCGCAAGCAACTTCCCGCTCGCGTTCTCGGTGGCGGGCGGCGACACGGCATCGGCGCTCGCCGCCGGCTGCCCGGTAGTGGTGAAGGCCCATCCGGGCCATATGGTCACGTCCGAGTATGTTGCCGATGCGATCGAACGCGCGATCTCACGCAGTGGCGCTCCGGCGGGCACCTTCAGTATGGTGTTCGGCACGGCCGTTGCTGGTGCGGCGCTGGTACGGGCGCCGCACATTAAGGCCGTCGGCTTTACCGGATCACTGGCCGCAGGCCGTACCCTGTTCGATATGGCGCAGTCACGGCCAGAGCCGATTCCGGTGTTCGCGGAGATGTCCAGCGTGAACCCCGTGTTCCTGATGCCCTCGGCACTGTCCGCGCGCGCGCCCCAGATGGCGCGCGAGCTGGCCGCCTCGGTGACCTTCGGCTGCGGCCAGCTTTGCACCAACCCTGGGTTGGTGCTCGGGGTCCGCTCACCGGCATTCGATGCATTCGTCGCCGAACTCGGCACCGCACTGACGCTGACCGAGCCGCAGCACATGCTAGGCACCGCCATCCAGCAGAATTTCCAGCGCGGGCTGGCCAACTTGAGCGAGATACCGGGTGTGGAAGTGCTGGTGGCAACGGGAGCGGGTGGTCGTGTAGGTGGGCACTTGCTGAAAGCGAACCGCAGCCTGCTATTTGCAGAGGATCGCCCGTTGGAGGAGGAAGTATTCGGCCCATCCACTGTGATCGTGGCACTGGATTCCACGGACGACTTCCTGGCATTCGCGGAACGGATGCGGGGTCAGCTGACCGCGACGCTGATGGCCAATGAGGCCGACCTGCACCGTCATGCCGCACTAATCACGATGCTGGAAGACAAGGTCGGCCGGCTGCTCTGCAACAGCTACCCGACCGGTGTGGAAGTCAGCGACGCCATCGTCCACGGCGGCCCCTATCCGGCCGCCTCCGATGCGCGCGGGACCTCTGTCGGCAGCGCCGCCATCGAACGCTTCCTGAGGCCGGTGTGCTACCAGAACCATCCCGATGCCCTGCTACCGCCGGCCTTGCGTGACAGCAACCCGTGGAACCTGCCTCGCCTGATCGACGGAGTGCCAACACCGGCCGCGCTGCATCCCACGCACAACCTGGAGGCCACAGCATGAGTGCGATCCTGGAACAATACGCGTCAGCGACAGCGGAACCTGTCATCCGCCTGCATCCAGATGACGATGTCGTGATCGCACGCACCCAGCTGGTCGCTGGCACCCACGTGGGTGAAGGCGTGGTGGTACGCGGCCTGGTACCGGCAGGACACAAGCTCGCCGTGCGCGCGCTGGCGGCCGGTGCGCCAGTGCGCCGCTACGGTCAGGTGATCGGCCTCGCCATGCGCCCGGTCGCGCCGGGTGAACACGTCCATACGCACAACTTGGCCATTGGCGAATTCGAGCGCGACTATGCGTTCGGGACGGCAACGCGCCCCACTGCTCTGATGCCCTCCAGGCGCGAGCAGTTCATGGGTATCGTGCGTGCCGATGGGCGAGTCGGCACACGCAACTACATTGGCATCCTTACCTCGGTCAATTGCTCCGCCACCGCTGCGCGCGCAATCGCCGAGCATTTCCGGCGCGAGATCAATCCGCACGCGCTGGCCGAATTCCCTAACGTGGACGGCGTGGTGGCCCTGACGCACGGGCAAGGCTGCGCGGTGGATGCCGAAGGCGAAGGCTTGGCGCTGTTGCGACGCACGCTGGCAGGCTATGCACGTCATCCCAACTTCGCTGCCGTGCTGATCGTAGGCCTAGGCTGCGAAACCAATCAGATCGATGGCCTGCTGGAAAACCAAGGGCTGGCTCGCGGTGGCGCACTGAAGACCATGACCATCCAGGCCACCGGCGGCACCGCGCGCACAGTGGCCGCCGGCATTGAGCAGGTCAAGGCGATGCTGCCCGATGCCAACCGCGTGCAACGCAAGCCCGTCGACGCCTCCCATCTCGTGATCGGGCTGCAATGCGGCGGCTCAGATGGCTACTCTGGCATCAGCGCTAATCCGGCGCTCGGCGCAGCGGTCGACCGGCTCGTGGCCCAAGGCGGCACCGCGATCCTGTCGGAGACACCCGAGATCTACGGCGCAGAGCATCTGCTGACCAGCCGCGCCATATCGGCGGAGGTCGGCCACAAGCTGATCGACCGGATTCGCTGGTGGGAAGCCTACTGCGCGCGCATGAACGCAAGCCTGGACAACAACCCCTCGGCCGGCAACAAGGCCGGAGGGCTCACCACCATCCTGGAGAAATCCCTTGGGGCCGTTGCCAAGGGCGGCACCACCAACCTGGTCGACGTGTATCACTATGCGGAGCGGGTGAAGGCGGCTGGCCTGGTCTTCATGGACACGCCCGGCTACGACCCGGTCTCGGCCACCGGACAGGTGGCCGGTGGCGCCAACCTGATCTGCTTCACTACCGGGCGCGGTTCCGCCTATGGCTGCGCGCCGGCGCCGTCCCTGAAGCTGGGCACCAACACGGCCTTGTGGCAGCGCCAGCAAGAGGACATCGACCTCAACTGTGGTGCCGTCATCGACGGCACGCAGTCGATCGACGAGGTGGGAGAAGCGATCTTTCGACTCATCCTCGCGACGGCTTCGGGTCGGTGCTCGAAGAGCGAACTGCACGGGTACGGCCAGAACGAGTTCGTTCCGTGGCAGTTGGGCGCCGTCACCTGATGGCGCATCGGCGTGGTAGCCGCCGCTTGCCACCGTTCACCGTGCATCAGGAGCAGGCGTCAGTTTCGCCGCTGACGCCTCACCCCGTGCGATGCGGGCATGGAAATGTTGTTCCACGCTGAACGAGATACCCACGACGGCGAGATCCACTCCCTGTTCGCCGCTCTCGTGAAGACCTCCCCCGCACTGGCACGGTGTCCAGTGCCAGCATGCCAAAATCGGGCTGGATTAACGTCTCGCAGTCCCCGAACGGCACCCGTCGCGCTGTTTGAAAAGGAACTTGAGCAGGGGAAGCTCGTGATGGTGGAACCCAACCCGTCCGCGCCAAGCGTCGCGTACTCGTGCTACTCCTTAAAGTATCCACATGCTGCTTTGGGTTATAGCGTTGCAGAGATTGCTAGGCAGCAGCTTGACATTTGGCGTAGAGCTCAACGCACAGTAAGTCAACTGATAAGACCACAGTTCAAAATTCAAAGAGTTTTGAGTACCTGACTGATGGTGTCGCAGAATGACCCGCACCAGCGTACGCAGTGTCGCCGCGCCGCGCTCGAGATCCTTGACAGAGCGTAGACTGACGCCCGCAAGCGCTGCCACCTCGGCCTGCGTCAGATTCCATGACAGCCGCAGCAACCGCACATCGCGCCCTAATTGACGCGCACGTTCCGACACGCACCGTTCGCCCATGCGACCCTCCGTGAGTGCTGCAAAACCTCATTTCCCGTCAAATAAATATATATTATTTGTTATACTTTGGGGTGTACGGATGCAACGCGTTCGCCGAGCCCCACGTCTCCAAACGTGGGCCTCACGGAATCAAACCAACCCCGGAGTGCCATTTGCGATGTATGGGGTTGCCGGTCATTTTGCAGCTTTAGCTGTACAGCTAAAGCATCGTCGCCAGCTAAAACAATGAGTCGCCGACCACGCTGTGCAAGAAAAGACCCGACTCCGCAGAGCTTCATGAACAAGAGCAGCCAGCATTCAACAACGCCCGCTCCCGTCGCGAAACTCGCGAACGAGCTCAGCACAGTTCTGTCCGAGTCCACTAACAAACGAATCCGCGTCGTCCAGGTGGTCAAACCGAAGTCCGACAGCAATACGGGCCCGGATCTGGCGCTTGAACTCGATGTCGCTGGCACGACGGTGGAACTTGCTGTATCAACCTTGCGTTTCGCTTACGCGCCGCCGCGGTTAGCTCGGCGCGAATTCGACCACTGCTGCGATAGCGCCGCCGGCCACCTATCGGCACTTCCGGCCTCCGCGAGATAGCGATCCCAGCGGACCCGCGGGGTGAGACCTTGGACAATGCCACGGAAGTAGGCGAAGTGCTCTTGGTGCAATCGCTGTCGCTTGATTCGAGCGAGTAAGTGGTCTCATCCTTGGCAGCCTTGAAGTCGCGTAAGCAACTCCGAAGACCCGCTCTGAGCATCAGACGACATGGCGCTCTCTTGGCTGTGATGGCTCTGGCACGGCTCGGCGAGTCGACAGCTACCGAGAAAGAGCATTGCAGCAGTCGGCCTTTGGCGCCGGTTTTCTTAGAGTACAGAATAAGGCCGCTTATCTTGCACGGATATGTGCGATGCGGTCGTCGCCATTCCTGCACAATCGACATCGGTCACCCTCGCCGCTCGCGGCTGAGCCAAGCACGCATTGCGCACCCCACCTCATCAGTCGAAAAGAAAAACGAGCGCCACAAGGACGCCCGCTTGAGCTTGCTACCGCTATCACCTCAGACGAGCTGCTCACCCTTCTGGTCCAGCCCGAGCACGGGTTCACCGTAGGGCGGAAGGTCATCCAAGCGGGTAACCCAACCAAAGGGAAACACCACCAGGCCGTTCTCACCCGCGTGGGCGAAACACCGACGAAGCTTCATGTGATACTCATAGAACTTCTCTTCGCCTACCGATTTGACAGCCGCCTCCCATGCATCGAAGTCGGCGACGAGCTTCTTGCAGACCACAGGACCGAACGTCATGCCGGTCATGCCGTAGCGGAGCAACTCCCAGAACGGACCGCGACCATCGGTCTCGGGATACTTCTCTTCATCCTCGACCAACGCGGCAACCGCCTTGAACCATTCACCGACGGTCCTGCGACCTTCCAGCGGCTTTCCCGGGGAAATCAGCACAGTCAGCTTTCGACAGTAGTTGTAGAACCACGGATCATTGATGTCGTCGTAACAGAACCGTTCCCGGCTGCTCGTCTCGAACTCATAGGACGCATCGGTGAGCAATCCCTCAGCAAGCTGCGGATATGAAGCTGGTGGAGCGGCCCCCTGAAACGCCGGACACAGTCACCCACTTACAATAGCGGGTAGGCATACGACTGTGTTTATGACTAAAACGAAGCAGGAATTGGTGGAAGTGTTGACGGGGCCGGAGCGTCGGCGACGTTGGTCGCCTGAAGAGAAGCTTGCGATGGTGCGCGAGAGCTGCGAGCCGGGCAAGACGGTATCGATGGTGGCGCGCCAGCATGGCGTCAATCCAAACCAGCTCTTCCAACGGCGCAAGCTGTACCAGGACGGCAGTCTGTCTGCGGTCAGTGCTGGCGAGGAGGTGGTACCCGCTTCCGAGTTGGGCGACGCGCTCAAGCAGATTCGGGAGCTGCAGCGCCTGCTGGGCAAGAAGACCATGGAGAACGAGATTCTCCGAGAAGCGGTGGAGGTGATGAAGTCGCGAAAATGGATTGCGCGCTCACCCTCATTGCCGGGGGACGACCTGTGAAGCGGGTCTGCGAAGTTCTCGGTGTAGCGCGCTCGAATGTGGCAGAGAAGCTGGCTCGTTCTGCCGACTGGCAGGACGGGCGTGCCGCGAGGAAAACCGACGATGCCGGGCTGGTCGAAGAGATTCGCATTGCAGTCGCGCATCTGCCCAGCTACGGCTATCGGCGGGTCTGGGGCGTACTGCGTAGGGAACGAGAGCATCGGAGCGCGCCTCCCATCAACGCGAAGCGGGTCTATCGGGTCATGCGTGAGCACGGCCTGCTGTTGCAACGCAGAGCGGTTCCGCCGAGGCCTCAGCGCCGACATGATGGCAAGGTTGCTGTCGTGAAAACGAATCAGCGCTGGTGCTCTGACGGCTTCGAATTCCGCTGCGACAACGGGGAGCCGCTGCGCGTGACGTTCGCCCTGGACTGCTGCGACCGCGAGGCGATGAGCTGGGCGGCAACCACTGGTGGGCATAGTGGTGAAGTGATCCGTGACGTGATGTTGGCCGCCGTCGAGAATCGCTTCGGTAACGCAATGAAGGCGCCAGTGGAAATTGAATGGCTGACCGATAACGGCTCGGGCTACACGGCTGACAAGACCAAGGCGTTCGCGTCGGCCATTGGCCTGAAGCCGCTGACCACGCCGGTTTGCAGCCCGCAGAGCAACGGGATGGCCGAGAGCTTCGTGAAGACCATGAAGCGCGACTACGTCGCCTTCATGCCCAAGCCCGATGCCGAGACAGCAGTTCGCAACCTCGCTATCGCCTTTGAGCATTACAACGAGCAGCATCCCCATAGCGCCCTGAGTTACCGCTCCCCGCGGGGGTTCAGGCGTGCGATGGCCTTATCAATTTAACGGTGTGACCGTGTCCGGGGATACGGGGGCAAATCCAGCTGGCGCGACCACCGCGACCGTGGAGCATTGCTGTGCCAACAGCGAACGGTGGAAGCTTAGGGGGTCGGGGGTCCTAGCCAGGTTGGAAATGGCAATGAAACAGCAAAAGCGTACGCCCATAGGGAAACTCCAGCGAAGCGAGCATGGAAAGATGGCGGCGTCTCAGACGCGAAGCCACCTTCCACAGCGATGTTATTGAGCAGGTCTTTGACCTCGGTTTTGCATGCCGACGAAGCGACTTGCGGAGAGGTATAACGCAAAAAAAATCAATTGACGGCGCCAGGGAGATTGGCCCGGAGGAAACCGGCGCTTATTGCTGGCAGTTTTCGTCAAAAATTTCTTTTGTAACAAAGGAGAAGAAGGTGTCCAGCGTCGCTCCCGCTGTGGCGCTATTGCAGAGAATGAGGACTGCGTGGGGAGGAGAGATGGGAAGTTGGCGAATGCAGCACAGGGCCCGCGATGGCTGCGCTTGCCGAGGGCACTGGGGACTGGCCGGCCAGCACCTGCGTTGCCTACCGGATTCCCAGCGCGCGATAGCAACTGACCTACGCATACCGCAAGCCCCGTGCCCTCCTTCTCATCGGTTTGGCCCGTCCTGAATAAGGGAACGCCAAGGACGTCTGATTATTTCCGACATCCTGACTACCCCTCCCATCACAGGAAGATAGTGGGGGCGGCTTAGGTTGGCTCCCACTGGCCATGGCGCCCAGCGACCGCTGGCACCGCTGGCACCGCTGCATTGCTGCACTGCTGCGCGAGCAGCGAGGCCTCTATGCCTAACGTCCGGCACGGCGTACGACATGGCCCTTGCCTAACAAGGCTCGACGGCGAAATTCGCATCGTCAAACGCTACATTCTGTGCGCAAAGGCACATTTCCATCCTACTTATCCTGCTCCGGAATGTATAAAAGAAAGCTACAGTTTTGGAGAAATTCCAAATGATCCGAATCGGCTACGGAAAAATACATTTGTCGAATATATGCATATTCCCTTTTGCTCTTGCGCACAGGATACTCGGGTTGGCTGCAGCTTGTGGGCTGCTTGCTGGTTGCGCGGCTTACGTGACCCATCAACCAGACACCGCGTCTAGCCAAGGAATCCGCTATTACGAGAACTCGCCCTACCTGATCGTCTACTCCGACGGCAAGGGCGGCCTGCGATGGCAGATTCGCTACCTCCCTGACCAAAGTAGGATCATGACAGTCAGTCCGACGATCGTCGGAGGACGCACGGAGATGGCGCTGTACTTTCAGAATGGCGTGCTTTCGACAGTGAGCGTTCTCGGCGACAGCACGGAGCTCCCGAAAGCCGTGATCGCTGCGGTTCAAAGTGCAATTCCGTTGCTCGCGGCCGCCGGGCCGACTGTCGACGGATTTCCTGCGCCCTATCTATACAAAATCGTGGTGGACGGGGAAATCCTTACCTTCATCGGTGGTCAGGGCGACACTTCGATTCAGGTACCCATAAATCCGGGAGCAGGACAATGATCAGTGACTCTGCTGCTCTTCGCGCGTCGCACACGATCGTTGCCGCCGCGCTTCTGATAACCGGCTGCGCGAACGTAAACGTCAGTCAAGTGAAGGATGGGGACGCCACCAAAGGACTGCGCTACTATCTGCCTAAACCTTACCTTCAGACCGTTCCACAAGCGGACGGTACGATTAATGTCGAGGTCATATTCCTCCCTGACCGAAGCCGGTCGTATGCGATCGACACTAGTTCGTACCTTAGCTCCTACACATTTCAAGCATCTCGGGATGAAAAGGGCCTTTTGACGGCAATCGAGTTCAAAGCTAGCACTGCTGCCGTGGGACAGCAACTCGCCAGCAGCTTTGGAACCTATGCAGTCCAGGCGTACAACATGCAGACCGCAGCGGCGGTCGCGCAGCAGGCGCAGATCAACACTGCACAGACTGCCCTCGATACCGCGCGCTCGAACCTGGCGTCAGCCGAAGCCACGTTGGCCAGTAATCTGGCCAACGGTGCGAGCGCGGACACGGTTAGATCCGACCGTGCCACGGTCGCCAGCGCTAGGGCTAAAGCCGACATCGCAGCAGAAACGCTTCTCCGGACACAGACCACGTCGCAGCTTGTGAATAACGCTAGCGCTGCGGCGGGTTCAACGGTAACGACCACCGGGCCAACGCTCGGTACGGGGTTTCCCCAGCCGGGAGCGTGGACGCAACCGGCGGTGGTTAACCTCCCCCAGCAATTTGGCCCCGTGCTCTATGCAGTTAACGACAATGGCTCGAAGGTTTCACTGGTCGCCGTAAAGGCTAAGCTGGACGGCACCACAACAGCGGCCACGCAAGGCGGGGTCCAGAAGGCTGCACAACCCGCGTTTAGAACAACAAGTGCCGCACTTGGCCCGCCATCGTTGGTCCCGATTAGTCAGACCCAGCCGACCAGTGTCAAACAGGCTACGTTCGTCTTCGACCGGCCGGTTAAGGAGATAACCTCGCTCGGAAGCTCGACTACCACCGACACAGCGCCACCTGTCCTCGTGGACGCTTCGGCCGCTCCAAAGCTCTCGGGGGACGGCAAGACTGTTACCGTGGACACTACCAAACTGAAGGCCGGAAACTATCTCGTCACCGTCGCCTACAAATACGTCGTCGATCCGGCCGGTAACACGCTTTCAAACACCAAGCAAGCAAAGCTGACCATAACGCCTTGATCCATGATTCCCGTCACCTGCTATGTCGCGGACTTCAACTTGCGGCCCGGATTCCCGATTGTCTCGGACTTGAGCTTGAACGGACGACCGATCAACGCCTACTTGCGAGAGGCCTCGGGTAACTCGGCAATCGAGCTCACATGCGATTATTCGCGGCGCGGTCGAGTGCCCGACCTGGTCAGCCCGCTCGGCGTGGGCGAGGATCAGATGATGGAAGCGCTAACGCGGATCCTAACGCCAGTGCAGCGTCCGGGTGTGCCAACTATCGGGCTTTTATTGACCGACTCGCTAGTAAAAGCGCCGCAGCAGTTCGGATTAATGTTCGACATCGACGGCCGCGACTCAGAATTGGGGCCTCGCCAGGGGTGCGCGGTATTCCTTACTGCCATTGCCAGCGCGATGGGCACGGATCTTACGGATCAGGCGTCACGCGAATTCATCAGTCTCATCGCTCTACATGAGATCGGGCATGCGTTTAACCTTTGGCATGTCGATGGTGACAGCATCATGCAAACACACCCACAGGGGAGCGCATTTGGTACGCTGGAGTTCGAGGACAGGCAGCGGCTTTTTCTCTCGCAGGCAGCAGACAGCACCCTGGCGAGCAGCGTCCTGCCTGGACCCGGATGCGCGGCTTACGGAACACGGCCAGCCGGATTCCCAAGCGGGGATGGCGATCCATTCGCATCGCCTTCGAGAAGGAAGCGTAAGCTGGAGTTACATATCGGTCTGTCGGCCGAAGCGTTATGGCCCTTTGAGCCGATAGAATTGGATGTCTCACTTTCGCTGTCCAACGATGCTCGCAGAGCAGTGGCAGTTCCAAACGAAATTGACCCAGGCTATCCATCGTTCCAAATCTGGCTCACACGGCCTGACGGTCTGCGCTTTCGCTACAGACCTGCCACGCGCTTCTGCAGGCGCAACGGTACACTGAGCCTCAAGCCGGGCGAGCCGCATGTGCGCGATATCGCCCTAGGTTGCCAGTCCGGCGGATATACCTTCGCAGTGCCTGGCGAATATCAGGTGCAGGTAGCGTTCGCGGTGACAGCGGATGAGTTCATCATGTCCAATGTCGCAAAATGCACCGTTAAGGCGGCCGAGCCATCGTCAGTGCAGTGGCTTGCAGCAAAAGCTGTGCTCGACAATGGCGAGGCCAGACGACTACTGCAATACAAGCGAAGGATCCCGTCGCTGCAGACCTACGACTCCTTGACGCGATATGCTGTCGACGCGAGCACTTCACCGCAGACCGCTGCCGCGATCCACTTCGCGATTGGGCGTGCGTTGACCGACACCGCGATCTCGATCGGCGGGCAACAAGATGAGCCGCTTTTACAGAAGGGAAATCGCCATCTCCATCTGGCGCTCGATTCCAATGCGTTGAGTTCAAAGCGTGCACTCGAGGCCAATACACGTCTGCAGCGTTGAAAGCCCGGTAGCGAACTGACTGCCGAACCGCCATGAGAGTAGGCATCGAATCGAGACGCTCAGGCTGGAGTTCCCCACGGCGTTGTTGCAGTACGTGGCGATGCGGCTTTCGGCCAAATTTTCTCAAATTCTGCCTTTTCCAATTTATGCGTGTCTATATATACGTCGCTCTTAACTAAGTCGCGATACGTGCTGACAAGTCGAGCAGCAGCATCGCCATCGAGTTCACGCTGCCCCGTCGTCACGTCAAAAACTCTTCGATGACGTTCGCCAAACCTGTCTTTGTAATCGATAACGGCAAAATGGATAGCATAAGTATTCAGTCGACGACCATCTGAATTCGCGAATGCAGATACTCTGTTGTAAAATTCCCTTTCGTTCGTTGTAAATACCTCGTATAAGCGCCCACTATAGTTTCCGAGATATTCCTGAACTGAGCTGAATGCATAAATGACCGGAACGTAAACTGCGCGAATCTGACTATCCGCTTGAGTACGTGGAGCGCCTGCAATCTGTAACTCGCCAATGTAGAGAAATGTCAAAGGGTGAACAGACAGTTCGGTTAGCTCTCCGCCCGTGTTTTCGACGCTAAGCATTGCATGGTCAGGCTTCGCAGACGGTCGACTCAACTGTACTTTGATGAAAGGCTGCGCAAGCCGCTCAGCAGAGGACAGATTAGAGGCACGCCGTTTGTCGAGTTCAAGTATGCATTGCACGTAGGCTTGGTACTTTTTCTCATCACCGGTCATCAGACCGTTGCGCATGGCGTCAATTCTAATCTCCGTTGCACGCTCAGCTGATATTTCACCACTATATGCGTCCTTCTCCGCAGCAATCTTCAGGCCCACGCGATCATCAACACCTAGTCCTCCACATCGAGCCACATCTTTCATTTCAGCGTCCCGCTGGACAAGCGAGCCCGCTGTGGTAGAGGTGCCGGTCATGGAGCAACCTGCAGTCACAGCAAAAACCGCACAAATGGCGATAAAACACATTCTCATTCTGAAACCTCGATGGTCTATAGCGTAACTGGTGTTTTCGGTCGTTCGCGGAAAAACTTGATGGTAAATGCGTCGGAACATCCGCGATCGCCGCGGTCCGAGCCTCACACCGTCATTCCCTCGCCCAGGACAGACGCAGTTTTCATTCATTTCATGACCGCTCGGCACACCTATACTGAGGATGCAAAAACATCCTCACCTCCGCGCGGAACAAGCCGGCACTCCTTTTCTCCTCAATACCTCAGCTTCGGCTGGGCCAATTTTGAAATGGCCGGGCGGCAAGACGCAGATCCTCCCGACGCTCCGGAGACTGCTGCCCGCTGGAAACCGCCTGGTGGAACCGTTCCTTGGCGGTGCCAGTGTGTTCCTTGGCACTGACTTTCCGAGCTACCTGTTGCTCGACGCACATGTCGACCTCATCGGCATGTACAAACAGATGGTTCAGCGTCCCGAGCGAATCATTGAGCTAGCCCGTCCGCTCTTTTCCCAACACGCGGCCAAAGAGGAAATCTATCTCTATATCCGCGAAGCACTCAATCAAGCGGCGCCGGCTGACAGAAGCTGCATGCACGTGTGCCAGGCGTTTCGGTATCAAACTGGCGCTGAAAAACGCTGGAGGCCTTTCGGTGGCGTCGCATGCATCGAACAGGCTAACTGCTCCATGTTCGTAGCATCCCGTTGTGCTCAAAGATGTCGGAGATCAGATATCTTCCGCCACGTCGTTCCTAGGAAAGCCATACGAGTGAACGGAAGCGTTGCCCTATTGCATTTGGTCAAGGGCCACGCGAACATTGAAGGCCGAGTCGGCCCGGAAGTCCGGCACGAAGACATCGTCCGTCCGCAGTATGGCAGAAAGCTCAACTAGCGCGGCGAAGACATCGCCGAGCAGCTCGAGGCCAAGCAGCGGCGATGGCACTGGCGAGTGATCCGCTATCGTCGGCCAAAGAAGGCCTGCGTTCGCTGTGACTGCATCGTTCAGGCGGCCGCGAGCCGGCCACATTGACCGCGGTATGTCGGTGCCTAGTCTGTCCCCAATGCCTTGGTTTGAGAGTTCTGCGACTACCGGTAGTCGGCAATATACACGCGGGATGACGTTGAGTGAGCCGCTTGACATTTGCCGATAGCGTCTGACAAGGCCTGCACACTAGCACACCCGCTGGTTCGTTGGGCCTTGGCTTAGCAGATGGCTCGATCGCAACCTCAATCTCTTGTCCCTGGCCATGGATATCCCAACAACGTTCAGGCTAAGGCAGCCTGGCCCATAGATTGGTCATCACGGAACTCGTCGCCTCGCGCGATTGCAGATCTGTTACGTTGGGGTTCAAGACGAACTGTACCTGCAAGTCTCGACCTTCCTCTTCTACCATCACACCCATGGTTCAGAGACGTCCTCTACCGACATACCTGACGACAGGGCGTTGACCATTCCGTATATCTTCTGATCGATCTATATAGGAAATTCATCATGCAACGCCGTACCCTGGCTACCGCCCTGCAAGCCCTAATTCTCGCAACCAGCGCCATGGCAGCACTGCACGCTGAAACCGTGAGCGCCCGCACTGTCACCGAGCCGCGAAACGTGTACTCCGATGGAGCACGTAGCGTCCAAGAAGAACGAAGCGTCTACACCGATGGCGCTCGCGGTGTACTCGATAGCCGTAGCGTGTACAGCGATGGCGCCCGTGACGTACGCAGCGAGCGCAGTGTGTTCACCGACGGAGCGAAAGGCACAGGCGCTCTTACAACAGCTGGCATGGACCGAACTGGTGTGTCTGCCCCCCCGGGAGGCGCAGCCTGATGCACACACCTGCCTAACTTGCACCCTCACCTAAGCATTCCCGGCGAGAATCTCATCGAGATTCGTTGCCCGGGAACTGCTTATCTGCAGATCCTTCCGATCACATCCTCGGTCATGTTGGGTGTGGCGGTTATCACGCTGTCCAGCGCAGTTCCCATAGCGTTTTGCATATCGGAACTAGTTGCTTACTCCGTTCGAATCGATCGCCTCGTTCGAGACGCTCTCTACCGGCGCTCCAACGGGCCCCAAAGATCTTCTGCGGGGGTGCGTTCCTGGAACCACACCCCCGCACCGCATCAGCCCTATTGTTTCATCCCGTCGGGAGCCGCAGGCTTCTTTTGTCGAACTTTCGACCCGGTTGTCGCGGGCTTGATCGACTTGCTATCGACAAGCGAACTCGCAGTATCGGGAACGTAGCCATCTCTGTTGGTAACTCGCTCGGCATCCTGCATGTACCCATCCTTATTGCTCACACGTTGCGCGTCGGATGACTTACCCGCATTCGTTTCTGCACCGTGGTTGTAACGGTCGCGAGGACCACCTGCGTGGGCTACGTTGACAGAAAGCGTCATTGCTGTGACCACTGCTAGCCAAATTCTCATGGACTCCTCCTAATCATCTTGATGTACGTAAGGTACATAACCGCCTTACCTCAACTCCGGCGGAAAGCGGTATATAAAAATGCCTCTCAGGATTCACATAGAAAGCAGAATATAAATATCTTCTTCACTCCCATAGCGATGAGTTTTAGTCGTAATTTATCTAGCAGTGTAGCTCCCGCACCTCAACTAACAAAACCATTATTTCTGGGTTCCGCTCTTACCTAGTGAGGCATTCGTCATAACTTTTCAAAACGTTACTAAAGTCTTCCATTACATCGACATAACAGCGTACTATTGACACACAGCCTGTCCGATTTTTATGAGGCGCGCAGTCGGAGCAGGCTCCTGAATCGCGCCCATGTCATGAGATATTCTATGAGCAAGACTTTGTTCTCTAGTCTGATCATCGTTGCTGCTACTGTTGGTGCGACGGAGGTTGTGTACGCGCAGCAAAAGCCGGTGGACCCCTATACCCAAGGCGCCAAGACAAGCAAGCCTGATCCGTACACAGACGGCGCTAAGTCGGGAAGATTCGATACCTATACTGATGGCGCCAAGACTTCCGTGCGAAGTGACCTGGCGCCAAGGAAGGCTGACCCCTACACCGACGGCGCCAAGACAACAAAACCCGACCCTTACACAGACGGTGCTAAGACTGGCAAGCCCGACCCCTACACCGACGGGGCAAGGAAACAATAAGCAAAGCCATCAATACAAGCGACGCCTGTCCGAGGTTCCGCCGTCTGGCGGTACACGAGAGCAGGCGTCGCTCGCGACAGTCATCCTGTCGCCGTCGACTCGATGGTCGCGAGAATTTTGTCGCAAGTATGGGTGCTTGTCAGGCCGAGCAGCTCTGACACTCGTTCGCGAGATACACCGGCGATCAGCAGGCGTCTGCAATAAGTGTTTCTGAGGATGCGAGGCCCCATGTCGTCAGTGGCGGACTCGATTTCGTTAAGCGCGTCTCGCACAAAAATTCCAAGGCTCATGTCGGTAATGGGTTCTCCCGACGCACGTAACGCAAAGAGTAAGTCACCCTGAATTCGCAGTTGCCTGCGTCGGGCCTGCCACGCGGCAAGAACGGGAATAGAAAAGGGTTCCAGCGGAATTCGCCTGCCCTGCTGCGCCGCTGTGCCGGGGACATGCAAATGTGGAAATGTTCCTGATGGATAGAGATCCTGAAGTACGACGGATCTTCCTTCACGAGCCGTGATACCAGTCCCGAGGAAGAGCGCTACGACTGCACGCCTACGCAGAAGCGATGTGCTATCGGCTTTGCCGGGAAGCGCAAAGCGTTGCAGGCGACGATCCGCCTCCTCAGAAAGGAACGGCGGGGTTGAACCTCGAGCGGGCCAGACGGCACTGCTCGCAAGTTGAGTGGCAGGATTGCTTTCGCGAACGCCGATCGCAACTAGATGCTGGCAAAGCCGATCTAGCAATTTCAGGTATCGAGTACGCGTGCTGGGCGCGTGTGTATCTGCGGCAGGTGTTAGCCAGAAGGATTCGATATGCTGACTTTCGAAGGTCGCCAAGCTTACCCCATGCGCCAACAGGTGCCGATTGAATCGATCAACCATCGCTCGTTGCTGCACCACAGATTGGGGAGCCAGGCCGCGTTCCATTTCGACTCGTGCCTTCTCCTGCCAGTTGGCATAAACAATGGATGGGTTACTGATCTCATTCATGTGATTTACCGACTGTCGAGAAATTGGAGAAACGATTCGGCGATGTATAGCAACGGCGCGCTGCGCTTACGATCGACGAAAAAAAGAGTGCCCCGACTGGAACAAATGGTCCAGTCGCTCTGGGTGGATGGGCTGAATGAGCGGTCTAGGCGAACCCTCTGAGCGCACGCTGTGGCGTAGCTCTGGGCTTCGATACTTTTGTCAGTTAAACGTTGCGATGCTCGCTTCGACCTTATTGACGGTAACGCGTAGCAACTAACGTATCTCTTGTCGCTGGACGCGTCCTAGTTCGTTAGAACTATGGTAGAAAAGTTGGGCCTAGACCGGAGGTTACAGACCTCCGATACATTGAGCGAAACAGTTTTGCCGGGGGCAGCTTGCGACTGAGCAGGCAGGACTGTTCCTCTAGCGAATCGACGGATTTGTACTCTCCAAGCTGGGCGGGCTTCGACCACAGGCCGATCGTGGAACGGCAGATCCCTGTTCCCTTTAGAAACCACCGATCGACTCGGGGCGCGGCGCGGAAATTTTTCTCCAATCTTCAGTAGACTTCTTCAAGTCGGATTGCAGACAAGTTTCAATCTTCTGCCCCATGCTTGATCATCGGCACCGGCGCATGTTCCCATCCGCCGCCCAGAGCTTCGAAGAGCACCACCTGTTGTAGCGCGACCTGCGCATCCGAATCGGCCAATGCCTGTTCCACATCGGCCAGCACGCGGTCCGCGTCCAAGCTAGTTAGCGACGACACCTTGCCTCCGGTGTACAGTTCGCGCTTCTCCCGGGCGGCGACGGCGGCTGCATCGCGCGATTTCTGAAGGCTGGCACTCCGCTCAAGCTCGTATCCATAGGTACTCAACGCCGTTCTGGTTTCCTCCAATGCTTTCAGAACGACTCCATCGAATCGCGCCAATGCTGCGTCGGAGGCCGCGCGCATGGCGTGAATATGTGGAATTGCGCCATTACTCGGGAAGTTCCAGGTAATCATGGGACCGAAGCCCCAATGGACGGTTTGCTCGGATCCTAAGTCACCAAGAACGCCTGTGACCCCGGCGGAAGCGCCGAGCCGAATTGTTGGAAACAGGTCCGCAGTCGCCACCCCGATGCGCGCCGCGGAAGACGCGAGTTCGCGCTCCGCCTGCCGAACGTCGGGTCGGCGACGGAGCAATGCCGTTCCGTCGCCGACGGGCAATGGCTTTTCCAGCGTCGGCATTCGACGACAGTCACGCCTTGTTGAACTGGGCGGCTCTCCGAGCATGACCGAAAGGCGATACGCAGCCGCAGTCTTCCTAGCCTTGAATCGGGGAAGCAATGCACGCAATCGCTCGGCCTGTGCATCGGCCTGTGCCACGTCGCCAGGCTCATTCCGGCCGGCGGCGACAAGCATTCGCGTCAGGCCGGCTACCCGCTGCTGAAGCGCAAGCTGGCGATCCGCGACCTGCAATTCATGGGTTGCGGCACATCCTTCCACGTAGGCGCGCACCGTTTGAGCAACCACAGCAACCCGTACGGCGTCGAGCGCCGCCTGACTCGCTTCGACGTTCGCCAGCGCTGCCTCGTCCGCTCTGGCAAGCTTGCCGAACAGGTCCACCAGATACGACACGCCTATGCCATAGTCGCCAATATTGAGGACCGGCACTTTCTTCGTGAGCAAGAAACTCTCGCCAGACAGCTGTGTGCGCTGCGTCGTCGCATTGATGCCGCCTTGGAGCAGGTTCTCCGCTTCGACCTCATGATAGTTTTCGATGGTACGCTGCAGGTTAGCCGCCGCAACGCGTAGACTCGTGTTGGCAACGAGGGCTCGCCTCACCAGCTCGTCAACGTTCGGATCATTGTAAAGGCGCCACCAGGCGTCTGGCACAGGCTCGTTAGTCGCGGCGTGGTTTTCGCGATCGACCAGCGCGGCACTGGTCGCCGGGTCCTTGACGAGTGCGGTTTCCGGGAGTCTGTAGTCGGGGCCAACGGTGGTACATGCGAACAACGTCGGCAAAAGGCTGGCGATGACCGCCATGACAAGGGCGAGCCTTCTCATCGCGAATCCTTCTGATCGACGCCGGTCGTCTCATGCACGCTCACTGTCGCAGTCCTGCCAGATATCAGCCTGACGTTCGCAGGGACATCCCGTAGTGCCACGCGCACGGGCACACGCTGGGCCAGTCGTACCCAGTTGAATGTCGGATTGACGTTCGGAAGAAGATTGGCGCCGACATTGCGGTCACGATCCTCGATACCGGCGGACAGACTTTGCACCACGCCGTGCAGCACCACGCGCTCGCCCATCAACTGAACGTCCGCGGCGTCGCCAATATGGATGCGCGGGAGTTTGGTTTCCTCGAAATATCCTTCGACATAGATGGCGTGCTGGTCGACCATCGATAGTGCTGGCTTGCCCGTCACGACATAGTCCCCCAGGCGGGGAAGGCGGTCATTGAGATAGCCGTCTACGGGTGCCACGACATGGGAACGGGCGAGGTCGAGACGGGCTTCGTCTACGGCTGCAATAGCCTGCGCGACTTCCCCTTCGCCTGCCTCCACCCTTGCACGCGCCATCTCAGTGGTCTCCGTGGCGACAACCGAAGCCAGCTCACGATTGCGAGCGCTCTCACGCCGCGCCTGCGCCAGCATTGCTCTCTTCTGGACGAGCCCAGCCTCTGCCTTACGGAGCGCGAGGGCAAAGCGGTCGGGATCCACGACGAACAAGACCTGTCCCCGATGCACCGTTTCGTTGTCCTTCACCAGCACTTGTGTAACGAGGCCCGAAACGTCGGGAGCGACCTGCACGACATCCGCCCTCACGTGGCCATCACGCGTCCAGGGTGCAGCCTTATAGTAGTCCCATAGATGGACGCAAGCCGGGACGGCGCAGATGACTGCGAGAATCGTCACCAAAACGGGGACTACGAGCAAAAGTCTCTGATTCATACCAATTCTGAGGCACTACACCGAGAAAGGGACCCGGTGCAGATCATCGCGGGTGCCGCAAGCAAAGTTGCCGCCATGATGGACCGGTGCGACATCGGCGGAGTCGCTGCGCGCAAGGTTAGGGAATCCCGTGGATTCTGCAGAGATACAGATATCGAGAAAGGACTGAAGATCAGTTCACGCGCTACGCTAGCGCGGCGTAACTGTTCCGCTGCAATCGCGTCGATTTTGTATGCGTAAGCGTTCGACTCGGTCTCCTACCATGGCTTTCAGCAGGGCGGCATATCCTTCAACACAAGGGCGTTACCTCAGTAAGGGGTGTCGAACCACTATTGACCTGCGATGCATGACATTTTTTTATAGGAACTCAGATCATGAAAGTCGACCTCTCCACCCTTGTCTCGGGCGTCATCCTTGGTGCCAGCATCCTGATCTATGCGCCAGCACAAGCCAAAGGCGCAAACGCTGACACGTACGACTATGCGCTTCGCCAAAGCACGTTCAGCACCTATACCGACGGTGCAAACGGTGTAAATCGTCCAGATCCTTTTTCTGACGGTGCCCACGGCGTCAAGCAAGCCGATGTCTACACTGATGGCGCGAATGTGCAAGGCAAGCGCAGTCAGTTTTCCGACGGCGCCCACAGCAACGTCGCACATACGATTGCAGGTATGGATCACACCGGCGTGTCTGCGCCTCCGGCACGTAGCATCTTGACTGACGATTACAGCGCAGCCTGACCAGACGTCCAAACCCATACAGGGGGCGTTACGAACGAATGGTGGGCGCGTGCCGACGCGCCCACCATAAACCACCATCTGAGGCACATTTCCTTCATGAAAACCGCTTTATCGCTACTTCTCGCCACCCTCACGCTGGGCGTCAGTATTGCAGCCCACGCTGGCCCGGACTTTCAAGTTATCAATGCCGCGCGCGCGCACGCCCATCAGGCAACCGCAACTCACTGCGCCAGCTCAACGCACGCTCGTTGACGACACAAGCAAAGAAAATCTGCCGCTCTGGTGACCTCCGCACCTTAGGCTGCACGATCAAAGCTAGATATCCGAAACGATTCAAGATTTCACTCGGCAATCCGTTGACGTTGGAGAATCACTTCCGGCGTAATCGAATTGCCCTTGAATCATCGCATCCTTCCGCGCGGCCCCGACCTGACATTCGGACGCGACCAATCGCCTGCCCGCGGCGAGTCCCCCATCCTTGAATGGCTGCTTCATGACGACCAGGTGATGCGGGAGTGCTTTGGCCACGCCACAGCCATCCTAAAAGGTGTGACTCAGGCCGCCATTTCCGCGGTACTGCTGCTCGATGCTGAGCACCAGCACTACCGTGCTGAGGTCGGTCTGTCCGTCCTCCCCATTCCACGCGCGCAGTCGCTGTGCAACTACGCCGTACAGGCGGATAACCTGTTCATCGTGGACGACACGCTAACGGATGCGCGGTTTGTCGACTGCGTACTGGTTAGGTCGGCGCCTTTCGCACGCTCCTATGCAGCCATCCCGCTACGTGGGCCCGAGGGCGATATTGTCGGGGCTCTGTGCGCCATGGACCCGCAGCCGGCCCGCTTCACATTTGCGCACGCCGACGTGTTCCAACACCTGCGCGCGATGATAGAGAACGATCTCAGGTTGCGGACCGCGACGGCCACGGACCCACTCACACATCTATTCAATCGACGCTACATGCTTGAGAGCATTCGGCGATCCTGGGAAGACGCCGCTTACGGAGTCGAGATGGGCGCGGTGATGGTCGATATCGACTGGTTTAAGCAATACAACGATACCTATGGTCATCAGGCCGGAGACACCTGCCTTCGCCGGGTCGCCGCGGTGCTGCAAACCATCGCAGAGGAGTACAAGATGATTGCCGGACGACTGGGCGGCGAGGAATTCGGCCTGTCGCAATGCGGGCTCCAGCGCGCAATTTTCGAAGGCGCGCTGGAAAAGCTACGCGTCGGTGTTGCGAACCTGGCGATTCAGCATCGCCAATCGCCCACTGGCGTGGTCACAGTAAGTATTGGAGCGGCCGTCACACAACGTACAGAAAGCACCGACCAGGCCAGGCAAGCCACCTTCGCCTCTGCGGATCGTGCGCTCTATCAAGCCAAGGCCAACGGGCGCAATCGTGTAGTGATGTTCTAGAGACCGTTGGTTAGCTACCTAGCCAGCCCACGGCACCAAGCTAGGCACCCTGGCTAGCTCAACCATCTGTCAAGTGCATAAAAGGGGAGCAGCCTCTTACCATGGGATCTGGCGCTTGGCGCGATTCGCACGAATCCCATTGCATCTCCCAGCAACGACACGGATGCCGAGCCCTGTTGCGCATGGATAGTCACACGATCGCATCCGTTCTCCGAGCCCGACAGCGAAGCCCGGAAGAACTGGTCTTGATCATTCGCAGCAGGCTCGGGAAGGTCCGTCCGGACACACCTAACTGGCGGAAAGATCGCCTCACGGCCTTGAAGTTTTCTTAGCATTGGAGTCACCAGCAAGGCAAACGTGGTGTACGCGGCGGCCGGATTGCCCGGCAGGCACACCGCGATCTTGTTACGCACCCGACCCAGCGTAACTGGCTTGCCGGGCGTCATACCTACCTTGTGGCATAACAGATGTCCGCCGGCAGAAATGAGTGCGGGTCCCACCAGGTCACGCTCGCCACCAGAGGTACCTCCCGTAATCAACACGATATCCGAATCGCCAGCTAGTTCGAGGATCGTCTGGTACAGCTCGCGCTCGTCATCACGCACGTGCCGTCGGTTAACGACGATCGCCCCAAGAGATTCCACCATGGATTCGAGCATGGGTCCGTTGACGTCGCGCACCTTGTGTGGTGAGGAAACATCATCCTCGAAAGACAGCTCGTCGCCAGTAATCAGCAGTGAGACTTCCACAATACGGTAGGCAGACACCGACTCAATCCCTTGAGACGCCAGCGTGGCGATGTGTCCGGCTGTCAAGACAGTGCCAGATGTGATCATAACATCACCAACTCTTGCGTCCTCGCCCTTCCTCCTGACATGTGCACCCTGCTCTCGGCACGTGCTCAATCGGACACCTCCTTCGCATACTTCCACCTCCTCCGCGCGGATCACCGTATCGGCGCCTGCCGGCATTACCGAGCCGGTGAACAGTCGAATAGCATGGCCTGGCTCCAGGGCCTCAGGCGCCATGCCTGCGTAGCAGACTTGTTGAACTGGAAAAATCCGCCCAACTGTCGCGTCAGCCATAGCAATGGCGTAGCCGTCCATTGCACTTTTGTCCGCTGAGGGGGCGTCAGCGCAAGCCACCACGTCCCGTGCTAACACTCGTCCTGCCGCACCACCGAGCCAGATTCGCTCCTTTTCGGCGACGGACTCAATGGAGGACGCAAAAAACACCTGTGCCTCATCAAAACTTAGCATCGCGCATCTCCGCATATTCAGCGTGCCGGGCGTCCTTTCGCCATTGAGACCGACACGCTATTCGCATATCTCTCTGACAGAGTTCGGCTCACGTCTGAATTTTGGCGAAACGTCAAAATCGGAGCCAAGAGCTAGTCTGACAATATGCAGCCCGTGCCGCAGGGTACAGATGATGGCGTTCTTCCACACTACAGACTTTTGATGTCCGTAATGCCAGTTTCGCCCATGCCGCGCCGGCAAATCCGCATGCATCATTGGGGAACGTGAAACAGTCATTTCCTATCGCAGACCGGTGTACTCGCACAGTGTCGTCACAGCGTACAAGTCGTACTTGTCTTCTCAGCCTTCAAGTCCTTCGCCGGAAAGGAAATCCCTCCAAACGCTCGTCTGGCACGCCACGCCCCTTCGTTCCTAGACACAGTCACATGCAAAGCGAACAAGAACAGTCATGTTCGTTCATTGCCCGAATGCGGCCATGCCCCCTTGCCGCTTGTCCCATTCAGTCCGATTCAGCACTGACTCTCCGCGAAACGGCCAGAACTGTATCTCCCCGAAAGTCGTCATGTTTCTTACTCTGCGGCATCGCGTCACGCGGCACTAAAACCGCACCGACGCCAATTCGAGGAGTACAAGCGATGCACGGACTCACAGCACTTGAGCTGGCGCGAATACAGTTTGCGTTCACAGTCTCGTTCCATATCATCTTTCCCGCCATCACGATTGGGCTGGCGAGCTTCCTCGCCTTCTTGGAGGCCCGATGGCTCATGACGAAGAACCCGGTCTACCGGACTCTCTTCGATTTTTGGGTCAAGATATTCGCTCTCAATTTCGGAATGGGCGTCGTATCCGGCTTAGTTATGGCCTACGAATTCGGGACGAACTGGAGTTTCTTCTCCGAGTTTGCTGGTGGCGTGACGGGCCCACTGCTTACCTATGAAGTGCTTACCGCATTCTTCCTGGAGGCCGGGTTTCTTGGCGTCATGCTCTATGGCTGGAATCGCGTCGGTCCGGGACTGCATTTCTTCTCGACGCTCATGGTCGCCCTGGGAACATTGATCTCCGCCACTTGGATTCTGGTGTCCAACAGTTGGATGCAAACTCCGACGGGATACGCGATTGTGGCAGGCAAGGTCGTTCCGACCGACTGGCTCGCTATCATCTTCAACCCGTCATTCCCCTATCGCCTGGCACATATGGTCATCGCTGCCATGCTGTCGACCGCGCTCTTCGTCGCCGCAGCAGGGGCGTGGCAGTTGCTGCGAGGTCGATCGACGCCGGCCATCCGCAAGATGTTCTCGCTGGCTATGTGGATGGTATTGGTGGTGGCGCCAATCCAGGCAGTAGTGGGGGATGCGCATGGCATCAATACGTTGGAACACCAGCCAGCCAAGATCGCGGCTGTCGAGGGCCACTGGAATAGTGCGAAGCCCGGTGACACCGGCGGCTTCCCGTTGATTGTGTTCGGCATCCCGGACATGGAGCGCGAAGAAACCCGCTACGCTATCGAGATTCCGCGACTCGGCAGCCTTATTCTGACCCACACGCTGGACGGACAGATCCCCGGACTTAAGTCGTTCCCAAAGGAAGATCGTCCGAACTCAACCATTCTGTTCTTCACGTTTCGTGCCATGGTCGGTCTCGGTGTCCTGATGATTCTGTTCGGGTTGCTTGGCTGGTTGTTGCGTCGGAAGGATGTCCTCTATCAATCGAGGGCCTTTCTTCGCATGGCCATAGTCATGGGTCCGAGCGGCCTGATCGCGCTGCTAGCGGGCTGGATGACGACCGAGATCGGTCGGCAACCCTGGGTGGTCTACGGGCTCCTGCGTACCCGCGACGCCGTGTCGAATCATGAATTCGCCCCCGTTGCCATCTCGTTGCTGCTATTCGTGGTGGTGTATTTCCTCGTATTCGGAATCGGCATCCGCTACATGCTCAAACTCGTGAACAAGGGACCGTCCGATGCAGATCACGTCACCAGCGACGCGCTGTCATTCCCAGTTTCCATCGCTCGGCCGGTCACTCCGCTCGGCAACCACCAACACTAATAGGGGACAGCAATGGGCATCAATCTTCCCGTCATTTGGGCGGTCCTAATCTTCTTCGGCGTGATGATGTACGTCATCATGGACGGATTCGATCTTGGTATCGGAATTCTCTTCCCGTTCGTTGGTGATCGTCGTGACCGCGATGTGATGATGAACACGGTTGCACCGGTGTGGGACGGAAATGAAACTTGGCTTGTGCTGGGCGGGGCAGCCATGCTCGCTGCCTTCCCATTGGCGTATTCGGTTCTGTTGAGCGCCTTCTACCTGCCACTCATGTTCATGCTGGTTGGCTTGATCTTCCGCGGTGTCGCCTTCGAATTTCGTTTCAAGGCAAGCGATCGCAGCCGTCCGCATTGGGACAAGGCGTTCATCGGCGGCTCCCTTGCCGCCGCATTCTTTCAGGGTGTCACGTTGGGTGCATATATCGATGGTGTCGCAATGGATGGGCGCCATTACGTGGGAGGCGCATTCGACTGGCTCGCGCCATTCCCCCTCTTCACCGGTGTAGGCGTCGTTGTCACCTATGCGTTCCTCGGCGGCACATGGCTCATCATGAAGACAGAGGGTCGACTTCAATGGACCATGCTTCGGTTGACCAATGTGTTAATTGGCATCGTATTAGCGTTCATTGCGGCAGTAAGCGTATGGACGCCGCTGACCCATCCGGAGATCGCACAACGCTGGTTCTCGTTTCCCAACCTGTTTTACTTTCTGCCAGTCCCGTTGCTGGTGGTAGCAACGGCCGCGGGACTTTATCGGGTGATTCAGCGTCGGCCCAACGTTTCGCCATTCCTACTTGCTTTGGTTATTGTCTTCCTAGGCTACACCGGCTTGGCGATCAGCATCTGGCCAAATATCATTCCGCCGAGCATCTCGATCTGGGAGGCATCATCCGCGCCGCAAAGCCAGGGATTCGCCCTCGTAGGTACGCTGTTTATCGTGCCGATAATCCTGACCTATACGTCGTGGTCCTATTACGTCTTCCGCGGCAAAGTAAAGCGTGGTGAGGGGTACCACTGATGAAAACGCAAGAAAAACTTCCGCTGGGCAATCGCTTGCTCTGGTTGCTGGCATTGTGGCTGGGAGGATTTGGTGCCGTGTTCGCTCTCGCGTGCGTGATACGCGGTGCAATGCATCTGGCCGGCATGACCAGTTGATGGATGGCCCATGCATTTCGCATCGAGAAGCGTGATGGCCACGCGCCAACCGGCGTCGTGGCTAGGCAAGGATGCGCGGCGGTGGATCTACGCCATCAAGGTGTTCGGCGCCGCCATGCTGGCGCTCTACATCGCACTGGCGCTCGGCCTCTCGCGCCCATACTGGGCCATGGCAACCGTCTACCTGGTGTCCAGCCCGCTGACGGGCGCCACCCGCTCGAAGGGGCTCTACAGGGTGGCCGGGACCTTGATCGGCGCTGCCGCAGCGGTGGCCATGGTGCCAGCGCTGGTCAATGAACCCGTGGTGCTCATGACAGCGATATCGTTGTGGACTGGGGCCATGCTCTATCTATCGTTGCTGGAGCCGTCTCCGCGCAGCTATGTCTTCCTGCTGGCGGCCTACACGCTACCAATCGTAGCCCTGCCAGCGGTGACCGACCCATCTACTATCTTTGATATTGCCTTACTACGCGTCGAGGAGATCGTCATCGGTATCGCTTGTGCTAGTGTCATCAGCGCGTTGATCTTCCCGACGAGTATCACATCTGCGCTGGAGGATCGTTTCGGAAAATGGCTCGGGCACGCTCGAGCATGGACTACCGATATCCTGATGGCCCGCGTCGATTCCCGCGTCCAGTTTGAGCGGCACCGCAAGCTAACTGAAGAACTCCGCATGATTCGCAACCTGATGGCACAGGCCGCTCATGAATCCGATAGCATTCGGGCACTGGACCTCGGTGTCGTCTTGGAGTCGCGAATGTTGAGCATGCTACCCACACTGGACACGCTCGATAACATGCTCGCTGCACTGCGCGCACATCCGTTTGGCATTCCCGACTGGCTCTCTGTCGAGATCCTCGATGTCGTCGAATGGATCGGGGCGGCAACACCCACGACGACGCAGCCTCGTCCCGCAATAGCACATAGCAGCGCCCGCCGCACGGGCGACTGGCATTCGGACCTTGTCGTTGCCACTTCCCGCCAGCTAGACTTACTGGTTGACCTATGGACGGACTGTCGCGACTTGCAACGCAGCATCGCCGGCCAGAGCCCAGCCTTAGCTCAGCCTGTGCCCGGCGATGTACGTGCCGTGCCCGTCCTGGCCGTTCACCGCGATCATGGCCTGATCCTGATCCAATCGACATCTGCCGCAACCGCCACGTTCCTTGCCGGCGCAATCTGGATGCTGTCCGGCTGGATCGACGGCGCGGGCGCCGTCGGGTTGGCTGCCCTGACGGCATGCTTTGTCAGCACCATGGAAGTGCCCCGCCGCGCCGTCCAACGCATAGTAGTGTCGAGTGTCGCCTGCCTGCTGCTAGCCTGCTTTTATCAGTTCATCGTGCTGCCCAACGCGAACGATTTTGTGTCGCTGGTCACGCTGTTTGCCCTGCCCTATCTATGCATCGGGTTCCTGATGACCCGTGCGGATTTTGGCATCACAGGTGTGCTGCTGGCTGTTACCACGGCCTCCTTCGCAAACGTGCAGCAAATCTACGACGCCAACTTCGGCGATCTCTTCAACGCAAGCCTTGCAGCCTCGGCCGGCATTCTGTTCGTTGCGGCCTGGGTTGTGATTTCCCGGCCGCTTGGCGTCGACGTGGTGGCGCGCAGGATACTGCGAGCGAGTTGGCGCGGGATCGGCACCGGCTTTGGCACCCGCCCTGCCATTGCGCGGTCAAACGTTCCGGGCCAGATGTTCGACCGGATGCGCCAGCTAATCGCCATCCTGCCGCCAGGCCAAGAAGCTTTGATGCGAAGCGGTTTATCGGAACTACTGGTCAGCTCGGGCGCCCAGTCGCTGGAGCACAACGCAGGTGCGCTCTCCGCCGGCAGTCAGCGTGCCGTTGACTACGTGTTCGTCGAGCTAGCACGTTACTATCGCCACTGTCTGCGTGCCAACGCGCAGGTGCCTCCGTCGTCGCGCTTGTCGACACGCATTGACGCTGCGGTCCGATCCCTGCCTACTATGCCAGGCACTGAGGAACGCAATGTCCTGGCATCGTTGCTCGGCATCCGGCTCGCACTGTTTCCGTGCCCCGAGAACGCCTAGGAAGCCAATCATGCAAATGAACGACTTCGATGTATATGGCGTCTTCGTTCCAGCCTTGCTGCTATGGATGCTTGTCGCCCTGGCGCTGACGACGTTAGTACGAGCAGTGCTGTCCTGGGCAGATGTCTACCGACTGGTGTGGCACCGTTCGCTGTTCAATGCCTCCGTTTACCTGATCGTGCTGGGCATCATCGTCGGGATAGTTCGATAGCGTGAACTGATGCCACGCGAGGCGCCCGTCAGGAGGATGCAACCGCCTACGGTAGTCTACCGACTCCGTTCGTACAGATTCGTCGCCAGTCTTCCCAGCGTCTGCAACGCAGCGTCGAGTTCCGGCGACCACTCCCAACTGTAGTTCAGCCGGATGCAGTGACTGTAGGTGAATCCGGGGCGAACATGTGGCCCGGTGCGACCGTAATTCGCGATTCGAGCGCGGCGTGGTACAGGTCCATGGCATCGATGCCTTCCGGCATCTGTACCCACAGCACGTAGCCACCTGCCGGCCGCGACGTAGTGGTACCTTCCGGAAAAAACCGGCGAACGCTGGCCGTCATGATCTTCGCCTGCTGCGAGTACGCCTTGCGGACGCGCCTCAGATGATAGTCATATCCGTCGTTCTTCAGAAATTCGGCGATGGCCAGCTGCGGTAACGAAGGCGTCGTTAAAGTATTCAGGAATTTCAACCTTTCCACACGATCGTGGTAGCGGCCTGCGAGTGTCCAGCCAATGCGCGACGCATTGGTTAGGGTCTTCGAAAACGAGGAGCAATGCAGAATAATCCCGGCCTTGTCATAGGTCTTCAGGGAGCTTGGATGGCTCGCGTCGTAATAGAGCTCGCCGTAAACGTCATTTTCAATCGCCGGTATGTCCTTCTCCGTCAGCAATTCAACGAGCTTCCGTTTCTTTTCGTCCGGCATCTGAAAACCCAGCGGATTCTGGAAGTTCGGCATTACCATGCACGCGGAGATCTGCTTCTCGTCAATCAACTTAGCCAACGCGTCCAGGTCGATACCCTCAGTGGGGTCTGTGGCGACTTCAACCGCGCGCATGCCTAGTCTTTCGATGGCATGGAGCATGGCATAGTAGGTTGGGGATTCCACCGCGATTGCATCACCGGGCTTGGCGACTGCCTGCAAGCAAAGGTTGATGGCCTCAGTGGCACCAATGGTGATGATCATCTCGTTGGGGTCAATGGCATAGCCATTCTCGAGATAGCGACGAGAAATCTGACGGATGAGCTGTGGGCTGCCAGGCGGCAGGTCATCCAGCACATTCCATTTGGTGTATCTCCTGGCAATGTTGTTCGAGTACTGGGTGATTCGCTGCCAGGGAAACAATGATGAATCCGGATAGGGGGAGCCCAGCGCTATCGCCTCGTCAGAACGGATCGATCGTAGCGTGGAAAGCACTAGCGCACTGACGTCGACCGGCGACGGGCGCTCGCTGGGTCGCGACGCGCGCAACTCGACGACGGGCTCGCCTGAGCGTTTGCGCACAAAGTAGCCGGATTGCGGACGGCTCTCGATGATACCTCGGCTCTCGAGTCGCGCGTATGCTCGGATTACCGTCGTCAGACTCAGTCTATGGTGCTGACTCGTTTGCCGTACGGAAGGTACGCGTTCCCCGGGCAGTAGGACCCCTTGCTGCACCATAGCTTCGATTTCTCCAGCGAGCTTTTCGTACAGTTTCACACACCTCTCCTATTGAAAATTTGTGATGAGAAGCGCGCTCTGCGCCGCTGACGCAGTATTCAAAGCGAGATCCTTCGCCTAGCGGCACATGGCAAGAGCTAGGGCAATTGTCATAGTATGCAAGCAGGTGCCCTTACTCCAACCCGCAACTGTGTGGCGTCGCCCGCTAACTGGTGTCAGTAGTCTCTGGGCGAGCGCGGATGTGAACCCGGGGATGACGCAATCGGGCTTACCGGAAACTTGTCTTTTGGCCCACTCTAGTCTTTTTGCGACGCACAAGATTTACTGCCCTGATTTGGCCGGTAAGACATGCTGCTTAGCATCGAAACGCGCTGCCTGGTTCTACTCGGTATGCCCGAGATCCTGATCGTCCTCGACGGGGAATCGCGTCTGTCCATAGCGCAGGATCAACACACCACAAGCCAGCATCACGATTCCCGCGCAAAGGGCCAGCATGTGGAACTCTGTGGCCTCGTTGAAGCGCAGAATCAGATCGCGCGCCAATGACACCATGGCGATATACAACGGGAACCTCACCGGCAACTGTCCCAGCTTTAGATATCGTCCGACCATGGCCAAGACTTCGAGATAGAGGAACATCAGCAGCAGATCGGCAATTGACACCTCACCCTGGCCGACGATCTTCCATCCCTCCTGCGCCATTGCCAGCGTTGTAGCCAGGCCAATCACGACGAGGCCCACCACTTCGACGGCACCAAGAAACCCCTCAAGTCGTGCGCGCACGAATCGCTGCGGTGATGGCACTCCTGTCAACTTTCTCACGCCCACCCTCCTACCGCGACCTTCATCTCACTCTTTGCCAACCGCAGGATGACAGGCACCGATTTTGATGTCGGCGTATTGCACCCGTCCCCGGTGCTTTCCAGCGGAACCAGCGGATTCGTTTCGGGATAATAGGCGCCCACGCAACCTTGCGGAATGTCGTATTCGACAAGCTGGAAATCCTCCACCTGACGCGTGACGCCGTCGCCCCAGACACTGGTGATGTCGACCTTCTGCCCCGCCTTGAAACCAAGCTTTGCAAGGTCGGCAGCATTCATGAACACCACGCTGCGCAACCCGAACACGCCACGGTAACGGTCATCGAGACCATAGATCGTGGTGTTGTACTGGTCGTGGGACCGCGTCGTCATCATCACCATCAGCGCTTCGCCGTACTCCTTGCGCGCACGATGGATCGGCGAGTCCTTGTCGATGCCGTGCACCTTGAATTCGGCCTTGCCGGATGCGGTATGCCAGACGCGATGGCATGCCGCCGGCGTCAGGTGGAACCCACCCGGAATCGCTACGCGGGCGTTGTAGTCGTCGAACCCGTCGAGAACCTTCTCGATGGCATCCCGAATACGGGCGTAGTCCTGCGCATACCAGAGCCAGTCGATCTGTCCGGAACCCAGGGTCGCATGCGCCATGCGGGCCACGATGGCCGTCTCGGACAGCAGGTAGGGCGACGCGGGTCGGTTCATCCCATAGGAAATGTGGACCATGCAAACGGAATCCTCCACCGTGACACCCTGCGCCACGCCGTCCTGCATGTCTATCTCGGTCCGACCGAGCGTCGGGAGGATGAGCGACTCCTTGCCGTGTACCAGGTGGCTTCGGTTGAGCTTGGTGGCGATATTGACGGTCAGGTCGCACTGCCGCAGTGCCATCAGCCTGATTCTGCTTGAACAGCAGCTTGTATTTGTCGACACCAACCCTCTCCTTGATCAGATTGATGGCAACATACTTCAGTGCCCCCCAACCTGCGGCGGGGTGGGTATAAGGTTCGACTTCGCCTTTCTCGGGTATGGGAGCGTTCATGGGGCCGTTCCTGTCAGATATGCGCGCCTTGGACCCAGCCAATGAGGCCATTCGTTTCAGGCGGCGTGAGGGTTGGCCAGAGATTAAGAGCACCACCCCCAAACAGACGCGTACAAAATTCCGAGAAGAGTCAGAGTACAGTGAGCCGCCGTGGATCGCCCACTCAACTGCTCCCTTGGGGAAAGCGGCCAACTGTATCTTTCTCCGATAACACGCTATCCATATAGTGGCTGCGACTCTAGCGCTGACGGAGAATCCGGGATTTCACTTAATCCGGATCTCGCTATCGCACTCGAGCGTCGTCACCATATACATCCCTGCCTTCATGCGCCTTTTTCTAAAATACTTCGCGAGCATTCGGGAAGCCGCCGGATGCTCGGAAGAATTCATCATTGCACCAGAGTCTGTGCGAACTATGATGGATCTTCGCCAGTTCCTGATCCGTCGAGGCGGTCCCATGGCCGATGCCCTAGCGCTTCACCATCCCATTCGATCTGCAGTGAATCACGTAATATCGACGATGGACACACCTCTTTCGTCAAACGATGAGGTAGCGCTGTTTCCGCCGGTCACCGGAGGGTAGCGACACGGCATGCATGATTCTGAACTAGGTGAGTTGATAACGCGTGTTCGGTTACCGTTCCTGCGGAGTTTCGCAGCCGCAAAGCTCCATCAACGATCGCTCGATATTGCACGCAATCGCATCGAGTGGTAGGGCACTCGGAGCCATGCAGAACGGCTCTGAAACCTCTTCGGCTATGGCCTCGAGCGCTATCAACGTATACGCCACAAACACGCTAAGCAGGCACGTCGTCTGTCAGTCGTAGAGTTCGGCCACTCTCTCCAACGCCACAGGTCTTATCCGAGAGGCTTGACCCGCGCAGCCGAAGGCCTCGAAGCGTAGCTTCACCACGCTACGCGCCGCTTTCTTTGCCGCCAGCAACGCCCTTCGTGGATCGAACTCGCTTCGATTGTCAGACTGGGCTTTCCGGATGGCGCCAGTCATGGCCAAGCGGATATCGGTATCGATATTCACCTTCCGAACCCCGGTTTTAATGCCGCGCAGGATCTCTTCGACCGGGACACCGTAGGTCTCCTTGATGTCACCACCGTACTGGCGGATGATCTCCAGCCATTCTTGCGGCACTGAGCTGGATCCGTGCATCACCAGATGGGTGTCGGGAATCTGCTCGTGGATTTCTCGGATGCGGTCCATGGCCAGGATGTCGCCGGTGGGCTTTCGCGAGAATTTGTATGCACCATGGCTTGTACCGATGGCGATCGCTAGTGCATCGACCCCGGTACGCGCGACAAAGTCGCGGGCCTGTGCCGGGTCAGTCAGCATCATGTCATGCGACAGTGTGCCCGATGCACCCACGCCATCCTCTTCGCCAGCCGTGCCGGTTTCAAGCGACCCTAGGCAACCAAGCTCCCCTTCCACCGAAACACCAGTCGCGTGCGCCATCTCGCATACGCGCCGCGTGACGTAGACGTTGTACTCGTAGTCGGATGGGGTCTTCATGTCTTCACGCAGCGAGCCATCCATCATCACGCTTGTGAATCCGGAGCGGATCGATGCTTGGCAGATCGCTGGACTTGAGCCGTGGTCCTGATGGAGAACGATGGGGATGTCAGGATGGGTCTCGACTGCGGCCAGTACCATATGCCGTAGGTAGGCCTCTCCAGCGTACTTACGCGCCCCTGCCGAAGCCTGCAGAATCACCGGGCTTTTGGTTTCTTCAGCAGCCTCCATGATGGCTTGAATCTGTTCGAGGTTGTTAACGTTAAATGCCGGCACGCCATAACCGAACTCTCCCGCATGGTCCAATAGTTGACGCAAGGAAATAAGTGCCATGGTGAATCTCCTTTTCTTGATACAGAAACTGTAAGTTCGGATTCAAATGATGGCGCGCTGTGCTAGCACCGCCAACGCGGGCAACGTCTTGCCCTCCAGAAACTCTAGGAATGCGCCCCCTCCGGTAGAGATATAGCCGATGTGGTCGGCAATGCCGTACTTGGAGATGGCGGCGAGCGTGTCGCCGCCACCGGCGATCGAGAATGCCTTCGACGACGCGATGGCTTCGGCCAGCAGTTTGGTACCGTTGCCGAACTGGTCGAACTCGAACACGCCGACCGGGCCGTTCCAGACGATGGTGCAGGCCGCCTTGAGCTGGTCGGCCAGCATGGCGGCCGTCTTCGGGCCGATGTCCAGGATCATGTCGTCGTCGGCCACGTCCTTGACGTCCTTGACCGTGGCGGCAGCCGTGGCGCTGAATTCCTTGGCACAAACCACGTCCACGGGAATCGGCACCGATGCTCCACGTGCTGCCATGATGTCGATGATGGCCTTCGCATCGCCCACCAGGTCGGCCTCGGCCAGCGACTTGCCGATCTTCAGGCCGGCAGCCAGCATGAACGTGTTGGCAATACCGCCACCCACCACGAGGTTGTCCACCTTGTTGGCCAGCGACTTCAGGATAGTCAGCTTGGTCGATACCTTCGAACCGGCGACGATAGCCACCAGCGGACGGGCCGGCTGGCCCAGGGCGCGGCCCAGCGCGTCGATCTCGGCGGCCAGCAGCGGGCCGGCGCAGGCGATCGGCGCGAATTTGGCGATACCGTGTGTGGTGGCTTCAGCGCGGTGCGCGGTGCCAAAGGCATCGTTCACATAGATGTCGCAGAGCTTGGCCATCTTTTGGGCCAGTTCGTCGCTGTTCTTCTTCTCGCCCTTGTTCACGCGGCAGTTTTCCAGCAGCACGAGCTGTCCGGGGGGCACCTCAAATCCACCTTCAGTCCAGCCGGACAAGAGCGGCACCTGACGCCCCAGCAGCTCCGACAAGCGGCGCCCCACCGGCGCCAGGCTGTAGGAGGGATCGGGGGCCCCCTCCTGAGGCCGGCCGAGGTGCGAGGTGACCATCACCGCTGCCCCTGCCTGCAGGCAGGCCACAATGGCCGGAACGGAAGCGCGGATGCGGGTATCGTCGGTGATATGACCTGCATCATCCTGCGGGACGTTGAGGTCGGCGCGGATGAAAACTCGCTTTCCCGTCAAGCCGCCGGCTGCCAGTAGTCCAGACAGCGTGTGCGGCACCGTGGATGCCAGTTGCCTATCTGTAGTATGAGAAACACTCATCTCGATCCCCGTTATCGTGCGTTGACGAGCGCCAACGCGGTGTCCAGCATACGGTTGGAGAAGCCCCATTCGTTGTCGTACCAGGCCGAGACTTTGACCAGCGCGCCGTTGACCTTGGTCAACGTGGCGTCGAAGGTAGACGAAGCCGGGCAGTGATTGAAGTCCACCGAGACCAGCGGCGCCGTGTTGTAGTCCAGGATGCCCTTGAGCTCCCCCTCGGCAGCCGCCATGAGGATGCTGTTCACCTCCTCCACCGTGGTAGCCCGCGCCGCTACGAAGGTCAGGTCGACCAGCGACACATTGATGGTCGGCACGCGTACGGCAAAACCGTCCAGCCGGCCATCCAGTTCCGGCAGCACCAGCCCGACGGCGGCGGCAGCTCCCGTCTTGGTGGGAATCATCGACATGGTGGCCGAGCGCGCCCGACGCAGGTCATCGTGGTAGACGTCGCTCAACACCTGGTCGTTGGTGTAAGCATGCACCGTGGTCATCAGGCCGTTCACCACACCGAGCTTTTCATGCAGCGGTTTAACCAGCGGCGCCAGGCAATTGGTGGTACAAGAGGCGTTGGAAATCACCGTGTCGCTTGACTTAAGCATCCCGTGATTTACGCCGTAGACGATGGTGGCGTCCACATCGTTGCCGCCCGGCGCGGAAATGATCACCTTCTTCGCCCCAGCCGCCAGGTGGGCGGACGCCTTGCCCTTGTTGGTGAAGAGTCCCGTGCACTCCATCACCACGTCCACGTCCAGTTCGGCCCATGGAAGCTCCATCGGATTGCGCTCCGCCAGCACGCGGATCCGGTCACCATTCACGAGAAAGGCGTCACCATCGACCGAGACTTGGCCGGGAAAGCGGCCGTGGACGGTGTCGAACTGGGTCAGGTGTGCATTGGTCGCGGCGTTGCCGAGATCATTGATGGCAACGATTTCCAGGCCATGCCGCTTTCCGCCCTCGTAGTGGGCGCGTAGTACGTTGCGGCCGATGCGCCCGTAGCCGTTGATCGCAACCTTGATAGTCATGAGATCTCCGTTTTCTTGTATTAACCGTCGTTAATGGACTTTGCAAGCAATCAGGCGGCAGGCGCCAAACGCAACGGCGTCAGCAACGCCGGCAACTCGTCCATCGAATCAACAAGTGCATCCGCGCCTAGCGCCGCAGGCCCATCGGGACCGGCGTAACCGTAGCGCACAACGCAGACCGGCATACCGGCCGCGCGAGCGGCTGCCACGTCGACCGGCGAATCTCCCACCAGCACCGCTTGTCCTGGATCCACCTCCAACAGACGGCAGGCGTGGCGCAGCGGCTCGGGGTGCGGCTTCATCTGCTGGACTGAATCGCCCCCTACCAACACGTCAAGATACGGTGCGAGGCCGGACATAGCCAGCAGTGGCGCAGCCAGCAGACGCGGCTTGTTGGTGACGCAGGCAAGCCGGTAGCCTTCCCTCCTGAGAGCCTCCAAACCTGTAACCACGCCCGGAAACAGGCCCCCAAAGCGGCCATTGGTGTCGTGGTAATGGCGATGGAACAAAGCTTCGGCGTCAATGATGTCCACCCGCTGGGCGATCTGCGCAGTCTCCAACACACGCCGCACGAGGTTGGGCACGCCGCGGCCAATAAACCCCGCGACGATGTTGAACGGCAGCGGTTCGCTGCCGAAGTCGACTAGCATACGGCTGGCGGCTTCGACGATATCCGGCGCGCTGTCGACCAACGTGCCGTCCAAGTCGATCAGCACCGCTGCACAAGGTTTGGTTATGGTAGCCATCACGCCTCCTTCAGCAACGCGCATGTGGCCGCCGCGACATGCGCCGGGGTCAGGCCAAAGTGCTTGTACAGCGCTTCTGCAGGCGCTGACTCGCCAAACGTGTCGATACCCAGTGCCAAGCCTTCCTCGCCTACCACGCCGCGCCAGTACCAGGTAGTCCCAGCCTCCACACTGACGCGCGGTAGACCCGCTGGCAGCACCGTATCCCGGTATGCGATGTCCTGGGAGTAGAACAGCTCGACGCAGGGCATCGACACCACGCGTGCGGCAACTCCAATTTCTGCTAGGTCCAGCGCAGCGCGCATGGCGATTTCCACTTCCGAACCTGTGGCAATTAGCACCACGCTTGGTGCCTCGACATCGCGAAGTACATAGCCGCCGCGCGAGATATCCGTCCGTTGGTCCGCATCGCGCGCGAATGGCGTCAGCGTTTGCCGAGATAGCAATAAGCAGGTCGGGCCATCCTCACGTCGCAGCGCAGCCAGCCAAGCATAGGCTGTTTCAGTGCCATCGCAGGGCCGCCATACCTGGTTGTTGGGGATCAATCGCAAACTGGCGGCATGCTCCACGGGCTGGTGGGTCGGACCGTCCTCGCCTAGGCCGATCGAATCATGGGTCAGCACGTGCACCACACGCAAACGCATCAACGCCGCCATTCGGATTGCATTGCGCGAATAGTCTGAGAATGTCATGAAAGTGCCGCCGTAGGGGATCAGTCCACCATGCAGCGCAATGCCGTTCATCACCGCAGCCATGCCGAACTCACGCACGCCGTAACTCACGTAGTTGCCGTGCCCGACATGGTTGACCCAGACGGACGCCTTGACGTTGGTCAAGTTGGAGCCAGTCAGGTCTGCCGAGCCGCCCAGCAACTCGGGTAACGCCGGCGTCAGCGCCTCAAGGCACAGTTGTGAAGCCTTGCGCGTGGCGATTTTTCCTTGCAGCGGCGACGGTGCGTCCAGCATTGCTACCAACTCGGAATCGAACTCTTCCGGCAAGCGGCTGGTGGTACGGCGGATGAACTCTTCAGCCAACTCGGGATGCGCTGCGCGATAGCGGCTGAAGCGCTCCTGCCATTCGGACTCGCGAGAGGCGCCTTGCGCGCGCGCGTCCCACGCGTCGGCAACATCCAGTGGCACCGTGAAGGGCTCAGCTTCCCAGCCAAGCGCTGTGCGCATGGCGGCAATCTCGGCGGCACCCAATGGAGCGCCATGCACATCGTGCCCCCCGGCCTTGGCGGGCGCGCCTCGGCCGATCACGGTGCGGCAGCAAATCAGCGTGGGCCGGTCACGCTCCGCCTTGGCAACGTGCAGCGCCGCATCTACGGCCGTCGCATCATGACCATCGACGTCGGCGATTACGTGCCAGCCGTATGCAGCAAAGCGCTTCGGAGTGTCGTCGGTGAACCAGCCAACGACATCACCGTCGATGGAAATTCCGTTGTCGTCGTAGAAGCAAATCAGCTTGCCTAACCTAAGCGTTCCAGCAAGCGAACAAGCCTCGTGACTCAGCCCCTCCATCAGACAACCGTCGCCAAGAAAGACGTAAGTGTGATGGTCTACAACCTCGAAGCCAGGCCGATTAAAGGTGGCGCCCAGCAGCTTTTCCGCCAGCGCCATGCCGACGGCATTGGCGAGCCCCTGTCCCAGCGGCCCGGTAGTGGTTTCCACTCCTGGCGTCACGCCAATCTCCGGGTGACCAGGTGTGGCCGCATGCAGCTGACGAAACTGGCGCAGTTGCGCCATCGGTAGGTCGTAGCCGGTGAGGTGCAGCAGCGCATACTGCAACATGGAGGCATGACCGTTGGACAATACGAAACGGTCTCGGTCCGGCCACGCCGGGTTGACCGGGTTGTGGCGCAAATGGCGCCGCCACAGAACTTCAGCCATCTCGGCCATACCCATCGGTGCGCCGGGGTGTCCGGACTTGGCTTGCTCTACTGCATCAGCGGCCAGGAAGCGCAGAGCGTTGGCACATCGCGCTGCGAAATCGATACGTTCAGGGGCATTCATTTGCGGTGTCCTTGCAAACGACAATGGGTCATAGGGCGGCGCGCTTGCGGCGCTCCATCATGCGTAGCACGAAAGGCGTGAATATCAGCTGCATGGCCAATTCCATCTTGCCCCCGGGCACCACGATGGTGTTGGCGCGCGACATGAACGAGTCGTGGATCATGCTTAGCAGGTACTGAAAATCGATCCCCTTCGGATTGGCAAAGCGGATCACCACCATACTTTCATCGGGCGCCGGAATCTCTCGCGAGATAAACGGATTCGATGTGTCCACGCAGGGGACTCGCTGGAAGTTCACATGCGTGCGCGAGAACTGCGGACAAATGTAGTTCACATAGTCCGGCATACGGCGCAGGATGGTGTCGGTCACGGCCTCGGTCGAATACCCGCGCTGCTTCTTGTCGCGCCACAGCTTCTGAATCCACTCCAAGTTGATGACGGGTACCACGCCAATCAGTAGATTGGGATACCGGGCGATATCGACCTCATTTGTCACAACGCCGCCGTGCAATCCCTCGTAGAACAACAGGTCAGTATCCGCAGGCAATGGCTCCCATCGCGTGAAGGTTCCGGGCTCCTGCCCGAATGGTGCGGCCTCTTCGTGACTGTGAAGGTAATACCGGTGCATGCCTGTACCGGTTTCCGCATAAGAACGGAATAGGTTCTCCAGCTCACAAAACAGGTTGTTCTCCTCGCCAAAATGGCTGAAGTTCATATTGCCGGTACGTTCGGCCTCCGCCATCTTGACCTTCATCTCTGCACGGTCGTAGCGGTGGAAGCTGTCGCCCTCAATGACCACCGACTTCACACCTTCCCGACGGAAGATATTCTCGAAGGTACGGGTCACCGACGTGGTACCGGCGCCAGAGGAGCCGGTGATAGCGATAATGGGATAGCGTTCGGACATGGCCAGACACCTTAGGCAGACGCGCGGAAAAGGCTGCGCTCGTTGAACAGGGGATTCGGAAGATCGGGATCGGTCTGGTCGATGTGATAGCCCTCGATCCGTTCGACTTCATTGCGCGAACCGAAAATCACGCCAACGCGCTGATGCAGCGCCGAAGGCGCGACCGACATCAGCTCCTGGCGGCCCGTACTTGCTCGCCCCCCCGCTTGCTCCATCAGGAAGGCGATCGGATTCGCCTCATACAGCAAGCGCAGCCGGCCCGGCTTGGCCGGATCCTTGGTGTCGCGCGGGTACATGAAGACACCACCGCGCATCAGAATGCGGTGCGCCTCCGCCACCATCGACGCGATCCAGCGCATATTGAAGTCCTTGCCCCGCGGTCCGCTGTTGCCAGCCATGCATTCGGATATGTATCGCCGCACTGGGGCTTCCCAGAAGCGACTGTTGGACGCGTTAATAGCGAACTCTCTCGTATCCGCCGGCACCCGCAGGTTCGAATGAGTCAGGAAGAACTCGCCCAGATTAGGGTCGAGGGTGAAGCCGTTGACGCCATTGCCGACCGTCAACACCAGCATGGTTGTCGGGCCATAGAGCGCGTACCCGGCCGCCACTTGGGCCGTACCGGGTTGCAGAAAGTCCCGCTCTGTAACTGCATCGGATCCTTGCGGTGCGCGCAACACCGAGAAGATGCTGCCGACAGAGACGTTGACGTCGATATTGGACGATCCGTCGAGAGGATCGAACACCAGCAAGTATTTGCCGCGAGGGTAGTTCTCAGGAATCTGATACGGCGCGTCCATCTCCTCCGACGCCATGCCGGCCAGGTACCCTCCCCATTCATTGACCCGAAGGAAGGTGGTGTTGCTCAGCACATCCAGCTTTTGCTGAATTTCACCTTGCACGTTCACGTGACCTTGCTCGCCGCCTTCGCAGCTAGCATTGCCGTGCAGCCCTCCGAGCGCACCGAAGGCCACCGCGCGTGCAATCTCCTTGCAGGCCATGGCAACGTTGAGTATCAGGCCATTGAAGTCGCCACTGGCGTCCGGGTAGCGACGGCGTTCCTCAATTAGGAACTGCGTCAGGGTCATCCTTTGGACATCTGGCATGACAAGTCTCCTCTAGATTTGCTATGTGTTCTTGTGTCGTGCCGGTACAGGCGGGCTATGTGACAGTGGCCGCCTCGCGCAAACAGTGCAGAATGCTCCGGTAACCACCGTCGGCATCTGGTGCACCAAACACGGCGCTGCCGGCCACGAAGGTGTCGGCACCCGCTCGGGCTATGTCCACGATGTTGTCCACCTTGACGCCGCCATCGATCTCCAGCCAGACCTGCCGTCCGCCAGCAGCCTGCTGACGATCGATACGCGCGCGTACTTGGCGCACCTTGGCCAGCACGCCCGGAATGAAGGCCTGGCCGCCGAAGCCGGGGTTCACGCTCATCAGCAGCACCAGATCAAGCTTGTCCAACGTATGGTCCAGCCAATCCAGCGGTGACGCTGGATTCAGCACTAGGCCAGCCTTGCAGCCGTGGTCGTGGATTAGGCCAATGGTGCGATCCACGTGACGGCTCGTCTCTGGGTGGAAGCTGATGATGTTGGCGCCTGCTTTCGCGAACATCGGTATCAGCGCGTCTACTGGTTCCACCATCAGATGCACGTCGATGGGTATGGATACCAAGGGTCGAATCGCTTCGCAAACCAGCGGGCCAATGGTCAGGTTGGGTACATAGTGGTTGTCCATCACATCAAAATGCACTAGGTCCGCCCCGCCCTCCTCAATTGCGCAGACTTCTTCGCCAAGGCGCGCAAAATCGGCTGACAGGATCGATGGCGCCAGGCGAATGGTGCGCTGGCTATTGCGACTGATATCGGGTTCTTTTGCATGCATCTCAGGTCGCCTCGGTCGATGTATCGCGATGTAACGCACGCAGTGCGGCCAAATCAATCCAGCGTTGCGTCATGCCGGGAACGTGCTGGGAGATGAAGTTGGCCGGATCGCCAAGATGCGGAAGCACTAGCAGTGCCCCCTCGAACACATCTTGCGCGCTGAACGCAGTGGGAGTGACCAGCGTGGGAATGCCTGCTGCGCGGGCGGCACGCAATCCGTTCTCCGAGTCCTCTATGGCCACGCAAGCGGCAGCCTCCAAGCCTAGCTGCGCCAACACAGCGAAATAGACATCGGGGGCGGGTTTTTTGACCGCGGTAGTTCCAGCGTCACCGATCGCTGCAAAGCGCCGTCGCCAGTCCGCGCCAAGATGCGCCAGCAAGAGCGCGTCGAGGTTCGCGGGAGTGGTAGTGGTGGCAATGGCTACTGGAATGCCGGCATCTCCGGCTTCGGCGATCAAGCGAGAGATTCCTGGGCGCAGCGGCATAGAGCCCGCCCTAACGCACTCTGCATAGTGGCGAGTCTTGATGGCATGAACAGCGTCGATGGTCTCTTTCACCTTGCAACCACGGGCTTCTTCGGGGTCGACCATAAGCCAGTAGTGCATCAAACGCTCCTTACCTCCCGCTACCTTGAGCAGGCGCGTGTAGAGCGGTAGGTCCCAGTGCCAGTCCAGCCCAACTTCCGCAAAAGCGGCGTTGAACGCCTGCAAGTGCGCGCGTTCGGTGTCGGCCAGCGTGCCGTCGACATCGAAGATCAAGGCTTGCATGGATTACTCCTTGGCCGAGGCTTGGGATGGCACCTCGGGCTTCGAAAACACGCGACTTGCGCGTAGATCGTCCGCCGTGATGGTCGTCAGCGTATGGTCGTCGATCGCAGCGTCTACATCCTCGAGCAGCCGCGAGGCATGTCGCAGCCGCGCACGGTCTAGCGCATTGCGCACGCTGCGGGCGTTAGCGAAGTGCGGTTGCGACATGCGTCGTGACAGATAGTCGGCAAACACGGCTCGACTTTCCTGGTCGAAGCGGTACTGCATCTCGTCCAGCATCAAGTCGGCGATCTGGCTCAGTTCGTCGAGCTGGTAGTCGGGGAAGTCGATGTGGTGCGCAATGCGCGAAGACATGCCCGGGTTCGACTCGAAGAAACGATCCATGCGGTCCTTGTAGCCGGCCAGAATTACCACCAGATCTTCGCGGTTGTTCTCCATCACCTGTAGCAGGATCTCGATTGCCTCCTGGCCGTAGTCGCGCTCGTTCTCGGGTCGGTAAAGGTAATAGGCCTCGTCGATGAAGAGCACGCCACCCATGGCCTTTTTTAGGATCTCTTTGGTCTTTGGCGCGGTATGGCCGATGTATTGACCGACCAGGTCGTCGCGGGTCACCGCCACTAGATGGCCGCGCCGCACGTAACCGAGTTGGTGCAGGATTTGCGCCATGCGCATTGCCACCGTGGTCTTTCCCGTACCGGGATTGCCGGTAAAACACATATGCAGGCTGGGCGCCCCGGCGGTGAAGCCGCGCCCGGCGCGCAACTTGTCCACTAGCAGCAACGCTGCGATATCGCGGATGCGTGCTTTCACCGGCTTCAACCCAATCAGTTCACGGTCAAGCTGGGTCAGCAGCTCGGTAATGCCCGAGCTGGCCAGCGACTCTGCAAGCGATCCGGCCGGGGCAATTGGCGGCTGCAGCAATGCGGTCGTATCGGGGGCGGACATGACAGGCTCCTAGTCGATCATCTCGATAATGCCGAGGCAAAACTTCCCCCGGTGCGCGACCTAGCGGCCGCGCAGCCATGGGACTACACAGTCAGGAAATTGCCGGCGATAGTTCCTTGAGAGAGCTCCGCGAGGGCTGTGCCGGTACTGTTAGTAGCGGCTACCTTCTGGGCGCGCCTGCACGGCGTAGCTCTCGATCGAGTAGCGCAACGTGCGGCCGGGCTCCTCCTGACGTACCAGGCGGAAGCCTGGCTCATCGGCCGGACGATTCACGATGAACGACATCACCACTGACTCGACGGTATGGGTCGAATCGAATGCAGTGACGCGGATGTAGTGGTTGGGGAAGGTACTGCGCGCGTTGTTGATCTCCAGCAGGATGCCGGCGGCGTCGCGCAGGTCGAACATCGGAAGCCCGAACATCTCCCAGTAAGTGTTGCGCGGGTGCGGGTCGTCGGTATATTCGATACCAACCGCCCAGCCCTTCTCCAGGCAGTATTCAAGCTGTTTGGTGATCTGCCCGTCGGTCAGGTCAGGCAGGAAAGAAAAGGTGCCTTGAGTGATTCGCATGGTGTCCTCTCGTTCTGTGGGTTCGCGGTGGCGGCGTCCGGCAGGCTCAGGCCACCGATGCGGTGGGCACGAAGTCCGAGGTATCGGTCGGCGTGTAATTGAAGGTGATGTCACCCCAGGTATCCAGCGCCGCGCGCAGTGGCCCGCACCAGCGCGCTGCATCGCGCAGGATCTCTGGCCCTTCGTTAATAATGTCGCGACCTTCGTTGCGCGCCAACACCATTGCTTCCAGCGCAACCCGGTTAGCCGTGGCGCCCGCCTGAATACCCTGCGGGTGGCCGATGGTGCCGCCACCGAACTGCAGCACCACGTCGTCGCCAAACAAGCTGATCAGCTGGTGCATCTGACCAGCATGGATGCCGCCCGAAGCCACCGGCATCACCTTGCGCAGCGATGCCCAATCCTGGTCGAAGAACAGGCCTCGGGTCAGGTCGGTATGCGTGTATGAATCGCGGCAAACGTTGTAGTAGCCCTGCACCGTAAGCGGATCGCCCTCAAGCTTGCCCACCGCGGTGCCGGTATGCATGTGGTCGACGCCCGCCAGCCGCAACCATTTGGCAATCACACGGAATGACACCCCGTGGTTTTTCTGCCGAGTGTAGGTGCCATGGCCCGCGCGGTGCAGGTGCAGGATCATGTCGTTCTGACGACACCAGTTGCTCATGGACTGAATACAGGTCCAGCCGACAATGAGGTCGACCATGATGATGACCGAGCCCAGAGACTTGGCAAACTCCGCGCGCCGATACATCTCTTCCATGGTGCCGGCGGTCACATTGAGGTAGCTGCCCTTGACTTCGCCAGTTGCGGCCGAGGCCTTGTTGACTGCGTCCATTACGAACAGGAAGCGGTCACGCCAGTGCATGAAGGGTTGCGAGTTAATGTTCTCGTCGTCCTTCATAAAGTCCAGACCGCCCTTTAGGCCCTCGTACACCACGCGACCATAGTTGCGCCCCGACAGCCCGAGCTTGGGCTTGGTCGTGGCGCCCAGCAGCGGGCGGCCGAACTTGTCGAGACGTTCACGCTCGACAATGATGCCGGTGGACGGCCCGGCGAAGGTCTTCACATAGGCCACCGGGAAATGCATGTCTTCCAGGCGTGCCGCCTTGATCGGCTTGAAGCTAAAGACATTGCCGATAATGGAAGCGGTCAAGTTGGCGATCGAGCCTTCCTCGAACAGCGATAGGTCATAAGCGACGTAACAGAAGAACTGCTCCGGGTTATTGGGCACCGGATCGACCCGATAAGCCTTGGCGCGATACATGTCGCATGCGGTGAGACGGTCGGTCCAGACTACGGTCCAGGTAGCGGTCGACGACTCACCGGCCACAGCTGCAGCCGCCTCAACTGGGTCGACACCATCCTGTGGCGTGATGCGGAACAGCGCAAGCACATCGGTGTCCTTGGGCACGTAGTCGGCATCCCAGTACCCCATCTCACGATACTTCATGACGCCGGCGTCGTAGCGCTTGCGCGGTTTGGCTTGAATCGTCTCGGGTGCGTTCATGCTTGTCTCCCTTGCTAGGTTTTAGCGGCGTGATTGCGTTGAAAGAAAGATATCTGCCGGCCTCCATAAGGTAAATTCAGATATTCTTAGCCCCTACATAAGCAATCCCTTAACGTGATTCAAGCAACACATAATTAACGTCAACTTCTATCCGCCCCACCATGGCATTACTGCGCGCCCTCACCCTTCGCCAGCTGCAAATCTTCGTCACCGTGGCCCGACACGCCAGCTTTGTGCGCGCAGCCGAGGAACTCCACCTGACCCAACCTGCTGTATCGATGCAGGTCAAGCAGCTCGAGTCCGTGGTTGGCTTGGCACTGTTCGAGCGAGTTGGCCGGCAATTAACACTGACTGAACCCGGGGACCGGCTGCTACACCACGCCTCGCGCATTCTCGGCGAGATAAAAGATGCCGAGGAGGGCTTGCAAGCGGTTAAAGACGTCGAACAAGGTTCGATTACGATGGGGCTGATCAGCACGGCTAAGTACTTCGCCCCAAAGCTGCTCGCAGGCTTCACGGCGCTGCATCCTGGCGTGGAATTGCGCATCGCCGAAGGCAACCGGGAAACATTGCTGCAGCTGCTACAGGACAACGCGATCGACCTCGCGCTGATGGGGCGGCCACCGCGCGAACTTGATGCCGTATCGGAACCCATTGCCGCGCACCCGCACGTGTTGGTGGCCTCGCCCCGGCACCCTCTGCGCAGCGCGAAGGAGTTCGACCTACAGGAATTGCGCCACGAGACTTTCCTGCTACGCGAACCAGGCTCCGGCACGCGTACCGTGGCCGAGTACATGTTTCGCGACCACCTGTTCGCGCCTGCTAAGGTCGTCACCCTCGGCAGCAACGAGACCATCAAGCAGGCGGTGATGGCCGGCATGGGCATCAGCTTGTTGTCGCTGCATACACTGTCGCTGGAATTGCGCACGCACGAGATCGTGCTGCTCGACGTGGTGGGCACACCGATCGAACGTGTCTGGCATGTCGCGCATATGTCGAGCAAGCGCCTGTCACCGGCCACCGAAAGCTGCCGTGCATACCTTCTCGAACACACCGCGGAATTCCTCGGCAAGGAATACGCCTGCCTGCTGCCGGGGCGGCGGGTGGCATGAAACTCATCCTCTAGGGGAATGAACTATTCCACTGGACCGCACGGTGACACTGGTGTCGGCAGTACACCGTCTTCGCGGAGCCACACTGTAAATTCTGTCCCTTTGCCAGGCGCGCTCACCACCGTGATCCGGCCACCGTATTGCGTCACTATTGCATAGCTGATGGACAGGCCCAGCCCGGTACCCTTCTGCTTCTTCGTCGTGAAGAACGGATTGAAGATACTGGGCAGGTTTGACTCGTCGATGCCGCAACCGGTGTCGTGTACGTGCAGCGTCATGCCGTGCGGCGTCCAATCACGGGTGGCGATTGTCAGCATGCCCCCGTCCGGCATCGCGTAGATGGCATTGGTCAGCAGGTTGACTATGACCTGCTGCAGCTCACTTCGACTGATACTCACGCGTCCCATAGCCTGAAGATCAAGCTCGATATGGATCGCCGGCCCCTTCATCGTGTGCCGGACCAGGTCCAGACAGCTCCTAGCGACTTCTCCCGGATCCAAGCGTTCGACACTGCCGGAGAACGCCTCTGGCCGCACGAACCGCAGTAGTTGGCCGACCAACAATTGAATGCGATGCACCTGTTCGTCGATCAGGCGCAGCTCATGCCACACTGGCTCGGCAGCAGGCCCCAAGATATAGCGGGCTACGTCCAGATTTCCCTGGATTACCGCAATCGGGTTGTTGATCTCATGGGCAACACCGGCGGTAAGCTGTCCTGCCACAGCTAGCTTTTCCGACGTAATCAACTGTTGCCGCGTCGCGCGTAGTACGGCGTTGGCGTTCTCCACCTCTTGCGTCCGCTCGGCGACCTTTCGATCTAGCGTGTCAGCCCAATCTTTAAGCTGCCCATTGCGCTCTTGCAGGTCCGACAATAGCTGGTCGAACTGACCAGCGAGCTGGCCCAGTTCGTCACTACTGCGCACGGGACCGACCCGCGCCTGGGCGTCTCCATCCTTGAGCGCGTGCATAGTACTGACCATACGCGTCATCGGCTCGAACACGCGCCTAGCCCAGAGTAGCGACACGACCGCCCCGGACACTGCCAGCAATAGGAACAGCGCCACGAGCAGAGCCAGGGCCAGTCCCTTCATTTGGCTGATTGGCTTGGCGAGGTAGCCCACATACAGCATCCCGATACGCTGGCCTCGGCTGTCCGAGATAGGCTCATAGGCACTCATGTACCAGTCATTGACCACAAAGGCTAAGTCCAGCCATTTCTCGCCCCGCAACAGGACCTTTTCGCGCACCTCGCGCGAGACTCGGGTCCCCAACGCACGCTCACCGTGGAACAGGCGCACATTGGTGGCAATGCGGGTATCGTCCAGAAACAGCGTCGCCGTACCTTGACTGCCGCTCGGCAACGAGCCCGGCTGGTACACCAGCGCGTTTAAGGTGTCGATAAACCCGAGGTTTTGGTTCAGCAGCGTGCCACCGTGCAGGATCGCCACCAGCGCCCCGCTCGCGTCGAAAACAGGAGCCGCAGCGTGTACCACCATGCCGCGGCTTTCAAGCGCGCGATCAGTCGGCCCCTCATTGGCGGCGGGGCGAAGCGCCACCTGCGCACGCAGTCCCAGTTCACTGGAGACGCTGGCCAGTTGCGCGGCCGACCACGCATCAGTGGCGGCATCGGGCCACCCGGCGGCAGCGCTAGCCACCACGCGCCAACGAGAGCTGGTGGGCACGGCCGGATCCGACGGGGTCGCCATCGGCCGGCCCTGAGGGTCCAGGAGCAGCAAGAAGTCCAAGCCGTGCCGGCGCTGTACCTCCTTGAGAATTCCAGCCACGGCGCTGCGATCTGACAGACTGCCCACCAGTACATGCGAGCGGGCCTCTTGGAGGACCTGGTCTTCCATTCCGTCCACCATATGTGCGAAGTACTCGTGCGCGACCAGCAGGTCGCTGTTCACCTTATACGCCAGGAGGGCTTGGAACGCGCGATCACCCCACACCGCCATAAGCACCAGCAACGCGATGAGCGCGACCAGCAGCGGCGCGACCACAATGGACACCAGCTTGGCGCGGAGCGAGGCACGGTAGTGATGCAGCAAGTCAGCCATATTTAAGGACGCAGCCCCCATTGCAGGCACTTGCGATCCAGCGTACGGCGTGAGATACCCAGCCGGCGCGCCGCCTCTGCACGATTGCCGCGTTCGGTCGCTAGTACTTGCAGGATGTGGCGCCGCTCGACGGTCTCCAGCAGGTTGGGGTCGTTGGCAGCAGATGGCAAGTTCGGGTCCATTTCCGGAACGCTCGCCGCCCCGGCCTGCCAGCTATCATCGGTAGCGGTCGCAGCGTCATCCCTGCTCCGACCACCCCCTAGGCCTGCGGTTTGCACCAATGATTCGACGGGATACTCGCCGAGAATCAACGCTCGCTCCACTAAGTTGCGCAGTTCCCTCGCATTCCCCGGCCAGTCATAGCTTTTGAGCAAACGCACGAGAGAAGAAGACAACGCCACCGCCGGCAGTCCGAGCTGCTCGGACAATTGCTCCGTAAAATGTTCGGCCAAGGCGACGATATCTTCCGGACGCTCGCGCAGTGGTGGAATGCCAATCGATACCACGTCGAGCCGGTAAAACAAATCTTGGCGAAATCGTCCGGCAGAGACCTCATTGGACAACTTGCGATTGCCGGCCGCAACGATGCGCACATCCACCGTAATCTCCCGCTCGGTACCGAGCGGGCGGATGCGTCGGTCCTCGATCACGCGCAGAAGCTTGGCCTGCATCGATAGCGGCAGCTCGGCAATTTCGTCCAGGAACAGGGTGCCACCGTCGGCATAGAGGAATAGCCCGTGGCGCGCTCCAGCAGCACCGGTGAAAGCCCCCTTGGCGTGACCGAACAATTCGCTCTCGACGATCTCGGGCGCCATCGCGCTGCAATTTAGCGGCACAAACTGTCCCTGCCGACCGCTTAGCCGGTGCAGTTCGCGCGCCACCACCTCCTTGCCCGTGCCGGACTCGCCAGTCACCAGAACAGTGGAGGGCATCGGTGCCACGCGGGCAACCATTGCCATCACCCTCTTTATGGCATCTGACTCGCCAATAAAGGACTTGTGGATGGTGTATTTTTCCAGCTCGCGGCGCAGGATGTAATTTTCGCGTGCCAGGCGGGTCCGGTCAAAACAGCGTCCTATCGCATTGAGCATCTGGTCAACACGGAACGGCTTGACGATAAAATCCGCCGCACCTGAGCGTAGCGCAGCAATTGCCGTATCCACATCGGCAAAGGCAGTCATCAGGATGACGTCTGCGGGGTTGCCCGCGCTACGCAATGTCTTGAGCCAGTCTAGACCGCTGCAACCAGGCAGTGCGACATCCAGCAGGATCAGGTCAAAACGCTGCTCCTCGAGCAGCGCCGAGCCGGCCTCGGCACTCTCAGCAGTTACCACTCTGGCGACGTTGCCCTCAAGCGCTCGCGAGAGGAACGAACGCATGCCGGCCTCGTCGTCCACCACCAGTATCGTGCGGCGCTGCCAGTGGTCATTGTGACCAACCGCGCGTTGTATATCGTTCATCACTTGGGCTCCCTTGACCGCCGTGGGCCGGCTTGAACCCGCCTCGCTGCCGGGGTGGCTTGGAAGTCTAACGACAGTGACCCTGCGCGATGTATTGGGAGTAAACCGAGCCAGCCGGCGTTCATTGACAGATTGTCGTGCCACGCTGGCCGCATCCGGACATTTTGTCTCCCGCGCGTGCGGCTGATCTGAGGCCGTTGCCTACAAGCCCTTGACGACAAAAGAAATCCTCGTTGGGCATGGCTTTTGCTGAAGGGCACGTTGCAGCCCGTCGCACCAGACGACAACCAAAGGGCACCATTTCCAGCCAGGAGACAACCCATGTCCTATACCACTCAAGCGCAAGATCCATCGCACACGTCGTCCAAGACGTCGGCAATCCCCTCCGTATTCTCCAAGGAGGCGATCATCGCAAAGCCGGATTTCAACCGCTGGATGGTACCGCCTGCCGCCCTCGCCGTTCACCTTTGCATTGGCCAAGCCTATGCGTTTTCAGTATTCAACGAACCGTTGACGAGAATTGTGGGCGTTTCGAGCCCTGCACCTGGCGACTGGCAGCTGACTACCCTCGGCTGGATTTTCTCGCTAGCGATCTTCTTCCTCGGCATCTCCGCCGCGTTCGCCGGAAAGTGGTTGGAAAAGGTCGGCCCTAGGCGCACCATGTTCACCTCCGCCTGCTGCTTCGGTGGTGGCTTCCTGGTATCGGCGCTAGGCATCTGGCTGCACCAGATCTGGTTGCTGTACCTGGGTTACGGCGTGCTGGGTGGCATCGGGCTGGGCCTGGGCTATGTTTCGCCGGTATCCACGCTGATCCGCTGGTTCCCCGACAGGCGCGGGATGGCCACCGGAATGGCAATCATGGGCTTCGGTGGTGGCGCGATGATCGGCGCACCGTTGTCGGTTGCGCTGATGAACCACTTCAAAAGCGCAACCAGTGCCGGCGTAGCCGAAACCTTCCTCGTGATGGGAGGGATGTACTTCCTCTCGATGTCTATTGGCGCGCTGGCCATCCGTATTCCGGCGCCAGGGTGGGCGCCTGCAGGCTACGTTCCCAAGGCCAAGGCAAGCAAGATGGTCACCCACGCCAATGTGCACATTGACCAGGCGCTCAAGACTCCCCAGTTCTATCTGCTATGGCTGATCCTCTTTCTGAACATCACCGCCGGTATCGGCGTGCTCGGCCAGGCGGCAGTAATGATTCAGGAAACCTTCAAGGGCAACATTACCGCCGCCGCGGCAGCCGGCTTTGTCGGGTTGCTTAGCATCGGCAACATGACGGGCCGCTTTCTGTGGAGCTCGGCCAGCGACTATTTCGGACGCAAGGCGACCTATGCAATCTTCTTCGCCTTTGGTGCCGCGCTCTACTTGGCCGTCCCAGCCGTCGGGGCCTCCGGAAATGTCGCCTTGTTCGTTGCTTGCTACTTCCTGATACTGACCATGTACGGCGGCGGCTTCAGCACCATTCCAGCCTATCTAGCCGACATGTTTGGAACCGCCTACGTTGGGGGCATCCACGGCCGCCTGCTCACGGCCTGGGCGGCCGCCGGCATCGCCGGCCCGGCACTAGTGAACTACATCCGCGAATACAAGCTGGCACTGGGCGTGCCCAGGTCTGAGGTCTACGTCGATACCTTGCACATCATGGCAGGGTTGCTCGTGGTCGGCTTCGTCTGCAACCTGATGATCCGGCCCGTCCATGCCCGACACCACCTGCGCGAAGCTACAAGCGCCGCGTAAGCGCCTTATCCAATTTCCAGCCTGTTGTCACCGAGAGGAACCCAATATGCAAAACGAGCGGAGAGTCACCAAGCTAATTATGCTCATCACCTTCTGGGCCTACGCGCTCATTCCACTAGGCGCAGGCATTTGGTCGACCTTGGGCAAGGCGATGAAGCTGTTCGCCTGATTGGCATTTCAAAGGCGAAGTGATTGAGAACAACCGCTAAGGACATCACTATGAATACGCTCCGATACTAGCGGTGTCTCAAGAACACGCCAGCTCAAGAGGTTGGCGCTCATATATCCAGTGAGAAGGCGCCTCATCACCGTACTGTCAAACGCGAACCATGTTTCGTCGCTGGTTTAGCTACTTGGCGTGGCACCGTTCGCTCCTCTGTGCCTCAATCTATCTGACGAGGCGCAGCGTCATTGTAAGGATGAAAATGAAGAACTTCGCTCACAGCGGCACTATCGAAGGGACGGTGCCGCTGCGAGCGGGCTACCGGCCCAGTTCATACAGATTCGACGCTAGACGTCCTAACGTCTGCACTGCAGCGTCGAGTTCCGGCGACCACTCCCAACTGTAGTTAAGCCGGATGCAGTGACTGTAAGTGAATCCCGGCGCGAACATGTGGCCTGGTGCGACGGTGATTCGCGATTCGAGCGCAGCATGGTACAGCTCCATGGCGTCGACACCCTCCGGCATCTGTACCCAGAGCGCGTAGCCACCCGCAGGCCGTGAGGTAGTGGTGCCTTCCGGGAAGAACCGCTGAACGCTGGCGGTCATGATCTTCGCCTGCTGAGCATAGGCCTTGCGGACGCGTCTTAGGTGGTAATCGTATCCATCGTTTTTCAGAAATTCAGCGATTGCAAGTTGCGGCAGCGACGGCGTGGTCAAGGTGTTCAGGAATTTCAGCCTTTCCACGCGATCGTGGTAGCGGCCTGCAAGCGTCCAGCCAATGCGCGATGCATTGGTGAGGGTCTTCGAAAATGAGGAGCAATGCAGAATGATTCCGGCCTTGTCATAAGTCTTCAAGGAACTGGGATGACCTCCCTCATAGTAAAGTTCGCCGTAAACGTCATTCTCAATGGCTGGAATGTCCTTCTCGGTAAGTAGTTCGACAAGCTTCCGCTTCTTTTCGTCCGACATCTGAAAACCCAGCGGATTCTGGAAGTTCGGCATCACCATGCAGGCAACGATCTGCTTCTCGTCAATCAGCTTTGCCAACGCATCCAAGTCGATACCCTCAGTGGGATTGGTCGCAACTTCCACCGCGCGCATGCCCAGCCTTTCGATGGCATGGAGCATAGCGTAGTAGGTGGGCGACTCGACCGCGATTGCATCACCCGGCTTGGCCACCGCCTGCAGACACAGGTTAATCGCTTCGGTTGCACCAATGGTGATGATCATCTCGTTGGGGTCAATGGCGTAGCCATTTTCAAGATAGCGACGAGAGATCTGTCGGATCAGTTGTGGGCTGCCAGGTGGCAGGTCATCGAGCACGTTCCACTTCGTATATCGCCTCGCGATGTTGTTCGAGTACTGGGTGATTCGCTGCCAGGGAAACAGTGATGAATCAGGATACGGCGAGCCCAGCGCTATCGCTTCGTCAGAGCGGATCGACCGGAGAGTGGAAAGCACTAGAGCACTCACGTCTACCGGAGACGGGTGCTCGCTTGGCCTCGAGGCACGAAGCTCCACAACCGGCTCTCCCGAGCGCTTACGCACAAAGTAACCCGACTGCGGCCGGCTTTCGATGACACCCCGACTCTCGAGCTGGGCAAAAGCCCGCATTACGGTCGTCAAACTTAGGCGATGATGCTGACTTGTCTGACGTACTGAAGGAATGCGCTCGCCGGGCAGAAGCACCCCTTGCTGGACCATGCTCTCAATCTGACCAGCAAGCATCTCGTACAGTTTCACTCACACCTCTCCTGCTCGTCTACTTTTAATATTAGGTATGCTCCTCCGATTTCCATCAAGATCGCCTTTGGACTACATATAGATAAACTGCTGGTATAGACCATTCAACTCACGACGAATCTTTTCTACGCGCACCTCGTCACCATCGTCAGAAAACTCGATGAGCTTTTGCTCCTTCGACGTAATCTGCTCGCACAGCTCCGATAAATTCTCACAGAATGCTGCGGAGTGAAAAGTTGGCATTGACGGTTGCATTTGTTCGGACGCGGTCTTTCTTACGGATGAAATTGGCAAAATTCCATTCTCTTCATTAAATTCAATTTGACGTTCCCTGCGCATCCGGGTCTCGTCAATCGCTTGCTCCATAGCGGGAGTTACTACATCCGCATACAAGATCGCTTTTCCATTTTCGTTTCGAGCGACTCGACCAATCATCTGAATGAGTGCAGGAGCCGAACGCAGGAAACCTGAGCGATCGGCGTCGAGGATGGCGACCAAGGAAGCCTCTGGAATATCGAGCCCCTCCCTCAAAAGGCTGATACCAATCAAAACATCAAACTCACCTGCACGAAGGCCATTGATGATTTCAACTCGATCTTCCGCTTTTATATCCGAATGCATGTATCGCACTCGAACTCCTTTATCGGCCAGGAAATCGTGAAGGTCCTCTGCACTAACCTTTGTAAGAGTGGTCACCAGAACACGCTGGTTGCCCTTAACACGCTTCGATATTTCGATGAGCAGATCACTTATGCACCCTTCTGCCTTTCTAACTTCAACCTCAGGATCAAGCAGTCCCGTCGGTCGAATGATTTGATCGACGATCCTGCCTTTTGATATTTTTAATTCATACTCACCAGGAGTTGCAGAAACAAATATAGTTTGAGGTTTTACATTTTCAAACTCGTGAAAGCTCAACGGTCGGTTGCTCTTCGAAGAAGGCAAACGGAATCCGTAATCTATCAATGTCTCTTTTCGACTCTGATCCCCTCGGAACATTGCAGAAATCTGAGGCACCATCACGTGAGATTCGTCAACAAACAGAAGTCCATCTTTTGGCAGGTAATCCAGAAGAGTGGTCGGCGGCAAGTCTGAATCCCGGCCGTTCAAATAGCAAGAATAGTTCTCCATCCCTGAGCAATATCCCTGCTCCCTCATCATCTCCACATCATTTGTAATCCGCTCATACAATCTGTTTGCCTCAACAATTCGACCAGAGCCGTTTAGCTCGCTAACGCGCTCTTCCATTTCAGCAAGTATTTGCTTAGTCGCGAGATCAATTTTGTTCTTCGGCGTCGCAAAAAGTGTTTTCGGTGAAACCAGATAACTATCTATTACACCAATATTCTTCCCGCTTACGGGATCTATCCAATTAAGAGATTCAACTTGGTCATCAAGTATCGTCACCCGAACCGCTCTAGCCTCCGAATCAGCAGGAAAGATATCAATCACGTCACCCTGCACCCGAAACGTTGCGCGTTTAAGTGCGCGCTCAGAGCGATCATATTGCAATAGCACCAAGCGACGAATGATCTCTCTTTGATTAATCTGAATCCCACCAGATAGAGAAATTTGAAGTGCTCGGTATCCATCTGGATCACCCAAACCGTAGATTGAGGATACCGAAGCAACAACAATCACATCGCGGCGCTCAATCAACGATTTAGTTGTAGATAGCCTCAACCGTTCAAGATGATCATTGATCGAAGAATCCTTTTGGATAAATCGATCACTTCCCGGCATATAAACTTCTGGCTGAAAATAATCATAATAGGACACAAAGTACTCGACAGCATTCTCGGGAAAAAAATGCTTCATCTCACCGTAAAGCTGTGCCGTCAATGTCTTATTTGGGGCGAGAATCAAAGTAGGACGCTTTAGTCTATGGATCACATTTGCCATGGTAAATGTCTTACCTGACCCAGTAATTCCTTTGAGCGTCTGATGCGTTGCCCCTTCTTCTATGCCAGATATCAGGCGAGCTACCGCCTCTGGTTGGTCCCCCGCCGGCGTATAGCCCGAATGCAGGATAAAAATACCACTTGACATTAGAGATCCTCCATATTTTCCGATTTCAAGTAGCACCGCTCCGGGCGTCTATAAAGACACTCGAATCAGCCGCCGGCTGACGTGCACATTCGGGCCCTTCAGCCATGCCTTAGGTGGGCATAGTCTTCAATATAGTGGCCTCATCACGCGATGGCGACACCGAACGTTTGCAATCGTGTTATTTTCTATGGGCCGTGATAGCCCAATCTCGTTACGATCAGCCTAGTTTCTCTCTCAAGTCGACCGAGCATCTCCGCCTGGTCAGCATCGCTGAGTGTTTCCCCGTGATTTCATGCAGCTTATCGATTCTTATACTAGTTCACGGAGAACTTGCATATTTCTACGTCTAGCGACGTGTTAGCGATTTTCGGCTCGATAAGGCTGGACGACTCATATTCCAACTTGCATGAGAACATGCAATCCGCAAAACCAGAATGCCCCTCACTATTGGTGTCCGAGACATTCTGATCCTCCGCTCACGAGAATGATTCAATGTTTGACTGAACCGTGTGGATCGATAACGTATTTATATGCAGATCCGGCATCGAATTCCTTGTATGCCTTAGGAGCATCTTCCAGCTTAATGAACTTTATGTTCATCATGGGCGTCAGGTATGGCATACGGTCATTCAATATCGCCCGCATCAATGCATGATTGTAATTTGCTGTGGGTGATTGGCCAGCTGACATTCGAGGTGATTTGATCCAGGCATTTGACCATTCCAAATCCATATGTCCTTTCTTGGCTTTTGGATCCTTGGAAATCGGATTCGCGCAATACACTCCCACAGTACTCGTCATTCCGCCGAAGCGAACATATTTCAACATCGCGTTTGTAACTGCACTCTCCACGATTTTGTCGGAATCTTCACCGAAGCCGCGACAGTCCACTCCAACGTAGTCGATTACGCGATCGACCTCCCGATGGCCGGTAATCCGTTCGAGATGATCCTCGATCGGTACACGGTCGGCGAGATTTATCGTCTCGATGCCATGCGGCTTAAGAAGATCCAATCTCTCCTGAATATAATCAGCAACAATAATAGCGCCAGCACCAAGAAGCTTCGCACAAGCAGCACCAGCCCGACCAACTGGCCCGGCTCCGAAGATCAGAATGTTTTCCCCGACAACGTAAGCCGGCGCCGCAGGCCAATCGGGACCAGCAAAGCCATGGAATGCCGTTGGCAAGACGTCCGAAAGAAGCGTCAGATCGCGGATCTTAGCCATTGCTGCGCTTTTGTCAGGGAAGCGCAGGAGATTGAAATCGGCATAAGGGACGAAGAGATAGTCGCCTTGTCCACCAGCCCAACCGCCAAGATTGAACCCATAAGCCCCACAGTCGATTTCGGGATTTGTGTTCTCACAAACATCCGAACGCATATGCTTGCAGTTATAGCAACGACCGCAACCCACATTAAAAGGGACGGAAACGATATCCCCCTTCCTTATGACCTCTACGTCTGTCCCGATATCGATCACTTCGCCAGTCATTTCGTGTCCCATAGTCATTCCCTTCGGGACAGCAAATGAGCCACGGTAAATATGAAGGTCGCTTCCGCAGATGTTCGTTGTAACTATTTTTAGAATAGCACCGTGCGGAGCACTCTTACCCTGGGGTGTTACGAGCTCTGGAAATTTGAAGGTGTTAACCTTCATTTCCATGGGTTTTTCAAAAGTCACAATTCGGTTGCCAGTAGGAGTCATGTCGTCACCTCTAGTGCGTTAATGCTTCCCTTTTCTGAGCGAAACGGGAGACGAGATTGTCACTGTCATGAAGAACGAGTTCTGCTCTTGCTTACCGCGTCCCCTTTTGCGGTCGTAGAAGGATCGGACCAAGCGATCGAGGGGTCAAACTGGAAAAATCTATGCTTTGATAGATTAAGTCTATCTACGTCAGACGTTAGATCCAATTCATCACATGTTCAGCCATATCTGACTGCGAATTGAATCATCGAATTGGTTGAATGCGGATTGAACTCGGACATGTTCGTGGGAGTCGCCCTCTCTCAGCGTCAAGTTCGCGTGCTCGAGTAACGTTGTACACGCGACGAAATCGGAGGCGCGACGCCCCTGTTCGCGCACAGTGCGCTGTGATGGCCCTGCGCTAGGCGAGATTTCTTGAAAGAAGCGCTTCGCGCGTTTCAGTCTGAGTAGCTTGACGTGGTTTTTTCGAGGACTTGATTGGCCTAGTTGCCGCCGGGCAATCCCCACTGCCTTAGTCAGAATGCTCCGCGTGGAAGATAGCTACATCGCGGGGAAGCGGCAGACGCAGCCTGCATGACCAGGTGCTCGGGATTTGCGAAACGCTGGGCCGTATGGATGATCAGTCTCGCGACGTCGCTCACTCTGACGAGCACAACGCCGTACGAAGATCGTTCCAGCGCGAGGAGTCGCTTTGGACGTTGGGGAGTGCGAATGCTGACGATCAGGCGTCAGCATCATTGGTGTATGGGGTGTGCGGCCGCGCTAGACAGCGGACGTTGACTGCGACGCAGTGCCTATTGCGCCGAGAATCCGCTTGAGGGCACCCGGCCAGCGACCTGCCAGCCGGGTATTCTGCGATCATGATTTATCTGCTGAAGACCGAACGTCAAGCTGCGCCACCCGGCGGGGCAGATACGCCCGTGCGGTCCATGCCGGCAGTCGTGAATGCACGGCTGCCAGCCGACCCATCGGTGAAGATACTGCGCTCGCCGCGGACATCACAGGCGCCATCGCTATTCACACTTCGGCGGTCCACTACGCAACGCGCGCCATCAGTATAGACGCTTCGCTTTTCTTGGACGCTACGAGCCCCATCGGAATAGACGCTTCGCGGCTCGGTGACGGTACGGGCATCAACGGTTTCTGCGTGCAGTGCTGCCAGCGCGCTGGTTGAGAGGATCAAGGCTTGCAGGGCGGTTGCCAAGGTACGGCGTTGCATGATGAACTTCCTATATAAGTCGATGAAGATATACGGAATGGTCAACGCGCCCTGTCAAGTATGTCGGTAGAGGACGTCTCTGAACCATGGCTGTGATAGTAGAAGAGGAATGTCAAGGCTTGCAGATACAGTTCTTCTTGAACCCCAACGTTACAGATCGGAGTATGCAGGCGTCATCACTACTCACGCATTCACGTCGATGGGTCAGCGAGACTTGAGCGCTAAAAGTACTAACGACTCCCCGATGTACGCGCTCGAAAAGTCTCTGTAGATTTAGCCTTCCAACCCACCTCTTCGATAGCGACTAGCAGTCTGTGGATCGACGTTAGCGTCTATGCTCACTTCCCACGGATCTCCACGATCGCAGGATATGCACTCTCTCAACGAGTTGCCGTAGCCCCCAAAAGACCTCATCCCCGTCGCCGGTTCGCAGCAGGATGCCCTGGACATTGCCGACAAGTAACAAGCTTGTCGCTCGGATCTCGCGTTGCAGCATCTATAAGCCGGGGAGTCATCGGCCGCTCTGCTGGCTCCGCCCCTGCGGAAAAGAGATATCGCCATCTGCGGGGGACCGCAGCGCCCCAGCATATCCGTGGCCGCATTCCAGTCTCAGCTGCGCAGCAGGATGTCCGCCCAGATCGCCCGCCACACCTCGCCGGCGGCCCAACCTTCCCTCGTATGTCACGCGTCGGGCCGGGTTCGAATCGCTAGCCGCGACTACATGGTCAACGCATTTGCCTGCACACCAAGTGCCGGCAGCCCCAAGATTGGCCGAGATCGTCCGTCAAGTTGAACTATGTTTGTGTAACGACGCTCGCTTAGGCCGAAAGAAGGGGAACAAATGATCGTAAGAAACTTTGAGTATCTGATTGCGCTCAACCGCGAGGGCCACTTCGGCAGAGCCGCCAAGAGCTGCAACGTCTCTCAACCCACCCTCTCGGCGGGCATCAAGCAGTTGGAGAAAGATCTGGACGCCCAGATTGTGCGCCACGGCAAGCGTTATGACGGACTCACGAAGGAAGGAATCCTGGTGCTGGAGTTGGCACAACAGATGGAAGAAGACTGCAAAAGTCTCAAGCGAGAGCTATCGACGCTTCAGCACGGTTTAGAGGGCCCGTACCGTCTTGGCTTGCTTCCTGGGATGTCAGCGGTTGCTCCGCTGATAAGCGTCGCGCTTGCTGAAAAGATGCCTCTACTAGAACAATCGATTGTTACTGATGACGCCCCAACCCTATTTACGGGCCTTCGGGAGCGAAGGCTTGATATAGCGCTCGCCTATTTTGAAGACCTTAGCGATGAGGACTTTGACACCCATCTTCTTTATCGTGAACGAATGTTTGTGTTTCAGGCCGGCGATGATCCGCAACCGAGAAATATCACGTGGGACGAAATCGCTAAATTTCCGTTGTGTCTGTTAAATTCAGCAATTCCCAGAATTGCTCAAACACAGCTTTCACAGTGCGAGCGCGCCATCTACACGGATTCATTGGATGTCCTCGTGGCGCATCTCGCATCAGGAAAATATTCGTCGGTTCTGCCGCAATCTCTGGCCTCCCGCCTCAAACAGATTTCACACCTTCAGGCCCTTGCGGTCACAGGTCCAGGTTCGCAAGCGAGCGTCGGCTTCGTCGCAACGAAACGTGGATTTGAATCGACCACCTCGAACGCGCTGCTTGAAATGATTCATGCGCCAGAGTTGGCCAGTTCAATCCAGTCGCTTCTAGCCGTTCATCGTGGCCTCCGTCCGAAGATAGCAGATTCAAATCAAGCAGACAAATAGGAAATCTCTCAAAGAAAAAAACTATCGATTCATAGAATTTTCCAGTTTGACCTCCTAGGTAGAAAGAGCGATTTTCATGGAAAGCTTGAGTCTCATCTGGTTAGTTTTGTGTTTGCGCTCTCGCGTCCAACAGAATCGTGGACTAGTCTTGCGAGACAACCCCAAAGCATGATCGGCTTCACTCATGTAGTTCGCAAATCACATCGCGAGAACTGGCAGTGATTTGTGCAGGCAAACGAGGAGTCCATGTGGCCAACACCCATCCCGATGGGACGGCCTATCGCCCCCTACGTTTCTTGTCGTCTAAGTCCAGGTCCAGAACAGATCGCACGATGGGCGCGCTAACAGAACTACGCAGGAGGCGAGGCAGCCCAAAAGCGACTCCTCGGAGTCGAACAAGGGTCAGCATTCAACCGGTTGCCCTGCTGTCCAGCATCCGCACTACATCCTTTACCTTTACTTTTACTATACTCCCCTATAGTATCAAAGCATGGCTGAACCGCACGCTTGAAAGCTACGTCGATCGCCAGTTCCATCCCGCCTGTTGCGATGCGTCGCTCGACCCGAGCATGCGGCTATCTGTCCTCGGATGTTTTGCTCAAGAGCTATGCCTTTAACCATCATCCTCCTCTCCACTCTGGCCGCGGGAATCGGTAGCGTCTGGGTGGCGAACTTTTTGATAGTAAGCACCAGCGCAGGCGACCAAAACGACAGCCAAGCGCAACAGCGATTGCTCAGCCTGGCAACTGGTGCGCTACTGTCGACAGCATTTACACACTTGCTGCCCGAGGCGTTTGAAAGCAAGGCGAGTCCGCAAGGGCTGTTCGCCACATTGCTGGTTGGTCTAGTGTTCTTCTTCCTACTGAGCAAAGTCGAGCTCTGCCATGACGAACAAAGCCACTCCTATCCTCACCTTCATCAGAGGTCCGGTTGGTCACTACTGATTGGCGACAGTGTTCACGGCTTTGGGGATGGCGTTTTGATTGCATCAACCCTGGCTGTGGACATTCGACTAGGCATCATGGCCGCACTTTCCGTCTTCGCACACGAGGTGCCGCATCATATGGGCGATCTGGTCGTTTTGCGCCAGGGAAGACATCCTAGGTCAGCGTTGCTGAAGGTATTCACGGCCGGCGCGATGACAACCCTGGGAGGCGTTGCCGGTTACGTTCTGGTCGACCAACTTCAGAACTGGCACCCGTTTTTTGTCACTGTTGCAGGCAGTAGCTTTATTTATGTGGCGCTTTCCAATTTGATTCCTCAGTTGCGTCAACGCAGGACATCCAAGGAAACGACTACACAGATGGTGTGGCTAGTGCTCGGGGTCATCGTCGTAGCACTCGTGGGAGGGATTGTTCATGAGTGAAGAACTCCTGGGCCGCCGCCTAAGCCTACTCGCCGGCCACCTTCCCCTATTGAACCAATGTTTGCGAGGCATCGAACGCGAGAGCCTGCGCGTTACCACGCTTGGAAGCTTGGCCCATACTCCGCATCCGCGAGCATTGGGTGCGGCTCTTACTCACAAACAGATCACCACCGACTATTCCGAATCGCTGCTTGAGTTCATTACCCCCGCGTTGACGGACCCCGCGGATACGCTCGAAAGCCTTGATGCCCTTCATCGTTTCGCCTATACAAGTCTTGGCGACGAACTCCTTTGGAGCGCATCGATGCCTTGCATGCTTCCGTCTGAAGAGGAGATTCCCATAGCCGAGTATGGATCCTCGCACGTCGGCAGGCTCAAGCATGTCTATCGTAGAGGTCTTGCCCTACGCTACGGCCGCTCCATGCAGTGCATCGCTGGCATCCACTACAACTTTTCCCTACCGCAGGAAATTTGGTCGCTGTGGCGTAAGTCAGAGAGCATCGAGGACGGCGAGCGCGAGCTTCAATCGTCAACCTATATGGGGTTGATTCGAAACTTTCGTCGTTACGGGTGGTTGCTCTTGTATCTGTTCGGCGCCTCTCCGGCATTGAACGCAAACTTTCTTCGCGGCCGTCCGCATCAGCTTGAGCAGTTCGACACCGAAACTCTCTACCTTCCCTCCGCCACCAGCCTCCGCATGAGCGATCTGGGCTACCAGAGCAATGCGCAGGCGGGAATAATGTCTTGCCACAACAGTCTGACGAGCTACGCCGATACTCTGCGTAGAGCCGTAGGCACCCCATATCGGCGGTACGAAGAGATTGGCACTCATCACGGCGAGGAGTGGGTGCAACTCAACACCAACATCCTCCAAATAGAGAACGAGTACTACTCGAGCATCCGACCCAAATGCGTAGCCCGCGCTGGAGAGAGACCCATCGAGGCTCTAATCGCGCGAGGAGTTCAATACGTCGAAGTGCGCGCTCTAGACATCAATCCGCTTTTTCCTTTGGGTATCGACTTGCCCCAGGCGCGTTTTCTCGACGCATTCCTCCTGTTCTGCGCGCTGAGCGAAAGCCCTCCCATGACTGAGGAAGAGCGCGCTGAATGCGACGAGAACCATCTGGCAGTGGCCAAGGAAGGTCGCGACCAGAGATTAAGGCTACGCCGCGGCGGACGATCCATATCCTTGCGCGATTGGTCCAACCGGCTGCTTATGAGCATCGCGCCGGTGGCAGACCTAATGGATCATGCACGGCGAGGCGACAAGCATAGACAGGCACTACAAGATCAATGCGACAAGGTCGATGACCCTTCGCTTACGCCGTCGGCCCAGGTATTGGCGACCATGCGCGAAAGCTCCATGAGCTTTGACCGCTTTGCTCTGCGTCAGAGCCAGCAACATGCTGAGTCTTTTCGTCAGCGGAAGCTTCCCATCGAGACTCTACGTGCCTTTGAATCTATGGCAGACGAGTCGATCCTCGCACAGAAACGACTGGAAGAGCAGGACACAGGCAGCTTCGATCAGTTCCTAAGTGCCTATCAGACTTCCATCCTGCCTTCCAGGGAGCAAAGTACTGAGGCTTTGACATGACACGAGGACGTCTCTCTCGAAGGAGCATTTTTTGGGTTCAAAGTTTCGCTGTTAAGTTGGTTGGTGACGAGCGCCCCCAGATGTCAACCACAAGTTGCTGTTTGAGCCGGCACCGCCCAAAGAAGGAAGTGGCTAGTACAGCGGAATGCTGTAAGCGCTCTTCGCTATTGGGGAGCGCATAGTCGTACGTACGTATCGTACGGGGCTGCGTCGATGCACCAGGGAGTTTTTGTAGAATCGTGAGTTGCGTACTAGGGAGTACTACTTTCTCTCTATCGCACCCCTTTCATACTATGGGGGAGTATAGTATAGTGCCAACAATCGATAGGAAGAACTCAGATGCCATACAGTCCCAAGGAGAAGAAGCAAGCGCTTACCCGCGTTAGACGTATTAGGGGACAAGCGTTAGCTCTTGAGCAGGCGCTTGAAGAAGATGCGGAATGTACCGCGATCCTTCAGCAACTCGCTGCAGTCCGTGGTGCGGTCAACGGTTTGATGGCGGCGGTCCTGGAAAGCTACCTGCGAGAAGAATTTCCCGAGACTGCAACCGCGACTGACTCGCAGAAAAAGTCGATCGAGGACGCTATCTCTATCGTTCGGTCCTATCTCCGCTAGCTGATGCCAAGGTGGCGTTGGCGAGGGAGATTTAACTTTGTTGAGGAATGGAAATCATGAAATCACGTGCAGCCGTCGCCTTCGGGCCTGGAAAGCCGCTGGAGATTGTCGAGATCGACGTCGAACCGCCTCGTAAGGGCGAAGTTCTTGTCAAGATCACGCACACTGGTGTTTGCCACACCGACGCATTTACGCTGTCCGGAGACGATCCGGAAGGTGTTTTCCCGGCCGTCCTTGGTCATGAAGGCGCAGGGATAGTCGTTGAAGTCGGCGAAGGCGTCACCAGTGTGAAACCAGGTGATCACGTCATCCCGCTCTACACGGCAGAGTGCGGTGAGTGTCTGTTCTGCAAGTCTGGAAAGACAAACCTTTGCGTAGCGGTGCGTGCGACGCAGGGCAAGGGACTCATGCCAGACGGCACAACTCGATTCTCTTACAACGGACAACCGCTGTTCCACTACATGGGTTGTTCGACGTTCAGCGAATACACCGTTGTGGCAGAAGTTTCGCTGGCGAAGATCAATCCCCAAGCCAATCCCGAGCACGTATGTCTGCTCGGCTGCGGCGTTACCACGGGCATCGGCGCGGTTCATAACACCGCTAAAGTGCAACCCGGTGACTCAGTGGCGATTTTTGGTCTCGGTGGTATTGGTCTCGCGGCACTTCAAGGTGCACGGCAGGCTAAGGCTGGACGCATCATCGCCATCGATACCAATCCGGACAAGTTCCCCTTGGCTCGCACGTTCGGTGCTACCGATTGCTTGAACCCGCGTGACTTTGACAAGCCGATTCAAGAAGTGCTCGTCGAAATGACCGGCTGGGGTGTCGACCACACCTTCGAGTGCATTGGCAACGTGAATGTCATGCGCTCGGCACTCGAAGCGGCTCATCGTGGTTGGGGCCAATCGATTGTGATCGGCGTCGCTGGTGCCGGAAAGGAAATCTCCACCCGACCGTTCCAGTTGGTCACCGGTCGCGTCTGGAAGGGTTCCGCATTCGGCGGCGTCAAGGGTCGCTCTCAGCTTCCGGGCATGGTCGAGGATGCAATGAAAGGCGAAATCGATCTCGCCCCCTTCGTCACGCACACCATGGGCCTCGACGATATCAACAAGGCGTTTGACCTGATGCACGAGGGCAAATCAATTCGCACGGTTATTCACTATTGAGATCCGTCTGACTGCGCGGCGCTACGCCGCGCAGTCTTGCCTAGCCCAAGGAGAGCTATCGTGCACGCAATCTCTATCCACCCGTCGGTGGACAACGGTGTTTCCCCCGAACAACCTGGCTTTGCCGGCGGCGTACTCCAATGCCTCTGTTCCAGCGATAAAGTAGAAGTAGGAGTCGCTGCCCAGACACTGCACAACCACACCTGCGGTTGTACCAAGTGCTGGAAACCTAAGGGTGCCACTTTTGCACTTATCGCGGTCGTCCCTCGCGACAAGGTCGACGTTCTGGCTCACCCTGAAAAGCTGTACATCGTTGACGAGAAGGCCGCCATCCAGCGACATGCTTGCCGTGAATGCGGAACCCATATGTTTGGGCGCATCGAGAATAAGCAGCACGCGTTCTATGGACTTGACTTCGTCCATACGGAACTATCGCCGCAGAAAGGTTGGTCTGAACCTCGATTTGCAGCATTCGTCTCATCGGTCATCGAAGGTGGCACTCCGCCATCGAGCATGACACAGATTCGCAACCGTCTTCGCGAGCTTAAGTTGGAACCGTATGACTGCCTGTCTCCGACCCTAATGGATGCGCTGGCGACTCACGCGGCTAAACAAAATGGTACTTACCGCGAAGCCTGATTCGCGAAAATGAATGGAGAAGTGAGGTCTTTATGAATGAGCCAATTCCAGCCAATACGGCCAGAACATCGTCCTCAACCGTATATGGCATGCCGGCTCATGAAGATCGGGCGGCAGCCGTTGCCGAGGTGCATGCTCGCCCGCATCTTCTTATCAAGGCGCCCAGAACACTTCTCCAATTCGCCTTCATGACTGAGGGAGACCTGAGCAGGGATCATGCTGTGATGACCGAGCTCTCGGATCGTTTCGGCATCTCCCTGCAGGATGGCGACAGCCCGCTTCACGGTCTTACTTGGAATGAGGGGGACCTACATTGTGAGAAACACACAGAGTTTTCAACATATCTCTGGAGCGCACCCCTCTCCCTGGAATCCATGATGCCAGTGGGGGAAAACCCGTTCAAGCACGGCTTTACCCCACCCGGGCCCATTATTTCTGGAGTACGTCTAGATCTCCTTCCCTGGACAACAGACACGGAGAAGGAGGTTGAGCGTTTTGATCCAATCAGCTTGTGCTATTCAATAGTCGAGGATGGGGCCGCCGCAATCATCACAGACTTTAAGCAAGATGAAAATGGTCTTACTCATGTCCTCATCCTCGATCGCGGATTGACGCAAGCAAGTGCGGGGGCGCTCGCTCAGCTTCTCATTGAAATCGATAACTACCGCACCTTGGCATTGCTTGCACTACCGCTGACACGTTCTCTCACGTCCGAACTACGGCGCATCGAGGACAGACTTGCCGAGATCACCAACATGATGCGATCCGGTGTGCGGCGTAACAATGAAGTTCTCCTCTCAGATTTGGCAGACCTAGCTGCAGAACTTGAGGCCGGTGCTGCGGCGAACCTATATCGATTTGGCGCCAGTCGCGCGTATTACGAGATTGTCGAGGAAAGGCTTGCTTCGCTGTCTGAAGACGCGGTTTCCGGTTATTACACTTGGCGAGATTTTTTGCATCGCCGCATTGCACCAGCGATGCGCACGTGTCGTTCCGTGAAGGCGCGTCAAGCCAAACTTTCTGACAAGCTGACACGATCTATTGCGCTACTTCGCTCGTGGATTGATGTCGAACTGGAACGCCAGAATAGAGATTTGCTGGCTTCGATGAACAACCGCGCAAAGCTGCAATTACGCCTTCAGCAGACTGTCGAAGGTTTATCGGTTGCCGCGATCTCCTACTACGTCGTGAGTTTGCTTGCCTACCTATTGAAAGGTGTACCCGGCATACATGACATCGTGGCGCCTGAACTCGCCATTGCCGTTCTAGTGCCCTTGGTGATATTCGCGATTTGGTGGACGGTGCGAAGGATAAGGAACGCACACAGTGACACGAAACATTAAGCAAGGCTGGTCTAGGCTCGCTCGCCTGGACGGGGCCATCGCTGCACCATCTGTCTAAGTAAAGAGAGGAATCTATGGAAATCGTCGAAAAACATGCCAGCTTCGACGGCTGGCAGGAAGTCTACCAGCACAAGTCCGACACACTAAACTGCACGATGAAGTTTGGTCTGTACCTGCCTCCGCAGGCAGCGCACGGAAAGGTTCCGGCGCTCTACTGGCTTTCCGGCCTCACATGTACAGAGCAGAACTTCATCACAAAGGCTGCAGCGCAACGCTACGCCGCCCAGCACGGAATTGCTATCGTTGCCCCGGATACGAGTCCTCGTGGCGAGGGTGTCGCCGACGACGCTGGCTATGATCTCGGGCAAGGAGCTGGATTCTATGTCAATGCGACACAGGCACCTTGGTCCGCGCACTATCGAATGTACGATTACGTCGTCAACGAGCTTCCGGCGCTGATCGAAGCCAATTTCCCGGTTACAGAAGCCCGAAGTATCAGTGGACATTCCATGGGTGGGCACGGAGCGCTTGTCATTGCGCTGCGAAATCCCGGGCGCTATCAAAGCGTCTCGGCATTCTCCCCAATCGTCGCACCGTCCCAAGTCCCATGGGGTAAAAAAGCCTTTGAGGCGTACCTGGGAAACGATACGGATACATGGAAGCAGTACGACACTGTCGAGCTGATCCGCAATGCGAAGGAACGCCTACCCTTGTTGGTTGACCAGGGACTCGATGATGAATTCCGTGAGAACCAGCTTCGCCCGGAGCTATTGAGTGAAGCATGTGAGGCTGCTCATCATCCGTTGCAGCTTAACCTGCGGCCGGGTCATGACCATAGCTACTACTTCATCGCCAGCTTCATTGGCGAGCATATTGCACACCATGCTCAGGCGCTACAGCCCTGAGCGATAGGAGAGCGAGTCATGTTAAAGGCATCCGGCAAAAGACACCATGTCGTAATCGTTGGTGCGGGCTTCGGTGGACTTGACGTTGTCAACGGCCTAGCCGGTACCGATGTCGACATCACTATTGTTGATCGGCACAATCATCACCTGTTTCAGCCTTTGCTTTATCAGGTCGCAGGTGCTTCCCTTTCGACGTCAGAAATCGCGTGGCCGATTCGTTATCTCTTTCGCAAGCGTCCGGAAGTGCAGACGCTGATGGCGGAAGTGAAAGGGATCGACCATGACGCGCGCGAGGTGATTCTCGATAGCGGGTCACGGCTCTCCTACGACACACTAGTATTAGCCACCGGGGCCCGCCATGCATATTTCGGACACGATGAGTGGGAGGCATTCGCGCCGGGATTGAAAACGCTGGATGACGCCACGACAGTTCGCGGTCGCATACTCGTTGCTTTCGAAGAGGCAGAACGCGAAAGCGACCCGGAGAAACGCGCCGCACTCCAGACATTCGTTATCATCGGAGGAGGCCCTACCGGCGTCGAGCTATCGGGCACTATCGCCGAACTGGCTCGCGACACGCTAGCACGCGATTTTAGATCTATTGACCCTCGTACAGCACGTGTCGTCTTGATTGAAGCGGGTCCGAGGCTATTGCCGGTGTTCCCCGACGACCTCTCCGAGTACACGCGTCGCGCACTTGAAAAACTCGGTGTCAAAGTAGAACTCGGCTCACCGGTCACCGAGTGCTCAGCGGACGGAGTGTTCTATGGAGGGAAATTCCTGCCCGCTAGGACCATTGTTTGGGCAGCCGGGGTACAGGCGTCTCCCGCAGCTCGCTGGTTGGGCGCGGAGGCGGATCGCGCAGGCCGGGTTCTAGTCAATCCCGATCTGACCGTTCCGAACCATCCGGAGATCTTTGTCATCGGTGATACTGCCGCTGTCACGATGCCAGATGGAAAGTTTGTGCCAGGCATCGCTCCCGCTGCGAAGCAGCAAGGCAAGTATGTGGCCAACCTAATTGGTTGCCGGCTGAAAGGGAAATCTGCCATCAAGCCGTTCAGTTACGTGCACCAGGGGAACTTGGCGACTATCGGACGCAGTCTGGCGGTCATCGATATGGGGCGGGTGAAGTTGCGCGGCGCCTTGGCATGGTGGGTCTGGAAGCTCGCACACATCTACTTTCTAATTGGCGTTCAGAATCGCCTCAGTGTTGCTATGAGTTGGGTGTGGAACCACAGCATTGGCTATCGTGGTTCTCGCCTCATTATGCATCGAAGCGCCGAGACTGAAAGCACGCCGACTCACTTGCAGTTAGGTCGATCCAGCGCTCCTGACTAACGCCAGGGAGGCTTCGCAAGTATCGAACTGCCCGGTGTGCTCAGGATAAATTTACGAGGTTCTTTTGGCCGACTTATTCACCACTCAGCCTAAGCCACCGTTGGCAGATCTTTTGCGACCCAAGTCGCTGGATGACTTTGTCGGGCAGCGACATCTGTTGGGGCCAGGCAAGCCGCTGCGCCTCGCGTTCGAGGCGCACAAGCTGCACTCATTTATTCTCTGGGGGCCCCCTGGCGTCGGCAAGACGACCCTCGGTCGCTTGGCTGCCAGCGTGAGCGACAGCCAGTTCATCGCTATCTCCGCGGTACTTGCTGGGGTCAAGGATATTCGGCAAGCAATCGACGACGCCCAGGCTGCGCTTGATGGCCATGGACAGTCGACGGTGCTCTTCATCGATGAGATCCACCGTTTCAACAAGGCACAACAGGATGCCTTACTGCCACATGTTGAATCCGGCCTTTTGATTCTCGTTGGTGGAACTACTGAGCATCCGGGTCTGGCGATCAACAATGCCCTTCTCTCGCGAGCGCAGGTTTACGCACTGGAACCGCTTTCTGACGGCGAACTACAACAAATCTACGACCGTGCGCTCCCTTATCTCCAGAGCGTAGTCTTGGATTCAGACGCGCTCGACTTGCTGAAAGGCTTCGCCGATGGTGACGGCAGAAGATTTCTGAATCTGCTCGAGCAAGTGACAACTGCCGCATTGGGCGCCGGTGAGAAGGTTGTCAGTGGAGAGTTTGCCAGGTTGTCCACTAGCCCATCGCTGCGGAGATTCGACAAAGGCGGTGACGAGTTCTATTGGCAACTCTCTGCCTTCCATAAGTCGCTGCGTGGCTCACAGCCAGACGCCGCTCTATACTGGCTCGCCCGCATTCTTGACGGCAGCGGAGACGTCAGTCAGGTTACACGCCGCATGGTCGTGATGGCGAGTGAGGACATCGGCAACGCTGACCCTAGAGCACTGCAACTGGCGCTTAATGCTGCGGAAGCCTACGACAGGCTCGGTTCTCCAGAAGGCGAGCTTGTGCTTGCCCAAGCAGTTACTTACCTGGCCGTTGCACCAAAGTCGAACGCATCCTACGTCGCATGGGCGCAAGCCAAGGCATTTGTGAAGAACGATGGATCGAGGCCTGTACCTCTACACCTGCGCAATGCTCCTGCCAATCTTATGAAGCAGATGGGGTATGGGATCGGTTACCGGTATGCCCATCAAGAACCTCACGCCTATGCGGCGGGTCAGACCTATTTCCCGGATGGGATGATGCGACACGAGTGGTATCAGCCAACGAATCGAGGAACTGAGCTCAAGATGGGAGAGAGACTTGCATGGTTGCGGTCTCTTGATCACGCGGAAGATGGCACTGCGGATCCCTGATGTCTGGAATTTATGCGTCACCAATGCCACTGCAAACCTGCGGGAAATATAGATGCCAAGCAAACGTCCTAGAGAGCTCTCCAGTTCCGTCGCAACGAATGGCTTCGTGGAAGTTCGCGGAGCGCGTGAGCACAACCTCAAGGACGTAGATGTCTCTATCCCGCGCAATGCACTGGTTGTTTTCTCGGGGGTTTCCGGCTCCGGAAAGTCATCTCTAGCCTTCGGCACCATCTATGCTGAGGCACAAAGGCGCTACTTCGAGTCAGTGGCACCGTACGCGCGGCGGCTGATTGACCAGGCGGGTGTGCCAGATGTCGACGCCATTGATGGCCTTCCCCCTGCAGTAGCGCTGCAACAGCAACGTGGCGCTGCCAATGCGCGTTCTTCGGTGGGAAGTGTGACGACCTTATCCAGCCTTGTGCGGATGATGTACTCACGCGCTGGTGCTTATCCGACCAATCAGGCGATGTTGTATGCCGAGGATTTCTCACCCAACACGCCTCAAGGGGCTTGTCCGACATGCCATGGACTTGGCCACGTATACGAAGTAACCGAAGCCACCATGGTGCCCGACCAGACATTGAGCATACGCGAGCGGGCAATCGCCGCCTGGCCGCCGGCTTGGCACGGGCAGAATCTGCGCGACATTCTAGTTTCCATGGGCTATGACGTCGATAAGCCATGGAAAGATCTGCCAAAGAAGGACCGCGACTGGATACTTTTCACTGAAGAAACGCCAACTGTGCCGGTGTATGCTGGCTTCACCCCTGCCGAAACGCGCGCCGCCCTCAAGCGTAAGCTAGAGCCGAGTTACATGGGGACTTTCACCGGTGCACGACGCTACGTGCTGCATACTTTTGCCAGCACACAAAGCGCGCTAATGAGAAAGCGCGTGTCCCGCTTCATGGAAGGCAGGCTGTGCTCAAGTTGTCATGGCAAACGACTCAAGTCCGAGGCGCTTTCGGTTAGATTCGCCGGTGTAGATATTGGTGAGTTTATGCAAATGTCGCTGGATCGATTGCAGACTTTGCTGGAGCCAATCTCTCAAGGCGATTTCAGCTCCCATACGGCGGGGGCTACCACAGACAAGGAAGCGACCCGGCGTGATAGGGCCGAGCGCGCGGCATCAGGCCGTGCAACTCACACGGTCACACCGGATGTGCGGCGCACTTCTGCGCTTTCGGAGGAGAAGCGTCTTGCAGCTCAACGTCTCGCCGATGGCGTGGTAGCGCGTTTGCACCAACTGCGCGGCCTGGGATTGGGTTATCTGACGTTGGACCGTGCCACTCCTACCCTCTCGGCCGGCGAGCTGCAGCGGCTGCGGCTCGCCACACAACTGAGTTCCATGCTGTTCGGTGTCGTCTATGTACTCGACGAACCATCAGCGGGTCTGCATCCCTCCGACAGTCAGGCTTTGTATGACGCGCTGGACAAGCTGCGAGACGCTGGAAATTCAGTGTTCGTGGTCGAACACGACCTAGAGGTGATGCGGCGTGCGCAATGGTTAGTGGACGTCGGCCCTGACGCCGGAGAGCGTGGGGGACAGGTACTCTACAGCGGCGCCCCTGCAGGCTTGCGCCAGATTGCGCAATCGCGGACCGCCCGCTACCTGTTCGACGAGATTCCCACGCCTACAAGCCGCGGCCGGGAAGCTTCCCGCTGGCTGGAGTTGCAGGGGATTCATAGGCACAATCTGCGTGGCGTGGATGTTCGCATTCCATTGGGTGTGCTCACTGCGGTCACGGGCATTTCTGGCTCCGGAAAATCCAGCCTGGTTGCGCAGGCCCTTCCCGAACTGATGCTGCTGCATCTGGGTCATGAACCTGAGGATGACGCAACCGAAGGAGGAGCAAACGAGGGACCGGCAGTCATTGACGTGACCGGGGGCCATCTCGCAGGTGATGTGGATGCAGTGCAACGTTTGGTGCAGGTAGACCAAAAACCAATTGGCCGCACCCCGCGCTCCAATCTTGCTACGTATACCGGACTGTTCGATCAAGTGCGCAAGCTTTTTGCCGCGACGCCAGATGCGCGTCGCCGCCGGTTCGACGCGGGTCGATTTTCCTTCAACGTGGCCAAAGGGCGCTGCGATACTTGTGAAGGGGAAGGATCTGTCAGTGTCGAACTGTTGTTCATGCCTAGCGTATATGCGCCGTGCCCGACTTGCCACGGCTCGCGCTACAACGAGGCAACACTGAAGGTACTCTGGAACGGTCGTAACATCGCGGACGTGCTGCAGATGACTGTAGATGAAGCGCTTGATTTCTTCGCGAATGAAGAGATAGTGGCGCGCCCGCTTCAATTACTTGGGGAGATCGGACTTGGATATCTCCGCCTTGGGCAGCCTGCCACCGAACTCTCCGGTGGGGAAGCACAACGCATTAAGCTCGCTACAGAATTGCAGCGCAGCCAACGCGGGCGCAATCTCTATGTGCTCGACGAGCCGACAACTGGGCTTCATGCGTCGGATGCCGACCGGCTGCTAGTGCAATTGCAGCGCCTCGTCGACGCCGGCAATACGGTTGTGATGATCGAGCACGACATGCGAGCGGTAGCACAAGCCGATTGGGTGGTGGATATAGGTCCTGGAGCAGGCGACGAAGGAGGACGCGTGGTGGCGGCCGGAACGCCTCGGCAAGTAGCTCAAGCGTCGGATAGCCACACTGCACAATTTCTTGCGCAGGAGCTCTTGATATCCGAGTCATCATCGGAAGCAAAGAGACGCGCGTCATTAGCGCCGTCAGCCGTGCGAAAGTAAGCTCGTGGAAATTTTCGGAAGATAGTTCGCCCGATGGATAATCCCGGGCACTGATTATCCTAATACGAGTAAATCCGATCCGGATGTCATTGAAATAAAAAAGGCCTGAAGACTGGTCTTCAGGCCTTACACGATAAACAGCCAACAGCTTACGATGCTACGCTAATTGGTTGCCAAAGATTTATGCTATCTAGCGGCCACACTGTGTGCGTTGACATCTCTGCCCTTTGGCAGTTTATTCCGCGGTGAAGCTGTAAACAGCCAGCTTGTTGCCATCGGGATCGCGGGTATATGCTGCAAAGGCATTGGGTGCCCAGCCGCGCGGACCCACGGCACCTTCGTCGGGGCGACCCAGCGACAGAGCGGCATCGTGGAATGCCTTGACTGCCGAACGGTTCGAGGCTTCAAAGCTCACCGTAACGCCGTTGCCAACGGAAGCGGGTTGACCGTTTGCCGGCTTCAGGACGAAGAAGGTCGGTTTGCCATCGCCCCAGATCGAGCCAATATCTCCAGGGAGATCGGCAACTCGGGACCAACCCAGCGTCGCGAGAACCTTGTCGTAGAAAGCACGTGCTTCCGGCAGGTTGTTGGTACCAACGGTAACATGGGTAAAGGTGGTCATAATACTATTCCTCAAGGAATGTGGAGAAATAAAACTACCAATTTGGCTGATGCGACTTTCTTAGACGAGAACCGCGACTAGAATGCAAAGCCACCTGTTTGAAAATTAATAACAACCAAGTTTGACGAACATGCGTTCTTGTATTGCCTTAACTCACATCCAGTGAAACCATTCTATTGATCCATCCCGGATGATTTCGGCCAAAAACCATCCTTTAAGTAAAATGTGGAGTATGAAGAATGTCCCTCTTTTTGCATGACGAGCAGGCGAAACTGCGATCCCCTGCCGCGGAGTCGCGAGGCACTCCTGGCCCGTCGTCGATCCATCCAGTTCATCTCGTGATCTATCCGGGCTTCAAGTTGATGGAGGCTGTCGGTCCGGTAAGCGTTCTTAGCTACGCGAACCGTCATTTGGCCGCGCAAGGAGACCCGAGACGCTACGAAATTCGCCTAGTGGCACCGGAGCCTGGGAGCGTCTCATCGGATACGCTCATCTCGCTCGACGTAAGCTCGGGATTGCCTGAGAGTGAAGCACTGGCGACCGTTCTGATCGCCGGCGCATTGGACATTGAAACAGCAGTTGCTCGGGAAACTGCCTTGGTTGATTGGGTTCGACGACGGTCGCTCGCTGCAAAGCGCTTCGCTGCACTCTGCTCCGGAAGTTTTTTTCTTGCGACTGCCGGCGTCTTGAGCGGGCGACGCGCAGCCACTCATTGGAGCGTCGCCACATTGTTGCAACAGCGCTTTCCATCGGTGGAGGTCGATGCCGATGCGATCTTCATCCAGGAAGGAAATATCTGGACATCTGCCGGCGTCACAGCAGCTATAGACCTTACGCTGTCCTTCGTCGAACAGGATTTCGGCCGAAATCTTGCGCTAGCGGTAGCCCGCGATTTGGTTATCTACCTTAAGCGCCCCGGCGGACAATCCCAGTTCAGCGACCTCTTGAATAGTCAAATGACCGCGACGCCAGAAATCCGTGATGTTCAGACTTGGGTAAGCGCAAATTTGAGCAAACCGTTGCAGCTCGAAGATATGGCTGAGAAAGCTGGGATGAGCGTGCGCAACTTCACGCGCCTGTTCAAAGAGGAAGTTGGCATGCCTCCGGCTAACTATTTGGTTCGAGCACGTTGTGAGCGCGCGGCGACGCTCCTGCTCGACAGCGACTTACCGTTGAAAACCATCGCCTCTCGTGTGGGGTTTCCCACCGAGGAACAAATGCGCAAGGTATTTGTTCGCCACTTCTCGCTAACGCCGCGCGCTTACCGCGCTAGGTTTTCTACAACCAGCCTGAAGGCTTCGTAAAGGCTTGATGTGACGAGCCGTGTACAAATATGACCTTCTGACGCGTTGCGGACGGTGGATAGGGGAACGCTCTGATGGTCCGGTCACTGGGACCAGTCTAACCACCGCACCGATGACAGCAGATCAAGGAGCGCGAACAGGACACCATGGCTTGCGCCCCGCGTGCCGCGATGATCAATCCAACTTGACTTAAGCTGAAATCTCGCTCGAGCATCAACTCAGTGAACGCAGTGATCGGCCGCACAACCGCAGGATGGAATAGATGCGCTTTGATCCGGGCTTTCATTAATCGACTCCACGTAAAGGGCAGCTACTGAGGCAACGGTACATACATCGTTGCTGGCTGACGAGTTTGACTACATATATTGTTAGGATGATCATAGTGAGCGAAAGCGGACGATTTCGGACAATATCCCCTGTCCGGGAACCAGTCGGTCTAACGCGATACCTTCGCCGATTTGCTGTACGTCCCATCGTTGCTGACGGACTTCCCACCGCTGCAAAGAGAGACCTTGGTACCTGAACAAGGTTTACGACCCCTGGATCGGCCGATGGCCGTATCCGGAGTAAGCTTCGTAGCTGTGCGCGATTTTGATATTGACGCCTATGTCGCGTACACATTGCCAGGGAGACAGGGTTACGGCGTACCCCTTTTCCCTTTCTGCTAGCTTCAAAGCGCTCTTTTCTCGGGTGTCGCGACTTAGCCATTGGAGACTAAGGCGTCCAGCATCTGTGTTCACGGGTCTACGCCGTGCCTCGGTTCGCGCTGGGTTCGGTGTCAATCAGGCATTTTTGCGACCTTTGCATTCCATCCGACCGTACCAGAGGATGGATCCTCCTCTCCAGGAAGCCCATAGACCGCTCCTATGGAATATATCCGCGGCCCTGACGGCCGCTCAAGTATCTCTACGTCCAGGTTTCAACGATGCGGCCACTTAGCACAACTCCCTTCCTCGATTCACGATCGCTCGTTCTTGCCGCAGCAGCAGAGGGCGGAGCGTCAGAGGCTCAAATCCTCCGAGACCGTGCTGCCGCAGTTCTGTGGATAAAGTCGCAGATAGCGAAGCACGGCATCACTTATGACGGACTTCTGGCGGCGGGCTGCTTTGGTCACAGCGAATCGGACGGCCCATGCCAAGCTGCCGGCGCCATCCGCTACCGCGATGCCACTGGTCATACCTGGGACGGCACTGGCGATCTGCCAAACTGGCTGCAACGCGCAGTGAACGCTGGACAGTCAATAGACCATTTTGAAGTCGTACCGGAGAGCTAACTGCCTGTTAGCAGTCCCCGTAATTCTTCCGCCCGCTTGCCGCGATGGTGTAGGTCTCGCCGAGGCTTCGCCGCGATTAAGCGCACCAGATCATGGTCTCGACGCTACTTCAACCGAGAAAGCCCCCAGGATTTCGCGGCCTTCTTCGTCGTTATAGCTTATACACCGCCCATATACCTCCTGATATTCTGATTCAGAATCAGTCATGGTCGCCTGGCGAACGTATACGGGTATGTCACACGTCGGCCGACCACCATGGCGACCCGGCGGGAGTGCCCTAGCCTTACAAGCGAGAAGGCTTCGGTGGTGACCGCTCACCTGGTCGGCTAAAAGACGGCAGCGCGTGAGGGAGACTGGTTGCTGTGGGGGAAGAGCTGAGACGACCGTAAGCGTGTCCCGAAGACCGTCTGTTCACATAAGGATCGCTTAGGCATTCTGATTCCCACCAGATCTGGTGGGAATCAGAAAAATGGAAGCACGTGCACGCGGGCGGCGCCCGGGTTCGAAGAACTACTCCAGGGCGTTTCGGGAGATGGTTGTCTCCGAGGCCAGCCATCCAGAGCGCTCGATCTCCGAAGTCGCCAAGGAGCATGGGCTAAACGCGAACCTAGTCGCCAAGTGGCGACGTGACCGGGCGAGCCGCGCCCAGCCGGAAGCATTACCGCAAGCCCCAGAGCAATCGTTCCTTCCCGTACAAATCGGGCCGCTGTCTACGCGGCAATCGGCTGTCATAGTTGAATGCGGAGTCCTTCGCGTGCGCCTTGAAGGTCCGACCGACCTCGATGCATTGCGCGTCGTTCTGGCCAGTCTGCGAGACGTGCCATGATGCTGGGATTGCCTGCTGGCACGCGGGTCTGGCTAGCTGCAGGCGTGACGGACATGCGAGCCGGCTTCAATAGCCTTGCCGCAAAGGTTCAGACTGTTCTCGAGCGTGACCCATTCTGCGGACATGTCTTTGTCTTCCGCGGTAGACGCGGCGACCTTCTGAAGGTTCTGTGGTGGAGCGGCGATGGAATGTGCCTGCTCATGAAACGGCTCGAGAAGGGCCGCTTTATCTGGCCACAGGCAACGAGCGGTACGGTGTGCCTGAGTCCCGCACAACTCTCGATGCTTCTTGAAGGTATTGACTGGCGCCAGCCGATACGCGCTGCGTAGACTGGCAATCGACAACTTGCCCGTTAATTGCGCGCGTCGGCATAAGCAGGCGATTCGATCTATTCGCTGATGCCGATTCGGCGGTGCGCGTGCCGCCGCCATCTACACCAAAGTCGGAACGGCCAAGCTCAATAACGTCGATCCCGAAGCGTACCGGCGCTTCATACAGGAACGCATTGCCGACCATGCGATCCACAGAGTGGACGAGTTCAGGCCATGGACCGTTGCTGATCGGCTTCCCTCGCACACATAAACTCACTGGCCGACGTCAAGACGGTCCGGGCGCATCGCTTACGGTGGATCGAGGGTTGAAGCTTTCCAACCACGTCAAAAAATAATTTACATTGCGTTTATGCTCACGAATGTGACCTGTAGATTTAAGGGGTTGCGACTTTTATCAGAAAAAACAATGAGTTATGTGGCTTATCTGATGTATGGCCTACGACTCATTGTCTAAGTCCTTCTCTGAATTACGGTCTTCGGCTGTATTGGATGCCCGAACGACGTGGCGTGGGATAGCGTGGCCTTCCCTACCGATGCTCCAACCAGCGTGGGCACCCACGAAGCGTTACGCAAGGATCTTTTCGAGACCGTCTTCGAGAGGTATTCGCTTTACGCCCGGCCCCGCCCCTCTGTCGCAAGCATAGCTCTGCTGACTATTCAGTTACGTTTTGTTACATTTATACGACAAGGTTGGGGAATAGTAATCCGGACATCTTCAGGCAACATTTCTTGGACTGTTGAGTGCGATATCGGCTAACACCGTAGTTCTAAATTATGACGGATCCAACCCAGCGACTGCGCTTGTGACTTGTCCTTTGGGGGCGTTGGCACGAACGCAGATGTCGTTCGACTTGGCTCCGAACCTGTATGCCGATTGCGCATGCTCCTGCGCGTTGATCCTTGCTCACGGGCTTCCGCCGCGACGTGCCCGGCTGGCGCATGCCTTACCGTCGAGAACCTCGTAGCGGAAAGCGCCTGCTTATTGCCGTACCGGGCCGAAACGGCCAACCTCTATTGAGGTCCAGATCAACGACTATGTTCACCCTGTGTTCTAGAAAGGCCCAGGCACCTCCTAGGTTGGCCCGGCACACGACACCCCTCAGGTGAACCAAGGATTCTGGACGGCAACGCCTAAGGCTTTACAGGCGGCCGGCAGCACCCCCGACTGGCTCCCTACTTGGGAACGTCGTAAAGCAACTAACAAGGGACGTTTGTTCCATAAAGAACGCCGGCAATCGCTGCCATTCTGCGGGCGGCGCTAGGAATACCCCAAGGGCGAAGGAACCTGTTGCTACGCTTTTGGGCACATGACGCGGTGCAATTTCAGTATGAATTGGGCTAACTCGGCGGCGATGATGTTTGATAGCAGGATACGTTCGCACGAAACGATCCGCTAACTGAACCCGCTGAGTGTGGGCAATCGATCCAGTGCAATTGTAGATCACAACGTGTGCGTGTGATCAACCATCCGGCGGGCCAGGGAAGTACCGAGCCAAGCACGGCGTCTCGACTGTGGTGTGCCAACCGTTCTCCGATGGCGTAGATCTACCGCTGCCTCGCTGCCATAAGATTCCTGTTGTCATTGCCGCCATTCGGATGTGCTGCGCCGGCCCTGGTGTCCGTCGGAAATCCCTCCAACCACCCCGATGGACCACCTTCCGCCTAACGGGCCAGCAACAGCCAACATACTCCAGCGCCACCATAAATCTTGCCTCCACCTCCGCGCGCTCGGACCAACAGCGCGACGCCGCAACACGCTCTTCTCGTCGCATTCGGGATTGCACGGTCCAGGCTCGACCAATCGAAGAGGGCGAGAGCTTTTGCGTTGGGCTTCACAGGACAACCACGTGACTTCCGGCGCCCTCTTCTACGTATGGCGGAACATCCTGATGATGCTCGAGCCGGATTGCTTTCCCTGGAAGCTTATTCTGATTGATCTTATTGCCGTCACTCAGCAGGAACGAGCCACCCTTTCAATTAGTTTTTAATCCAGTGCCACCGAAGTCCCGACTTCCCCATTGGTGCTCGCGCACGGTCATTGGAGCCCACACTGCTCCCGCTCCTCGCCGAAGCTTATTTATTAGCGAAAGGGGCCGGGCAAGCCATCTTTACGTGTCTTATCTCGGCCTCGCCCAGCATACAAACACCCTGTCCTAGCCAGATGGCGGGCGATCCTCGCAGGCAATCTGCTACGTGAGACCGGCCGATGGCGGGACGTGCTGGAAGCGCGGACTTTTTGGGGGTGCGTGGACGGCGCGGTGTAGGTGGTGCGAAGCGAGATATGGGAAGTGCGGTGCGCCGCAGGCCGGTGCCCCGCTCCGAACCCACCTTCCCTCATGCGGCGGTTCAATCCGGGGCACACACCGCCGAAGGTGGGAAGGAGTCCCGCGGAGGCCGGTCTTCGCTAGTCACATCTCGACGCAGATGCCATGCTCTGCACGACGGCCGTGCTCAACACTCTGCTGCGAAGCACTTTCAAATAGAAACCCTTATAAATCAATAGGTTGGAAACCTCACTCATACCCCTCGCAGTAGGCCTCCCCCGTTTTGAAAAGCCGGTTAATTCGCAACCCTTTGATTTTATTGGGTTTCTACTAGAAACCCACCCATTCATCCTCATTCAGCCCCATCTCGCTCCTTTCGCCTGTTCTTCGTTTTCATAAACGCGATGCAACTCCCCATGGCAGCACGAGGTTAATCGTCACGGATCACCTAGTGTTGCCGTGCACGTCTATCGACAATTCTCCGCGCCTCGCTCCGGTGTCAACAAACGTCTATCCACGCATCCTCCGACTACGTCATACAGAGATCGTCGTCCACCTAGGCCCTGGAAAACTGCTAGGCCGAAACGCAGAAACAGATGCGACTTCCCAGCTCCCCGTCACGTTTCCATTGCGCAGTACAGCGCCAGCGTAGCCGACGCACCCATTCCCAGCTGCGCCAGGGCTACCGAGAAAAGGTGTCTACGGCACTACCTATCCCAGTACCGACCGACGAATGCACACCTGCCCCTTCTGCACGGCCAGCGCAAAGCGCAGGTTCACTGGGAACGAACCGCCCTGCCCCATGACCACCTGCGCATTCGCGTCGATTCGACCGAGGATCATGCCGTCACGCTTGACGACCGTGAGCCCATGCGCCTTGGCGATGATCGAGTCCAAGAGGTTCTTCGCGCTTTGGGTTTCGGTCGCGGCACGGATAGCGCCTTCCTTGCCGGATGCGATAGCGGCAAAGTCGAGATCTTTTCCGGCCAACGATCGGATGTAGGCATATGCCTCGCGGCTAGAGAGCGACGACAGGCGCTCGCGGAATGCTGTAGCAATGTCTTCCAGTCGCTTGCCGTGGCGCTTGGCGATGCCCATGAGAGAAAACACGGCACGACTACTCAAGCCGAGTTTGAGCAGCCATACCAGCGGAAGCGGGACCTTGGAAGTCGGGTCGATATCTCCGGGCGGCTTGCTTGCGAATGAATTCTGTAAAGACTTTGGCTTGTTGGTATGTTCCTTATATTGGCCGTCTTCCACTGTGACAGACGGTTCCTTGTGGATAACTTTTCGGCGCTTATCTTCTTTTGATGATCTGCCGATGAGACCGAGGAGAATTTGCGCCTTCTCCGTGAGTCGAACGGGAGAGACGTGAAAACGCCCAGAGCGCGCAATGCGGATCTGCTCACGGACGACGTAGCCGTGCCGTTGCAGATCGGCCAGGCCACGATAGAGAGACGACTCACTGTTGAGAAGAGACTCAGCGCGCAGCAGATCTCGCCGAGGCCAAATGGACGATGAGGGACGAGACAGATTGAAGAATCGCAGAATGCCAAAAAGGACCCGACGGGCGGTAATCCCGAGGTCCAGGCAGTTTAGCGGGTCAAAAACGGCAGCTCGGGCTTCGATCAGCGCGAGTGGTAGAGGAGAAGGGCGAGCAATAGCCTCGCCCGGCGCGTAGCGTTGCGCAATAGTCATATCTACTCCGATTTCTAAGGACGAACGCCCTCCGGAGCTTGACTAGGCAAAATCTCTCGCTACACTGAACACTCGTTGTGGCTCGTGTTCACGGTTCCCGCCGTAGATACGTGTAGGTTGAGCTTTGGTGCTTATCAAACTCCACCAGTAGTCGAGGTCCGGATTCCCGTCCGAATCTCAGCAGAGGCCTGGGTTCCCGCCCAGGCCTTTGTCTTTATGGTGAGGGTTGCGTATCAAAGCGTTCTTTAGATCATTCGCTTCACTCTCTCGTGTCTTGTATGTGGTGTAAAAGGCAGAGTTTCTGTCTTTAGCTGTTCGCCTGTGCGTTGGACTCGATAAACTCCAGCACCAGCTTCTCCCAGGCTTGAGCGTCTTCGGCCTTCTTGAACTTCAGTGTGACCGTCCCGTTCCGAGTCGTTACAGCACACAGTTCACGCGTTCCAATCTTGATTCGATGCGTTTGAGCAGCAACTGGCGCGGCAGCTTTTTGCCGCACGCGCGCATGCAGCAGCGCAATTGCCTGTTTCTGCGTGACGTTCACATCTCTCAGCAGCTTTTCCACGACCTCAGTGACAGCTGCTTCTTGATCTGGGTGCTCCCCCAAAAACGTCGCCATCTCGTAGGCCGCGTTCACACCAAGCCGCCCACGATCGCTTGCAGCCTCCAGCGCCGCGATCGCGGATACGGGTAAACGCGCATAAGCGAACAATTTGCTCAGGTGGCCGGCAGAAATCCCCGCGGCAGCTGCAATGTCCTGCTGCGACTGGCCAGTCCGATCGACGTGCCGTTGGAAGCCCAAGTACTTTTCGAAGTCGGGCAGGGAAGGGGAGAGCAGGTTCGAATAGAACGCCGCTTCCTCGATCTGCTCAACATCAGCCAGATCTGCAAACACCGCCGGGATCGCGTCGTGGCCGAGCTCCTTGAAGACGTAGAACCGGTTGTGGCCTGCGACGAGTTCCTTCTTGCCATCGGGTCGCACGACGAGCGTGATGGGGTGAACCAGCTTGTTGTTACGCAGGTTCTCTCGCAGCTCTGCGTACTGTTCGGGCGTGAGCTTGCGTCGGCGTCCAGGGACTTCGGTAATCTCGTCCAGCGCGACCTCGACGGCCTTGCCGACGCTCGCTTCCAGTTCGGCAACCCGACGTTCCGCCGCTGCCACCGCGGACTGCGCGGCCAGCATCCGGCCAGGCGATGTCTTGGGCTCGTTTGCTTGGGGTTGCGGCGTATTGGCCTTTACTGCGATGTTGGCGGTCTTCGCCAACAACTTATCACCGATTCTCATGCTTGTTTCCTTTCTGTCCACGCCCGCACGAACTGGTCGTCGACATGCAGGGCAAGCTTGTCCAGCGGATCGCGGAAGCGCTGATACGCTTCGACACTGCCGTCCGGCTTGGAGAGGTCATAGACGGTCGCCAATTGTGCAGAGGCGCCTTTGGGAACCGATGACTCGGGGATCTCGATGCTCAGTACACGACTACCGTAGGCCTTGACCATCCACTCGCGCACGACCCGTGACACCGCATCCTGTTTCACTTTGGTGAGCACGATGTTGATGAAGTCGTAGCGCTTGGACTCCAGCACGCCAGGCAGTTTCTTGGCAATATCCGAGAACAGGTGCCAGAACTGCGTCGAGCTGGCAAAGTCCAGGCCGTCAGGCGGGCAGGGCATCAGAATGCCGTCCGAGGCGATCAGCGCGTTGATGGTGATGTAGCTGAGCGCAGGCGGGGTATCGATGATGATCACGTCATACTGCTCGGACAACGGCACGAGGCCCTTGCGCAGGATGTCCCAGAACTCGAAGCCGGATTCGGAGAGCACCTTCGACGGGATTTCGAATTCCGCGTCGAAGAGCGCTGAGGACGCCGGAATGAGATCTAGGTTGTGCCAATAGGTCGTCTGGACGGCATAGTCCAGCGTCGTCTGGTCACCGTAAATCAACGGCAGCAGCGTCTGCTCCTCGGCAATCTCGGCGTCCGGCGCCCAGCCGCAAAGCTGGGTCGTCGTACCCTGCGGGTCGCAGTCGACGATCAGAACCCTTCGGCCGAGCAGCGTGAGCGCCTGCGCGAGGCAGACCGCCGTCGTTGTCTTGGCGACGCCGCCCTTGAAGTTGCCGACCGTTACGATGCGCCCACGCTCGCCTTCGGGCCGCTTAGCCCGGCCGTTTGCATGCTGCACCCAGGTAATCGCGTCTTCCAGACTGAAGACCTTTGCCCGGCCGTTGCCCTGCGAGGTACCCGCCGGCAATCCGCCTTTGGTGGCAAGATAGTGGAAGCGCGCCTTGTCGACGCCGCAGAGCGAGGCAATTTGGCTGCTGGTGAACGTGGGCGGGATCTTACGAGGGTAAGGCTCCAGCATGGCATCCCGAATCTGCCCAAAGACGTCGTTGGCCTGCGCCGCAACGGCCGCCAGCCCGTCGATTGACAGGCCATGGTCGTCTGAAAAGTCTGGGCGCGGGAGTTCTGCCTTGAGTAAGCTCGTGCGTGCCATAACAGTTGTAAATCCGTTGGAAAGGTCTCTAAGCGCTGAACGGCGCTGAACCGAAGACTTAGACGCTTTCCGTCAATTAAATGGTTCGGCGTAGAATAGCCGCCGTATACGTAAACCGCAAGAAGTTTACGTCACATCGTCGCGTATACATCTCGCCAGGCGGACTTTGGAAATAGCTTGCCCCACGTAGCAGTTGCCTTGCCTTCTTAAAGTACTTTGCCAACTTCTAGTAAAAGTGCTCGTTTAGGCATGTGAAATGGCCGGACTTGGATCGGAATGACCAGGCGTTAAAGCTGGCAGCACATAGTCCTAGGGAGCTACGCGAGCCCCGCCTCAACAATGAACCTAGAGGTCGGGTTCTTCTTTGAGGTTGATATCGACAAGAAGTCTCGAGCTCGGGTCACAGCGACATAGAACAAACGCCGTTCTTCGCTCTCGGGGCTATCACTATCGGGTACGACAGTTTCTTCGGCCCTGACTATTGCCACACTGTGCCATTCGCGCCCCTTTGCGGCGTGCATCGTGGTCAAGACGAGCGCATCCGAGGCAGGCTCGTTGTTTTTTCTTCGAAGAAACTCCAGCCGCTCCGCGAAAGAGCCATTGAGTTGGCCCAACACGTCATAGCAAGTGTTGATAGCTCGCGTGCCGGCATCCTCCGCTGCGTACTTGAGCATCCATTCGCGGACACCATCCAATATCAAGGCATAGAATTCACGGTCGCAAAGCGCACGCCATTCAGTAAGGCGCTTAACGAAGTCCCGGTACTTGTCGGCCGTCTGCTCGGCGACTCCCAGTTCGACTAGATCCTTTTTCCTGGAGACCGGCCTCTTGCCGCCTATAACTTCCTGAGCATGAAGCTGCTGAAGCTCGTTGGAGCCAATCCCGGAAAAGCGAAGCAGAGCATCAAGCCCCGAGGTCTTTGACTGCTGCACAAGCTCTAGCATCTCACCCATCAATGCGGCCTCAGGACGATCCAGGATCGATCGGCCAGCCGCGCGGTAGTACTTCACACCATGCGATCGACATACGGCCTCAATAGGATCAAGGATGCGATTGGTTCGCGCGAGTACCGCCGCAGTCTTTCCGGCAAGCAGAGTTGGTGTAAGCGCTTCTACCGCCGCAACAGCTTCCTTGTACTCGTCATCGAACCGTTTGAATTCGACTGAGCCGCCAGGGCCCCGATGCGCGAGCAGTTCCTTCGAGATCCGCTGCGAGTTGTTTCGAATGATCTTGTCGGCAGCACCCAATATCTCGGAACGGGAGCGGTAGTTCTTCCCGAGCACGATTGCGCGAGCATCGAACTCCTTAATGAATGCTTCCATGCCTTGATAGCCAAGAGCGTCGCGAAAGCCAAAGATGGTTTGATCGTCGTCACCTACAACGCAAACGACAGATCCGGCCGCGGCATGTAATGAGGTCCAACGCGACTGAAGGCTGTCGCAATCCTGATACTCATCAACAAGCAGATGATTGACCGAGTAAGGCCGGAGTTCACCCTTTAGCATTCCCGCCACGGCCATACGAAGCATGTCCTGAAAGTCGATCTTTCCATTTCGCGCCAACGCTGCCTGGTACGCGCCGAAAATCTGCGCATCTACCGTGCCAGGCCTAGGGTCACCCAATTGAAGCTTTGAACGTTCAATAGAGGCGAGCGCGTCTTCCACCTTCCATTCAATGCCACACTCCTGCAGGATCTGGCCAACGATAGCCGCACGAACACCATCAGTAACGATATCCGTCAACTTACCTCCGTTCTTCCCCAGTTGCTTGTAGGCGAGGGAGTGAAATGTGCCAGCGACCAAGCGCTTCTTCGCCGATATTCCGGCCAAGGCGAGAATTCGATCGCGCAACTCGATTGCCGCATCCTTGCTAAACGTGACTGCGCCGACAGTAACAGTTGGGTCAGCCAAGAGAACCGCTGCCTTAGCGGCAATGGTGGCTGTTTTCCCAGCGCCTGGTACCGCCACGGCGACGCAGTGCCCAGTGCAGTCAACGACTTCGCGTTGAGACGGATTCAGACTGGCGAGTACATCTGCGAGTGACATGGGATAGGGCTTGGATGTGTTGGAAGAATCTGCCTGCATCTGACAGATTGGGCGACTTAGCACCCTCAAAGGGGAGCGTGTGGAACCGTCAGGCAGTGCGATCCGAGATAAGAAGTGGAACTTACTGTTAGATGGGCGTCTTTACCGGCCCCCAAGCACAGCAAGTTCCACTTCGGGTGACTCCCTGTTAGACACCCCTCACGGTTTCCATCAGTTTCAGATGCGTGGTGAAGCTGCGCAGGCCCAGCGGCTGGAACTTGCGAAGAAAGCGTGTGACCTCATCGTTCACGTCGGTCATGTCCCGTATGCCGTTCCACACCAAGAAGTCGAACTCATCCATCGTCTTGTCGAACTTGATGAGCACTTGAAGCGCGCGCACAGCAAAGCGGGAATACGCCTGGACGTCCAGTTCGATGGCGGGTCGCACGATCTCGGGGCGGAAAACGAAGTCGCCTTTTTCCTGCATATCCTTCTCACGCTGCTCACGATAGGCGATGGCAACGCGCAGTTGCTCGTCCACGTACCCTTCCAGCTTTACCATTTCGCCTTCAAGGTACCGCTCGACGGTCGCCAATTCAGCGCGCGAGAACGTTGTCTGCCCGAACCTCTGCAGGTTCAGCGACATGCGGTTCATGTAGGGCCACCACTGCTCGAACAGGGGACGCAGCCGGGTGTGGTTGATTTTCAATCCAACCGTCACAACAGCAGCACCGGCAAGTTGGCGGTTGAGGATCTGCATGCCCAGTTCGCGACGACGGCGCACGATGGCCTGCCGGTCCTCAGGCGAGAGCTCCCGAAAGCGCTTGCGCGTACTTTCGACCTGCGCCTTCTTCTGCTCGGCGTCCGCAGAGGTGATGATCCCCTCCTGATGCAGAGCGTCCGCCGACGCAGACATCTGGCTCAGTTCGGCCTCGACGTCTTCCGGCGCTGCAACCGTAAGGTTGCTGGCGTCGAAGCCAGTGGCGCCTGTGTCTTCGGTGAGCAGACCTTCGGGCATGCCACCGACGGGGTTGGCAAGTTCAGCGGTCTTGGTCATTCGTGGATCTCCGGATGGCGGCCAGCGACGGCCGGAAAATTGCGTTGGCTGTAGTTGGGGCGCAGTTCAACGCCCCACATGGAAAGCAGAAGCCAGGCGCCAACTAAGGAAGCCGACGATGGCCACGCCGGCCGTCCACCAATAGGCGACGATCGGGAACGGAAGCAGCAGCGCAGATGCGCCGAATCCAAAGCAGACGAGAAGCCCGTGAGCGGCCACATGGAACATCACGGGGTTGGCGAAGCCGGCCGACGCTGCACGAATTCTTCGTGACACCGCGCCATCATTGAGCAGCGCGATGAACAAGACTGCGCCGCCGAATAGCCAATACTGCGCGACGGATGCACGGTAGATGGCGCGGTAAATCATCAGCCAGAAATTGCGCATCCAATTGCGGCCGAAAGTAGCGGCTCCACCGTCTGAAAGCATCGTTTTGGTGTCCGAGCCAGAGAACGAGGCCTTGACAGCGCCCGTGGCGACGAACCAGCGCACAAAGCACTCGTTGGCCGTACTGATAGCCTTGTCCGACCGCGCGTCGCCCAACACGCGAGCAACTGAAGACAGCTCGATGTCGCTCACCTCAAACTCGCTGTCGTTCGGCAGGAACGGAGCGGTTGCGCAGATCATTAGAGGCGCAATCAGGAGCCAAAGACGGACATGCGATACAAATCGGCTTGCCATGATCAGAGGATTCTCAGGAGAAGCAGCGCCGGCAGCGCCGTGAACGCGGCAATCGCGCCGATGACAACGTGCGGTCTGCGCGCCGCAACGCCAATGAAAGCGAAGGCAGGCGCTCCGCTTGATGCGACGAAGTCAGGTGGCGGCGCAGCGTCGCCGCGCTGGGTGTCGGTATGCCATGCGAGCATGGCGTGGGCCGTGGCAGGCGCTGTCTTGAAGACGTGCACAGCAGTAGCCTTCGCCGTAAACGCCGCCAACTGCCGTGGGTAGGCACGTACCGCCGCAAGACGCCTGTGCGCGTCAGTGTGCAAAGCTGCCAGCGACATCGTAGTCCTCGAAGTAGCGGGAGAAGCTGTAGCCGGTCAGCACGCGTGCGGCGAGCTGGAATGCGGCACATCGCTGAGAAACGTTGCCTGGTGTGGGCTCGTCGACCATCTGGCACACATAGCCAGATGGCTGGCGTTGCTCGAATGCGGGGATTGACTCTTGGTAGGGATACCAGACGTTGTAGCGCTCGCCCTTGAATGCCGCGTAGCGCTGCATATACAGGTCGTGGGCGCGACCAAACAGCCCCTTCATAAAGGCGACGTTCGCATCGCCATGCTTACGAGCCTGGCGCCATGCTTGAATGGCGTCGCCAAGCATTTCAGCAACCAGCGGCTCCTCGCGTACGCGGAAGTTGACGCCAATATAGTCGACCACGCGCCTGCACACGTCATCGAGGTCCGGCGAAAGGATGAAGATTGGCGTCAGCTTGGCCGACATCCGATGCTGCTTGACGATCTGCCGGAACAGGGAAGGGGAGCGCATTGGCAATTAACCTTGAATAATGGGAACCCGGCCCTGATAGACAGAGCCGCCGGAGATGCGCAGGAAGTACTGCAGGTTAGGAAGTTGCATGATCAGGTCGGGAGGAACAAGCGGCGCCTTCTCCAGCTGGGTCGATCGAGAGACCGAGCCGCTGAATTCGCCCACGTGGGCCTCGGTACCGGTGCTGGTGCTGCTGGACACGACGATGTTCTGAATAGCGGTGGTGCCGGCTTTCTCGGAGAACCAGTTCGCTGTGTCAACATCTTCCAAGCGTAAAACGAACTGGTTGTTCAGATTTCCCAGAACCTGGTTCATTTTGGCCACGTTTCCGAGTTTGGCGGTCACATCCGAACGCGTCTGAAAGGCTACGAAGGCTTTGAAGCCCGCACCGCGGCCTTTGTTAAGCACCTGGATGACCTGTTCGTTGATCGCCTCCGCGACCTCATCGATGATGAGGACCACCTCGGGCGGCTTCTCATAGAAGTTGTAGATCGCCCCTGCGACCGAAGCGATGTCAGCCAGCAACATGGACATGATGGCTTGTGCGACCAGCGCATTGGAGAGTGAGTCTGCGCCGACATAGAGCACGGCCTTTTGCTTGATGACCTTGTCGATATCCCAGATCTCTCGGTCGTCATCGAAGTCATCGGCCTTTGGCGCCAGCATGAGGCCTGTCTCGCCGGTGGCCAGCATCTGCAGCAAGGGGAGGGCGGACGCAATGATCCGGCCGTAGTGGTCGCGGTCATGGTGAAACGTCGCCACCAGTCCGTCGATGGCCTCGTGACCGAGATCCTTGTTGGCAAAGCGTGCCATGTACAACTGCACCATGCCATCGAGCAGCGTACCGCCCGGGCGTTGGGCCGCCTTCTGCATATAGGTGCTCGCCTCTTCCTCCCAGTCCGGCATGCCAGCTTCCGGGAAGAACCGCCGCAGTGCCCGGTCCAGCAGCTTGTTGATGCCGTTCTGGGCGTACTGGAGGATGGAGCGCAGATTCGGCTTGTCACCGACGTAAAGCTCACCCTTTACCGCGCGGTCGATAAACAGGAAGGCGAACTGACGAAAGGGCCCTTCCTCCATCAGCTGTGCAATACGGCTCGGAATTTCCGAAGGCTGCGACCAGTTCTCAATCGGATTCAGGCGGATCGATTGGGAGGGGGCGGCCTGTTTCCAATACAGGAACTTACGGCCCGCTCGATCGCATTCCTTCTTGACACGTTTGACCCAATCGCTATCGTTCTTCGGATCAATAATGATCAGAATGTCGTCGGGATTGTGGATGACCTGAGTCGAAATGACCTCGTAGGTCCGGGTTTTTCCAGAACCCGTCGTGCCGCTGACCGAAGTATGGCCGGGCATTGCCTTGTAGTGAAAAGGCACCCAAGTCTTCTTGGGCTCCATGCCGTGAATCCAGGATCGGCCCTGAGGCATGGTGTCGGCGAGGCTATCCGCCGGCGCAAAAGCTCTCTCGACACGTTCGACGATAGGTTGCGGCAACCATTTCGGCAAACCGGGAATGTCGCTCGACGGCATCCGAAGAATATCGTGTGCAATCTGGCAGTGGCGCTGCGTCCATTCGTAGCCTAACCCCACATACATGGCATTCTGCTTCTTGCGCATGTCAGCGCTAATTACGAGCAGACGATCGATCTGGATGATGCTCAACCATTTTGTGGAAATGGCCATCCGAAACTTAAGCGCACGCCAAACCTGCGTCGCGCGGAATAGCAGCATGACGGCGGCGAACAGGGCGAAGTAGCCGGCACTCGGCATCCCGCTCGCCAGCAGCAGCACAACAGCGAGGGTCCAGCCGACAACAGCGCGGAACTCGAAGATTGGGCGGAAGTGGTTGATGTAGTTGCGCATCACGATCCCTGCGAATCTGTGGGCCGCTCAGCAATCAACGCGGCGACCTTGTCGACCAGCAGGATGTCCTGGCCAACGACCTTGTAGAGCAGGTTGAACTTGCGCAGGTTCTCCAGCAGCGATTCCGATGCCATCCCGTAGTTGCCGATCATGCGCTTGCTGATAGCGAGCTTGTTGTCGACCCATGTCACCTTTGCCTTGCCGGCCGCAACGTCCTGCGAGACGGCGCGGAAGAAGTCACGCATCAGGTTGGACGTGCCTGCAAGTACCTCAGCAAACGGGTCCGCCTTCTTGTCGGTACCGGTCGGCCGGACTGCATCCATGGGAAGCGCCGCGGCCGGCGAGCCTGACGCCGTTGGCTCGGGAGCCTTAGGAGCTGTGGACTGTGGCGTTGGTGTGGACGCTACTGCGACCTCCCCGGTTTCCGCTGTCGGTGCCGCCGTTGCTTCGGTGGCAGGAGCAGAAGCCGGTTTGGACTTCTCGGGCGCCGCCGGCGCAGGAGTTCCCGACGCCGCCAGATCGCCAGCGGTGGGGGCAGGCGTAGCATCGGGCGCAAAGGCGGCGCGCCGAGCCTTCACCTCGAAGCTGGTCGCGGTTTCAATGGCTTGACGCGCGACCTTGTGCAGCAGGGTCTCGATGCCGGTGGGACGGGGCTCCGGATTAATGGCGCCGAACAGGTCGGACAGCACCGTAGGGTCGAATAGAGCGAGGCACTCCGCACCGAGGATCTCCCGGGCCAGCAAGGCGGTTCTCATGCGTTCGACGGGAGCGGCCTCGTCCCTGCGCGTGACCTTGTACGTACCGTCTCCAAGCCAGGTGCCGAACGCGCCGTGTGCCGCCGGGATCCATTCGGCGCCATCGCTCTCGCGGTGGAAAAGGAAATGCCGGCAGGGCTCGTCCAGGCGCGAGCAGCACGCCGCCAGGAACAATGCATAGAGATATTGCGGCTCAAGCAAGCGACGCCGCTCGGATGGCTGGTCGGCACCAAATTTTTGCGCGCCCGAGAGTCGCATGGCGAAGTAGGCTGCCTCCACCGTCGCCCGCATGGCACCGCCAGGCTCCGCATGCTCCGTCGGGCGCAATGGCATGGAGGCGAACCAGTGCGCACAGCCTTCGAGCACCGCTAGCCACTTCGCATTGAAGACCGCTGGTTCCGACTCGTTGGCATACTGCCGGATCAGGTCGATACGCTTCGCATGACCCAGCATCAGCTCGGCGGGGCCCATGAACTTATGAATCGTTTGCGTCATCAGTCACTTTCCTGCGAGCTTCTTGCCCAGATTCGCCGCGCCGCGGCCGAGCATCTTGAATCCGCCGGTGCCGCTGATGCCGCCACCTGTACCAAACAAGGAACCCGAGATTTTCGGGATCTCCATGGCGATGAAGATCAGAACAATCGAAATCGAAAGGGCGTAGGACGCGGCCAGTGTTGTGTCGGTACCCACATTCGAAACGCCGCTCACGATGTCTTGGATGGGCGAGGAAACAAGCTGAGCCATGATGGCCGCGACCACCATATATAGAGAGCCGGTCACCATGTAGTCGAGCCATGCAGCGAAGTACTTGCGCGAAATGTCAAGCATCCCGAATGCAACGGCAAGTGGTCCCACCACAATGCCAACGGCTACCATAAGATGGCCGACGAGGATGAACCAGGAATAGATAATGGCTGCAGCCAGTACGCTGAGGAGAGCGAACGTGAAGGCCACGGCGGCGACGATTGCGTCGACCAGCTTGAGTGGGTTGTTAAGCCCAGCAATAAGAGTCCGAACAATCGAGTCGTAGAACTTCCCTGCGGTACCCGCCAGCGTCATCGGTAAGTTGTAGATGTCGACGCCGCTGTTTATTGCCGTAGCGATCTTGTCGAACCAAACAAAGATTGCCGGTCCGAAGCTGGTATAGCTCACATACAGGGCGGAGAAGATTCCAAGAAAGAGAATCGCTTCGAGGAAGTCCGTCCACGCCGTCACGGCGTCGCTGGTGCTCGCCCAGCGAAGCCCGGCCAGTACCAGAGCGATAGTGCCCAGACCAAACGCAACCTTGTCCGATTCACTTCGTACACGGTCGCTAAGCGACGTTGCGCTGCTGATGAGGCTGCTACGCATGCCGTCCATTTTGGACAGTGCTTTCTTGATGCCGTCGCCGAGCTCACCCGGTTGCGAAGCGGAGACTGTTTGTTGTGGCGCGCTAGTGTTGCCGCCAGCCGACTCCTCAGCGTAGGATGCCGATCCGAGGATTGTCAGCAAGAATACGAGCGAGGCCATAGCCGAACGTAAGGCAGTGCGTACGTAGCGGCTTGTCATTTCAGGTTTAGGAGCTTTTGGCGTTGCGCGTCACGATCGGCCTGGAGTTTGCGCGCGGCTTCCGTCGTCTCGGCATCAATGGCCAATGTCTTCTGGTCCTTGTCGGCGTCAGACTGTGTCTTGGCGCTCATCAGTTGCAGCAGATCCGCGTTCTGGCCCGCCAGTACGTCGAGCATCTGGTTGGTGGATTGCGCCGTCGCCTGCGCGGTTGGCGAGAGCTTCATTTGTTTCTGGATCCTCTCCCGGCGCTTGGCCGTCGCCTGGGTGTTCTTGAACACGGTGGAGCCGAGGTTGAACAGGTTCTTGGCCGTTTTGTCGCCGTTGTTGAGCAGGGTGGATTGATCCTCGAACCACTGGCTTGGACTCTTGCCAGAGGAAACGATCATGCTCTGCACGCGATTAAGATAGTCCGTGTTGCCTGACAACCCGCCGTAGAGATCCTTGAGCACGTTGCCGTAGCTATCGTTGTTGCTGATTTCATCGTTGAGAGCGCCCAGCTGCTGTTCCAGTGCTGCCGCGTCCAGCCCGGTGGACTGCAGCAACTGGTTGGCCATCATCTTGTACTGGTACGCGATGTTGGTGTTTTGATAGACCTCGTCCTTGACTGACTGCAACGCCGTCATAGTGTTCTGGATGAGGTTCGTCACATCAATGACGGGGAAACCGCCGGCGTGCGCGAGCGAACTCAGCGTTAAGGAGGCCGCGGCGGCGGACTTGATGAACCACTTCTTCATGGACTTGCTCCTTAGGAGTTGCGCGCGAGCATTTCGCGCACGTAGTGTTGTTGCCAGTTGATATCCCCAGACGCGTGGTGGCGGTCGAGGATCGATTGCGCGACGCCGTCGGACCGCAGCATCGCTACCATTTCTTCCGAGAACGTGCTTTGGAGCATTCGAGTCTGTGACCGGGTAATCCAGAGATAGTCGCGGTTCGGAATCGCGTCGTTGATCATCTGGATCTGGTCGTCGGTCAGGCCGAACTTGCCCTTGTAGAGGTCCTTGCTCGAATTCGCCTGGCTGTTGGGTAGGTAGATCAGGTTGCCGACGTTGTCCTTGAGGATCTCGAAGTCCGGAATGCGGTCGAGCTGGCGCAGCGACTGTGTGGCCATCCAGATGGCGCCGTTCAGCTTCCGGATGGTGGTAATCCACGTCTCCAGACGCTTGTAGAAGCGTGGTTGCTGGAAGAAGAAACCGGCCTCCTCGACTTCGATGATGGTGTACCGCAAGCCGTCCATGGACTGGCTGATGCGATAGAACGCATAGTCGACGAAGAGGGCCGCCGCACGCGGGTACTTCTCGAACAGATCGCCCATCTCGATGGACAGGTTGTCGCTAACGGCAAAAGCATCTTCGGCGTGGTCGAAGAAGTGCCCGTATTGACCGCCCTTAAGCCAGATTTGAAGACGTTCGCGCAACGAGTCATGCAACTGGGTCGAGAGGTTGCTGAGCGTCCAGCGTTCCGGGTCGTAGGTCGCAAGAATCTTTACCGCCTCGTACACATCCGTCGATTGCTGCGGCGTCAGCGAGAAGTTGTCGTCTTCGAGCGCCAATGACACCCACTGGGCGACATACGTGAAGTTCTCCGGGTCGCTAAGCAGCGACAGGGGATTCGCATGCGTCGCAGTCTGGAACTTGCCGGTAACGTCGACAAACGTGCCGCCGCTCAGCAGCGTAGGGATGCGGGTGGATCGATCCTTGTCGAAGCGGATCCGACGTGCACCATGGCGGCCTGCCTGGGACACCAGAAAGTTAAGGAACACCGACTTGCCAGCACCGATCGGACCGATGACCAGCACATGGCCGTTGCCTCCCGGCTGGTGGAAGTCCACGCGCTGTGCGGTCTTGTGGCGAGTGGGCAGGCAGGTGAGCGGCGCAACCTCTCGGCCGGCCTTGTCCGACAGCCAGCTATTTCGCGTCGGGCCGGGGACCACCGAGCAAACCGGTGCAATGTCCGACACTGCCGGCGTTTCTACAAACTGGAGGCGGCGTTGCTTGTCCCAGCGGCCGGGTAGGGTGCTGTTCCACGCCGGCATCAGGTTCGCCTTCTCGCGAATGGCTCCGAAACCCGCATTGGTCAGGGCGCCAATCACTTCACTGATGGAGTCTTCGCAGTCTTCTTCGGTTTCGCCGTAGACGATGATGGAGATGTTCGCGAAGCCGTGCTGCGTGCCTTCGGCCGTGAGTCGTTTGAGCGCGATACCGGCTTCCTTCGCCAGTTCCTCGCGCCCCTCGTCGTTCTCAGCTTCTTCCTTGCCGAAGTATTGCTTGAGGATGGCCCGGACATTGAGCGCCGCCATCTTATAAAAGCGGCGTACCTTCTCGATGTAGGCGGACGCGCGCGCGGTATCGAGGAACCGGAACATGATGCACACGTCGAGCTCGGCGTCGATCTGCATCAGCCCGTCCAGTGCTGCTTCCTGGAATCCTAGCCACTCCTTGACTGACACAATGGCGGCATACCGCTTGCCGTGCGCGGATTCAAATAGGAGTTTATCTGCGCCGACGGTTACCTCCGATTCTGTCAGATGGGTGTCCAGCAGCGTAACGGGATAGCGAATGCGCCTTGGCGGAGCGCTTGGATTGGCCGCCTGGTGCAGCGCCGCGTAACTGTCCTGCATGATGAGGCGATTGAGCTTGAGCCGCGGCACGCCGCCACCAAAGGCGTCGAGCATCGCTTCAAACCGGCGCGTATCGGCCTGCAGCTTCTCCATGTCGAACGCGAAGGCGCTGCGTGCGAACACCGTGTCTTTCGTTGCTTCGAAGATGGAGGCGTAGACCGATCGCCCACCGACGGTCATGTGGTGGCCGACCTTGTCGAAGAACTTGGCCAAGCCGGTCTCGGGCGTGTAGGCGAGGGCGAGGGAATGCGCGTTCCGGAAATACTTGCCGGACGTAAGATGAGCCTTGTTCAGGGCGTCCAGCTGCGCGTCGGCCGCTTCCGAGAACTCTCCGCCCACGTAGCCGTGCGCGCGCCGATGGCTCAGTTTCCACCACGCGGTGATCCGGTTGTCGAAGGATTTGCAGGCCTGGTCCAGCTGGTTTCGCGCCGATTCGATATCGGCGGTGATCGGGCTGTCGGCATCGACCCCCTGAAACTCGAAGTTGGCCAGCAGCGAGCCGTCCTTGTTCAGGATCAGTTCGGGCGTGATAGAGGTGAGCCACGGCGCCACTTCGTAGAGCGGGCGGCGGTTGATCTTCAGCATGGGAGGTCGCTGTCAAAGCCGTACGGTCGGCGGAAGAGCGAATGCAGCTTGCCGTGCCAGGGGCGCGATTCGTACACGTCACCGTAGGTGTTGTAGACGCTCAGGATCTGGTTCCACCACGGGTCACGCGAGGTCAACCAGCGCAGCAATGCGTGAAAGGCCATGCCCATCAGCACGACGCAGACGGGGATTTTCCAGCCGCTGCGGAACGTGACGTAGACCAGCAGGGCAACGATCGTGCCGTTGGCAATGGCGAGGCCGCGTACTGCGCCGCCAATCTGACGGGGCCGGGAAAGACCGATGCCGACGTGGTGCTCGCGCATGGTCAGATGCCCGTGCAGGCCTTCGCCACACCCAGCACCGTCATGATCGATGGGGCTGCTGCTGCCAGACCCACGCCGATACAGATGACGGAGACGAACTTCATGATGGTCGATTCGGAGTTCGCGATGCCGATCGCGCCCAGGACAATCAAGATCAAACCAGCCACGAACAGATACTTGGTGTTGATGAAGGTGGCGATGCCGCAGATGAAGTCGCCCAGTGCGGCGAAGGCGGCAATCTCGGCGGCGCCGGCCGTGGTAGCCACCGCCATCAGGCCGAGGAGGGTGATTGCTTTGGGCGCTTGCTTGCGCGACATGGCGGCGCGTAGTGCGGCGGGCAGCAAATGCATGGGTGAAGCTCCTTTGTTAGAAGACGCGTTGAACGACGTACTCGTTATTGCGCACGCCTTTCACTTCAATGATTTCGGATATGTGCCGCATCTCGCCTGTCCGCTTCATGTGGACCACATAGTGGATGCAGTCAGCAACAAGCTTGCGCATGTCCTCGACCCTCCATCCCGAGCCGGGGGGAATGCCGAGCAATGCCATGCTTTCGAGTCGGGAGAGGGCAGCGCGCGCATTGGGCGCGTGCAGGGAACCCATGCCGCCGTCGTGGCCGGTATTGAATGCCTGGACCATGTCGTAGGCCTCGCCCGCGCGAACTTCGCCAACTAGAATCCGGTCAGGCCGGAAGCGCAATGACAACGCCACCAGCTGTTGGGTGCTGACGCCCTTGTCGGCATTGGAGAGAAGCCGCACGAGGTTGGGGACCCGGGGTTTCAGTTCCATCGTGTCCTCGATGGTCAGCACCCGCTCGTCGTGTGGGATCACTTCGACCAACGCATTGAGTAGCGTTGTCTTGCCCGACGACGTTCCGCCAGCCACCAGAATGTTCTTGCGCTGTTGGACAAGCTGCTGGAGCGCCTCCATCAGCGCTTCATCCTCGACGGGGCCGGTGAAGATAGCGCGGTCGTCTTCCACGCTACGCGCGTGTTTGGCGGAAAAGGCACCAGCCTTGACATAGTCGTGCAGCGACAGATTCCGCTCCTGGTGCCGGCGGATACTGAGGGCGTGACCGCCGATCGCCGTAGGCTGCATCACGGCGGCAATACGCAGACCCTTGTGGCCGGCGTTGATGATCCCTTGTGAAGTACCGCGCACCGCGGACTTCTGCACGGAGGAGGCGAGGGACCGGATTGCACCTTCCAGCTTGGCGGGCTTAATCGCACTCTCCAGCCGCGACATGACTCCGCGCCGCTCGACCCAGACGTTGTCGTAGCGATTGATCATGACTTCGGCCACATCCGGGGCGTCCATGAATTCCCGGATGGGTGCGAGCGACTCGAAGAACATGCCGACGGCACTTTCTTCAAGCTGGCTCAATTGCAGGAGGGGATGATTGGCGGTGGAATCCATGCCCGCTATTGTTGGCGGGCGCGGGCCATCGTGGCGGGCAGAAAGCCATACGATTTTGCGTAGCTTTCTGGGGAATTGCCGTGTTGAGAAGCAGGTCTTAACGCGCGCGGTGGACGAGCTATCCTCCGATCCAACGGTGGTTGCAGAACTTGCGCGGCAGGTCAGGCTCCCGAAAGCGTAAGCATGCTCAACCTATTTCCCCGATAAGCGCACATAAAAATGTGAGCTTACTGGGTTAGGACGTCGATAAACCGGCCGTTGAGCATTTCTCAAGGGTGGCAGTTGAGGGTTACCCTGGTGTTGGCCACGGTCTGCCGTGTGGCTGACCGCTGGTTCGTCTCCATCACTTTGGACACCGCCAACAGTTCGCACCTTTCCCAAGCCGAAGAACAAGGCACGTGCGCGGCATGCTGCGCAACCGGTAACTATCGCTCAGCGACGCTGCCGTGTATTCCAGTTGCCTCCGGCACGCAAGGGAGCTCTTGTCGGCGATGCAACCGACGCGGTCGGAAATGAGGCAAACGCAGAAAGCTGGGCAATATCGCATAGCTTTTCCCTCTCTATGACAGTCGGTTAGCTGTTTCAATTGGCGGCATCCAACAGGAAAGCCGCATGCGTCTTTTTCCCAAGAAATCCGAGAAGGCCAATCCCCTGAGCGTCGCGCCAGGGATGTACGCTAATGAGAAGCCCGAGCAGGTGATCTTCGATCGCACGACACGTCTGGCCGTGGAGCGCAACCACTGGAAGATCGCGACGCTCGGTATCGGGTTCATCGCGCTGGTGGCCATCATGACGCGCGAATCGCCACCGTCCGTTGTCAAGGCGGTTGGTGTATCGGCGGATGCCACAGGCAAGCCCTATGTGCGCGAGCTGGTGGACTACCGCCCCGATGACATGGCGCTCAAATGGGCGTTCAAGGATCTGGTCACACGCTGGTTCACGATCGAGCCGATTTTGAGCGCCGATGTCGAACGCTCGCGCATCGCACAGAACCTGCGCTCGGTGCGTGAGCAGATGGTGGGGTCCGGCCGCACGCAGTTCCAGGAATGGGTCGACGAAGACCAGCCAATCCGTCAGGTGATCTCTTCGCCCACGCTGGTGCGTGAGCCCAAGATTCTCAATATCGCCATCCTGCCGGACAACACCGTGGCCGTGGAGTTCGTGACCTCCACCAGCGAGGACGGATATCAGCCGCGCAAGCAGCGTTACGCGGTCACGTTCCGGTACCAGGTCAAGCCGCCGACCAGCGACGCCATTCTCGGGACTAACCCGTTCGGCATTTATCCCGTTTTCTTCAGCATCCAAAAGTCGCAGGCTTAACGCCGCGCCCAGTGCCCATGGAAGCCAGCAAGCCCTCCCGAATTCTCCCGCTAGCCATCGCCGCCGCGCTGGCTCTGATCCTTTCCGCCCCCCAAAGCCACGCCGCAGACAAAGCACCCCTGCGCCTCGGCGCTGGCCTCGCGAACCTGGGCTTCGGCGAATTGAGTGACGCCATGAACCCGGGGAATCCCTTCAATGGTGGAGTTGACCCTGTGGCACTGCCCGGGGATTCGCGTCTGGTGGTCTTCACCTACAGCCGTGACCAGATCTTCCGTGTGCTCAGCGCCCCCCTGAAGATGACGACCATCGAGTTTCCGGACGATGAACAGATCGTGGGTGAACCGGCGTGGGGCGAAAGCGTGCGCTGGGACTATGAGACGGACGGCGCCAATCACCTGTACGTCAAGCCGCAGGCTCCCGGTCTAGTGAACACGCTGTCGGTGAACACGAACAAGCGGAGCTACGAATTTACGCTGGTGTCCTCCCCACTCGGCGGGATCTTCTACCAGAAAGTTCGCTTCCGCATTCCGACCTCGATTGCGGCGAAGGTGAAGGCGCGCAACGAAGCGAAGGCGGACGCCGGCGAAGATCAACGTGCGACGGAAGCGGAGAGCCGTGGCGCGGATGCCGTGGGCGTTTCGCCCGAGAAGCTTAACTTTGAGTACTCCATCTCGGGCAGTGGCGGCTTCAAGCCAGAGACGGCATTTGATGACGGTAAGTCACTGTGGCTTCGCTTGCCGGCTAGCGCGTCGCAGAACTGGCCTGTGGCGTTGATCAAGGACGGTAGTGATTTTGTGGTCGTCAACGCTATCCGCCGTGGCGGTTATCTTGTCGTGCAACGCTTGGCTGACACAATTGTCCTCCGCTCCGGCAAGGATGAAGTGCGTATTGAGCGTGGCCGCGGCCGCATCTTGGGGCTCTTCTGATGCGCGGCACGAAGACGGACCCCAATGTGACTGACGTGACCGAGGCGCAGCAGCGCACGGTCAAGGGCAAGCTGCCGCGCAACATCGTCGTGGCACTCGGCAGCATCGCCGCCGTGCTCGTTGGCGCGCTCGGTTACTACTTCCAGTCGATCAGCGAAGCGCAGCACGACGAGAGGGCGGAACAGGAGCGTGCCGAGCAAATCCGTGCGCGCTCGGGTTCGTCCGAAGGGGCCCAGAACCTGGAGCAGACGATCCGCGACCAGGCTGAGAAAGCGCGGCAGGAAGCGGAGCGCCAGCGCAAGCAGGCTGCTCCGGCCGATACGGGCAAAGCGCCGCTGATGACGGCGAGTGACCTGACCACCGGTGGCAAGGCAACACCAGCACCCGATGCGAAGCAAAACGAGAAGGATTCGATCTTTACCGCGCCGATCTACAAGAGCGGGGTGCGAAAGTCCCAGCTCGAAGGCAAGGGCGGTCCTGGCGCTGATGTAACCGATCCCGCGCAGATGCGCGTGCTCCAGCAGCAGGCGGCGGCGCGCGCTAGTGCAGCGGCGGCTGCCGCTTCGCAAGGCCAGGATGCGGCCGCACCGGCGGTCTCGGCGGACAAGCAGTTCCTCCGGGAGGCGGGCGCCATGACAACGCAGCGCACGAGCTTCGACGGAAAGCTACCGCGGTGCACGCTGAGCCGTGGGTTCGTCATCCCTGCGACGTTCGCGGGCGGGCTCAACTCGGACAAGCCGGGCGAGTTTCGGGCAAGCGTCGCGCAGGATGTGTACGACACGGTCAAGGGCGACTGCAAGATGATCCCAGCCGGTACCACGCTGGTGGGCATGTACAGCGCGGACATTGCCGTGGGCCAGGAGCGCCTCCTGACCGCATTCGTGCGGATGCAGTTGCCCAACGGCAAGACGGTACCGCTGCTGGGCATGCAGGGCGCCGATCCGGACGGTACCGCAGGCAATACCGGTGACGTCAACAACCATTTCCTCAAGATCTTCGGTGGCGCGCTGGTGATCGGCGCGCTGTCGCTGCGCTTTAACGACAACCCGACGACCACCACGGTTGGACCGGCGGGATTGGTTGCCTACGGGAATGCGGCAGGGCAGGTGGCCACGCAGACGGCGCAAACGATCCTGAGCCGTAACCAGAACATTCGCCCGACCATCTCGACCGAGCCAGGCCAGAACATGATGGTGCAGGTCAAGCATGACATCGTGCTGGAGCCCTATCGTGATTAAGCGGCTTGCGACTCTCGCACTCTGCCTGGTGGCGTCGACTGGCTCGCAAGCGGCGACGATCGAGGCGGTTGTCAGCCCCAATGCCATCGTGGTGCGGGCAGAAGGTCAGGCACGTGTGCACACCATCGACGGCAAGCCCGTCCTGTACTGCGGACTGGATGTGTTCCTCGGCTGGTCGGCTCGCCTGCTCGGCGCGCAGATCGCGCCGGGCGCGCAAGCGGGACCGGTTGTCACGCTGGATGGGAAAGACGTGACCATCGCCGCACTGCTGGTGCGCGAAGGATGGTTGCGCCCGGCCGTGCTGGATGACGCCGCACAGGAAGCGTTGGCCGAACGTCGCGGTGGATGGAAGTGCGCGCCCAAGACAGAGCCCTTTGCCCAGATGGGTAGCCGCGTGGATCCCAGGATCACAGCGGGTATCGCAATGAACGAATCATCGTACCGCGGCCGTCCCTGGCCGTGGACGCTCAATGTTGCGGGGCGAGGCATGTTCTTCTCCTCGCGCGAGGAAGCCTACGCGGCGGTCAAGCGTCTCTTGGCGAGCGATCGTTGCGACTTTGATGTGGGTCTGATGCAGGTGAACTGGTGCTACCACGGCAAGCGCTTCGCCTCGCCGTGGGAAGCCCTCGCACCCGCGACCAACATCCGCGTGGCCGAAGACATCCTTGCCGAGAACCTGCAGCGCAGCGGCTCGCCGATGAAGGCGGTGGCCTGGTACCACAGCGCGAATCCCGAGCGCGGTGGTCCCTATTTCTCCCGATTCATGAAACACGTCGCACAATTCCAATGATCCGGCCGCTCATTCTCTCTGCACTGGCGCTGCTTGCGGCGCCCGCTTTCGCGGCCGATACTGACCCGCTCGACTTCGACTACCAGGTTGTGGCCCGCGCCTCGGAACGGCCCGCGATGGTGTTCAACGATGGCCAGTCGACATACATCCAGCCGCGCCATGGCCAGCTCGTGCTGGCAGACGGCGCCATTCAAAACGGTCCCTACTGGGTGATCGACGGTGTGCCGGAGGTGGTTCGGTATTCCGTGAATGGCCAGCAGGTGGTCGCGCGCTGGAAGCGTGCGAACGGCTTTACGTCCGAGCCGGCCAATCCGGGTGGCGACATGCCGCGCTCGCTTGCCGCCATTACCGGCCGCCTTGCGCTGATCGGTAGCTATGCGGATGTCGCGCTGGTGCGCCCGGGTCGGTCGTCGCTGCCCCTCGCGCAAATGGTCAAGTCCATCGCCCCAACGGGGTGGAGCGGCACCGCGCAAAAGGACATCCCACTGACCGACGAAGTGTCGCTGGACGCGCGCGGCGGAGAGAACTGGCTGCAGGCGCTTGCCCGCGTGCTCGAACAGCGTGACCTCTACGCCGAAGTGGACTTCGCGCGTCGGAACATCGCTTTGCGAGGCACGCCGCCTAAAGCGTTCGGCGTCGAGACCGCACGGCTGTCGACGCCCGGCGGGATGCTGCGCGTGTCCGCACCCGCCATCGCGTCTCCAACGGAGGCCGCAAGCGCACCGTCTGGCACACCGCGGCCGGAAGGTCCGACGCTTGCCTCCGCGTTCAATGCGCTCGCCATACGCGACGCTAAGAATGGCCGCATTGAGGTGCGCTTCGATGCAGAGCCGAAGGACCTGGAAGTGCGCGACGCAGGTGGCGACAAGCTTCGTACCCGGTGGGATGACACCAAAAAGGTGCTGTCCTTTGCGACGGTCGATAACTTCACGGCGTCTGGCGCCGGTAAGCGCGTGGAAGTGGCGCGTGTGCCGGGCATCAACTTCTTGTTCCCGCGCGAGAACGATGCCGGACTTGAACGCGTCTTCGAGAAGGATGGTGTCACGTACCTCAGTTTTGCGAAGTCGATGGCAAGCATCTCTGTCTTCGGAGACAACCATCAGGGTGGGGGCGAGCAGAAGGACCGCTACTACAAGTTCAATGGGGTATCGGACCACCTGACCGTTATAGCGGATGGCAACGTCGTACGCGTGGATAGGCTGCCCGAGGTGAGGTTCTACGAGCGGGCCGTCCAATGATCGCACTGCGTATCGCTCTCATGCTCGCCGGCGCTGCACTAAGCAGTGTTGTGCGCGCCGACTGTCTTGACGACGCTGCGGCCTTCCACAGGGTAAGCCCGACGCTGGCGCGTGGTATTGCACAGGTCGAGTCTGGCATGCGTTCGTGGGTGACCAACACCAACACGAACGGGAGCGAGGACATTGGACTCATGCAGATCAACTCGGCACATCTGCCGCGCCTCGCGAAGTTTGGCATCACACGGCAGAGCCTGTTTGACCCGTGCACGAACGCCTACGTAGGCACGTGGATTCTCTCGGATTGCTTGAGCCGCTACGGCGAAACGTGGACCGCGGTGGGTTGCTACAACGCCGGCTCACCGGACAAGCGGCTGCGCTACGCGACCCGCGTGTACCAGAAGCTGCAATCCACCAAATAACCCATTCGAATTGAAACGGAAATCCGCCATGTACCAGTCTCGATCGTTGTCCCGGGTGTGCCGGGCTCTCCTTGCCGGCATCGCCGCTGCAGCCGCATGCGCGCATGCTGCCGTGCCCGCTTCGTCGCCGTTCGGCGCGGATACGTCGGGCAACTTCGAGCCGACGAAGCCGCTGGCTGGCGGCGGATGGCAGCTGTTGTCGGATCGTCGCACCGTCGCGTCGCGGTCCGCAGAGGCGTCGACAGTTGCGCCCGTTCAGGTGGCGGCGCTTGCGCCAGCAACCCCTGCCGTCGCGCCGGCCGCTCAAGTCGTTGCCGTCTCTTCGCCAGTTGCCATTGGCACGGCGCCGGTGCCTGCATCGCCGAACGCCCCGCGCGACTGGTCTGTTTCGCCTGCTGATGGCAACTACCGCGTGCTGATCGAGAAGTGGGCCCGCGATGCGGGTTGGACCACCGCACCGTGGGAGCCGGACCAGGACGTCCAGATTGAAGGGGCCGACGCCTACTCGGGCGATTTCAAGACGGCGGTCCGCCGCGTCCTGTCGGCCACCGAGATGACCGACTACAGCCTGAAGCCGTGCTTCTACTCCAACAACCTCGTTCGCGTGGTGAAGCTCACCACGAAGTGCGACCCGACGAAGTGAGCAATCTGCCATGAAGCTGAACCAAATTCTTCGCCCCGCGACCGGCGCTGCCCTGGTGTGCACGACGCTCGCCGGCTGCGTGTCGCCGACGCTGCTCAAGGACGTCCGTCAGACCACTGACGTGACCACGATGCAGATCACGCAGACCACCGAAGAGCTGTACGCACGCATCCGGCGTGACCGCGCGGCTGTCGAAGCCGAACAGGAAGTCGACCGGCCGTTTCTCGCTGGCAAGCGTGTGCCGGTAGCCCGCAACGTGACGCTGCCGGTGGCCCTGCGCAACAACGTCGATACGCTGGTGGTGTTTCCCGAACGCTCAATGTCACTCGCGGTCGCCGCGCAGCGCGTGCAGATGGCCACGGGCATCCCCGTCAAGATCGAGTCTGATGTGTACCTGCCGCCGAACCTGCTGCTGCCGCGCGCGTTGGCCGCGCAGGCACAGCAGCAGTTGCGCACGCAGCAACAAGGGCAGGGCGGTGCGATGAACCCGCTGGCCCAAGGATTGGGACCGGCTCCCGCGCTGAATTCGCCGCTGCCGGCGGCTTTGACCGCGGCCGGTGGTATCGGCATGTCGCAAAGCACTGCGCTGCTGGAGACGCCGTTGAGTGTCGAGTTCAAGAACAGCGAGAAGATGCCGCTGGCGAACATGCTCGACCTGATTGCGACGCGTCTGGGCATCAACTGGGAGTACAACGCCGAGAAGGGCGTTGTGCGCTTCTACCGCCTGGTGACCAAGACCTGGCAACTCCCGATGGCTGGTGGCACGAACTCGTTCACGACAGAGTTCAAGCAGTCGGCTGAGGGCAACTCGTCGGGCAGCGCCGGAGGGGCGGGCGCGTCGACTCAGATCGACGCGGCAGCGAAGGCGGAAATCAAGGAGCAGAACGATCTCGACGGTATCAAGACGAGCATCTTGCCGGCCATGACCCTGGTCGGTAGCTCCGAATTGAACGCTGGCACCGGCGTCCTCACGCTACGCGACACCAAGGAAGCGGTCGATGCGGCTGACGAGATCATCCGCAAGCAGATCGCCATCTACTCCCGCATGGTGACGCTCAAGTTCCAGATGATCGACCTGACCGTGTCGGACGCCGGCGAGGCGGGCATTGACTGGAACGTGGTGCTGACGAAGGCCCTGCAGAACATCCCCGGCTTTACGGTGAACGCCCTGTCGCCGGCGACGCTGGTGTCGTCGACGGCCGGTAGCGTGGGCCTTGGCATCACCTCGGGTGGCTTCAACGGGACACAGGCCATCGTCAACGCGCTGAAGCAGTATGGCACGGTGACGTCTGGCCTCACGATCCCCGTCTCGATGCGCAATCGGCACGGCTTCCAGTACAACAACCGGCGAACGTTCTCGTACGCCTCTGGCTCGACACCCGCGACGACGACCGCGGGCGGTACAGGCGGCATTCCGGGGATCGTCACCTCGACCGCAACCGTCGGCTTCAAACTGGCCGCCTACGCCGATGCGACGTCGCGCGATGACGTGAACCTGACGATTGCGTTGGATCAGTCCAAGCAGGACGGTCCGCTGGAAAAATTCACGTCCGGCGCGGGGACCAACCAGCAGTCCGTGCAGACGATCAACATCGTCGGTAAGGGCATTCCGAAGCAAGACATCATCGTCCGCAACGGCCAGACCGTACTGATGGCAGCACTGGATCAGGACGACACCGCGAACACGCGTCGCACGCTTGGCGAGTCGTTGCCGATGCTTCTCGGCGGCTCGCAGACCGTGTCGAAGACCCGCACTTTCACGCTGCTGCTGGCAACGGTCATGGTGCAGGATCACGGGGAGGGCAAGTAAGCCATGCAGGCACTTCGAATCCTTCTCTCTGACGTCGTGGGCCTCTACCGACGTTACCTGGTTGTGGCGTCCCTCACATGGCTGCCGTGTCTATGTCTCGTTGCTTTGCCAGTCTTGGGCAATCGGGTCGAGGTAGCAGTCATTACAGGGGTACTGACGCTGGTGTTCCAGGGACTGCTGTCGATCTACGGTTTGTCACTCGAACACCGGATGGCGACCGCTGGAGACCGTACTTGGTCAGTCGAGGTTTGCGGCGCAGAGCTCGGCGCCATCGCGGACGCTGAATGCGCGGCGATGCGCCATCGCGCGGCGTTCTATGCTGCCAACTATCTGCGCCAAGTCGTTAATGCGGCACAGATGGTCGTGAACGTTCTTCAGCGAATGACTGCTGTCGTACCGTTCGTGCTGTTCTGGCTGGTCGTCGCCGGCTTGCTCATGGACGCGGCGACCACCGTGTCGATGGCACGTAAGCTCTGGGTTTTCGCTCAGACCTACCCGGAAGCCTCCGCGAGGCATGTCGCCGAATGGCTGGCGGTCACCATGACCTCGGGCGCGTTCCTCTTCGGTGCGTTGCGACCGAGCGCCTTCGGCTTCTGCAACCAGTTCCGCGCCGACTGGGAACACGCGCTTCGCCGCCGACTGAATCTGCCTTCGAGCGAGACACCTACGCTTTACGGGCTGGATGGCAATGACCGGTCTGCGGCAGACGAGATGGGTGAGTACAAGGCGTTCCTGCAGGCCCGACTGGGTCTCAAGGCCGCTCGTACAGATGCCGCGGCCGGAGCTGCCCGATGATCATCGAGATCCACGGCAAGGCGATTGCCTTCGGGATGCAATGGCGAACGCTGACGGGCAATGCGCCAGCACCGGACCTGGCTGCGAAAGTCGCCAAGGAAGTGAAGGCCGCCCGGATCTGGCACGACGGCGCCGCACTGCATACCGGATATCTCACGCCCGAGGATGCGCAGACCAAGGTGAAGGACAAGGTCTACTCGGCCGCGATCGCCATTGCCAGGATGCCGGACCTCATGCCGAATGTGCTTTTCGCCTACCGGCTGGAGAACGCGGGAGCCCACGTGGGCTATTTCGTGTGCGGCATCCTCAAAGGTCGGCCGCGCGTCGGCTTTGACCGTGTCATCGCAGACGAAGCCACGCTCTCGGAGGTGATCAAGGACTTCGCGGAGAAGGCAGGCGGCGCTTTCCGGCTGGCGGGCAATTTGCCCGAGCTTGCGCGGTTGCTGGGGGCGACGGCTCCCATCAGTTATGTGGAGTTGCACCTCGATGCCGTGGCCGCTGCGGCCGATTCGCACGCGGCCCTGCGCAAACCGAGCGCCGCTGCGACGAAGAAGCGTCTGGCGCTATTGGCGATGGTGGCAGTTATCGGCGCGTTGGGTGGCAAGTTTGGCGTTGCCGAGTATCGCGCGTATCAGCTGCGAATGAACCCGCCACCGCCGCAGAAGTCGCCGGCCGAACGCTATGCCGAGGACATTTTTGCGCGGTCTGCCGCACCGGCGGCCCAGGCGCGCGCAGCTATCCCACGCTTTGCGAAATGGTTCGGGGAGACAGTGCCCGTCGTGGTCGGCGGCTGGAAGCTCTCTACGCTCACGTGCAAGTCGGTTGGCGTTCCTAAGGCGACGTGTGAAGCGATCTATGAGCTTGACCAGAAAGAAGGCGATGGTGGTACGCGTGGGGCGACCAACACAACGTTTATCGCCGCGCTCCCGGACAGCTTCTCCAATCCGGTATTCGGGCGGGAGGACAAAGAGATCACGGTGACGGTGAACGCTTCGTTTGGCGACATGGTGTCACTGGGAACGGTACTCGATGGCCTGCCAAGCGCCATGGCGTTGCGTACTGACTATGGGTCGGTTCTGCAGCTTCTGCGTCCCGCGGCGAGCAAGGCAGTCCTCAATGATCTCGTTCCGTTCGGCGCGATTCCGCCCGAGGGGCTGGGTTCCGTACCGCATGTCTACAAGGTCGCCAATTGGGAACTAGACGGTCCGCTGCGCAATGCCGGAATGGTTGCCTCTTTTCCGCCCAACGTGTCGGTGAACGAACTGGTTTTGACTGTGAAGCTGGACACCGATCCCACTATCAAAGAATCGAAATTCATGCTCAGCGTCAAGGGCGACGCCTACGCGAGGGACTAATAAATGAAACGGATTACGGCACCCATTCTCGTGCTTCTCATGGCTGGCGCCGCCCATGCCGAAGAGGTGAAGACGGTCACCCAGTTGTTGCTGGAAAAAGATGCGCAGCTCGCTTTGCAAAAGCTCGATAAGGACATCGCGACTACTGCGCCGGCACCGGCGTCGGTGAACGCGGTACCAGCGGCACAGCAATCGCGCGGGCGCAGCGAGGCACCGAAGACGATTGCGGTCTACGGGATGGACGGGCGCGCCGCAGGCTTGCCTCTCACGCTGCGCAGCTATGTCAAATGGGATGACCAGGTCTACGCAGCCAAGGTCGGGGGCACTCTGAAGGGTTACAAGGTCATCTCGATCACAGAGGGCGGAACGCGCCTTGCGCGCGGCAAGCATGTCATTGATGCTGACCGGGTTGATGATGACGCTGTGATTCTTGTGGGGAATGAGCAGGGCAGCGCACGGCCCTCGCCGTCGCCGACGCCGGCAGGTACAACGCCGGCCGCCGCGGCCCCCGGAGTGCCAACTCCGGGGGCGATGCCGATTCCGGTGCCCACACCGGGGGCGCTGCCACTGATGCCTGTGCCTGCAGCTGTCGGCGCAGCACCGATCGCACCAACGATGCCAACCAAGGGTTGAGGGCGCCATGCTATTCGGCAAAAGAAAAACTCTGGTGCCTGAGTCGGGCGGCGGGATCACTGTATTGTCGGGCGCAGGCTCGGTTGTGAAGCCGTCGCAGCCGATTGAGCCAACTCTGACCACATCGGACTACGGCGCGGCGCAAGCGAGCGAAATCCGCACCACTGACGATCTGCCAACCGTCGCGCGCGTGCTCTACGACGAGCTCGGTCTGGCGCAGTCGCTGCGCCATCAGCTTTGCCCGGTGCTCATTGAGGAGGCTGCGGAAGGCGGCCGCGGGAAGTTCGCATTGATCTTGCTCGCCGACATGCGTCATTCCGATGTCACGGAGGAGATCCTTCGGCAATGTCGCATGCGGCATGAAGCTGCGTCGCCGCTCATTTACACGGCCGCCCCGCAGGTCATGACCGCGCTCTCACGCGGCGTCGAGATGCGGGCCCGTCGTGCCGCCAGCACGATGCCCGGCGCACGTAACGCCAGCGCGCTGTGGCAGACGTTCCTTGCCGCCTCCCAGTTTGCTTTGCGCGAACAGGCCTCGGATATCCACTTCGAGGCCAAGGACAATAGCGAGCTCTCGCAGATCCGTTTTGCGATCGATGGCCATCTCGTGGCGCCGCCCGAGTTCCAGATCCGTACCGGCGACCTCCTAGATATGCTGGGCTACGTCTGGCAAAAGGGGAAGGGGGGCTCGCAGGGCCTCTTTAGCCGCATCCTGCCGCAACAGACGAGCGTTCGCGCCGAAGTCGACAGCGTGCCGCTGGTATTCCGCTGGGCGTCCATGCAAAGCGCGGACGGCCACGTCACCGTCATGCGGGTGAATCGAGAGAAGGCGGCGACCACGGACGTCGACTTTGTGAATGACCTGGGGTTCTTCCAGCAGCAGGCCGACGTGATCGACCGCTGCACCATGCAGATGGGCGGCGGCACGGTGCTGGTCGGCACGGTGGGTTCGGGCAAGACGACGACGGCCCATGCCGTGATGCAGCGACTGCCGGACTGGATGAACAAGATGTCGATCGAGGACCCGGTCGAACTCATGGCACGGGGAACGCACCACTTTTCCGTTGCGCGCCAGCTGGATGGCGCGAATCGCGAGGATGACCCCTTCATCGTTGCGAAGCGCCAGTTGAAGCGGATGAATCCCCATTTCGTCATGATAGGGGAAGTGCGGGACTTCGAATCCGCTGGTCTCTTCCGCGACGTGGCGGGCGCAGGCCTGCGTGCGCTCACGACAGTGCACGCCCCATCAGCGACGGCTGCAACAGATCGACTGGCCGACAGCGAATTGCAGATTCCGCGCAGCGTGCTGGCGACTCCGGGGTTCGTGAATCTGTATGTCTATCAAGCGCTCCTGCCGAAGACATGCACGTGTGGCCACGTGGGTGCCGAAGCGAAGCAAATCCTGGGCGCGGCGAAGCTGCGGCAGATCGAGCGTCTCTTCGCCTTTGACGTGGATGGCATTCGCCTGCGTCGGCAGGAGGGATGCGACCACTGCCGGCGGGCGAACCTGCCTGACCTCAACGGCATCCGTGGGCGTGTGATGGCCGCGGAGATGTTCGAGCCGGACGAGCTGGACCTGATGTACATCCGGGACGCGCGGGCGATCGAGCTTCAGGCCCACCAGCGTTCAAAGCGCGAGACGGGCTTCGATGTCCCGGACTGTACGGGGAAGTCGGTACTCGAGGTGGCGATGTATCACGTCCATGCGGGCACTGTGGATCCCCGTGAGGCCGAGCGCATTCTGTCGCTGGACGGCTATGAACAACGCCTGAAGCGCATGCTGTCGCACGTAAAGGGAGCAAACGCATGATCCAGCGTCTCAAGAAACTGCTGAGCCGCCGTCAGGCGTCCGCGTCCGTCAGTAAGCCTGCCAGTGGCTCGGTGGGACGTTTCCCAGACAAACTGTGGCAGGCGCGTTTCGAGTTCGCGGCCAAGCGAGCGGACTACTACTACGACCTCGCGATGCGCATCGAGAAGATGCCGGGCGAGCCAATCTCCAACCACTTTGCGAAGGATGCGGCCCGACGCGCGGGGAAGCCGCTGGGAATTCTGGCGGCGCTATGGCTGGCTCGGAGCGAAGGCCTCGATGGCGAAATGCAGGAGGCGCGCTTGGCTGACATCCTGCGCGGAACGGTGCCAGACGAAGACCTCGCCATCATCGCCGTGGCCGAGCAGGGCGGTGACCTGAAGCAGGGGCTGTTCAAGCTGGCCGAGAACCTGCGCACCATGAGCGACGCGAAGGCGAACATCGTGATCATGCTGGCAAGCGTGGGGCTCACACTCATCATCCTGCACGTCTATTTGGGTGCGATGGCGTTTCTGGTGGCACCGATGCTGGATCGCAGCTTCGCGAGCCTGCTACCGGTGGAGGCTTATGGGCCGATCGCCAAGACGTTCCACTATTCCGCGCAGTTCCTGCGCAACTGGGGATGGTTGGTGCTGATTGGTGAACTCGCCGTCGCCTACTGGGTGGCTCGCGCCTTGAAGAACTACACCGGCAAGTACCGGCAGTGGCTGGACAACAAGGTCATTCTGTTCGACTTCTTCCGACGCTTCCAGGGCGCTCAGTTTCTGTCGGCGATGGCATCTGTGACGCAGAGCTTTGGCGGTGATGCCAAGAACCTGTCGGCCGCACTGGAATTGATGCGCAGCCACGCGTACCCCTATCTCGCGCTGCACATCGATCGCATTCAGGTCACGCTCGACGAAAGCCCGAATGCCGGCGGAAAGATCTTCGACACCGGATTGTTCGACCAAGACACCTCTTTCCGCATTCAGGACATCGCCGAGTATCAGGACAACCTGTCGGAGATGCTGCAGACCGTTTCCAACACGCTCTTGCAGACCGCGCCGCGCGAGCTTGAGCAACGTGCGTCCGGCTTCAATCGCAAGGCGTCGATCTTGCTCATCGTCCTGATCACGAGCCTGGCCTTCATGCCGGCATTCATGGCACGCGAGCTGAAGTCCAGTATGCAGACAAACAGCATTCGTACGCATCAGAAAAGCATCCATCCCTCCACTCTCCCATCCAACTGACGAGGAATATCCCATGCAAACCAACCTGCAAGCGCTGACCCCGGCCGACGACGACAAGGCTAATGACACGCCGATGCCTCTTGCCCAACTGACCCGCGCCGAACAGTACAAGCGCATTCGCTCAAATCCACGCCTGCGTGGCCAGCACGGCGGCATCTTGGACGAGTATGGCTTTTACCTGCTGCTCGCGGCGTTGACCCTCGTTGCCATCCTGGTGCTCTTCTCGCACAACTCGGTCGACACGCAAGTGCAGCAGTTGACGACCGAACTCAACAACGTGATGGGAAAGGTGAAGACGAACTACCGCGGTCAGTACAGCAAGGTGTCGGTGAGCTCGCTGATCGACAACGGCATTTTCCGCGACCTCACGACGATGACCGACACGGGTGGCACCATCTCGATTCAACCGGGTGGCGGTACGCTCGACGTGGCGCCGGCGCGTCTGCTGAGCAACAACGATAGCGTCCAGTACACCGTGCCGAACCAGCCAGATGCCGCGTGTCCGGCGATCGTTGCCGCGTTCCAGAGCAGCGCTGGCCGTATCACCGTGAACGGCACCACTATCAAGGACGTGGGCGGTTCGGTGGATCCCAGCAAGGTGAAGTGCTCGGGTGACAGCAACACGATCAACCTGTTCATGTCCTGATCGCTCAGGCGTCTGAAGGACGAGATGCCCCGGCCGACGGCCGGGCTTTGGCTTAGGAGAGCGTAATGCTGTTGAGCAACTATTCGATGGGTCTGCTGGTGAGCAGCATTGCCTTGGTCGGGTCTGTCGCGTGGGCGTATGCCGATCAGGAGGAAAATCTCGCCGTCGGCACTGGCAACTATATGGCCAACATTGCACAGGCCGTGAACACGTACACATTCGAGGCGTTCACGGATCTTGCGAAGAGTCCGACCGGACCGACCAACCTCACAGTTAGCGGCAAGATGATTGGCGTGGCGAACCCGCTGCACCCGACTGTGCAGGACCTGATCAACTTTGGGCTGCTGCCGATTGGGTACTCCGACGTGAGCCCGCTCGGTCTGTCATTCCGCGTGGATCTGACGCCCACCAACTGCGCGGGGGACATCACGGCATGCTCGATCCCCGGCCTCGTCTACTCGACAGCGGGGTATCGGGACGGCATCGGCCGTGTACGCACCGACCTGATGGGGGCTGCTGTGGTGAAGGCAGGCCAAGATGCCGGCGTGTCGTTTGCGGAAACGCCGGCGACGATCACTGGCATGGCTGCGACCTGGCAGGCGCCCAACCCCGTATCGGGTCAGCCTACGGGTGTTCTGGCGATGCGTGTGGGAAGTAGTTCGCTGCTGGCGCAGTCCATGAACCAGTATTACAAGCGGGATGGGTCGCTGAGTTTGACTGGCGCTATGGACGCCAACAACCAGGCGATGAATCGGGTGGGGAATTTCCAGTCTAACGGGTCCGTGTCGGCAGCTGGAAACGTCGCAGCCAGTGGGAATGTAACTGGCAACGGGGTCTACGGGAACGCCGTTCAGTCATATGGAAACGTTACCGCCGCAGCGAATGTTAGCGGAAACGGTGTGTATGGCAACTACGTGCAATCGAATGGGGGCGCGTATGTGGCGGGTGCGCTAACGGCAAATACTATCGCCGGTAATGGCATCACTTCGTACGGAAGTGTGGCGGCGTCCGGATATGTCACCGCAGCAGGAGCGCTTGTACCATCAACGGGGCCACTGCAACAGGTATATGACGGTCAATCTTGTGGAGATCCACAAGGATCAATTCGAAGCGATACCTCCGGAAAGATCTTGTCATGCCAATCGGGGGTATGGCGTAGCGCCGGCGGTGGCGTCGCTAAGGCGGTCGCTCAAGTCTATATGACGAACTGCAGTGACCTTATGGTCCGGTACACGGACGGCACGGAGGGGATGGTCACGCGGTTTGGCTTCAGTTGCTAGTGAAAGGCGCATTAACGACAACGAGCCAGCAGATGCTGGCCCGTTGTCGTTATTTCAGCTTGATATCACTGGCACCTGAGCGCCACCACGCCGGTCACGTCGCCACTGCTCGGGGTTGGCATGGCATAGCCAACAGCTAGTACAGGGTGTGCCGCATCGGATCCCATCACTTGAATGTGGGCTAGTACGCCATTAACGATAGCGATACCGGAAATCGTGGTGCCGGTCACGCTGGCGGTCGCCGCGGTGTCGCTGCCGACTGCCACGGAAATGTTAAAGCTCTCCAGCAGCGGGCCGTTCAGATCGATGACTGCGGTTGCGCTGTTGACCTTGCCAGGCGCAAAGTTGCCCGAAATTGCGGTGGGGCTGGTACTTGCCGCGAATGAGCAGTTGAGCTTGGCGGTCGGGCCGGGCGTCCTGGTGAGCGACAGCGGCTTGCCGGCCACATAGTGATCTCCTTGATTCACGCTGACGGCCCCCAGGCTAGACGTACCATTAGTCCAGCGACCGATGGCGAAATTGCCGTCGCCCGTAACGTCAGCGACGACACCCGTACTTAGTGACACTGAACTAACAGAATCGGCTGCGAAGGTCGTGTATGCGCCCGTTGCAGTGACCTTTTGAAGCGTGGCAGGCAGGTTGTTCGTGGCTACCGAGAAGCTCGTTGGCCGCGTTGACGTTTCGTTATGGGGGACGAACACAAGCGCTAGCGGGTCGACAGCAACGGCTGCCGCAGTACCTTGAACTGTAATGGTCGGAGCCGGCGTCGTCGGGGTGCTAGGTTGCTGAGCCTGCGTGCTGCTGTCACCTCCACCGCCGCCGCAGGCGGCAAGGGCCAGCAGGGCAGCAGTAGAAGCGATGGAGAGAGCGAGTTTTGTCTTTTGCATTTTTTTCTTCCTCTGATGTTCAGAATGGACCGCGATTTGATTCGAACCGCTTGATTCCACTCTACCGACTCAATCCGCGAGTCAAGTCGGTGCAAGAACTATCGGCCGCGATTGTTCAGCGCGGCCTGAATTTTCTTGTCCGTTTTGTACTGGCTCAGAGCGTACGTCGACCAGATCGCTGCCGGAATCCAGCCGATGATGGTGATCTGAAGGATCAAGCAGATGATCCCGGCAAAGGGCCGGCCGATCGTGAAGAACTGAAACCAGGGCAGCAGGATGGCGAGGGGTAGGCGCATTATATTAAAAATGTGTCAAATACGATAAAGGCAGCAAGAATACAAGAGTCGGGGCCGCTATTACAACGGCATTCCGGTTCTCGCACTGCACCCCCAATGCGAGGGGGCGCTACATTGAGCGGTACGGCGTCGTTCCGCAGTGGTTGCAAATGTGCCTTGCTGCACGCGAAGAATGGCTGGTGCCGCCATAGACGGATGCTGCGCGATCCGCATACGTTGCAAGCTATTCCGTTCTTGCCTGCGTGAGGCGGGTTCGCTCTCGCTCTCGCGTATTGCTCGACGCTAGGCAACCGACTCCAATTGCGTAACAGTGCAAAAAGAGCCAGTCCGATGTACGAGAACAAGAAGCGGACGAGCGCCCACTTCCAAGGATTCTTGCCGAGCCGGTTGGCCGGCCCACTTGAAGCCGAGATAGGAAGGGACGACGTAGAGCAGAACGACCTGCAGGCACTTGATGGCGAATAGCACTAGCGGTTTCCTTACACCTTGCGACGCCGACCGAGCTGCACATTTCCGAGCGTGCCGCTGCATCCGGGGCAGGAGAACGTATTGCTCAACTCAATCTTCGGTGCAGTGTTGGCGATGAGGTAAGGCGTGCGGCAACTGCGGCAAGGTGCGAGATCGAGTTGCGCATCCGTCGACATGGACCGGCAGATGTGACAGGCGCGATCTGCACTGATTCGAGAGTCAGGCCCAAAGAACTTTTCGAACAGGTCGTACGTGGCGATGAAGGCCTCAGGCACGTTTGCGCCGAATGCCAGGCCGACGCGATAAAGCGTCACCATCATCGTTGCCTGCAAGCGATGCAAGGGCTGGTCGAAGTACCACACCATCGACGTAGGCAACTGGCCGGTGGGCGACGACGAGCCGTGAATCGCCTGAAATAGCTGGCGAGTCTTGGCAGAGTTGATGCCAAGCAGTGATGTCACCGTGGACGCGCGGCAGTACTGCCTGATCATCATCTCGCTGTAGACCTTCTTCTTGAGTGGATCGAGGCGGAGATTCGACCAGCTATGCTTCACATTGATGCGGTCTGCGCGCATGGGGACCGTAGCCAGGAAATGGTGGCCAATGACATCGGGCGACACGCGCGCGGTCTCGAATTCGAGCCAAAACCGCTTGCTGTCCAAACGCCAGCGGAACATCGGGAAGTCAACCTTGGAGATGGCCAGGTCGAGCACATGCTGCGGCAGCGATCGCAGGTACAGCGCCAGTTCTTTGCTGATGCCCAGCAACGGCGCTGCGAGAATGCTCACGTGCAGCAGCTCCACCATCAACCAGATGTAGTGCCGGTTGTTGTAGAAAAGGCGCAGCTTGTCGTCGCCGCTCCATGCTGGCAGCTGCGAGCGCAGCTTGTCCACCGCAACCGTGGTGGTGGTGCTTTCGGTGAGGCACTTCCAGTCGTGGACATCCATGAGTGTTGGGACCACAACAAGGAAGGGCGTACCCATCAGGTCGCGCTGCGTGGCGACTGCCTTGCGCATCTTGTCGATCTGGGCGCGATCAATATGCAGGACGGCGTCAAGTTGGGGATGCGCTCCCAAGGCTTCGGCGAGATGGTCCGTCAGGTGGTAGTTGGCCGAACGGATTCGGTCGCACGTCATGCGTGTCAGTTGCAGGCGCTCGAATTCCGCGGTAAGGGATTGTTGTTGCATGGCTGCAGGCCTCAGCGAGTTTGGAGGGCGGCACGGATGTCGGCGTGCAGGCGCGCGACGATGCTGTCAAGGACGGCAAGGGTCGACTTGAACTGCTCGATGCTGCCGTCCATCTGTACGGCCATTTGCGTCGTTGCAAAGGAGGCCACAGTCTTCTCGAACTGATCAACGAGTGTCGAGAGGGCGTCGCTTGCCTTCGTACGGCGGTCGAGCAACGTCGTGCGCTCCTCAATCTCCTGTTCGATGGTGGCGCGCCGGCCCTCGATGCTGGCGAGATTGGTCCTTGCGGCTTCCAACTCCTCATTCTTGGCGGCCAGTGCATCTTCCAGCGTGGCGTAGCCTGACGGCACCACCGGCACTTCGACTTTCTCGGAGCGGGCATTGGCGCGCGCATCTGCAACGCGCTCGTTAAGTTCACGGGATTCGCGCTCGAGGTCCTGGATGCGCATTTGCTGCATGCTTTGCGCATGGTTGTGCCGCGTCAATTCCTCGCGGACGTGGCTCAGCGCCGCACGATCGGCATCGCGTTCTGTGCTGAGCTTCGACACTTCTTCGGTGAGCCGCCGGATCTCGATGTCCTTGTCGGCGTTGTCCTGAACGGTGTTGGCCAACTCGGAAGTAGCCATGTCGAGGCGAGCGCTGACGTCAATCACTTGTTCTTGCTTCTTGCGAAGCTGAGCAATGTAGTCGCGGATGTTGCTGCGACGGAAATCCGGATCGTTCTCCTTGTACTCGATGACGGCGTCGATCTCTTCGTCGGTGTAGTGACTGCTGCGCAGAATCATCAGCTCGCCGATGTTCAGCTTGGAGAGTGCACCGTTATGGCTCAGGAAACGGCGATAGAGGCCGAGGTAGAGCTTGGCCTGGTTGGGATGCAGTCCGAGCTGCTCTTCGGCGATGGCGTTGAAGATCTCCCAGCCGCGCATGCGCGCGCCGCGCGTATCGCCGAACTCGTTGATTGAGGACTCCATGGAGGCGTCGTGGACGTGCTGCAAGTCCGAGCCCATCTCGAGCAACAATCGCTCGATCTTCTCGCGCGTGCGCTGGATGTTGCGAATGCTTTCGCACAAGCGATTGAACACTTCATCGCTGATGCTGGACCCGAGCGCTTCGCGCAGCCGTGCCTTCCACATATTGGGGTCAACGATGTAACCATTGGGCTGTGCCTCCGCGTTCGGCACCAATGCGTTAGATGATTTCTTTTTCTTTTCAGGCATGTTTCTCTCAAATAAAGGACACGACAACCAGCGCAGCGACCCATTCGTGTCGTCAAGTCTCATGCAGCGAGAGTACGAAACGCTTGCCCATCCATGCGGGCAGAAAGCTACGTTTTTTGGGATGCGTTTTTCCGGTCGCCCCGGAAAGCTGGTTGCTTGTAAGCGTGTTATCGGGGCAAGGGCTGCCCGATTTAGGTATTTACCCCTACGCTACGGGGTCCATTTAAGTTGGGCGAAAGGCAGAAATTAATAAAAATAACATCAGAGATATATTTCGCAATATGGGATGGCGTGAGCATGCTCACAGTATTTCCCCGCAAAGACGCATGTTTTTGGTGAGCTTTCCGGTCCCAATGCCGTGATTTCCTCAGCTACGATCTACTCAACCCCGCGTCCAGGACGCATCGACCAGCGAAGCACGCCCCTGAGTGGCGTTGCCTTCCGCCCATCTCATTTCCCATCGGCCAGCGTGCTTGCGCCATGCATCGGCATGCCGCAAGCGCGTTCGCGCGCGCCATCCACGGGTTTCCTTGCTCGTCCGAGCATCGAAAAATCGCCTGGCATCCGCCAGGAAATCCCTTGCAATGTTTCTGGAGAGAAACCGTGGAGTTCCTTACCAATCTCGTCAAACGTCCCCTGCAGTTGCTGCTTCTCTGCATGGTGTTGTATCTCGCGAGCAAGTCCTTTGTCGTGGGCCTATTTGTGGCAATCGTTGGCGTTTCATTTCTGTACAGCAAGGCTGTCTCGTTCAATCGCAGCGTGCCTGCAGCGCCTAAGGTCTCGATGCCGGACTACCCGTCCAAATCGAAGCCCCAGACACCTCAGCCGGAAGAGCAACCCGAGCAGCAGTACGAACGCTCTGCGGTTGTGACGCCGATTCGTCGAACAGGAACGCACGATCATTCCTGACTACCGCCGCCCGATTTTCGGGCGGCTCCTTCCACCTGCCGCGGGTACCCGATACCCGCCAACTGGTCGGTCTTCGGGCGCCCGTTCGGAGATCATCATGGAAACAAGTACAGCAGGATGCCAGCTGGACTTCTTTGGGGATGCGGCGACCATCGTTGCGTCACGCTCCAAGGTACGTCCTCCGCCAGATCCCACCCTTCAGGACGAATCGGTCCGCGAGCGGATGGTTGATGCGCTCATTAGCTTCGCCTGCGGAAGCCGTCACGGCGTCAACATGCCCGAGTCGCTGTTGGACTGTGCAAAGCTGCTGCGCAATCGCATCCAGAATGAGACGGTCGATCGGAAAGAACTCTCGATGACGATCGGCTGGATCTTTGGATACTGGGACGGCGCCATTCCGTACACATACGTCTGCGAGATCAGCGGTGTGAGTCCTGAAGTCCTGCAGGACGTGATCCTTACTAATGTTCGCTTGAAAGCCGACTACGACGAGGTCAAGCGTTTGTGCTACGGCGCTCTTCTTTGAAATCCCATGTCACTGCTCAACATCATCAAGCAGGCAACAGCCATCCTCAGCGGTGCGCGGTCTAAGTCAGATCCTAAAGTAGCCGTGTCAGTGGGAACTGGCGCCGAGAACGAGTTCGAGATCCTGATCAATGGCATCCCGAACCTGTTCCGAGACGAAGGCAGTTGTGTCGTCCATTTCGTAGCTCAGTTCGACCGCTGTATCCAACACACCGAGTTCGGCAACAAATTGCTCCCGGAAGTCATTCCACGCTGGAGCAAAGTGCAGACGTACGACCAAGCAGGGGTAACGCCCCAGTCGGTTGCCGAAGCGGTGATGCGCGAGTCCAAGCAGGAATCCGCTGGTGCAAAGCGCAAGGACTCGAAGCCCGATCGCGACGCCGTGGACATTGAATCGACGGGCCGGGCCATGTCGGAGCCGCGGCATCATGTGCCGAAAGCGGAAGCTTCGTCATCTAGCTACACCGTAGGCAAGCTTGTGGAATGGGGCGAGATGGAATTTCCCAACCGAAAGCCTGGCGGCAAGCCAACTTATACGTCGTTCGCTGTGAAGCTTGACACCAGCAATGGTGTCAAGACGCTTCAGGGCGAAGGTCTCAAGGACGTCCTGGCGGATGCACACTGCAAAGTTGGGGAGAGGGTCGGCATTAAACGTCTCTATAAGGAGAAGGTTCCTGCGTTTGACCACGCAACGGGGCGTCCCATCTTTGAACGGGGCACGCAAAAGCAGAAACTTTGGGACCGTTGGGTCTGGTCCATTAACCGAATTCATTGACAAGGAAACAACATGGCATCCGTAAATAAAGTCATCCTCGTGGGCAACCTCGGGGCTGATCCTGAAACCCGTTATCTGCCGAGCGGTGACGCCGTTACCAATATTCGCATCGCAACCACTGATCGCTACAAGGACAAACAGTCCGGCGAGTTCAAGGAAGCGACGGAATGGCATCGTATTGCCTTCTTCGGAAAGCTGGCGGAGATTGCCGGCCAGTATCTGAAGAAGGGCTCCTCCGTCTACATCGAGGGCCGTATCCGTACCCGCAAATGGCAGGACCAGTCCGGCCAGGACAAGTACAGCACCGAGATCGTCGCCGATCAGATGCAGATGCTTGCTGGCCGCGGAGGTTCATCAAATGAAGATGGTGATGGCGGTTATGGGCAGCAGTCGCACGGTAGCCAGGCTAGCGGAAGCGACGGCAACTACGGCGGCGGTCAACGCAGCCAAGGTCGTCGTCAGCAGCAGCCAGCCCAGTCAAATGGATTTGAAGACCTAGACGAAGATTCGATTCCATTCTAGCCAATGCAGTAGTCACATTCGATTGACATCCGCCCCTCCCTCGGCCTTCGGCCGCCGCCTGGTGGCGGAAAGGGAGGGGATTCCTTCTGCGCTATGCCGCGATGGCAGAGTCGCTTCGGTGGGTTCCTGCTGCTGACGGCCTGACAGCGCCGTTCACTTCACAGGCTATCCGGGCTGTGCTTGCGCACCCGAGCGAAGCGACGCTCGTGTCCTGCCCTTCGATCATTTCCAGACCTCTTGCGAGGATATTCATTGCGCCGACGACGTCGGCGTTGTTCTCGTAGCCGCATCCGACGCACTTGAACAGCGCCTGCGCCTTGCGATTGTCGGCCGAAATGTGGCCGCAGCATGGACAGGTGCGGCTCGTGTTCCGCGGCGGCACCGCGACGAAGTAGCCGCCGCGCCATGCCGTTTTGTACTCAAGCTGGCGACGGAATTCGCCCCAGCCCTGGTCCAGAATGGCCTTATTGAGCCCACTCTTTGCGCGGACGTTGCGCCCCGGCGCGTCGACCGTACCGCTGGCCGATCGCGTCATGTTGCGAACCTGAAGGTCTTCGACGGCGATCATTGCGTGGTTTTTGCTGATCGTGTTCGATGCCTTGTGGAGAAAGTCAGAACGCACGTCTGCGATGCGCGCGTGGATGCGTTGGATTCTGGCTTTCGCCTTCTTCCAGTTCGCTGAGCCCTTCACCTTGCGGGCCATGCGGCGCTGATACTTCGCGAGCCGCTGCTCGTGCTTCTTGAAGCTCGCGAGCGGCTCCACGAACGAGCCGTCGCTCGCCGTCGCGAAGCGGGCCACGCCCACGTCGATACCGACTGACGCGCCGTGCGGAACCGGTTGCTCGACCTCGCGCAGCGTGAGGATAGAGACGTACCACTTGCCAGCACGATGCGATACTGTGGCGCTGCGAACCTCGCCGAGCACCATCCGGCTGTTGCGGTAGCGTAGCCAGCCAAGCTTGGGCAGCGAAATGCGGCCGTTCTCGCGTTCGAGCTTAATTCCTTGCGGAAAGCGGAACCCGTCGCGTTCACCCTTGCGCTTGAAGCGTGGGAAGGCCGCACGCTTCTCGAAGAAGTTCGCATAGGCGCGTTCGAGATCCTTTAGGGTCTGCTGGGCGACCTGAGCGTGCAGTTCGGACAGCCACGGCGTTTCAGCGCTGTTGCGCCATTCCGTTAGCTGCTTGCACAGCCCCCCGTAGCCGAGCTTCTTCTCCCCACGCTCGTAGCGCTCCTTCTGCATCGCCAGTGCCTTGTTGTAGACGAAGCGGCATGCGCCGGCGAACTGACGCATCTTGAGCATCTGTTCGCCGGACGGCATGAGTTCGAACTTGAAGGCCTGGAGTCTTTGCATGAACCAATCCTATCAGGATTTCAGCGCCTGCAAGGACGCCTGTGGCGTCCGCGCTCTACATCCCCGCCAGGAATGACGGGGCTTTCCGCGCGTCCCGGTAAGCCTCCCGCAGTCGCGGAGGCTGCTCTCCCTCTTCGGCCTCGCGCCACTCTCTGCCTTTCCCAGTACTTCGCCGTGCTCAAAAGACCTTCTGGCCACAGGCCGGGATGTCCTTTGAGCAAGCGTTCCTTCGCCTGTCTCAGGCACCGACCGACAACTCCCGAAAGGAGTCATCCCATGAAACTGAAAGATCTAAGTGAGATTGTTAAGAGCTGGGCGCCCGATCAATGGGATGCCTTCGTTGCGCAGTACCTGCCAGTTGGTGTCCTGACGGACGCGTTCTGGCGAGGTCGGCCTTGTCCCTGCCCGATATGCGGCGGCAATGATCGTTTTACCTATACCCGAAACCGCGGGCGCGGCGACTGGGTATGTCGCAAGTGCAATGACGGTAGTCCGGCAGGAGGCGATGGCCTTGAGCTCGTCCGCCGCTACACCGATATGTCGTACGCCGAACTGAAGCGGATTCTGAACGGTGCACCCATTGAGTCTCGCGCATCCAATGCGAATCGAGCGGCCCCATGCCGCTCGCTCGACTCGGCGGCCAAGCTGCGCAGGATTGAGAAACAGTGGGCAAGCGCGTCATGCTTGTCCGCTGGCGACCATGCTATGCGCTACCTCGCTGCGAGAATTCCGGGCCTGCGAGCTCCAAAGCCCCGGGTTTTAAGGCTGGCAGTTCAGGAGTACTGGCATGAGAAGCAGTTGATAGGACGGTTTCCAACGATCGTTGCGCAGTTCACGCTGCCTGACGGGCGCATGGCGACCGTGCACCGAACCTCACTGGAGCCCGGCAAGCCGGAGAAGGCCACTATCGTGACGTGTGACGGAGAGATTCTTCCGGCCAAGCGCAACGATGTCTCGGCGCTTCCGCCGGCAGGCGGCGCAGTGCGCCTGATGGCACCGCGCAATGGCGAGTTGGGCATTGCCGAGGGGCTGGAAACAGCCTATGCCGCTTACATGCAGTTTGGCGTGCCCACGTGGTACTGCCTGAACCGTGTGCTGCTCAGTCAGTTCGTTGTGCCCGATGGGCTCGGTATCGAGACGGTCCACATCTTTGCGGACTTCGATGCGGCTGACAGGAAGACGGGCAAGTCGCCCGGTGTATCCGATGCGCTGGCGCTTCAGAAGCGCCTCCGTCAGGCCGGTTTCAAGGTGGTGCTTCACCGGCCCAAGGTCCGAGGGACTGATTTCTGCGATGAATGGCGCACTGTCCACCAACTGCGCCAGATGTCTAACCAGGCGGTAACCGCCTAACTTTGCGCTGCCTTTCGAGGCGGCGATATCTTTAACTTCTGCCCTGTGGGTCCGTCCCACTGGGCGGAACTCCCATGTGGCAGGCTCTCAGGAGAATGCAAATGCCGCAAAGGGGATTCACCGCAATCGTCAACAAGCTGCACATCCAAGCTATGCGGAGCACGCCGACGCGAGATATTCACGCGATCCAGTCGGAGGCGCAGTTCTTCCATGTCTACCGAAAGGAGACTTCGGGCGATCTGACGTTGCTCGAAGGGAATCTCTCGTTCGATTCGGCGGCGGACTTCTGCCTTGCACATGGCACGCTACACTGAGCGCGCCAATCCATTAAACAAAAAGCCCAGCTCTCAAGCTGGGCTTTTTGCTTTTGGGCGACCGGTGTCAGCGCGGTGTGCGATGGGCTCTGTAGACTTCGATGGCCGCCTGCAGCACGCAGAATCCGATTGCGACGAAATAAACGAAGCGGCTCACGTCTTCGCTGGTGGACAAGTAATCGAACATGGTGGCTCCTCAGGTGGTGATAAGTCAGTTTGCCAAGAACAGTAGCGAGTCAAGTCGTTGTCGCGCTACGAAAACTGCGCCGTTGCCGCGTTCAGTGCCTCCAGATCCAAAAACTCAAAGCCGGCTCCAACTTCCACCGCAGGTGCTGGAGTCAATTCCTGGTCGGTGGAAGGTGGCACCTGCGCGACCGCCGGCGCCGCCGTGTTCGCCGGCGGTGCGAACGGCACAGCGACGGACGGCGCAGCGGGAAATGGAGCCCTTGCGACCGGCGCAAGCTCTGGCTGCCGCGGCGGCGAAAGGGGATCCGCGGCCGGGGCACTTGGCGACGGCTGCGACGCCAGCAATACCGCGTCAATGCCTGCGGCGCCTCCGTTGACGGTGGCCAAGCCGACCGTCGCAAGCCGCTTAAGGATAAATGCCCGATCCCGCGCGCCGGGAATACCGCGCAGGTAGCGCAGCAATTCCGGCGTGGAATCCGGCGTCAACGTGAGCTTGATCTCCAGCTTTTCCATGGCGACCCCGATCAGGCAGCGGCCTTAGTGGCGTTGCGGGCGGCGCCGATCGTGTAGAAGCCACGGACGTTTGCGAAACAGGGCGAATCCATGATGTGAATGTCGTTCAACGGGAAGGCGGCACGGATCGTGGGCGCGTAGAGCGCGGCACCCCCGCCGGTGAGAATGATCGCGCGGATGTCATCGGTACGCCCCACGCGCGACTGCAACTCCTTGATCGACGGCTGCGTGACAGCCATGGCTTCAGGCAGGTACTGGTTCCTCAGGTCGATCTCTGTCCGATAGAACAAAAGAGAGCCGGTGCTGCGCAGCGACTCGTCTACGCGCTCAATGGCGTCGAACGGCTGGCCGGATTGCGAGGAGATGAGGCTGGCGATCTGTTGATAGACGCGGGCGGCTCCGCCCGGGACGCCGCCGCTACGCGTGTCATCCATCGTGTATCCCTTGGCGACGATCCAGTCGGTAGTAAAGTAACCGACGTCGATAACAAGGTACGAATTGTGGGGATCGTACTGCTTGCCGCACTGCTGCATGTATGTGAGCAGGGTGCCGAGCGGCTGAGGCAGGGGTAGCACCGATTTTACTTCGATGGCGCCCCAGCCGAAGTCGTGCCGGCCGACGAATCGCTCACGCAAGTAGCCCGCATACTTCTGCGTGTTGTGCACGGGCAGACCGAGCACCAGGCGATCGATCTCGGTCGCGCCCGAGTAGAAGAGGGCTCCTGCCAGCAGCGCCGCATAGTTGGGCGTCGTGACGTAGTCCTCCGAGAGCGCGCGGCCGGTGGTGTAAGCACCACTGATGGAGACGCCTGGGCCGACCTCGTAACGCGCACCGTCGACCACGACATTGATCACCTGCCGTGCCTGGAACGGACCACTCGCGGGTGTCAGGCTCGTCGTGGCCGCTTGCGGCGCGAGAGACGGAAACATCGCGGTCCGGATCTCAGACCCGACGGCGAACGCCGATTTCGTGTTCCCGTATCCGACGTCGACCGCAAGAGTCGCTGCCTTGACCAATTTCGATTTGCCGATTTGCTGTTGCACGGTTTGCTCCCGATGTTGTTGCGATGGTTGTTAGAAGGGTCGGACTGTCGCTGAGAAGTGCCTGAATCTGTCAGTTCGGGGGACATTCGTCCTGCATCTGACAGAGGACTGGCGCTTCGCGTGGTGACTTTCGGTGAGCAAGTGACAGATAGTCTCCGAACGGTCCTCGAACTGCCTCCCTACGCATCCAACTCTACCGACGCAAATCGCAAGTCAAGTCTTCGAAACCTTGCAAATTTGAGCGTGTTTCTGTTGTTCATCGAGACCGCGATCGGCTATCCTGTGGGCTCTTACCGCGTCCCCGACGCATCGACATCGCCGCCTTAGCGCGGCAAATCTGCACCCTGATTCCGTTCTGAATACGGGCTTAGGGTCGCCTCTGTCCAAGCCGCACAATATCGCGGCATTTTTTTCAATCGGCTCAAGTAGATACTGGCCCACACTGAGGACCCCGGACACCGCGATACCAATTGGCTTTGCGGGCGGTTTTGGGAAATTGGCTGAAATGAGGACATGTGCAAACCGGACACTCGGACACATGCAAAGCCTTGATCTCTTCCACTAGCCCAGCGGCGAAAGCGGGGTTTGCGAACGGTGAACCCGATACACGGCGGTTCAGATGTCGCCACCTGACGGGCAGGACGTAGGTTGAACTCCATCAACCTGACGCTCCAACTACATTCGAACGGCGTGCGCGGCCGTCACCAAGAACAGCGCAACAAGAGTTACACGGGCGGCGTAGTGCGGTGCTTGCACCTGACTGCGTTCATGTTGGAGAGCGGTTCCTCCAGCAACCGGGTAGCCCGACGAGTCTATTGCGCCAAGCGCGATAGGTTCAGTCGGGACAGTCATGCACGCTTCTTCGACGTGAGGGCTGATCAGCCATTGGAATCGCTAAAGGACCTGGAAGGGCAGGGCCACGACCGGTGGATAAACGGCAAAGTAGGGCGTAGATACGACGCGCAGTGTTACGGGGAACACTACGGGAATGTGGAACGCCAGATTCGGGAGATAGGAGGGAACGATGCGCCAGATGGCGGTATTCAACGTACGCGGACTGTTAGCAAAGTACGATCTGCCGACGCGAATGACGTCGGAGTTAGAGGTGGTGTTGACCGACAATCTGAGGAAGATCCTCAGTCAGACGAGAGTGAGTCTGAAGAGCGCGTCGCTGAAGACGCAGGAAAGGCGAATGTACACAGTGTGCCGCTCGTTTGTGGAGTTGCGTGAGCGAGGCTTCATGCTTGAGAGCCCATACTCGCTGCGGCACAAGCACGTTCAGGCATTGGTAGATCGGTGGGTGGAACAAGGGCAGACTGGGGGGACGATCGAGAACAAGCTCAGTCACCTCAAGGCCTTCTGCCAATGGCTTGGAAAGCACGATCTGATTCGCTCCCTGGGAGACTACAAGGACAGGGAAGCGCATGGGCTCGTCCGTTCCTATGTGACGACGAAGGACAAGTCATGGGAAGGGAACGGCGTGGACGCTAAGGCGGTGATCGCCGACATTGAGAAGGACGACCCACGAGTCGCTATCCAGCTGAAGCTGCAGTCCGCATTCGGACTACGTGTTGAGGAAAGCTGGTCGCTCAAGATTGCTACTGCACTGAAGAATCTGGACACGCTAAGGGTGGTCGACGGTACGAAAGGGGGGCGCAAGCGAGAGGTTCCCATTCGGCTTCAACTTCTGGTACTTGAGAGGGCCGCAAGGCTTGTAGATCCGTTGAGCGGTTCGACAACGCCATCGTCGTACAACATCAAACGATGGAGAAGCCATTACAACGCCGTGCTGCGCAAGCATGGCGTGTACAAGAAGGGTTTGGGCGTGACCAGTCATGGCTTGCGTCATGGGTGGATCCACCAAATGTATGAGGAGTTGACCGGCATCCCGGCGCCTATCAAGGGCGGCGAGGCACCTGAACTGGAGGCCCATAGACAGGCAATTCAGGCGATCGTACTCGCCGCCGGCCATAGCAAGCCGTCTAAAAGTGGCGCCTATCTTTCAACGTTCGCAGCCATGGCAGCGGTCGATAAGCCACAAGTTTCGAAGGATGAGGTCATGGCGGCCTTAGGTCGGCACGATGGGAACAAGAGCAAGGCAGCGGCTGAGTTGGGAATCACGCGCCAACGTCTATACCGCATTTCTGACAAATAGCGAGCAGCGCCATGTACACGGACAAGGAATACCACAAGGGGAAGTAGCGATAATTCTGAGGGACGGTATCTCGCCAGACGCCGTGGAGCGTTGGCCGTTGATCCGATCCCCGCTATTCCCGTGCTGGGTGTCGCGCTGATTTTGTCCGTCGATAAGCTAATGGGATTCTTTCGCGTCGCGCTCAACTTGATCGGCAACTGCGTTGGGGCGGTGGCCATCGCGGCGTGGGAGGGACACCTGGACCTTGCTAAGGCGCGCAAGGTACTCTCGGGAGAGGACGCGTTCGTATCAATCGAAACTCAAGATACGTCTGCACTAAGTAAAGTCTCTTAGCAAATGCAGCGGTATTCAACGGGAAGGCCGTGCTGAGGGAAAATCGATCGCCTTCCCGTTCCCCGCTTTGAGCGCCGCATCGACACGCACGTGGCGTTGCTAACCCTTGCTTGCGCTGTCATCTGCGCTCCCGATTTGTCGAGGGACAGTGTTGGAGACCATATCAGCTGGTTAGCTCATTTTCGATATCAAGGTCGCCAGTGATCCGGCGCACCATCGATCGCTTTGCCAATGAACGCCTGCAGGTCCAGCAGCGGTCAAGAAGCATCTGGATGATTTGGGGTACGAGGTGGTCGCCGGAAGTAGCGACGATTTCGGCAAAACAATCGCTTCCGAAACAGCTCGCTGGAAAGCAGTGATCACCACTTCCAACATTCGGTTGGAGTAATTCGTCTCATCTTCCTGCGATCAGGAGATCCTCCGCGCCTGCCCCCATCGGCTGGGCTGGAGTCGACCCGATCCGGCCATTGGCACCCACGTCGTTGAGCGACTGAACGCCGCCCCAAATCAGACGGATGGTCACACCGCCGCCAGCGGGCTGCGATTCAGACAGTCGGTGCGCCCTGCGGGCACTTGATAAGAAACGTTTTCGGAACATTTCGCGTTATGTATTGAATTTTCCTCCTCGTGGTACTATTTTCGAACGAAATCGTTTTCGAATATCTTTTGGAAAGCGATTTTTCACCACTACAGGAGCCATAACATGAGCTTTCGTACCATCAACCCGGCAACGGGCGAGTTTGTTAAGGAATTTCCGTTGCAGTCGGACGCCGAGGTCTTTGCGGCGCTGGATACGGCGGACAAGCGCTATCGCGAGGACTGGAGGCTCCGGTCGGTAGCCGAGCGGGCAGGGATTGTGGCGCGTGCCGCGCAGATCCTGCGAGAGAAGCGAGACGAGTACGTCGGCTACGCTACCGAGGAAATGGGCAAGGTGACCCGCTTCGGCCACATGGAAGTGGATCTCGTCGCCGATATCCTCGACTACTACGCGAGGAACGCCGAAGAATTCCTTGCCCCGCGGGCGCTGCCTGACGAGCCCGGCGCTACCCTGGTGTCCGAGCCGATTGGCGTCCTCCTTGCCATCGAGCCGTGGAATTTCCCCTACTACCAACTGGCCCGCGTGGCCGCGCCGCAGTTGATTGCCGGCAACGTGGTGCTGATGAAGCATGCCGAGAGCGTGCCGCAATGCGCGCTGGCGTTCGCGCGGCTGTTCGAGGAAGCTGGCGCGCCCAAGGGCGTCTACACCAACCTGTTCTGCAGCATCGACCAGATTGGCAAGCTGATCGACGATTTTCGCGTGCGCGGCGTTGCGCTGACCGGCAGCGAGCGGGCCGGGATGTCGGTTGGCGAGCGCGCCGGCCGCAATCTCAAGAAAGCCATTCTCGAACTTGGCGGCAGCGATCCGGCGCTGATCCTGGAAGGCGCGTCGCTCGAACACGCCATCGAGCAGACGGTGATGGGCCGCACGTTCAATTCCGGGCAAGGCTGCGTCAATATCAAGCGCGTGATCGTGGTGGGCAAGGATCGTGGCGCGAAGGTGCTCGCCGCGCTGAAGGAGCGTTTTGCCGCGATCAAGGTGGGCGACCCCACGGATGAGTCAACCCTGCTTGGCCCGCTTTCGAGCGAGCGCGCGCTGGAGGGGCTGCTCAAGCAGATCAGCGATGCCCGGACGGCAGGCGCGCAGATCGTTCACGGCGGTAACCCCGTCGACCGTCCCGGGTTTTATCTCGAGCCCACGATCATCACCGGCATCACAAAGGATAACCCGCTCTATTACCAGGAAGCTTTCGGCCCGGTGCTGTCCTTCTATGTCGTGGATAGCGAGGAAGAAGCCATTCAGCTCGCGAACGACAGCAACTACGGTCTCGGCGCGTTCGTCTTTGATGTCGATACCAATCATGCCAAGGAAGTCGCCGGGCGGATCGAAGCCGGCATGGTCTATATCAACTCGTGCTTTGCCGACTCACCGGCGCTGCCGTTCGGCGGTGTCAAGAACTCCGGCTTCGGGCGTGAGCTGGCCGAACTGGGTATCGGCGAATTCCTCAATCGCAAGCTGATTCGCGTCGCCTGAGGAGGTCGACCATGCACACCATGCATGCGGCACAGGTAACGAGCGCGGGCGGCAGAAGCGTATGACCGTATGAAGAGCGGGAAGGCCCGCTTCAAGATCGTCCTGAGACAGGATCGCTAAACATCAAGCAGGAAAAATATCATGCAGGAAAGAAAAGGTGGCTGCCTGTGCGGGGCAGTCCGATATGTGCTGAAGGGCGAGCCGCTGGCTGCGGCGATCTGTCATTGCAGGCATTGCCAGAAGCAGAGCGGCAGCCTGTTTTCCATCAACCTCTTCGTGGCCGACGCTGACTACACGCAGCAGGGCGAGACGAAGTTCTTTGAGGACTTTGGCGATAGCGGGCAGCCTTCCTATCGGCATTTCTGCGGCAACTGCGGATCGGCCGTCTTTACGAAGGTGTCGATGATGCCAGGTGTGGTGCTGGTGAAGGCGGGCACGCTCGATAGCCTGGACGGTGTGCAGCCGCCGCAAACCGAGATCTACACGGCGCGGTCGGTGTCGTGGGTTGCGCCGGTCGAGGGGGCCAACAGATTCCCGCTGAGCCCCTGATTCCGCCTCTTCAGCTACCGGTATAGATGGCCTCGCGGCGCTCGGAAAAGGCCGCGATGCCCTCGTGCGAGTCGCGCGTCAGCAGCAGTTGCCGCTGAAGCGCGGCTTCTTCATGCAGCGAGTCTTCCAGCCCTGTGTCGTAGCCGGCGAGTACTGCGCGGCGCGTCGCGACGACAGCAAGCGGGCCATTGGCGGCGATCTGGCGCGCAATTGCCAGCGCCGCCAGTTCCAGTGAATCGGCTGGCACGAGTTCCGTGACCAGCCCGTGATTCAGGGCGAAGTTCGCGTCAAAGGTGTCGCCAGTCAGGATCATCCGCATGGCCACGCCCAGCCCGGCAACCTTGGTCAGCCGTTGGGTGCCGCCGCCACCGGGCAGGATGCCCAGGCGTACCTCGGGCAACCCGAAGCGGACGTTTGGCGTCGCGATGCGGATATCGCAGGCCAGCGCCAGTTCAAGGCCTCCGGCCACACAATATCCGTCGATGGCGGCAATCGTCGGCTTGACAATGTCGTGGGCTCCGGTCATTCCACCGAAACTGATGACCGATGTGGGCGTCTCGCTGGCTGCGATCTCGCGCCGGTACGGCAGGTAGTCGCCGATATCCGCGCCGGTGCAGAAGGCGCGTCCTCCCATGCCGGACAGAATGGCTACCCGTAGCTGGGGATCTTCGTTATAGCGTTGCCAGGCGCTGGCTAACGCCTGGTCGTGTGCGACATCCAGCGCGTTGTGGCGATCGGGACGGTTGATGGCGATATGGGCGATGGTGTTGTCGATGACTTGGAAGTCGATGGACATGGCTCGGGTTCCGCAGAAAGCATGGTTGAGGTGGAAGGGTCCGCTCAGCGCGGCCCGCCTGGAATGGGTTTGAGAACGCTGCGTTCGATCCATGCGAGCAGCACGTTCAACACGACGCCAAGCACGGCAACGACACACAGCAACGCGAACACGGCTGGAGCGTCGAAGTCGCGTTGGGCGGACAGCAGCGTGCGCCCGATGCCCGGTTGCGTGGCCAGCATCTCCACGAGCATGGTGACGATGATCGCCAACGGCACCGCAACGCGCAGTCCGGCAATCATGGCCGGCATGAGGGATGGCGCGTAGATGTTTCTCAGCCGGCTCCAGCGTGAAAGCCGCAGGGTACGGCCGGTGTTGACGAGTGTGGGATGCATGGTCCGCGTCGCTTGCTGGACATTGAGCAGTACCGGCCAGAGGGTCGCGAGTGCCACGACCGATACGGCCATGCCTGCGCTGCTGCCCACCAGCAGCATCGCGACGGGCACGATGGTCGGGGGCGGGATCGATCGCAGGAATTCAAGTGTGGGTGCCACGGTGTCCGAGGCGGCTCGCCGAACGCCGAGTGTCGCGCCGATGGCGGTGCCGGTCACACCGGCCACCAGCACCGAGAGCAGCACGGTCGTCAGCGTGGCCAGCACGACGGATGGCAATTCGCCCGTCGCCATCATCGCGGCACCCTGTGCCAGCCAGGCTTGTGGCGGCGGCGCGACCAGTGAATCCGGATCGCCGAGCGCTGCCCACGCACACAATAGCACCGCCGGCACGGCAAGACCCGCCAACGTTTGATACAACTTGTTCATGGGATGGCTCCTTCAGGGTATTTGGGCCAGGCCCGGCACCAGGCGCCGGATAGCCAGGTCGAGGGCCTGGTTGACGCTCACGCCAAGCAGGCCGATTGCCACCAGATAGGCGAAGGTCTCGCTGGCGCGCATGGCTTCCTGCGCGCTGACCAGCCCCCATCCGAGGCCAGCCGGGTTGCCTACCATTTCCGCCACGACACTGACAACGAGGCACAGGCTGAAGCTGAGCCTGGCGCCGACGACGATGTGCCGGAACGCCGCCGGCGTGACCACGCAACGCCATGCGTGCCATCGGCGGAGATGCAGGGTGGCCGTTACCTCGAAGATCCGCGGGTGCAGGCGTTCGATGCCGGCACGACTGTTCAGGATCAGCGGCCAGATGCTGGCGAACACCGTTACCGTGATTTCTGTCTTCCACGAAAACCCGAAAACCAGCACGGCTAGCGGAATGAGCGCGATGGCCGGCAGGGGCCTGAGCAGTTCAATCGACAGCGACAGCACGGTGCGCAGCGCAGGGCTGTAGCCGAGTGCGACGCCAAGCGGTATGCCGACCAGCAGGCACACGGCCCAGCTTGCCAGCGCGGCCGCAAAGGTGTGGGCGGCATCGGCTGGCAGCCGGCCGTCGGCGACGGCATCGAGCAGGCCGCGCGCGATCTGCCCGGGGGTCGGCAGGAGGTCCACCCCCGGGTGCGCCACGGCGGCCCATTGCCAGGTTGCAACCAGCGCAAGCGGCAATAGCCATGCAAGCGATCGGGACAGCAAAGTTGTCATCGGGCAGCTCCGTGCAGGCGTTCCAGCAAGGTGTGCCGTGCATGCAGGTAAGCGGGCATTTCCTTGGTGGCGATCTGGTCGCGCGTGGCGGGAAGGTCGGGACGGATCTCGGAGGCGATCCGTCCGGGCGAGCCGGCAAGCAGCACCACGCGGTCGGCCAGGTAGATGGCTTCGTCCACGTCGTGGGTGATGAAGACGATGGTGGCGCCCGTGCTGGCCTGTATGTTGCGCAATTCGTCCTGCAACTTTGACTTGGTCATGGCATCGAGCGCGCCAAAGGGCTCGTCCATCAGGAGGACTTTGGGCTCCAGCGCCAGCGCGCGGGCGATCTGCAAGCGTTGCTGCATGCCGCCAGAGAGCTTCGCGGGGTACTCGTGCTCCACGTGTTTGAGGCCGACAAGCTTGAGCGCGGTGTCGATGCGTGTCTCGCGCTCCGCGCCGGACAGTGTGGCCTCGATGCCAAGCGCAACGTTGCCCCGCACGGTGCGCCACGGCAACAGCGCATTGCCATAGTCCTGGAAAACGGTGACGACGCCTGCCGGCGGGCCCGCGAACGGCTTGCCTTCGTAAAGGATGGCGCCTTCGGTGGGCGCGCAAAAGCCGCCCAGCGCGCGCAACAGCGTGGTCTTGCCCGTGCCGGACCCGCCCACCATGCATAGGAACTCCTGCCGGCCGATCTCCAGGTCGATGCCCTGCAGTACTACCTTGTCACCATTGGCGGCGGCGAGCCGGATTTCCGCGGCTGCGCAGTGAAATACGGATGTGTTCATGGCTGGGTGTTGGAAAGGGTGGAACCGGTGGCACTAGGGGTCTGGCGGATTGCGCCTACGGAGGCGGAGGCCTTCGTCCAGGTGTCGATGTCGCTGTCGCTGATTCGCGTCGTGTAGGCGGGCAGGCGAACCTTGCCGGCGACCGCCTCGGGCAGCCGTGTCCATTTCATCAACACGGCGCGGGCGGCGTTGTCTTCCTTGCCGATGTACGCAATCGCGTCATCGAGCGCGGCACGCCACGCGCCGACGGCGTCGCGGTGCTTCCTCGCCCACGGGCCGTCCGCCATCCAGCAGGTAAGAATCACGGGATCGCCGACCGACAGCATGGGATTGCCCAGGCTTTTGACGGGGGCCTTCATCGGCGCGGACGCGAAGGGCTCGACGATCTCTGCGGCAGCAACGCGACCTGCAGCCAGTTGGTCGCCCATGTTGGCGAAGGCCATCTCCTGGAACGCGACGTCCTTGGGATCGATGCCGTGCTGGCGCAACGCGTTCAAGGTGGCGACGTGGATCACACCGTTGAGCGAAGGCGTGGCCACGACCTGGCCCTTCAGATCCGCAATGCTGCGCACAGGGCCGTTGGCATTGGCGACCAGGCGCATTTGCGGGTTTTGCGACAGTTCCTGTGTGTTGCCCGCGATGCCCACGACGTCGAGCTTGCGCAGCCGCGCCTTGATGATGTCGATGGGCGTGCAACCCGATACGTCGAACTGGCGGCCGAGCGCGCCCAGCACTGTCGAAACGTTCTGAACAGTCGTAATCTCGACATCGAGTCCATGTGCCTCGAACAGGCCCTTGTCCTTGGCGATCCACAATGGCAGCCATGCGGCCGACACGACAGAAGCCACCGTCACACGCGTGGGGGGAGCCTGATCGGCGCGCACCATGTGTGGGGCGGCTGTCGCCGCCAATATCAGCCCGCAGGCAAACAATCGAATGGGGGATGGCATGGCAGTCTCCTTGATCAGGCATCGAAGTCGGAACTGTACCGAAAACGTTATCGTAAACGGGAGTCCGTACTTTCCCTGATCGGTGGAGGCTTTGTGTTGACGTTCTCCATCTAACGACCTACTGTAGCATCAATTAACCGAAAACGTTTTCGAACAGAGAGAAGGGGAAGATGATGAGACGTATGAATCTGGTATGTGCGGTTGCAATGTGCCTGACCGGAAGTGCCGGCGCGCAGACGGTGTGGCCGACCAAACCGGTGCGCCTGGTTGTGCCGTATGCGGCAGGCGGCCCCGTGGATAACTTGGCCCGCGCCTTGTCCGTGCAACTATCCACGCTTTGGGGGCAGCCGGTGGTCGTCGACAATCGGCCTGGTGGCAACGAAGTGATTGGCGCGGCGGCAGTGGCCAAGGCCGCGGGCGACGGCTACACACTGTTATTGGCTACCGATGCGGCGGCGACGCTGAATCCCTACGTGTTCACGAAGCTGCCTTACGACCCCGTCAAGGAGCTGGCGCCAATCACGCGCGTGGCCATGGCTAACATGGCGGTGGCCGTCTCGAACTCGCTACCCGTGACAGACTTGCGCGGTTTCGTAGCCTATGCAAAGGCCCATCCGGGGCAGATCAGCTACGGCTCTGCCGGCATCGGCAATGTCACCCATTTGTCTCTGGCCTGGTTCGCAAAGGAAAACGGCATCGAGATGGTTCATGTCCCGTACAAGGGGCTGGCCCCGGCGCTGCAGGATGTGATGGCCGGCACGATCCAAGTGACCATCGGCGCAGGATCGGTGGTGGGGCCCTTTGCCCAGAGCGGCAAGGTCAAGGCACTCGCCATCAGCGGAAAACACCGTGCCTCCATCCTGCCCAACGTGCCGACGTTCGCCGAGGCTGGCTTCCCGAAGTTCGATGCGAGCTTCCCGTTCAGCCTGCTGGCGCCTGGCAACACGCCCGAGTCACTGCGGCAGAAGATCTATGCGGACGTGAAGAAAGTGGTCATGACCGATCAGTTCCGGACCGAGAATCTGGAAAAATACGCGCTGGACCCGGTGCTCGACTCGCCCCAGGATTTTGCCAAGGCGATGATCAAGGACCGCGCGGTCGCTGCTGAAAAGGTGAAGGCTTCGGGTGCGCAACTCGAATAGAGGGCAGGGCCAAACGACCGATACGTATTCACTGCGGCGCACGTCTCCAGAACCTGGAGGCAGGCGCCGTTTCGACACTTGCAACACAGACATACCCATGGAAGACGACGTCTACTTCTTTCGCCCCGAGGCCGGCCACGGCCTGCCGCACGATCCGTTCAAGGCCATTGTCGCGCCACGCATCATCGGCTGGATATCGAGCCTCGACGGCGCGGGGAATCCCAATCTCGCGCCCTACAGCTTTTGCTCGGCCGTGTGTTCCAATCCGTATGTCATCGCGTTTTCAAGCGAAGGCTACAAGGACAGCGTGCGAAACATCGAGGCCACGCGCGAATTCGCCTGGAATTTCGTCAGCCGGGAACTGGCCGAGCAGATGAATGCTACGTCTGAACCGGTGGCGCATGGCGTGGACGAGTTCCGGTTGGCGGACATCGCGTCGGCGCCGGGGCGCGCGATCCCGGTGCCTCACGTGGCGGCGTCGCCTGCCGTGATGGAATGCCGGTTGCTGAGCGTGACGGAGCTCAAGGACCTGAACGGCGTATCCACCGACCACTGGGTCGTTTTCGGCCAGGTCGTGGGTGTCCATATCCGGCGGCAATACCTACGCGATGGCATGTTCGATACGTTTCTTGCCGACCCAGTGCTGCGCGCAGGATATCGGGCGGACTATATGCACGGCGGCAAGCGTCTCGAACTCTATCGACCCTACTGAGCGCAATCCGGCAGGTAGAAGTGCGAAGGCTCACCGTTTTACGACGGTGAGCCTTTTTGTATCGAGGCGAGGCAAATGGGCGGGCTGGCCGCCTCAGTGGCAGCGCTCAGCGTGCGCGTCTTAACTGCGCCATATGTCGGGTATGACGATGGCGGACGGTCCATACCAGGGCCCGCAGCACCGAGACGCGCGATGTGCGCAACGCCTCGGTACATCCTTCCAGCACCGAGGCTTCGGGAAATATGCGCAGTTCCGCCGCGCTTCCCAGTGCGACGGCGATCTCGGACAACGATTGCGAGGCGATTGCATTGCGGAGCAGGCGGTCGAGACGCTGCTGGACCGCCTGCTCTAGATTGTCTTCGCGACGCGCCTGTGTGGTGACATCCTTCACGCAGGCGCGTATCCGATGCAGCAGTTCGCTGGTAGACAGCACGTCTCCTGTGTGTGGGTGAGGGTCCTTGTGCATGAGGATACCTCCGGCCCGGGGAGAGGGAAGCGGGTCCTGGCGTTCAGTTTTCGCCCGTCGGCCGCAGGTGCTCACCGGCTTCGTGCTCGATCCGCAGGTATAGCGTTTCAGCCATTGGCTGGCGCATCTCCTCCAGGATATGACCGACCAGGCCCACCGAGCGGGCTGCTACCGCCAACCCGCGGCAGATCTTCCATGAGATTCCCATCTCGGATGCCACGGCAGCCATGGCGCCGGTGACGTTGACGGGGAGGGCACGGTTGGCCTGCCGTTCGGCTTCGCTGCCCAGTGCCTGCATCAGGCGGATGTAAGGGCCGTCGAATCCGGTCTCCCTGGCTACCTTGAAAAGCGCCGGTGTACGGGGGTCGATCGGTTTGTGGAACGGATGGCCGATGCCAGGAATGATTTCCTTGCGGCTACGATAGCCGGCGACGATGTTGCCGGCCAGTGCGTCGATGTTGACGCCTTCGTCGTTGCCGTCGAGCAGCGATTCCTGCAGCAGGCGGGCGGCATTGTCGAGTGACCCCACGAACACCGAGCCGAGCCCGAGCAGGCCTGCCGCGACGGCGGCCTGAACCGACTCAGGCGCGCCGCAGTACGTCATGCGGGTGGCGAGGGAGGACGGGGTGATGCCGTGTTCAACCAGAATCACCATCATGGCGTTGAACATGCGCAATTCATTGTTCTCGGGCAGGCGCCCGAAAATCTGGAGAAACGCCATCTGCCCGAAATCGAGCTTTCCCACGATGTCCTCGCAGAGATCGAGGCCGTGGATGACCACGCGTTTCGGCGTGGCCCAGGCGATGTCGGAGCGGATTTCTTTCTGTCTCATGGTGTCTTCCTCCTGGAGTCCTGCTGGGATAGTTGGGTTTGAAGGTGGTCCTTGGCGAGATCGCGTAGCACGTGCTTGAGGATCTTGACGCCGTTCGGGCCGTCGACATGCGGGAAGCTCTCCAGCGCGACGATGCGCCGTGGCATCTTGAAGCCGGCGATGCCGCGCTTGCAGAAGTCGAGCAGCTCGGCTTCGCTGGCGTGGCCGTCACCTGCGCGGATAAAGGCCACGGCTACGTCGCCTTCGCCTTCCTGGTGCACTCCCACCACCTGTGCGGCAGCCACGGCAGGGTGGGTGACCAGGAATTCCTCGATCTCGGCGGGGTCGACAAGGTAGCCGCGCAGACGCAGCGTGTCCTTGAGCCGCGAGAGGTACTGGAACGCGTTGCCGTCGGCGCGCGCCAGATCGCCGGTACGCAGCCAGCCATCGGCGGTGAATGCCGCGGCCGTGGCCGTTGGATTGTTCAGGTATCCAGTCGTGATGTTGTAGCCGCGCAGTTGCAGTTCGCCTTGTTCGCCTTCGGCGACCTCTTCGCCAGTGGCCGGGTCGGCAATGCGAAACGCAATGTCCGGTGAAACGGGGCAGCCGCCGGCCATGCGCCTTTCTTCGGCATCCGCTTCGGCGTTGCGCATCGCAGCCAGGGCGAAACACTCCGACATGCCATAGAGCGCCGTGAGCGGTACGCGCCATCCATCCCACGCCTTGCGGATAATGCTGCCCCCGAGGCCGGCGAACTCGGCGAAGCCGCCACGACGCCATCGGCCCAGGTTGCAGGCGGGCACGTCGAGGACCATGTTGAGCATGGCGTCCGAACCGTAGAAGTGCGTGACATGGTGCCGAGCGATGGCATCGGCCGCAGCCTGTGGCTTGAATACCGGCAGGAAAACGCAGGCAGCGCCGGCGGCAAGCGATGCCAGGGCAACGGTGAATCCCATGACTCCATACAGCGGCAGCGCGCAGAGCGTGGCATCGCCGGGGCGCATATCCGTCGCCTTCGCTACGTTGAAGGCATGGGTCACGATGCCGCATTGCGTATGCATGGCGAGCTTTGGCTTTCCTGTGGTGCCTGACGTGCTGAAAGTGCACCAGGGGTCGGCTCCGGCTCCGTCGACGGCTTCGAGAGGCGTGAAACCTTGCCACATGAATTGGTCGCTGTTTGGTACGTCGACCACATGCTTCACGGAGCTGACGGACTGCTGGATGGCAGACGCCGCCTCGATATAGTCGAAATCGAGAAACCGCGTTGGCACCACCAGCATTCGTGCCTGTGCCGTATTCACGACGTGCAGAGCTTCAGCCGTGCGCAGCCGCGTGCTGACTGGGACCACGAGCACGCCCAGTTGCGCGGCGCCGAAAAGCAATTGCAGCCAAACGGCGCCATCGGGCAGCCAGACCGCCAAGGTGTCGCCCCGGCGCAGTCCCATCTCGTGGAGAAAGCCGGCCGCACGTTGCGATGCGACCTTGAACTCAAGTCGGCTGACGGACTTGTCGCCCTGGTGAAATGCCGGAAGCTGAGGTGCGTGGCCGTCAAGGATATGCTGAGGCATGTCGACGTCCCTCACTGCGCCAGCGCGGCACGCGCGATCTGCAGGCGCTGCATCTCGGACGTGCCCTCGCCAATGCGGAACGCTCGCGCATCGCGATAGAAGCGCTCGACCGGAAGCTCGCACATATAGCCCATCCCCCCGAAGATCTGCAGCACTCGGTCACTGACGCGGCAGCCCATCTCGCTGGCAAACAACTTGGCGCGCGATGCGGCGATTCGCGCGGTGGGATCGCCCGCATCGACCAACTCGGCCGCATGACCGATCAACAAGCGTGCGGCTTCGATATCGACATCGTTGTCGGCAATCATGAACTGTATGCCCTGGTGCTGGCCGAGCGGGCTGCCGAATGCCTTCCGTTCGTTGGCGTATTCGCACGCCATGGCGTGCGCGCGCGATGCCAGGCCCAGCGAGCGGCTGGCCGATAGCAGCCGGTCCTGGTTGATGGAACTCATCATGCCGAGGAAGCCTGTGTTTGGCGCGCCAAGCACGTCGGCATCGGGCACGAAGCAGTCTTCGAGCGTAAAGCCGTTCAGGTGGTAGCCTCGCCATCCCATCTTCTTGTACCGAGTCATACCAACCACGCCCGGATTGCCCTGACGCACGATGAAAGTACCGAAGCGGTCCTTGAGCGACGCCGTCGGGTCCGTAACGGCGAGGACGATGATGTAGTCGGCAGTTTCTGCATGCGAGATGAAATGCTTGCTGCCGTTGATTTGCCATCCGCCAGGCACCTTGGTGGCCCGGGTCTTCAACCCGCCAAGGTCGGAGCCGGAATTTGGCTCGGTCAACGCATAGGTGATGGTCTTCCTGCCTGCGAGGACGTCGGGTAAAAACGTCTCGCGTTGCGTGGCATCGACTTGCGTCAGTTGCAGCGGAAGGTGCCCGAAGACCTCGCTCAACGGCACGGAGGTATAGGTCAGTTCTTCCAGAATCGCCACCTTGGCCGCCGCCGGAAGACCCGGTCCACCGGCAGATTCGGGAAGGTTGAATCCATAGAGGCCGAGTTCGGCCACTTCGGCGCGCAGGCGTGCCAGCAGCGCGGCATCGACGTCGTCGTCGGCCTCGATCTGCTGTTCGAGCGGCACCAGCCGCTGGCGCACGAAACGGCGGGCTGTCTCGCGGATCATCGACAGTTCAGTGTCTTGGGAAGAGTAATGCATGAGTTGCTCCTCGCTGAGTTTGTGTGAAATTTCCGGTTTTTACCGAAAACGTTTTCGGAAGAGTAGGGGTTGGCCGAGAGCAAGTCAAGAGAAAGGCGGAGAATCAGAGTGAAAACGGTTTCGGACCTGGTAGGCGCGGGCGCATCGGTGAGCGATAATGTCGCGCAAAGCACCCAAGGGAATGCAATTGGACATCAAGGAATTTGCCGCTCATCTGAAACTGTCGGTGAGCACCGTCTCCAAGGCCATCAACGGGCGCGCGGATGTGAGCCGCGACACGCGCGAGCGGGTGTTGAAGGCTGCGGCCGAGCTTGGATTCAGCCCCGATCCCGCCGGCCGGCGCTTGCGCCGGCAGTCATCTGACACGATTGGCTTCGTCATCTCTGCGCCGCAGACCCAGTTCGCGCATCCGTTCTTCCTGAACATGCTCGCCGGCATTGACGAGGCGCTGGATGGCACAAACTTCCAGGTCATCATCGCTTCGGGGCGAACCGTGGAGACCGAGATCAATGTCTTCAGGCGCCTGGTCGAAAGGCAACGTGTGGATGCGCTGCTCTTCGGCCGTACCCGTCGCCGGGACGAACGCATTGAATACCTGCTCGAGAGGGACGTTCCGTTTGTAGCCTACGGACGCAGCGACAGTTCGCAGGACTTCCCGTTTGTGGACATTGACCATACGGTCGTCGGCCGCGACGGGTGCGCGCGCTTTATCGCTTTGGGTCACCGACGCATTGCGCTCATCCATTCGCCCGAATATTTGATGTTCAGCCACTATGAGCGGCTCGGTTATGAGCAGGCGCTGCGCGCCGCGGGCATCGAAGCCGATCCGGCACTGTGTGTGGAAGAAGCCATGACCGAAGAGGGTGGCCTGCGAGCGGCGCGTCAACTCCTGGCGCTGCCAAATCCGCCTACGGCTTTCGTCTGCGGGCATGACATGGTGGCCGTGGGCGCCATGCGAGCCATCGCGGAAGCCGGCAAGGTGGCTGGCCAGGACATAGGGGTGATTGGCGGTGACGACCATCCCGTGGGCAGGTTGATCACACCGGCGCTGACCACGTTCTCGGCGGAAACCCACCGCGTCGGCAGGCGCATGGTCGAGATGCTCTTGGCCCGCCTGGAGGGTGCAGATCCCCGGACGTTGCAGGAAGTCTGGACCCCGGAATTGATACTGCGCTCATCTGACGGGCCTCCGAGAGCACGTTGATGCGTTAAGTCACCGTTCTGCGCGCAAGCGTCAGCTTGCGCTTTCCAGACCTGCATGCTAACTTATTTCGAAAACGTTTTCGAAATAAGTTCACTATCGAAAGGGGGATGGCGAAGTGATGAAAAAAGCAAGCAACGTCGAGGCCCTGGTTGGACGGTTTTCCAGTCGCCTGAAGCTTCGTAATGCAGATACCGACCAGTTCCGGCATGTCAACAATGCGGCCGTTGCGACGCTGCTGGAAGAGGCGCGAATGGCCATCTTTACGGACGATGGGTTGAGCAACTGCATGCACGACAAGCATGTCGTCGTTGTGCATCTCGCGATCGACTTCATCGCCGAGATCTTCTACCCAGGGGAGATCGAAGTACGCACCATGCCCGTGAGCGCGGGCAATACGTCTTTCGAGCTGACGCAAGCGCTGTATGCAGGCGAAAAGCTGTGTGCGCGGGCCAGCGCAACATGCGTGCTGATGGATTCGAATCAGAGCCGTCCGACGCCCCTCCCTCAGCGCCTTCGCCAGCATCTGGCGCCGCCCGCGCCGGTGACGTGCGGCGACATAGCAAGATCACCAACTGGAGAGCCGATGTGAAAGTCTTTCAGACCTTGGAACTGGAAATCCGCGACAGCATAGCGCTGATCACGTTGAACGACGTGTCGCGTCGCAATGCGCTGTCGCGCCGAATGGTCAGCGAGATGCTGGACGCCATTGACCTGAGCCGGACCGGCGGCGCGCGTGCGCTTGTCATTGCCGCGCATGGCCCGACTTTCTGTGCCGGCGCTAATATCGACGATCTTCGCGACGGCTGGATGGAGCGTGCCGATCCGAAAAGTGATCCGGCCCTGCTGTTTCAGCAACTCGTGCAGGAAGACCGCATTGTCGTCGCGGCCGTGCAAGGCCCCGCAGTTGGCGGAGGCTTCGAACTGACGCTCGCCTGCGATCTCGTGGTTGCGGAGGAGAGTGCGTGGTTCGCGCTGCCAGAAGTGTCGCGGGGCGTTATCCCTAACACCGGGCTGGCACTGCTTCCCGCCATCGTCGGTACGCGGCAGGCGCTGCACCTCGTGCTGACCGGAAAGCGGTTGCCTGCTGCCGAAGCCGTGCAGTGCGGGGTCGTCAATGAACTAGCCGGCAGTGGCAGGGCAGTGGAGCAGGCGGTCGAGCTTGCAAAACGCATCGTAACCAATGCCCCTCCGGGGGCCCTGCGCGCAGCAAAGCGTCACCTGCACGCGCATGCGGCCTATGACTGGGAGCGTGTCATCGGTTCGGTTACCGACGTGCCTCGGGCCGAATGGCAGGAAGGCCTGGATGCCTTCACGGAGAAACGCCCGACGGAATTCAGTCGTCTATGGCAAGCCCATCACGGAGGTTGAGAATCATGCTGGAATACGTCAATGACCCGCGTGCACCCCTGCCCCGTGGCTACTATTCGCAGGCCGTAAAGGCGATCGGCTTCGTGTTCGTCTCGGGTCAGCTACCGGTTCTGCCGGGCGACGACCTGAAAATTCCGTCGGGCCTGGATGCTCAGATCATGCAGGTGTTCGAGAACCTGAAGAACGTGTTGCTGGCATCCGGCAGTTCCTTGCAGCAACTGGTCAGCGTGCAGATCTTCATTGCCGACATTGGCAACTGGCCGCGCGTGAATGAACTCTATGCCCACATTCTCGGCGCCGGCCCGGCGCCGGCCAGAACCGTCGTGCCATGTCAGCAACTTCACTATGGGGCGGAACTGGAAGTGAACGCCATAGCTTTGGTGAAATGAGATGCGAGTCAGCTAGAAATGGTGCTCCGTAACAGGAGCTTTGGCTGTCCTTCGTCGAAGGACAGCCTTTTTTGTATGCTTGATGGCCTAGTGTACCGAATGGCTGAGCAGCGGGCTTGTAGTGAGGGCATGTGCTCGCCGCATTTGCGTTGGTCGTGATTCTCTTCGCAGCGCTGTTCTTCAGCGTCAGGGACGCCGAGCCTCGCGCTGCTGTCCTTCCATTGACCATCCTCGTCACGGCCGACATGGTGGTCGCCGTAGTCTGGATGCTCGCCAAGTTATCTCATCTCTCGGGCCAATCAGCCTGAGCATCGCCGCGCTTAGCCCTTAGCCTAGGGCAGCCGTCAGCCGTTCGTAGAGCAGGACTCATCCTGATGCAAGATTGGGTCCTGCGCGGGCGAAACGAAAGTTCCTCGAGGAGCTTCCGCCCGCACCGCCTGTCTTCAGCATCGACAGGCCAACGATGGCAATGGCGAGAAGACGCGCCAGCCCGAGTATCGCTTTCACTTGACCCTCCCTCGTCTATTGCTGTCTCGCGCGAGACTACGGCCTCCGAGCTAACGGCATCCCCCGGTGATGGGGGTTCAGTAAGTGAGCGACTGCCTGCTACGAAGCGGTGACAAGACCGGCAGCGTACTCGACGCAGCCAACGTGACCGGCGCGGTGAATGTGTCGTCGGGACCGAATCCGGTCATGTTTCGGCTCGGCCTGCGGCACTCCTTTCGCCGCAGGCCGAGCCAGGCCCGGCTCAGGACACGCGGACGGTGTGGCAGCGCGCTTATTCGGCTGGCCGAGGCGGTGCGCCTGGGGGCGCCTTGTAGCGGTTGTAGCTCCAAAGGTATTGTTCGGGAAACCGCCGAATCAGCGTTTCCATCGCGCCGTTGAGCAGGGCGGCCTGGGCTGCGGGTTCATCCGGCATCTCGCCGGGCAGGCGCACCAGGTGCAGGTGCCATCCGCGCCCGCGTGGCAGGCGCTCGCCCGACGCGAGGATCACCGCCACTTTAGCCTGCGCCGCCAGCTTGCCCGGCAGCGTCATGGTGAATGCCTGCCGGCCGAAGAAGGGTACCCACACGCCCTCGCCAATGCTCGGTGCCTGGTCGGGCAGCAAGCCTACCGCTCCGCCTTGACGCAGCGCTCGCATGAAGGCGCGTACGCCCTGCGAAGAGGCTGGTACGGCGGTCAGATCAGAGGTGGAGCGAGCGCTGTCCATCAGCGCTCGCAGGTATTCCTTGTGGGGCGTGCGGAACATCACGGTGAGCGGCATCCGCTTGGCAGCGTAGCGTGCCGTGATCTCGAAGCTGCCCAGGTGTGGGGTCAGGAACAGGATGCCCTTGCCCTCGGCGCGGGCGGTGTCGACCACGTGCCAGTCGTCGCAGATCACGCGCGAGATACTGTCGTCATTACGGAACCAGATGCGACAGGTCTCGAGGATCATGGCGCCAGCTTCTCCGGCCGAGCGGCGCGCGAAGCTGGCATCCGGATAGCCGGCCTGCGTGGCATTTTCCTGCAGGCGCTGCCGATATCGGCCGGGTAAGGCGTAGATGAGACGGCCTAGCGCGCGGCCGGTGGCGTGCAGCACCGGCAGGGGCAGCACTGCCAGCGTGCGGCAAAGAGTTGGCAGCCAATGAGGGCGAGTTGTGGCGTCCAAGACCGGAGCGAAAACGGTGTTGTCTCTTGCGAGTACGGGATGGTGGTTTTACCGCAGCCGGCTGCGCGGATAAAGTCCTGCGTTGGAAAAGACTGTTGCGCGGCATGGACTCTGTGAGCATGCCGGAACATCGCGTAAGGGGCGAGAGGTGTGCGGGGCACCGCTTAACGGGCGTTTCCCGGACTATTCCTTGACTAAAATGCCCTTCACATCCTCATCCTTTCGTTGCGGCAACCCCGCTGCGTACCCATTTCTGCGTAGGCGCAATGACCCGGGCGGCCAAGCGCAAGTTAGCGGTTGGTGGGAGGGGAATGGCCAAATAAGCGCCCGCTTCATGCAAGGCATCCTGCGCTATTGCCGAGCGCCCTCAGTCAGGCGGCCGAGCACGAGCGCTATAGCGGCGGAGAGCCCGAAGGCGTCGCGTAGCGTTAACTGGCGGATATTCCGCGTCCGGCAGGCAGGCCGCGACCGGACTGTTTCGCGAGGGTCCTCCCCCTCGATGGCGAGGTCTTGGCATTAGGCTCGGGGCTTTGTGAATTCGCGATTGACCTCTGTGACCTGCGGCCGCCCAAGAGTTCTTCTGAGCTCCTCCAAATCCCGGGTGCAACGCTAATACGGGACCGTCGAGAGGCGCCTCACCACCGATCTGGCCGGCGCACGCTTGTCCAGATCGATCGACCAGTACCGTTCCGGCGCGCCAATATCGGCGAGCTGATAGGCATCAAACAGGGGCAACAGGCTTTCATATGCTGCTACCGCATGCATCTTATTCGCCTGCCCAGAGGTCGAAGGAAGATGGACCGGCGATGCCCGTATGCCGTCCTGCCACCAGCCGAAAAGCCGAGTCTGGAGCACGCCGGAAAGCGGCGATGTCGAAAAGAGTAGTCGACGCGAATGGAAAGCCGCGAGCGGCTATCACCGGCGCTCACTGGCCGAGACTCTGATGTACCGCCTGAAGACGCTGACTGGACAAAGTCTGTGGGCACGCATAATCGGGTCGCAGGCCACCGAAGTGGCCATCCGTGCGGGCGTTCTCAACCGCATAGTCGCGCTCGCTCGCTCTGCGCGTGCACCGTCAATTAATGGCAGGTTTCCTGAGCGACCGATTGCTTTTCGGCCGCGCCTTTGGCCTTCTTTACGGCGCGATGGTCATCCATCAGTAAGCCAATGGCTGCGCGTTGTTCAACGGGCATTTTCGACTTGTCCATGATGATCTCCGAGGGAAAGTTTGCACTGCACGTGGTGCGAGCCCCGTGATACCGCTGGAAACAACAGCAAGCGTGCCACCCGTCGCGCAGCAACATGCTCATAGCAAATTCAGTGCCGCGCATACCCGGTTCGGACAAGAGATCGATTTTCGAGCGCGATCCGCCTGCAATTGAATAGCCGTGGCCATGCTCGATTGCTGGCGAGACCTCGGTGTGCTTTATATTCATCTTGAAAAAGTTATCGTCGTTTACTATTTTTGTTTTCGCTCAGGCAGTCGCGACGTCGCGCTGCGTGTTTCTGTTTGTTTGCCAGCAGTGGGGCAGGTGAATGGGAGCGCGTGATGCCCCCTCCCTCCTTGCTGCGCCGACAGGAGGATACGACCATGACTGACGCATTCTTTGGAACCGACCTCTTCAATGAGCTGGATCGCCTGCAAAGGCAGATGACGAGCTTGTTTGGCGGCTTCCCCTCCAGCATTCGTGCCGGGCGGTCCGGCGCATTTCCTGCGATAAACATCGGGGCAACTGACGGCTCCATCGAGATCGTGGCGTTTGCGCCCGGGGTCAAGCAGGAGAACCTTGAGGTCTCTATCGACAGAGGATTACTGACGCTCAGCGGCGAGCGGCAATCCTTGTGGCCGGATGACGTTCCAGAGTCACGATGCTACGCCCAGGAGCGATTCGTAGGCGCGTTCCGAAGGGTCATTGAACTCCCCGAGGGCGCCGATCCCGATAAGGTGCAAGCGCGTTACGCCAGCGGTTGCCTTTCCGTGAGCGTGGGCAAACGAGAGGCATCGAAGCCGCATGTCATCACCGTCCAATAGTGCGAAGGAGACTGCCATGAACGACACAACCCAAGTTGCCGAACGCAACGACAGCGCACTGGCCCAACGTCAACAGGACAGGGCAGCGGGCGCTGAGACCGTCCTCCCTGCTGTGGACATCGTGGAGGACACGAGCGGCGTGACCCTATGGGCTGACCTCCCAGGCGTGAGTCGCGAAACGCTGCAAGTGAGCGTACACGACGCCAACCTACACATTGAGGCAGAAGCCGTCGTGCCGATGCCTTCCGGTTTGCGGGTACAACACGCCGAAATCCGCCAGCCCCATTTCGCGCGCTCCTTCTCCTTAAGTCCAGACCTGGATGCTACGAAGATCGGCGCAGAGTTGCAGGACGGTGTTTTAAAGCTCACCATCCCGCGCCGTGAGGAAGCGCGCCCACGGAGAATTACGATCAACGTAACGTAACGAGTAACAGTTTGGGCCACGGCCGCCGGCCTGAGTGGCCTTGGCCGAGCCGAAGATCTCTCGTGTTTTTACAATGGCAAGCAGGAGTGCGAGATGAAAACGGAACTTGGCAAGTGGAACCCTTTTAAGTTCCTTCGTAGAAACGTGGATGAAAAGGGCAGCGTCGACGAACCGACGGACGAAGGCTCCCGCCATCGGATGCCAGACTGGCCCACGAGCCGGTTCTTTTCGGCTAATCCTTGGCGTGCGATGGGTGAACTATTACATGAGCCTCTCCCTCACTTCGGCGGGCTAGACCGCTGGTTTGGCGACTTCAGTTCATCACGCTTCCAGCCCCGCATCGACGTCGTGGACGACGGAAACGCGATACGGGTCACAGCCGAATTGCCGGGCATGGAACGTGACGAAGTGCAGACCACTATCGAGGATGGCACTCTGGTCCTCAGGGGCGAGAAAAGGCAGGATGCCGAAACCGAGGAGAACGGATGCTACCGGCTTGAGCGCGCATACGGAGCTTTTATGCGGAGCATTCCGTTACCAGAGGGACTTGACCTGGATCAAGCGGACGCAAGATTCGCACGCGGCGTCCTGACGCTGCGCTTTCCTAAAACCGGCGGAGCACCGTCGTCGGTTCGAAAGATAGATATCCAGTAATGATTAATCCCAAGAAGAGCTAGGAGCGTCGTCATGGAGTTCGATTCCGACTGGATCACGTTAGGGCCGCATCGCGTGCGCCTGCGGTGCGTGCGGGGATTTCCGACTGACAAGATGCGGAATTTGGCGGAACTCGCACGCATCGCCGTCGAGCACAATATGAGCGCCGCGGCTCGTCTACTGGAAGTCGTAGCGGACCGCGCAAACGCATACACCATCAGTGTCGGGACGACGTTTCCAAAGGATAAAGACGTTGCACCGCATCTTGAGGTGGCACTTGCGACCTTGATTGGCCTGAAGCCCGATCAAATTACCATCGAAGTCACGGTGGTCAGCCAGGCTGAGGTGGATCTGCACTTTGGCGTCTACGAGCGGATGCTGGCAGAGCGGATCGGAATCATTCCGCGAATTCAGTGATGCTATCCGCCGACTGCCCCCCGCCTTCGAGAGTGACAAATGTACTGCCGTGACATATGTATGCGGCCCAGGACAGTCACAGCAAGGCGCGCTTAGCGTTTGTACAGACCGACCAGCGAGGCCGTGGCAAGGGTGCTCCGGTTAATCACAAAACGCACCACGCGTTGGTCGGGTTGGGGGGCAGCTCAAGCTTCGACACGGCCAGCGCGTGCACGGTGAAAATGTAGCGGTGCGCGGGCAAGCCCTTGGGCGGGCAGGGTCCGCCGTAGCCGATGGCGCCGTAGTCGTTGACGGCCTGTGTGCCGCTGGCGCCCAACTCGGTGGCGTCGGCGGAGCCTAAGCCCGCGGCGAGTTCAGTGACGGAAAAATCGATGTCGAACAGGATCCGGTGCCAGAATCCGCTACCGTTGGGCGAGTCTGGGTCGTACAGCGTGAGCGCAAAGCCCTTGGTGTGTTCCGGCGCGCCCTGCCATTGCAGCGCGGGCGAACGGTTCTGACCCGCGCCGTCAAAACCATTGAACTCATGCACCAGTTGAAGCGGACCCTGATCCTTGAACTCAGGCGATGTTACTGTGAAGTTGCCGATACCATTTCGCTTCATTTCATGTAAACCCTTCCCGTGTCCGGACGTTCGATGCCAAACTCCGCATCGTGGCCCTGGCGGCTTGGCGTGGCGCGCATTGCGTCCAGCGTAGTGCTGAACTCTTTGAGCGCTGACGGCAGGTCCATCTTTTCCTTAAACTCTTGCATGCCCGATGAAGTCATTTCGGCCCGATGCCGGCGGCTTTGATCACCTTTTCCCATTTTGCTGTCTCGCCGCGTACGAACCCTGCCAGTTCATTTGGCGTCGATGGGGTAGGTTGGCCTCCCGTCCGGCTAAAGTGTTGGGTGGCCGCCCGACCCGTCAGCACAGCGCGGCCTATGACTTTCACGACGTGATGCAATGACTTGAACCGGGAAATCCCTCGGTTTATATTTTTTATGGCTCTCGACGAGCCTCATGCAGTAAAGCGTTTCCTGTGCTGAGGTCGCCATGTTCATTACTATCCTTCGAAACGGATCACGTGCGTTGCTCGTTTCCGCCGACACCCCTCTCACCAATATTCCGCAGGACGTACGGCACTGGCTGGGCGGCGTCGAGGCATCGGCGGACGCAGAACTTGATGCGAAGACTCCCATGCTCGGATTAAGCGCAGCCGCGATCCTTAACGACATTACCGTATCATGGATACTGCGCGCTGGATGCCCCCAATCCTGACGTTGTTGCGTCCCCTGCTCTCTCTAACGACTAGGGTTCCCCCTGTAAGACGGGCACTTACCTCGCGAGGGTGATTCCAGGCCTACCCGGGATCGAAGAGTATTGCCTTCGCTGGAAACAGCGACCCTAAATCGTTCGCCGCGGCGCCCTGCGCGCCGCGGCATTTTTTTGGGGCCGTGACTTCCCCACCTAACCTTCTGTAGGACCGAGGCGGATACCGAATCGCGGAAAGCCGGCGCAAGACTGTGCATATACCTAGACAAGGAGACGCATCATGGCCAATAGTGACATCCACGTGATTCCTGCCGGTGAAGGATGGGCTGTAGATTCTCCGAGCAGCGGAAAGCGAACAATGTTTGCCACCCAAGATGAAGCGATCGCCGCAGGCACCGAGCGCGCTAAGAAAGACAAAGTCGAGCTGCTCATCCACGGACGTGACGGAAAGATCCGCGAGCGAAATTCCTTCGGCCATGACCCGCGCAACGTTAAGGGCTAAAGCCCATGCCGCGCGCTTCGGCCGCAAGACTATCCACGGTGCGATCGCAGTAATAAAGCGCTCACTGAATTACCCCACCTTTGTGGGATGTTGGGGTTGGGATTGGCTCTTACTGGGTTAAAGATGAACAGCGGCCACGTAGCGACGCGCGCCTGGTTCTGTGGGTGCCTACCGGACAGGGGCAATGGTTTCGTCGGACCGCCTGAGTATGTGGACCCTTGCCCGGATGACGTTGAGCCGTTGAAGGTTCGAGTGCTCCAGAGCGATGCCGCCGAATCTGAAGTGCACCGCTTGATTGCCACTGGCGTCTGCCAGAAGGCGGCGATCGAAAATGTCGCGAAGGGATGGAAGACATCCTACGACCCCAACTACGGCAGTTGGTGGGAGCGCTTGTTCCGTTGAAGCTTGAGAAGGCCCGAGCAATCGACTTGGGCAACAAACATAAAAGATGCGCACGGCCGATTGGCTAGCTGCAGCACAGAGGGGGAGAAGGATGGGGGTCAAGCACTGGCTCCCGTGGGAACCAGTGCAGCTAGATGCTCTCATGCGCGTTGGGCAACTAGGTCCCAGTCATCGAATGGGCGCCCTACATGCTGCCGCGCAGGACTGAGCACACCATCAATCAGAAGTGCTTTCGCTTGGGCCTGCCCAGCCGTGCCGACATGCGCCGAGGGGTGGAGTATTGCCTCTGGCGCCCACGAATGACTGCTAAGGTGTGAGCAGAGCAACTTTACGCAGTCAATATAGGCACTCGGCCGGGCACTGCCCCGCTTCCCCGGCCACGACCAACCCGCCCGTGGCGTCTTTTCTTGGGGCTAGCGCCGCTTCGCCGGCAAATCGGCGCCAACGAGCCGCACCGATGCAATGCTGCGGCCTATTTAAGGCACGCGCGCGACAGCTTGACTCGCGGTTCGTTGCGAACGGCATGGAATTTGCGCCGTTTGATCATTTCGTTCATCGTTCGAGGAGCTGACCATGTTCGACTTCTTTCGGCGCAGACTGCATGCCCAACCGGCGACGGATCGCCCCCAGGCCGTCCCCCAGGACGACAGGGGATATGAGCCAGCGCCACCTGACACTGCGCAGCCCGTTGCGGAGCCGGCCTATGGCGGCAGCGGCTATTACGGCAGCAGCGATGCCGGTGGGCAAGCGTTCAACGGCGCACAGCGGCTTTACCCGGGCGATCCGGGCTACCGTGAACACCCCACCCGCGACATCGCCTCGACACGCATCGGCGCCGGCGGCAGGCTGACGCGAAATGGCCCGAAGAATTACGCTCGCGCGGACGACCGGATTCGCGATGATCTGTGCGACCGGCTGGCCATGAACGATGCGCTCGAAGTCTCCGAAATTACCGTCGACGTGGAGCAAGGCATCGTCAAGCTAGGCGGCACAGTGGGTGACCGCTATACCAAGCGCCAGATCGAAGAAATCGCCGCCAATACGTTCGGCGTCGACGACGTGGAGAATGACATTCACGTGGCTTCACGTGAGGATGCATTACGCCTGGCGCCATCCGAGCGCGTGTTGAATCGCAGCTGAGCGCAGGCTGTAACGCGCGCTCACCCATCTCCGGGGCTCACTTTGAACGCGGTCGGAGTGAGGTCACGGTCCGGAGCCTGGAGCTGGCCGGTGCGGCGCAGTCTGTCGGCCGCCGCGATCGCGCTCGCCACATTCTGGATCGCGCGGAGGGACGGCTGATCGCAATCCATTGGGACATGGTTCGTGGCATACGGTTGCCAATAGCCAATGTACCGATCGAGCCCATCCAGTCGAGTCAGTCGGATAATGCGCGGCGCACGCCATCGATGCCTGCGACGTCGTACGGATCCCAAGCAATCGACTCCAGGCGTGGGATGGTGACGCAGTGGCGTCGGACGTGCCCGTAGTTTGCGGTCCCGGTTGCCGGATCGCGGTTCTTCTGCATCCGAAATCCTGCACCAGGCGAAACAATTACAGGTGCGATGCATCTCCGCCATGTAATTTCTTCTCGATCGAACGAGACGGTGGCGCACCCTCAACCATCGAGGCGATGCATCAGGGAGCGCTCGACCGTGCCAGCATGGCCCACGCCATGGTGACAGACGAAGACTTGCGCGCGAATTTCCGGGCGACGTTTCATGACGATTCCATGCGCGACGTCGATCGCGTAGTGCTGGAGCGCAATGGGCGGCTCACGTTCGTGCGCGAAAGCGACAGGCGCCGGCCCATTGAGGCTGCCTCACGCGAGCGGCAGTCGGCAACATGACCTCTGCCGCCGACGTTGCCGCGTACATTCAGCAGCATGCGCTGGCGCTGGCTCTGAGCACCGCTGACAGGCGCGAAACTCGCCATCACGAATACGGGCGTAGCGGGCGGCTTCTGGATAATCGGTGCAGTGGATCGACTGCATCCTACCGCCGCCGGAAGGCCTGCTCGAGCAGTCGCGTCCGTTGCACCTCGTCATCATGCAGAAAGACCGAAGTCGTGTTGATGGAGGCCTACCGCAGGTTGACACGCGCTTCGTCAGCGTCGCGCACGCCACGCCACGGCACCAGTGGCATGTGTGTGGCACCACCAGTGGGGCGCGCCGCAACTTGTCCGCGAGGACAGGATGATCGCCCTCGATGGCTTCTGCCGCCACACGTGCGCGGTGGCGTGATCGCCCCGCGGCCTTCCAGATTGGCAAGCAGCGGCGTGTCCGGCTTCCCGTGCGTGGGCGTGACGAAGGCCCGGGGCGACAATGACCGCGATTGATCTCTTTGACCTGCCCGCCCCGCCCCGGTTGCGGGCATTTCTTTGTGCGATTGCTGTTACACGCCTCATAGCTGACATGGCACAACGGTTGATCTCCTCCCGCTAACGGGTGCATCGCTACGGCGGGGTCGTCGGAAGATGACTCACCATCTATCTGTGCGGCGCACGCCTGTCCATATCGATCGACCAGTACCGTTCTGGCGCGCCAATATCGGTGAGCTGATGGGCATCAAACAGGGGAAGCTGGCTTTCATATGCTGCTACCGCATGCATCTTCTTCGCCTGCGCTGAGGTCGAAGGAAGATGGACCGGGGACGCCCGCATGCCCTCCTGCCACCAGTCGAACAGCCGAGTCTGGAGCACGCCGGGAAGGCGGCGGTAGATGGCATCCTCATAAAACAGCCAGTGTATAGGCGCAGCGGGCTCCACAGCATCTACGGTGACGGGATGCCCGGCCATCGTCGTCGCCTGCATCAGCAGGCATGCGCGCCCCACGAGAATGTGGTCGCTGTGGAATAGCCCCATCGGCGCCACGATGGTTCCCCCGCGATGGAGCGCCGACGCCGAGGCGAGCGATACCATCAGTTGCTCCGGCGTGTAGCGCCGGCCGTACTGGCCGTCGAGCAGATCGAGCCATTCGGGCCGTGCGCCAAGACGGGCCAGAGCGCGTGCATCCTCGTGCCGTCGATGCAGCACGGCTTGGGGAGCCCTTTCAAAGCCGGCGGCGCGGTCCCAGGGCGGCGCCGCCATGCCCGCCTCGGGTACACCTGCAAACACCGTGACGACGACGGGGTCGAGAGCTGCCGCGATGAGGTCCCCGCAACTGAAAACCGCATCGTCAAGATGTGGAGAGATGACCGTGAGGGGTGCGTGGATTTGCGTCGACATGATGGTCCTTGGGATGGCACGGTGTCTGGTAGGCATGGCGCCGGAAAGACGTTTTTCCTAGCCTGTGTCCTAGGTTTCTGTTGCCTCCCCGGAAAGCCTGGCCAACATCGACAAATGTCCGGCGAAGCCATCCGGTGCCCTTCCCCGGGCGCGCGCGCTGGTGATGACCTGTGGGCCAGCGCTCCAGGCGATTCGGGCGCCGATGGCCATCAGTCGATGCACCAGCGCCACGTCCTCGCTGCTGGTGGTCGGTGGAAAGCCGCCCGCGCGCCGATAGGCGACTGCGCAGATGCCGAGGTTGGCGCCGTGCACGTGCCGGTGATCGTCTTCGCGCCGGTATCGCGCGGCAAAGCGGGCGGGCACGTGGGGCGGCTGCTCGCTCCAGTCATCCACGGTCACGAGGCCGCACACGGCATCGGCCCGCAGCGCCAATTGGGCCACGAGCCAGTCGGGTGCCACTCGGGTGTCGGCGTCGGTAAACGCCAGCCAACGGGCATCAAGGGCCAGCAGATGCTCGGCACCGGCGTGGCGGGCCTTGCCGACGTTGCGAGCGGCGATGGTCAGGCATGTGAACTGCCCGGATGCGTGGTTTTGGGCGATGGTCGGCGACTCGTCGCTGCAATCGTCGAGCACCACGACCAGCATCACCGGCTCCTGTTGCAGTCCCGGATGCAGCGCCGCCACGCTGAGCGCCATCAGGCATGCCTCAAGGCAGACTTCCTCGTTGTGGACGGGCACAACGACGCCGATCATCGCGACGCCTCCCGCATGCGCAGCGGTCGCGCATCGCGCGACCAGACTTCCAGCAGGAAGTCCGGCTCAATGTGGCGGACATGACGATGAAGGCCCGGCTGGCGCGCGATGGCCGCGTGTACATGGCGCGTCGACATCCGGCGTTCCACAAACGGCCGCTGCCAGTGGCACGCAACGATGGTGCCCAGCGGCTCGAGCGCCGCCACGGCCAGCCGGACCGTCTGTTGCCACGCATCGGGTTCGAAAAAGTAGCCGAGTTCGCCCAGTACGATCAGGTCGAACGTACCACAAGGCCAGTCGTGCGGCAGCGTGGCCTGCAACACTGTCACGTGCTTGCGGGCGGTGACGCGTGCACGGGTGCGCTCGATCGCGCGTGCCGCCAAGTCGACGGCGAGCAGCGCATCGCAGCGCCCGGCGAGTCGGAGCGTGAGCATGCCCGTGGCACAGCCGGCCTCCAGCGCGCGTGCATAGCGGCGTTCCGGCAGCGCGGCCATTACGAGATCGCGCTTGCGGGCTTCGTACCACAATGATTCGAGTCCCCACGGGTCCGCCTGTTCCAAGATGGCATCAAAATCGGTGGCCACGGTCATAGCGCATAGCCCGTAGCGGCGTTCGCGAGCTTGTTACCGAGTGCGGCCAGGTCGCGCTCGGCATGGCTCTGGCGCAGGAACACCGGCAGATCCGCATACAGCGCAGCCAGCCGCGAATTGCGACAGAGTGGCCCCGCGCCCAGCACACTGCCGACGCGGGCCAGCACGCGCAGAACTGTGGCTTCCACGACGGTTCGCACGCGCATGGCGGGCACGAAGGCGTCGGTATTGGGATGGGCGTCGATCCACGCAGCGGTCTCGCGCAAGAGCGTGGCGGCCGCGTGGAGGTCGCCGTCGATGGCACCCAAATGCGCGGCCGCGTGCGGATCACCGTGCTTGCCTGCCACGTCGCGCGTGGCCTGGGCCAGCGGCAGTACCGCCCCATACCAGCACGCGGCGATGCCCGCGCCTCCATGCCAGAAACCTGGACGGTCGAGATAGGCGCGGTGACCGCCGATCAGCAGCGCCGGGCAGCGGTCCAGCATCACGTCGACGCTACGCGTATTGGCCATGCCGATCGCATGCCATTCCTGCATTGTCATTTTGATGCCGGGGCCGCGCATATCGATGATCGCCAGCAGTGCATGGCCTTCGTCATCGTGGCAGGTCAGCAACGCGTGGGTCACCTGATCGGCACCGGAACACCACGCCTTGCGGCCGGAGAGTACGGCCGCCTGCAACGGAGTGGGGCCAGGCAGGCCAGCCGCCGCAGCTAGATGCGCAACCTCGGTTTGCGTGGAGGACTCCGCGCGGACACGCGCATGGGGTGGCTCTGCCGCCCAGACTGCCCAGCGTGTATTCGTGGTCGGTGTGGCCTGAACGCGCTCGGCCAGGATGGCCAGCGCGTCGGCATGGGCTTCAAATAGCTTGATGGCCACCGCGCCGTGCGTGGACGCGATCTTGGCGAACAATTGCCAGCGCGCCAGCGTCTGCCCACGCGTGGGCAGCGGAATCCCGCCGCCCGCGTAGGCGGCGATCAGCGATGCGAGCGAGCGAGGCGCGGCATGGGCATCCATTGGGACCGTCGTTCATTCCAGTAGCGGATACAAGGCCGCTCCGCAAGTTCCCTGCCAGCGGCGGGCGATCGCAGCGGATACCGCATTGGGCGGGAAAGCAGGGCGTGGATTTGGACGAAGAGCCGGGGAAGCTCGGCGCCGTCCCGACGATAGGGGCAGCAATCTTTACCGGGTCCGTGTAAATCGGCGGTGCGTCGCCGCATCGACACGATCGGAAGTCGTCGCCGAGGGCGCATCCCCAGCAAAGCGACAATCTCGAATTGCGAGGGTCCGTTGGTCAGGCTGGAACGGACATCCGAATGGCTGAGTGTTCGCGCCGGCGAATGGCGCTTCATGGCCGGTGGACTGAACCGCTCGCGCGGTAGGGGCTACGGCCATACGGTGGCGGTCAGGGAGAGGCCGGTCACGCGGTTTTACCGGGGAATACCTTCGCTTTCGTGCATGATTTGCGCGACCCCGTTGCATGCTGAAAGGCCTAGCGTGCAGCCTTCCCAGTCCGCCTGTAGGTTTCGGCGTAAGCCAAGCTGGCAAGAATCACCCCTTTCGCGGCGGGGAGGTATGTTGGGCGCTGTGCGGCAGTCCCTAGTACTTCGCAAAGCTTGTCTAGTGACGAGGTGAAGTCTGTGTCCGTGGTCGCCGTTGCGCGAAAGTGTGCGATTGCCTTATCAATCAACCTCGCGACGTCGCTTGCGTGAGGTGCACCATTTTGCACCGCTATGGCCACCGCCAAGATCTGGTCGACATACAGGTTGATAACTGCATGAGAGGCCATATGGGTATCACGTCACTGACCGTGCTCCAGTTCAATTGCCAAACACTTGCCGTGTACTTGTCGCCGGCGAATTCGTCTATCTCGCCCGCCCCGTTCTCAACCGCTCCTTTTGCCGACGCGTGACATGGTCGTAGCCCATCTCTCGCGGATGAGGACTTACGCTTTGGGTCCGCCCCGCTCACAAGCGGCCCAGCAACTCCGCTTTCTTGGTGACGAACTCCTCATCGCTAAGAATCCCTTTCGCGTGCAATGCGGCGAGTTTCTCTATGGAGGCGAAAACATCTGTCTCGCGGGTGTCCGCCTGAGCATTGGCGAATGCGGCGCGCAGTGGCGACGACGCGGGCGTCAGAACCCCAGGCACCGAGACAACCGGCAGGCTGGCGATGGCAACCAAGCCGTGCTGGCTTGCAAATGTGATGGACGTACCGCGCGACTGTTGTTGCGAGAATCCACTGATCTCGTGATCGAGCGTATCGTAGAGGGTCACCTTGCCGTTCACTTCAATCGCGAGGCGCCGGGGCCGAGCGAAGTAGGCATAGCGCACGTCATTTTGCGCTCCGATGCTGTCGGGCTGCCCCAAATCGGCTGGCCACCACCCTCCAGAGGTACCTGCCAAGGGCGGAACAAACAGACTCACCGGATCGACCGGGCCGACCGCAGTCTGCATTTGGCTGCTGCTACCGTACCCCGCACTCGGGTGTTGTGGCTCGCTGCGATCTTGGCGGCCCTGCTGCAGGCTACCTTGGCTCTGCGACTGGAAGCTGCCGCTGCGAACAAGGTCGGGCTCGCTTGCGATCAGGCGGGAAAGCTCGGAGCAGAGGGCATCGACTTGGCCCTTCAGGTGGTGGTTGAACATGTCGGAGACCATGGTCAAACCCCCCGCCATCCATTGTCCGGAGCCCCCGAATTCGGGATGATCGAACTGGGCCATGGTGCCATTGCCGCGAATCACAGCCTCCAGCATGCGCTTCACTGCATCCGTGCTGAAGCCATGTCGCTGGGCGATGTCCTTGATGATTTGGTGTCCAGCGGGACTAAGTTCTCGCATGATAGTGTTCTCGCGAAAAAGATCGTTGAAGAAATATAAGCCTTTGGCGTCTTGGAAGGGCCGACACGCAATATGTGTTCCTGTATTGGGCAGGGACCTTCGCGCATGGGTGTGGGGGACGTATGAGCGTTGGGGCATGTGAATCCTGACCGCAGTGGAGGAGCTGGCTGCTGGTCGGTATCGTCGGCGTTCTGACTATTAAGACGGCGGTGGGCCAGTGGCGCTACCACTGTCGAAAATTCCACAACGGCCACTCGAGGGGCGGGCGCGCGAAGCCCCGAATCCCTCGGCTTGTGATGATTCACAGACTTGGTGGCCGATTCCAAATAAACTTTGGCGTCGTTCATCGGCCTATCCGGACTATCGCAACGCGCTGGCTGACGACGGGCTACTTGCCCGTCCCTCCGCAAGCAACTGCAGAGACTGGATCGCGGCGCCCCCCACGCCATTATTGACCGGGACGGCAATCCTGCGCCCCGTAATGTCTCCGTTGGGCTGCGCGTCGCGGCTCAGCGCTGGCGGTGTCGGCGTCTGCGTCGCTACGCCCCTCCCAGAATTCCTCCGGATGCGCATGCGCTCCAATAGCTCGGCAGGCCGCATCCACCTGGGGGTTCAGGTCCTTCAGACAACAGGTAATCGAAAGCCGCGGTCATGACGTACCTGGAGAGCGCATGGTCATTCCGTCAGCAGCGCATGTGTGACAAAACTAGTCTGCTGACGGCGCAAGGGGGTATCGCACGACCCCAAGCCGCGGGCGCCGCTGTTACTTCCGGCGGGGTGGCGTCAGATTGTCACCAATGTTCGGCAGTTTGCCTTGCCGCCGTAGTATCACCGCTTGGGCGACTGCCGCCCCAGCGTTTTCTACTTCCCTTTGCACATTAACGTCCGCGTCCAGCGCGCGGTGCGAAGTGGCATAGGGCGAGTAGTAGCCGATAAACCGGTCGAGCTGCGACTGGGGGCCAGCCTCCACGAGACCCATCCAGCCCAGCCAGTCTCCGAGAGAACGGCGCAGGCTTTCGATGCCGGCAACATCACCATGCACGAACACGCCATAGATGCGACCCGCGAGATGCTTGGGATAGTTCCATCCCTGTAGTTCCAGCGCTTTGGCCTCCGGCACCTGCTTGCCGTGCGTACTACTGGGATCGGGATTGCCGCCATCGGCGCAAACTAGCCGGTCCATCATTAACTTGAGCGGACTTGTTGCCTGATACCAGTAGGTCGGCGTCACGATGAGCACCCCATGGGCGCGCACCCAGCGCGGATAGATCTCGGCCATCCAGTCGTTGACTTGGCCGAGCGAATGGTTCGGATAGCAACTGCATGGCCAGTGACAGAGCGGCATGGCCGTCGAAACACACGCCTTGCACGGATGGATTTGCCGTTCTGGCTCGGACACCAGCAAGCTCAGGTCAAGCGTGTCGACAAGCATTCCCAGCGCTTCCATGCGCGCTCGGGCCACTGCAGCCAAGCGCCAGGATTTCGAAACTTCACCGGGGCATGTGTAGTCGTTGCGGGCGGCACCGATGACCAGCAGCACTCGCGGGGGGGCACCAGCATCGTCATGTTCGAGTTGGGCATTGCGCACGGCGTTGCGCGCCTCGCGCCATTCGACGGAAAGATCGTAGTCTGGATCGAAGGCACCAGGACCGGCTTTTTCGGTCACTGGCGCCTTGCGCCCCTCACTGTAAGCATTCCAGGCGATTGCCTCGAGCCGATCAATGGCGGCGTCCTCAACGCGGAAGGTGGGGTCGAAAAAGCGCGCGTAAAAGCGCCGGCGGAACACGTCGCGGGGCACAGGCTCTGTCACCTGTCCTTTGCGCACGTCTTGTGCGGTTTCGGCGCTGGTACCAGAAGGTTGTTTGTCTTCCATCGTGTCACTAACCTATCGCAACAGACGACCGCTCGATTCGCGGAGGCCACCGGTGAAGCGCACAAACTCGCTGACCAACAAAGAAAAGATTGCTGTCAGTCTGATTTCGCAACGGAAATCGGGTTGTTAGGGACATGACTTCTGCTACAAAATTGCCGCTGAATAATTAGTGCGCCTCGATGGATAAATTTGATGCCTGCGGAGCCATCGATTTGTCATCAATGCCAACAGATCCCTCCCTCTGGCTAGCTTATGTCGCACACGCGCTCCCCTCTGTAGGCATCTGTCTGATAGCAGCAGAATCGACTGCGTTCCCGAGTTCCGCGCACGCGCACTTGGCTTGTTGGTAGACGCCCTTTTGCAAGCGCGAATCGCCTGGATCTGGGGTAGGCGGTGAGGCCAGTGCTTGGCCCTGGGTCGGCTTCAAATCTTCGTCGATCCGGCAATCTGGGTTGCAACACTGGTGATCGAACACGCGTCGTTGAAGCGAAATGCTGTCGGTAGCACTTTCTTTCCCATCCTGTCAGACCAAAACTGATAGCGCGCTCAGTTATGTGGGCAGAGAGTGTTTGTATTACAGAAATCAATGGAGACAGATATGGCTTCGAACATCCATGTGGTGCCCGCCGGTGACGGCTGGGCGGTGGAGGCGGCAGGCGGCGGACGTCGCACGATGTATGCGACTCAGGAGGAAGCGATTGAGGCCGGTACCGAGCGCGCGCAACACGACAAGGTCGAACTGTTGATCCATGGTCGCGATGGCCAGATTCGGGAGCGCAACTCCTTCGGCCACGATCCCCGCAATATTCCGGGCTAGGCCTGAACGCCGTGCCACCCCATAACGCACCCACATGACGTTCGATCCAATGCAACTCGCGGCGTGGTTTGGCGAGGGCGAGCCTCTGGCGTGGTGGCAAATGTCGCTGCGAGCCGCAGTGATTTTTTGCGCGGCGTGGGCACTGCTGCGGGGAGCAGGGCGTCGTGCTTTCTCGCAGCAGACTGCGTTTGACCTATGCATCATGTTGTTGCTAGGAGCGGTTCTATCGCGCGCGGTGGTGGGCGCGAGCCCGCTCATCGGCACGCTGGCAGCGGCGGCGGTGCTGGTCGGGCTGCACCGGATGATCGGACGGCTGGCCAGTCGCCATGTGCGCATCGATCAGGTCGTGGGCGGGACGAGGATCGATCTGCTCGATGCGGGACAGCTCGACCCGGTGGCCATGCGGCGCGCCATGCTTAGCGAGGAGGATCTCAAGGCCAACCTGCGCGCGACCCTGCAAAGCGAATCATTGGTCGACATCGATCGCATCGTGGTGGAGCGCAACGGCAAGGTGACATTCGTCAAGCGGCATGTGGGGCGAGCCGTAGGCGCGATGCAGGTGCCGCACCGACGGGGACGAAGCAGGGCAAGAAGCCGCTGACCGCGACAGGCAGCGCAAAGCGAGGGCATGCATGGATGACGCGCGAGAAGTAGCTACCTTTCTGGTGAGGCATGGATTGATACTGGCCACTGCCGAATCATGCACGGCGGGGCTGATGGCGTCGCGCATTGCGGAGGTATCCGGGTCCGGCAAGAGCCTGTGCCTGGCAATCGTGACCTATGCGCCAGAGGCCAAGACCGATGTATTGGGTGTAGCCCAGGACGTCATCGACCGGCATGGATTAACCAGTGAACCGGTATCGCTCGCCATGGCACGGGGTGTACTGCGCCTGTGCAGGGCTGATCTTGCCGTAGCCAATACGGGTGTTGCCGACGACGGCGCACAGGACGATACGCCACCCGGCACGCAGTGCTTTGCGTGGATATTCCGCATGCCCGGCAATGCGGAGACCTTGGTTGAATTCAGCGACACCCAACGCTTTGAGGGCGACCGCAATGCGGTCCGAATGGCGGCCGCGGATTGGGGTCTGCTGCGCATACCTCATTACTACACGCTGGCACAACGACAAAAAACTCAATCAAGCGACACGACTGATCGATAACTCTGTCTCTACCCTTCCTTGCTGCCGGCACAGCCATTGCGTGCATTCTTCTAACGAAGAGACGGCTGGCCCGCTAACCGTTCTCAAAGTGGGCATCTTTGCCAAGTAAGGCTGGCTGGCCAGCCTCGGATTAATGGAGAGGACCATGGTGCGAGACTGCGATATGAAGCGGTTTGAGGGAAAGGTTGTAATCGTCACGGGTTCCGGGTCGGGTATCGGCGCGGCCACGGCTAGACGTTTCGCTGCGGAAGGCGCGAGCGTGGTCCTGGCAGGCCGCACACGCGCCAAGCTCGATTCCGTTGCCGGCAGTATTCCGGAGGCGCGCCGACTCGTGCAGGTGACTGATGTGGGGAGGCTGGACCAGGTGGAAGCATTGGTGCATGCCGCCATCGGTCGCTTTGGCAAGCTCGACGTCATGGTCAACAACGCAGGCATCGCCCCAGAAGGCAGGGCGACAGAAGACAGCATTGACGATTGGCGCGCCGTTATGTCAACCGATCTTGATGGAGTTTTCTACGGGTCCCGCGTAGCCTTGCCCCATCTAATAAGAACCAAGGGATGCATTGTCAATACCGCTTCTGTGTCAGGCCTCGGTGCCGACTGGAAACTGAGCTACTACAACGCGGCGAAAGGCGGCGTAGTGAACCTAACGCGATCCTTGGCACTGGACTATGGTCGTGATGGCGTCCGGGTAAATGCGGTTTGCCCCACGCTGACACGCACCGACTTGACTATGGACATGTTTAAGGACGAGGCGCTGCTGGACAAGTTTCGCGAACGTATTGCTCTGGGCCGCACGGCGGAGCCGGAGGACATCGGCGACGTGATCGCCTTCTTGGCGAGCGATGATGCGCGCTTTATCACGGGTGTTAACCTCCCCGTAGATGGGGGCTTAAGCGCGTCCAATGGCCAACCTCCCCAATAACAGATGGGGCACCGGCACCGGCTGGGTGGCGCGATGCCGTACCCAACGGCAATATTTTGCTCCGAGCCGCCTACGGACAATCAGGCCGGAAGGCTAGGAAAGCGGGCGAGCATGGCCATTTTTTCATTCGGTGGTCCGAGAGTGCCACGGGTCGGCCACGGACTCGGCGCGTCCGGAATGAATGGCCATTCCTCACCTGTTGATGTTTGTTGGCTTGAGATGTCTTGGCTGTGGGAGTCAACCCATTGCCTGGCCCACAGTAACCCCCGAGCGGCGGCGCCTTCCAACCGCGCTGAACACAGTCGGCGTCGTCAGGGAATGCCTTATCAGATTGCCATTTCGACGCTGAATTTGTATGTCAACGGTGCTGGCTAAAACCTACCAAAGGAGTAGCCGCGCCGTGTTGCAACGCGCCAAGTAGAAATTGTGCGATGCATTTGGACGTACGTAGGGAAAGGTGTGGACGCGCCGCGAAGTCGACTTGATGATGGCGACCGCGGTGGATCCAGCTTGAACCTCTGTTCCTACCTTCAACGACACGTCGAGCTCGCCAGAGGCTCCCATAGTGCGGTGAACTGCTTTTCCGGAAAACGTGTCGTCAGCGGCACTACTTTTCGAAGTGCTCGATAAATATCCAGCTAGGACGATTCCGTTACCTTATTAGTGCGGATACGAGAATGGCCAGAGCTCGGCCCTTTATCGTAATCCTCAGCAATCGCGTCAGTCCCACTTCCATCCCGTCAAACGGGCTGGCTCGTAAGAACGAGCCAAGGCGGCAGCCAGCCGCCTTGCGGCCGACCCAGAGCCGATAGAAAGGGTCGCGCCGGAGCCGCAGGCGTCACCACCGCGATTACAATTGAAGAACTATCGCGCACGACGGCCTGGCGTCCTGGCTTTTTCGCGACGCGCATGGCAATTCATCGGTATGAAAGGGAACTTCAATGTCACGGCAGAAGTCGGCAGCCCGAAAGGCAGCTCCATCAACAGCTACGGTAAAAAGCGATCTGCGTTTTCCTGTGGTGGGACTCGGCGCATCGGCTGGCGGCATGGACGCTCTGCGAGTATTTTTTGAGCACGCTCCGACTGAGATGGACATGGCGTTTGTCGTTATTGTCCATCTGGCGGCCAGTCACGAAAGTCATGTGGCGGCCTTGCTCCAGCGTACAACAGGCATGCCGGTGCACCAGGTGACGAGGACGGTTCCCATTGAAAAAAACCATGTCTATGTGATCGCACCGGGTAACCACCTAGAGATGTCAGATGGCCGTCTGCGTCCTGTCGAACAAGACCCTTCCCAACTACCTGCGTTCGCAATCGATCATTTCTTCCGGACGTTGGCGGATGCTCATGAGAAGCATGCGATCGGTATCGTGTTGTCCGGAGCGGGTTCCGATGGCGCGGCGGGGCTAAGTCGCATCAAGGAGGCGGGCGGCCTGACTCTGGCGCAGGCGCCGGATGATGCGGAATACGTAGAAATGCCCCAGCATGCCGTTGCCACGGGCCAGGTCGATATTGTTCTGCCTGCTGCCGAGATGCCACAGAGGCTTCTGGAATTATGGGCCAACGCGCAGCGCATCGAAATGCAGGGCCTGCAGATCGGCGATGACACCCCTCCCGGGGGAAGACTGCCTGTCACCGGCCCTGAACGGGTGTTGTCCGACATCCTGATGCATTTGCGAGTGCGCACGGGACATGACTTCCGGTTCTATAAGCGAGCTACAGTGCTGCGGCGTATCGAGCGGCGCATGCAGGTCAACGGGCAAGGCGATTTGGCTGGCTACCGCGACTTCCTGCGAGCCACGCCGGAAGAGGCACATGCATTGCTGGGCGACATGCTGATTGGTGTGACGCAGTTCTTCCGTGACCGCGAAGCCTTTGACTTCCTTGAGCAGGAAGTCATTGATGGGCTGTTTGCCGGTGAACCCGGCGATGATGGCCAGGTACGGGTTTGGGTTGCCGGGTGCGCTACCGGTGAGGAAGCCTATTCCATCTCACTGCAACTCGCCCAGGCACGCGAGACGACCGGGTCGGCCCGCCCCATTCAGCTATTTGCCACCGATATCGACGAGGCCGCGATTGCGCGGGCGCGTACCGGGACGTATCCGCTGTCCATCGCCAACGACGTCCCCGCAGCTTTGCTGCAGCGCTACTTCACGCGAGATGGTGCGCACTACGTCATCAACAAGGCGGTGCGCGAACGGATTCTGTTCGCGCCGCACAGCTTGTTGCGCGATCCACCGTTTTCGCATCTCGACCTGATCTCGTGCCGCAATGTGCTGATCTACCTGGAGCGGTCGGTACAGCGACAGATTCTGGAGCTGTTCCACTTTGCGTTGCGTCCGGACGGGCTACTGTTTCTCGGCACCGCAGAGTCGGCCGATGCAGCGGACGACCTGTTCATGGTGGTCGACAAGAAATGGCGTATCTACCGCGCACGCGCCGTCACGCAGCGTGCGAAGAACGTCATAGGCTTTCCAGCGCTGATTCAGGCCGAGCCTGGCGCCATGGAGGAACGTAGTACGCCTGCAGCGCCACTGCGTTTGCCAGGCAGCCCAGCCCAGCGCAGTTTCTCCTTTACGGAGCTTCATCAGCGCGCGTTGGAGACCTACTCCCCGCCAAGCGTGATCGTCGACCGCGAATCCAATGTCGTGCATCTTTCCGACAACGCGGGCCGCTTCCTGCGGCATGTTGGCGGCGAACTTTCCACCAACATCATGACGCTGGTGCTACCGGAACTCCGGCTCGACCTGCGTACCGCAATCTTCCGGGCGTTGCAGACCGGCACCAGTGTTGAGGCGCGCAAAGTCAGGTGGGACCATGAGCCTGGGGTCTCGTGGATCAACATGACGGTGCGGCCATTTCACGACAAAGTCGCCAATGCGGACTTCCTGCTGATTGTCTTCGATGAGATCGCGGGTCACATGACCGAGGAGGAGCAGAGCGAGACATCGGGGCAGGACCCGGTGCTGGCCCAGCTCGAACTCGAACTGCAAAATAGCCGGGAGCAGTTGGCGACGATCATCGAGCAGTATGAAACGTCGGTCGAGGAGCTCAAGGCCTCGAACGAAGAGCTTCAGGCCATCAACGAGGAATTGCGTTCCACGAGCGAGGAGCTTGAGAGCAGCAAGGAGGAATTGCAGTCGGTCAATGAAGAGCTGACCACGGCCAATGCCGAAATGCACGCGCGGATCGAGGATACGGCCAAGGCCAACGACGACCTCCACAACATCATCGCTTCCAGCGAGATCGCCACGGTTTTCGTCGACAAGGAAATCAGGATAAAGCGTTTCACCCCGAATGCAACGGCCATCTTCAACCTGATCGACTCCGATGTGGGCCGCTCCCTGTTCCACATTACCCATTTGCTACGGTACCCCACACTGGCCGACGACGTCCGGCAATCGTTCCAGTCGCTCAGGCTTACCGAGCGTGAGATTCAGAGCGAGGCGGGCCGATGGTATTTGATGCGGCTGCTGCCTTACCGTACCGCGGACGACCATATCGACGGCGCGGTAATTACCCTGATCGACATCACGGATCGCCATCAGGCTGAGGCGGCCGCCCGCGAGGGTGAGCAACGACTGCGGTTGGTAGCGCAATCGACCAAGGACTACGCAATCATCATTCAGGATCGCGCAGGTGGAATCGTCAGCTGGAACGCCGGAGCCGAGCGGATCTTTGGCTATACGGAAGCCGAAGTGCTCGGACAGGATGTGGAACTTATCTATGAGTCCCCAGATCGCCAGAAGCTGGTGCCCGCGCGCGAGCGGGAAACGGCCACCAAGGAAGGGCGCGCCGACGACGAACGATGGTATCGCACCAAGGACGGACGCAGGATCTATTGCAGCGGGGTGGTCACGCCCATCATCGATACATCGTTCCACGGCTTTGCAAAGATCGCCCGTGACCTGACGGCGCGCAAGCTGCATGAGGACGCGAACCGCGAGGCGCTGGCAAGGGAACAGGCTGCGCGCGAGCAGGCGCTGTCCGCAAACCAGTTGAAAGACGAGTTCTTTGCCGTCCTGTCACATGAGCTCAAGCACCCGCTGAACCTCATCGGCGTCAAGGCGGAGATGCTCCCGCGGCTGCCAGAGGTGCGCGAGATTACAGCAGTTCGTGAGACGGCCTGGTCGATCCAGCAGGCGGTGCGCAGCCAGGCGCAGATCATTGACGATCTGTTCGACCTATCTCGCGTGCAGACCGGCAAACTGGCACTCGAAGTCTCGCGCGTGGATCTGGCCTCGATTCTCGCGAGCATCGCACATACCTGCGAACAGGAAGTTGCCATGCGTGGGATGACGATGCGGGTGACTTTGCCTGAAATACCTGCCATGACGTTGGCCGACCCAGTCCGTTGTGAGCAGATTCTCTGGAACTTGGTGTCCAACGCGCTCAAATTCACCGATGCCCACGGGCATATAGAGCTTCGCCTCTCGCGTGAGGGACGGATGCTCCGGGTTGACGTGAGCGATGACGGACAGGGTATTGACGACTCAGTGCTACCTTATGTCTTCGACATGTATCGTCAGGGCGGTCGGGACCGGATGCGGGGCGGCCTCGGTATCGGGCTGGCCCTTGTCAGGCAATTGGTCGAGATGCATGGCGGTCGGATACGTGCGGTGTCCGAGGGCCAGGGCCGCGGCACGACCATGACGGTCTGGCTACCGGCCGTCCCGGACGACCGCGCCGCGCCCTTGAATGCCAACGGTGATGGCAGTAAAAGCATTGCCGGGTTGCGTGTTCTCCTGATCGAAGATGATCGGGAAACCGCTGCTGCGCTCACGGCGCTTCTGGAACTCGAGGGCGCGCGTGTCAGTGTGGCCATGAACGGGACGGAAGCGCTCCAGATGCTGCCCCACGAAAGCGTCGACGCGATCGTCTCGGATATTGGGCTGCCTGACATGGATGGCTACGAATTGATGCGGAAGATCAGAGGCAACGCCCAATGGGCCGGGATTCTCTCTGTTGCCTTGACGGGGCGCGACCGGGAGCAGGACGTAGAGGCCGCGCGGGAAGCCGGTTTCGATGTGCATCTTGGTAAGCCCCTCGACTTCCAGCAACTGTTCGACACACTCGGTACTGCGATGCGGGACAGGACGGACCCCGACTCCGCGTCCACGCGGACCCACAACACGTAGGGGCGACTAGCATCCCTCCCGTCCTCACCTCGGGCCCGGAAATTGCGGGTCTGGATGAAAGGGGACGTCATGCACAGAGATATCGTGGTGGTCGCAGCATCGCGTGGGGCACTTCCGGTTCTCAGGACGCTGGTTGAAAATCTTTCGTCGGATCTGGAAGTCACGATCCTGATCGTGCTGCACGTTGGTAGGCATCCGAGCATTCTCCCGGAACTGCTGTCGCGGTGGGGGCGATTGCGGGCAAGCCATCCCGTGCAGGGGGAAAAATTGCAGCGTGGCAGGATCTATGTTGCTCCGCCCGATCGGCACATGGTGGTGGGTGACGGAACTGTGCGCCTGCTAGATACTGCCCCGGAAAATTTCGCACGTCCGGCCGCCGACCCGTTGTTTAGATCGGCGGCTGCCCATTATCAGGAGCGCGTTGTCGGCATAGTTCTGAGCGGTGACCTGGACGATGGTGCTGCGGGGCTCGCGGCGATCCGCGCACGAGGGGGATATGGCGTCGTGCAGGACCCCGACGACTGTGAGGCATCATCGATGCCGCGCAGCGCCATCCACGCTGCCGGGGCCGACGCGGTGACGACCCAGGCCCACCTGCCCGATGTGTTTCATGCCGCTGTGACAGGTGCCAAGCGGCGCGAGGAGGCTGCCATGACCAACCGCCCCGACCTCGATCGCGAGGCGCAGCTTGCCGAAAGCGGCATCGTCACGCCCCAGGACCTCGATGAAATCGGTGAGCGCTCAGCGCTTACCTGCCCCACGTGCAATGGGGCGCTGTGGCGTATGCGGGACGCGCGGCCGTTGCGCTATCGCTGTCACACCGGGCACGCTTTTTCCGCGTTGTCGCTCGAGGAAGCGGGCGCGCAAAGTACTAGCGATGCAATCTGGGGCGCAATACGCGCCGTTCACGAACGCATGATCTTCGCGCGTGAGCGCCAACAGTGGGCCCAGCGCATGGGCAACGAGGTCGATGCGGCGCTCGAGCAGGGCCGAATTGAAGAAAGCGAAAAGTTGGCTGAGTTGCTGCACGCTGCAGCAGGAACCCATGAGCCTGGGTGCTGATTTGCATGGTGAGGTCGGTAATTTCTGCCGGATCGTTGCAGAAAAAGCTGACCAGCGATGAAGACAGCGCGCTGACCGAGGAAAGCTTGACGTGTCGCCAGCGGCGTGTACGGTACCGGCAGCTAGAGCTTCGAGTGCATGTTTCTCTTCGACCGCATCGCCGCCGCCGAATCGAGTAGCATCGCGATTTGCGCAAAAGTGGACCAGGAACTCGGTGGCCGGCCGCTACGCGTGAGGCGCCGTGGGCGCCCGCAATTTGAAATTTCGCGCGGCAGGTTACCGCCTTGCGCGGCTTCATATGGGCTAGAGGCGGAACTGTCGATCCGGGCCAGCAACACGCGGTGGACTTCCATCGGCAGCGGCCCTCGCGGTAGTCGTCGATCGTGTTACACGAAGCCTGTTCTAGCCGCCCAGCGCCGAGCATTCGAGTTCGTTGCGTATGCCATATTCCGGTAAGCACTCCAACGCGACGCGTGCGACACGGTCACGCATGACTTCATCGCGGACGATACCGCGCAGCACGCAGACATCTATTTGTCGCCCCCGGGTAAATACCACGCGAACCGTGCCGGGATCAATCCATTGCGCGAGTCGTTCGTTCAGTACTTCAAGCCGCTGCATATCGGTCTGTGGAGTGATCGGGGCCATGTCCGCGTTGTCGTATTGTCCAAGCGCCGCGGGGCCCGGGACGGGTCGCGTAATATCTGTCAGCGGGGCCAAAGGCGGCTCGTCGCGTGGAGCGGTCCCGTACATGCCGTGCTGCTCGATGCCGTCGGGCTCGGTGGTACCACAAGGGTCATAGATCGGGTCGGGCGAATTGGCCAGATGCCCGGACATGGCCTGCGCATACTCGCGCTTGCCATGATCGTCGCTCACGCCACTGTGCCCGCCGTAGCGGTGATTGGTTAATGTGGACTTGATTTCGGCCATCATGGGCTCCGGGAAAGACAAAGGCTCTGGGAAAGATAAAGATTCCACGCATCCACCGTGCCAACTCGCAATTTGGGCTGTGCCCGTCAATGCCTGTCACCACATGGGGATTTCCCTTGGACCGCATGCCGGTACATCTGTCGGATCATGCATGGTTTTTACCGGGTGCCAACACTGCTCGCGTGGACTACGGCGGTGGCGTCCATATAGCAAGCTTTAAGGACGGAATGTTGGATCATGGCGCGACATATTATCGGGATGCCCCTGCAGAGAGTTCGCGCCGCGCAAGGGTGCAGTTCCTATTCGGCCGCTTCGCTCTGAAGCGGTTTTTTTTTGAAATAGCGGCGCCAAGGGGTGCTTTGGTCACGTGGCGGGCTTCTTGCTTGTAGGGCTTACCTGCGTAGTAACATTGCAATCCTTGTTCATAAATGCGGTAGCGTGCGCACACTCATGGTTCGTCCCCAGGTGACATCCATTACAAGTCAACCCGAAGTCCCCGTGGTGGGAATTGGCGCATCCGCCGGCGGCATCGACGCGTTGAAAGGCTTCTTTGAAGCACTGCCTGCGCACACTGGCGCTGCATACGTTATCGTGCTGCATCTTTCACCGGATCACGTAAGTCTCCTGCCGGGAATCCTCGCCGGCGTAACTGCTATGCCGGTGCTGCAGGTCGAGGAGGCAACGCCGATCAAAGCCAACCATGTCTACCTGATCGCGCCGTCGATGGTGTTGACGATGGTCAATGGCTGCCTGCGGGTAGAGGACCCCGCTTCCCGCGACGACCGCCGCGCGGCGATCGACCTGTTTTTCCGCGCGCTCGCCGATGCGCATGGCAAACGCGCGGTGGCAGTCGTGTTGTCGGGCGCGGGAGCTGATGGCGCGGTGGGCATCACGCGCCTAAAGGAGCTTGGCGGTGTTGTCATTGCCCAGCAACCCGACGATGCAGCGTTCTCGAGCATGCCGCGCGCGGCGATACAGACCGGGCAGGTTGATGTTGTGCTGCCGGTTGCCGACATGCCGCAGCGGTTGATCGAAATGTGGTCGAATCTACGGCGCATTCGCGTGGCAGAGGATGTCGGAACGGAGAACGACGACGCGCTGGCCAATGACATCGAGAAGGTCTTGCGCGAGATCATGGTTATCTTGCGCACCCGTACCGCGCATGATTTCAGGCAGTACAAGCGAGCCACGGTGTTACGCCGGATTGAGCGACGGATGCAGGTCAATGGGCTGGCGGAACTGCACGAGTATCGGGATTTCCTGCACGGTCATCCGGACGAGACGCCGCAGCTCTTGCAGGACATGCTGATCAGCGTGACTAATTTCTTTCGTGACAAGGATGCATTCGATGCGCTGCGCATCGAGATAATTCCGCAACTTCTGGCGCATCGTGCGGAGGGTGAGCCAATTCGGGTCTGGTCGGCCGGCTGTGCAACGGGCGAGGAGGCATATTCGGTTGCCATGCTGCTCCAGGAGGCGTCTTCGGATAGCGCAGAGGGGGTGCCATTCCAGGTGTTCGCGACCGATATCGACGAGCGTGCGATCGCGCTGGCACGCACCGGACTCTATCCCGAATCGATCCTGACTGACGTGGATCCGGTACGCGCCCGGCAATTTCTGACCAAGGACGCGGCCCATTACCGAGTAAAGAAGGAGCTGCGTGAGCACGTGTTGTTTGCGTTGCACAACGTCTTGCGCGATCCACCATTCTCGCGGCTCGACTTGATCTGCTGCCGTAATCTTCTGATCTATCTGGACCGCGAGGCGCAGCTCGATATCCTGCGCACGTTCCATTTTGCGTTGCGCCCTGGTGGTTATCTTTTGTTGGGAAGTTCTGAGGCGGCCGACAGTGTCAGCAACTTGTTTGCCGTGGTGGACAAAAAGGCCCGCATTTACCGCGCCAATGTGGCGGTAAGGTCCGAGGCGCCCATGCCCATGTCGGCTGCCATCCAAAGCGCACGCCTGCCCGCATCGGTGCTGCAGCAACCTGGCAGGCGCAAGTTCTCATTCGGTGATCTGCACCAGCGTCTGGTAGAGCAACATGCACCGCCGAGCGTGCTTGTGAGTCGTAACTCGGACATCGTTCATCTCTCGGACCGCGCTGGCCGCTTCCTGCACTACGCGGGCGGCGAGCCATCACACAATATCATCGCGGCAGTGCGGCCCGAGCTGCGGTTGGAGTTGCGCACGGCGATCTTCCAGGCGCTGCAGGCCAATCGCAGCGTCGAGGCGCGACGGGTGCAACTGACGCGCGATGGCCGACGCTTCTTTGTCAACATGATCGCGCGGCCAGTGCATGATGCCGAAGCGAATGCTGACTTCGTGCTGATCCTGTTCGACGAGGTCGAGGACAGCATGAGCGAGGCAGCCGACGCGCTGCAGAAGCGTCAGCCCGACCCGATCGTCAGCCAGCTCGAAAGCGAGCTGCTCCGAACCAAGGAGCAATTGCAGGCGACCGTGGAGCAATCCGAGACTTCCACCGAGGAGCTCAAGGCTTCCAACGAAGAGCTTCAGGCAATCAATGAGGAGCTCAGGTCCGCCACCGAGGAATTGGAGACCAGCAAGGAAGAACTGCAGTCGATCAATGAAGAGCTCACCACGGTCAACGCCGAGCTGAAGTCCAAAGTGGAAGAAACCGGCAAGATCAACGATGACCTGCAGAATCTGATCACCGCCAACGATATCGGTACCATCTTCGTCGACCGGAGTATCCGTATCAAGCGCTATACGCCGCGTGCCACCGACGTATTCAGCATCATTCCGTCCGATATTGGCCGTTCGCTACTCGATATCACACATCGGCTCGACTATGACAAGCTGTCAGACGATGCGGCGGAAGCATTCGATTCGCTGCGGTTGATCGAGCGCGAGGTGCGCAGCAGTGATGATCGCTGGTACCTCGCACGATTGCTGCCGTATCGGACCACCGAGGATCGCATCGATGGCGCGGTGCTGTCCTTTATTGATATCACCTCGCGCAAGGCCGCCGAGGAGCAGGTGCGCGATGGCGAGCACCGCATGCGTATCGTGGCCGAAAGTACGCGTGACTACGCGATCATCACCTTTGACGACGAAGGCCGCATCACAAGCTGGAACCCTGGTGCCGAACGCATTTTCGGGTATGCCGAAGCCGAAATGCTGGAACGTTCGTCCGATATCCTCTTTACGCAGGAAGACTGCGAGCGCGGCGTGCCGGCCGAGGAGATGGCGCGGGCACGCAAGCTCGGGCGGGTCGAGGAAGATCGCTGGCACGTACGCAAAGACGGCACGCGCTTCCGCTCCGGCGGCGTGCTGTCGCGGATCGACAAGGCTGGCATCAGTGGCTACGCCAAGATCGCCCGTGATCTTGACGAAATCTTGCCACCTGGCGCGCCGCGCGGTGACCTGGTCGGGGGAACAGTGCATGGCCTCGACCATCGTGACGAGTTCCTGGCCGTGACATCGCACGAGCTCAAGCATCCGTTGAACCTGATCAGCGCCAGCAGCGAACTGATTGCGCGCTCGGCCGAGGCGCGCCGCAATCCTCTGATCATGCGCGCTACCGAGACAATCCGGCGCACGGTGCTCAGCCAGGCACAGATCATTGACGACCTGCTCGATATGTCGCGTATTCGTACCGGAAAGCTGTCGCTATGGCGCTCCACCATGGATTTCGCGCAGGTGGTGCGCCATGTCTGTGCGGCGGTGCGGGAGGAGGCCGAACAGCAGGGTGTCAAGATGGACGCGGAAGTGCCTGAGCAGCAGGTCTGGATCTCCGCCGACGTGACGCGCATCGAACAGGTGGTCTGGAATCTGCTCAGCAACGCACTGAAGTTCACGCAGAACGGTGAGTGGATCAGAATAGCGCTGGTGCCGGAAGGCAAGATCGTGCGGCTGACTGTGCAAGATGGCGGCCAGGGCATTCATGCCGAAGTGTTGCCTCACATCTTCGACATGTATCGGCAAGGCGGGGCGGGCGTTGTGGCAGGCAGTCGGCCCCGGGGGCTGGGCATTGGCCTGAGCCTGGTCAGGGAACTGATAACGCTCCATGGTGGCAGGGCCCTCGCGGCGTCCGAAGGGCTTGGAAAGGGCGCTACGTTTGTCGTGGAGCTGCCGCTGTGCGCGGCAGAGAAAGAGGTCGCGAATGAGGGAGCAGTTCCATCCTCGCTTTTGCATGGCTTGCACATCATGCTGGTGGATGATGATCTCGACACGGTCGAAACCTTCCGCATCCTGCTGGAGCTGGAGGGTGCGGTGGTCGATATTGCCACTGACGGGGAGGCTGCGCTAGGCCGGATGAATGCTCAGCGGCCGGACCTGCTGCTGTCCGACATCGGTATGCCAGGTATGGATGGCTATGAGCTGATGCAGCGCATGCGCCAGCACGCAGCACTGCGCGATGTGCCCGCCATTGCCATCAGTGGCTACGGACGCCTCAGCGACGTCAACGCGGCAATCAAGGCGGGCTTCGATGCACACTTGCCTAAACCGGTGGTGCTGGACAACCTGCTGTCGACGCTTATGCGTCTGCGTGCTGGCTGACAGGGTGGGAGCGGTCGGAGTTTGCATCGAGTTGCGCGGTGGCAAGTGTGCGCAGCACGGTGCGATGTCGCTGTAGGGCCGCTATGGTTTCGCACAACGCGGCGAGCAGGGTTCTGGCGGTAACCGGCGCTTGTCCATCCCTGCGCATTTCTCGAAGCTCACGTGCCTGCCGGCGCATGATGTCGCGTCCATCTGCGATGTAGCGGTCCAACTCTTGAAGTTGGGTGGTAACGTCACGTCGAGGGTGGGAAGGGGGCGATTTATGCATGGATGTGCGCGGGACGTCCCGCATCTGTAGGAATCCGGTCAACGCGTTGGTTGCAATCAATCCAATGTTTGCTCCAGGCCAAGCCCTCAGCCATGGCGCGCTCCGCGGTGCGAAACGAACCGATATCGCAGGACTGAGCGAGCAGTGCGCCACGTTGTTCGACGCGACCGGTGGCTTTCCAGCAGTCTTCCCCGATTAGCACGGCAGTGCCCTCGACCGTATGGCCGAAATATTGCTGTCTCGCCATGACAAGGCTCCTTTCCTTCCGCCGTCTCACATCCCATCCCTGCGATAAATCGATTGTAAGAATGTATCAAGCTGTTTGGTGCAAACTAGAGGTGTCCGGAATGTCAGCATTAAGGACTACGCGCTCATCTCGGTTAAACCCGACAATCATGCGCATCCATGCCGTCAGTTCACGTCTACACCAATGAAGCCGCTTCCCTCCGAGACTTCGAGGCGGAATGCGTCAGATTTGACGCGGCGGGTTATGTCGTCGATTTCGGGCGAGCTTGGTGGGAATGTGTCTCCGCATCCGTTGCGGCATTGGAACGGCCGCGCATGCAGCAGTTGCTCCGCCGGCTGCGTGCTGGCGATATCGTGATCACGCTCCGGCTGTGCAGCCTGGGCGTTTCGGTGCGTGACGTGCTGGCTACCGTCTCACGCTTCAGGTCGTTAGGCGTGAGTCTCTATTGCATGGAAACGGGTGATACCGCGCTGACCGATGCGGCGTCGCCAACCCTGCGCACCCTCGTGCTGGTCGAAGCCCTCGAACGGGACAGCCGGAGCGCGCGAATGAAAGCCAGCGCCGAGCAATCCGTAGAACGCGGGGGGCGGCTAGGTCGTCGTCCGGCGCTGGCGTCGACCATCCATGACGAGGTGCGGGCGGCGCTGCGGGTCGGCACTACGGTCAGCGAAGTGGCACGTAGGTTCAAGGTATCGCGCCAAACCATTATGAGAATCCGCGATAGCGGCGAATGACAGCACGCTGGCGCGCGGCATTGCATGCCGACATGCGCTCGCGACTTCTTCCCGAAGTCAGCCAGCGCCGGCTCCGAATCGAGCGACCAAATCGCTCCCGGGCACCGATATCGGCCAGCTATCTAGCGTGAAAGAGCCGCTGTGTTGGTTTTCACACGCTTTCACCGCCTGCATTTTCAGCGCACGCCGCTTGGCTGACCGGGAAATCAACGTGGCCGGCTATGCCCGCCTGGCACAAGCCCGAACTGCCGTGTTGTCGCCAAGCTAGTCAGGATGTGGTAAGGGGCGTCCTCGTAGAACAGCTATCGCAGGGAAGGTGTGGTGAGGGCACGGCCTCCCCGCCCGCGGTCTATATGGTTATCAAGGCGTAGGCAATAACAAGCGGGCTAAGATGTGTCACGCTTTTTCCGCCAGGAAATGCGGACGGAAGAGCCCTCTTCAGCGGGCGCCGGGATTTAATCCTGCGGGCAGTGTCAGTCCGCGATCTTTACACCTCGCAAGTGCTACCGAACTTTTTGCCACAGTTTGTAGAGTCTACAGCCCTCCAGCTATGCAAGCCGGCTACGCAGGATCGTTCTCAGGAGGGTCTGCCGATACTCGCGATCTACAGACAGAGTACGGCATACGAGGCGCAATACTAGTTGCGAGTCTGCATCCGGGAAACCCTTGTCCCTCAAAGACCGCAGGTGGTGTATACGTTCCCGTATTTCCGCGCGCAGCCGCGCAATCCGATGATCCAGCGGCGCGATCTCGCACTCTATGCGTACTTCGCGATACAACCTTTGGCGTTCCGCTTCCCTTTGTCGAATGTCCTTCATTACATCCTCCGTCTCTCGGGAGATACTATCTGTCTCGCATCATTTATTCCGGCTGGCCTGGGTGGTCTCGCTTTCAGCACGCCTTGCGCGCCCCCGCACGAAGCGTGTCCGGCGCGGCGATTGCCGGCACAACGACATGCAAGTGGTCGTGCCTATCACCCTTCATTGGTACTGCATTAGGGGTCTACCGACGGTAGGGAAGCGGTATTAGCAAAGATTGTTTCCAGTCCGCATGAGGCGGCGCATCGCGCGAGCCTGACGCACCGTTCGCATTGACCCCTCCATGCCGGTGTGCTCGATGTCTCTTCGAATGTGTGGGCCAGATAGCTGGCTGCTCTTTCGGTCGATTCACCGACAGCAATGTAGGACGCCTCCTTACTGCAGTGGTGCCATGCCCGTTGCTATCATCAAATCGCATATAACGCGACGGAACGGATCTCAAAATGAAAAAATTACTTGCACTCTGCATACTTGCTGGAATGGCCCTTATCACGGGTTGCAACACAGTTCATGGCGCCGGAAAGGATATCGAGCGCGGCGGCGAGAAGGTTCAGGGCGCTGCCGACAACACGAAGGCAAAGATGTAAGTATCCCGCCGATTGGTGGGAACCCGTCCCTCGGCCGTAGCCGATTTTTGTCAGGCCTACGGAATCCTGTTTTCTTGCCGACGACGCGCTGGATAGGGAATCGACGGATCAGCTTACGCAGCTGTGATATTGGCGAGAAGTTAGCTTCTATCGCTTCCGTCTATTCATCGATATAAATGTTGGAGATTCACTGACGACGTGCCCGGAACCTGGTGCGACCGGACCACAAGACAGCCTGATGCCTTGCCTGGTATCTCGTTTCTCCCTCGCATATAGGAAAGAAACAGTCATGGACCGTCGCAATTTTCTTAGGCTGGGTGGTTTCCTTACCGTTTCCGTTGCAGCCGGCGGGCTTGTCGCTTGCGGGGGTGGCGGAGACGATCCGCCTCCCGATACCGGCAATCCCGAAAATTTCAATTTCGCCCATGGGGTAGCCTCTGGCGACCCGCGGCCCGAAAGCGTGATTGTATGGACGCGTATCGAGGGCAACAATGGTAAGCGGCCGGTCGTCGTGCGGCTGCAAGTCTCCACGCAGCAGGATTTCTCCGCACAAAGCCTGATCATCAACCAGCCGCTTATGGCGCGGCCTGAATGGGACTACACCATCCGCAACAAGGTTACGGGACTGAGTGCCGGTTCGCGATATTTTTATCGCTTCCTGCTTGGCAACCGGGCCAGCACCGTCGGCCGCACCCGTACTGCGGCCGCGGCGAGCACCGCGCTGGCGCAGTTGCGCTTTGCGTTTGTGAGTTGCCAGGACTGGAACGCCAATCACTGGGCGGGCATGGAAGAACTTGCGCAGCAGGACTTGGACTTCATTGTCCACGTGGGCGACTACATCTACGAAGCGGTGCCGGGCGGCTCGCGCGCCGGCAATGTTGAGGACCGGCACACCGCATTGAGACTGCCAAACGGCACCGCCTTGCCCGATGGCAGCGTCTATGCAACCACGCTCGACGACTATCGATACCTGTACCGTAGTTATCGGACCGACACCCGGCTGCAGGCGCTACATGCGGCAGCGCCGATGATAGCGATCTGGGACGACCACGAATTTTCCGACAACTGCTGGCAAGACCGGCAGACCTATAATTCCGATGACGACCTCACGCCACGCACCGCACGCCGGCGTGCCGCCAACCAAGCGTGGTTCGAATACATGCCGGCCGACGTAAGCTTCGACCAGGACAACCCATCGTTCCAGAACATTCAGATTTACCGTTCGTTCACGTTTGGTAATCTCGCCACTCTCATGATGACGGACGAGCGGTTGTTCCGTGCCGATCATGTTATTTCCGAGCAATCGGTTGGTCAGGCGGTTGGCAGCCTGTACCTGGTGCCGGCCGACAAACTGGCGTCGGCCGAAGCCGCCAAGATCGCGAATGCGGGCGGGGCCTTGACGCCGGTTTCAATGTTGGGCGACGCGCAGCGAGCCTGGTGGCAAGACCGCATCGGCGGGGCCAATACGACATGGAAGCTCTGGGGCAACCAACTCTCGTTGCTACGTATGCAGGTCGATATTACACAAGCCGTAGCAAGGCTGATCGCCCACGCCCTGGTGCTGTCGAGTAGCGCACTGGCTTCGGTAGAGAACGCGATTGCTACGGGTTTGGCCAGCGACCTTACCGCAGCCAGAGTGGCCGGCACATATGCCAACCTTGCCTATACAGCGCTGCGTAACGTGCTTTCGCAGGTCGGCATTGATGCGGCAAACTTTGATGCGAACATCAGACCATTCATCGAGGCACGCCTGCCGCGTGTTTCCCTACTCGGAGAATTCATTCTCAACGCCGACCAATGGGATGGCTTCAACGCCGAGCGCAAGAACTTGATGGCATTCCTCAAGGCCAACAACGTCCGGAATGTCGTGGCGTTGAGTGGCGATATCCATGCGTTCTTTGGCGGGCAAGTCATGGATGACTACGACGCCGCAAGTCCAGCACCCGTGATGGTCGATCTGGTGACGGCCGGATTGTCGAGCAATTCGCTGCTCAGTTCGTTCCGCTCGGTGGTGGACAACGACGAGGCGTTTGCCGCTTTGCGCGAACTCATCTACAGCAACGTCGGCGGCACGGTGGTCAACACCTTCGATACCACGTTGCGCACGTTCAATCCGTGGCTGCGCCATGTGGACACCAACGCAGAGGGTTATGCACTGGTGACACTCACAGCCGACCAACTCAGCTGTACATTCCATGTGATGCAACCGCTGTCTGGTGGCATGGCTCCGGCGCCAGCTACAGCAACTACGAAGATGCTCAACGTCGCCGTGAATACACCGAATGTCAGCGTGGCATAGCAGTTATCAGTGATGTGGACGAGCGGTATCCGTCGGTTACCGCCGTCACCGATACCAGTGAGCGACGGGCAGTGATGACCAGAACCCTGGTGAGCGCGAAAATTGCTTTGCCAATGTGCTGTCGCAGGAAGCAATCGTTCAATCTGATATGGGAGACTCGACATGAGCATTTTCAAAGATATTCTGAACAAGCTCCTTCACAGGGGGCAAGGGGCGGCGACACAGGCCCCTGGCGCGACTATGCCCGGCACGTCGTCTGGGGCTAATGCAGTGCCAGCGGGAGCGCAGCCTCCTGCCGGTACAGCGTCATCCCCAACTAGCTCAGCATCTACCGCTGCAGCAAGCGGCCAGCCGCCGCTTTCCCAAGTCAACGTGGAGGCGGTCATGGACAAGGCTGCGGGCGAATCGGGCCAGCCCCTGAATTGGCGGACATCGATCGTCGACACGCTCAAGGCTCTCGGCGTGGATAGCAGCCTGGAGAATCGCAAGACGCTCGCCAGGGAGTTGAACTATTCGGGCGACGTCAATGACTCGGCGGCGATGAACACATGGCTTCACAAGCGGGTCATGCAAGAACTGGCAGCAAATGGCGGCAAGCTTCCAAAAGAGTTGACGGACTAAATCCACCTTTTGCGCGGTCGAAGACCGCGCTTCTATTGGAGCTTTCTCACCATAACCATCGCGGTCGACTTCGGTCAGCCGAGCCACCGCAGTCGCTTTCTTTGTTGTCCGGACATTGATCAGCGGGCGGGGCCCATAGGCTCACGTGATGAATTGCTCCTCGCCGAGTACGCTGAAAAGTCGCGTCTGCAACGGCAGCGTAATGGTAAATGGTGGATTGCGCAGGGATACCCATTCTCGAGTTCGAGCGTTTGAGTTGTATTCGTATTTGCATTTGCGTTATCGAAGTTTCGGTCGGCGAGGTTTGAAACAATTACATATCATGACGTGATGGGTTCGCCCCGGGACATTGCGGTCTGGCACTAACTCAACTTCCATGCTAGCGTCACGTCCGTTCCGGAGATACTAATGGCTGAATCCGTCCGATGGGCTTCCGAGTGTTACCGTGGCATGTTCGTGCATGCGCTTGCTTTTAAGCTGGCGAGGGATGGCGCTACCTCCATTCCTGGCCCGAAATGGGGCTACCTTTTTGGAGTCGGGCGCATCCATTTTCCTTCTGCCGAGCTCGAGTTCGGTGGGTGCGAGACAGACCAAAGCGATTACTTCACGCGCGAGGCCGCAGAACATGCAGCTCTGCACTACGGTAGACGCGTTATTGATGTCATGCGCGAATTTGAGTAAGCCGCGTATGGGCATTGGAGGAAGGGGTGACCGAAGTAGCAGCGGGCTTGCAGTGGCTCATGTCTCATCCCCAGCATGAAGGCTGCGCTCCCCCGTGCATCCGGAAAATGGATCGTCCTCTTAGTCAGCCGCTCATCTTCGATTCAGAGCATGACGGCTAGGAGGCCGCTTCGCTCGGCTTGGCGCCAGACCGCGGCCCTCATCTACGCTAAGTGGCATGGACTGCAAACCGTCTGGGAGCAAGGGTGCCGTGGCCAGCTGCTGATCTTGCGTAGTGCTCCCTCTGGCTTAACCGCGCAGGTTTCCAGTTTGTTCTGATCCGTCTCGTAGCAAATCCGTATCACTTCCATCCTCGAAGCCCGCAGACGGCGGGACCTCGAACGTCCGTACCACACCATACACATCCAGCGCGCAGAAACCGTGTTGCAGGAGTTCGGCCAGCACCTCGGGGGGAGAAATGCCTGGCAGCGGCGTGTCAAGAGTGATTTCGGTGACGCTGTGCGTGAAAGGCGTACCGAGCCAGTGCCGTACCAGTAGCGGGCAGTCAATGAGATCCTTATCGCGCGGGAGAATTAGCGCGCGGGTGCCGTGGCGCAACAGGACGATGTTCATCGCGAACTTAGTTAATTGAAGCGTGCTACCAGAGCAGCGCGACTAAAAACCGCCGCCACAGGGAGACGGCGGACACGTTGAATCCCGGACCGCCGTTTGCGCGGCGTTCCCTATTGGTATGCTAGTACAGTAGGGGTTGCTCCACCAGTTTGGCGGTGCCATCTCCACGAGGCACACAGGAGAATCTCGCGCTCTAATTCGGCAGTTTCGATCGTCGCCGTTGTCGCGCATCGCGAGATTACTGGCAGCGGCGATGGCTTTTTCCTGTGTGGCGTACAGTGAGACGGGACCGGCAGTCCCTTTCTTCTTGCGAACACGTTGCGCAATACCCAACGCTGCTTCGGACTCGCGATACCCCTGCGCTTCAGTGCCATCGTCATTTCTCCACGCGATCTTCCTACAAAGTCTTACGTCTCACAGCATGACATGTTCCCCATCCTCCGTCTGGAGGATGGCGCAAGGTAGTTCCGCTCACTACGCTTGCTACAGGGCTAGTCAAGGCTGTGGATAAATGCCTCCGCGAAAATCTCAGGGCAGATCCACGAGTAAAAACGCCTTGAGGCAGTCGAGCACGATGGAGTCGGTATGGCTCAACAACCACTTCGCTGGATTTCTGCCACGTACCGTGGACTGAACATTCACGTCCTTACCAGATATGCAGTCCGGGCCCGATGGCGGAGATCATAGCTATCACTTTGCGCGCAAAGCGGCAGAGGAAGCAGCGCTGCATCATAGACGATCCGTCGCCGACGTGATTGCTGAATGCTAGCCTGCCCATAGAATCAGGCCCATTTCTCAAGAGATTGCCATGCAAGCTGCGTTTTATAAAGGCCACACCATTAGAGGCTTCTCAAGCCCGATAGGCAACGGGAGCTTTATCGCGTCTGGCGGCGTCGACAAGGACAGCCGTCGCATAGAAGAGTCAGGTGAAATTGGTTGCTATCCCTCGTCTGAAATGGCGGCGGCTCAAGGGCTATCTTGGGCGAGAGCTTGGGTTGACGCCCAAACCCAGGATAATTAACGCCAGACAACGCAAATGTGCAAGAAACGGTCAGCCGGCCGTTCGTGCCCTAGTGTGTGGGTAGATTGCCTAGACTACGCCGCCGCGTCCGTACGCAGCGGCGTTTTTTTGGTTCGCTGCGTTGTCGGAGACCTCCCGGTTTCGGGATCGGCTCAGCCGAGCTCCTTCGCGAGGTAGGCCGCTGTTACGCTTGCTGTAGAGGCCGCGATGAAAGCCGGAGGGCCGGTTTCCACGATGCGTCCCCCTTCGTCGCCAGCGCCAGGTCCGATGTCAATAACCCAGTCGGCCTGCGCCACCACGCGCATGTCGTGCTCGACCACAACCACGGTGTTGCCAGCTTCCACTAGCGCTTGCAACTGCACCAGCAGGCGGTCCACATCGGCTGGATGTAGGCCATTGGTGGGTTCGTCGAGCACATACAGCGTGTCGCCACGCTGCGCGCGCTGCAACTCGGTTGCCAGCTTGATGCGCTGCGCCTCGCCGCCCGACAGTTCCGTGGCCGGCTGCCCAAGCCGCAGGTAACCGAGGCCGATATCGCGCAACGCCGTCAGGGCGCGCATTGCGGGCCCCTCATTGGCGAAGAATTCGCAGGCTGCGTCGACAGTCAGGTCCAGCACCTCGGCGATGTTCCGGCCCTGCCAGGTGATTTCCAGCGTCAGTGGCTGGTAGCGCGTGCCGTGGCACGCCGAACACGGCGCGTAGACGCTCGGCAGGAAAAGCAGCTCAACGCTGACGAATCCCTCGCCTTCGCATGTCGGACAGCGTCCCTGCGCCACGTTGAACGAGAAACGGCTGGCCGAGTAGCGCCGCTTGCGCGCGGCGGGGGTGGCGGCGAACAGCTTGCGTACGTGGTCGAACAAGCCGGTGTAAGTGGCGAGATTCGAGCGAGGCGTGCGGCCAATCGGCTTCTGGTCCACGCGCACCAGCCGGCGCACCGCCTCCATGCCGCCAGCGATTCGGCCTTCAGTCGAGGCGTCTGTCACCGCGAACAGCGGGTCTCGCTCTTCGTCGGTATCGCTGTCGTCGGCGCGGCCCAGATGCCGGTTCACAAGTTCGGGCAGCGCCTGACTGATCAGGCTCGACTTACCCGAACCCGAAACCCCGGTTACCGCCGTGAAGCAGCCAAGCGGGATTTGCGCATCCACGCGGTGCAGGTTGTTGCGCGAGACATGGGCCAGCCTGAGCCACCGGGCCGGCTCGCGCGGCGCGCACTGCTGGCGCTCCGGCGGGTCGAACAGGTACGAAGCGGTGCGCGAGGCCGCGATCTGGGCGAGGCCGTCTGGCGGCCCGCTGTAGAGCACGCGCCCGCCATGCTCGCCGGCGGCGGGCCCCACATCGACGATCCAGTCCGCCTGGCGCATGGTCTGCGTATCGTGCTCCACGACAAACAGCGAATTGCCGGTGGCCTTGAGGTGACGCAATGCCACGAGCAGCGCCTCGCCGTCGGCGGGATGCAGCCCGGCCGAGGGTTCGTCTAGGACATAGACCACACCGAACAGTTGCGACGAGATCTGCGTGGCCAGCCGCAGCCGCTGCAGTTCGCCCGAGGACAGCGTTGGCGTGCTGCGATCGAGCGATAGGTAGCCTAGGCCCAGATTGATCAGCGTGGACAACCGCTCCATCAGTTCGCCGGCAATGCGTTGCGCGGCGAGCCGCTTCTCGTCGGAGAGGTTGGGCGTTCGCCGCACGTCAGGGGCGGCCTTGTGCGCCGAGCCGCCGGCCGCCACGCGCCGCGCCGTGTCCGCACGCGCTGCCTTGCGGCTCGGTATGGCGCCGGCAGCCCCGAGCGGCGCGAGCGATTCGCCTTGCGCGATGGGACGCATGATCTCGGTCACGCGGGCCAGCGACAGGTGCGTGAATTCGCCGATGTCGAGCCCGGCGAACGTCACCGAGAGCGCCGCCCTTTTGAGCCGCTTGCCGTGGCACGCCGGACAATCGCACCCGATCATGTATCGCGCCACGCGCTTTTTCATCAGCGCGCTCTGCGTGGTGGCGAAGGTCTGCAGCACGTAGCGCCGTGCACCGGTAAAGGTGCCGTGGTAGCTCGGCTCCAGCTTGCGTTTAAGCGCCGCGCGGACCTCGCGCGGCGTGAAGCCGGCGTAAACCGGTGCGGTGGGCTGTTCTTCAGTAAAAAGTATCCAGTCGCGGTCCTTCTTAGGGAGGGCGCGCCACGGCGTGTCGACGTCATAGCCGAGCGTGACGAGGATGTCGCGCAAGTTCTGCCCGTGCCAGGCCGGCGGCCACGCGGCCACGGCGCGTTCGCGGATGGTCAGTGAATCGTCTGGCACCATCGACTGCTCGGTGACATCGTAGATGCGCCCGAGGCCATGGCACTCCGGGCAAGCACCCTCCACGGTGTTAGGTGAGAAGTCCTCGGCATAGAGCATCGGCTGCCGCGCGGGATAGGTGCCGGCGCGCGAGTACAGCATGCGCACCAGACTCGACAATGTGGTGACGCTACCCACCGTCGATCGTGCATTCGGCGTGCCGCGCTGCTGCTGCAGCGCAACGGCGGGTGGCAGGCCCTCAATGCTGTCGACCTCGGGTACGCCCACCTGATCGATCAGCCGCCGGGCGTACGGTGCGACGGATTCGAAATAGCGCCGCTGCGCCTCAGCGTAGAGCGTGCCGAACGCAAGCGACGACTTACCAGAGCCCGACACGCCGGTGAACACCACCAGCGCGTTGCGCGGGATATCGACATCGACATTCTTGAGGTTATGTTCCCGTGCGCCGCGCACACGGACGAAGTTGTCTGTGCTGGCGGGCACGGGATCCTCTTCACGACCTGCGGGGGACGTGCGCCGGGGTGGCCGGATGTCGTCGCTCATACGCGCCTTCACCTGCAAAAATTGCCGAAAGCGGCCCTGTACGGTCGGTTACTGGTGCGTCGTTTTGCCGTACGTTTGCACGCGGGCTTGGGCATCCGCGCCGAAGTCCACAAATCGGTCGCGGCTGTGGTCATCGCTGCTGCGGCGTTGGCGGCCGGACGCCCGTCTTTGGCTACCGCGCGACCGCGGGCCGTCCCGGTGACGTTGGCGCCGCTGAACCATATGCTCAACATCTGGTTCTTCTTTAGCCAAGAGTTCTTCACCGCATGCTCCTTCAGACGTCAGCCAGGGTGCCGATGCGGCAAGGCTGCAGGAAGCATGCCAGTGACCCCACCGATTGCGGCCTACCGGAGTTCCTAGCCGCTGTCGGAAGGAAGCTCCCTCAACTCGGTACGCGTGGCGCAACGCTTCGCATCGGCAGCGGTACAGACGCGATTCCGGTCCGGGCCAGAGGCCGGCATCGTTTCGGAGAAGGCGCCAGGACCAACGATCTGACGGTCACCCGCGAACACGACGAGTGGTTTGCGTCGGTCACGCTGCGGGTACCAAAAGGCGCCTGTGTGCGTGCCCGTACCGGCGACGCTCACTGGGCGTCGACTTCGGCCTGAACGACGGGGCGACGTTCAGCAGTGGCGAGACGACCGCCAATCCGCGCTCCGTGCGCAACGAGATGCCGCGCCCGGCGGAGCTGCAGCGTCAGCGGGCGCGCAAGACGCGCGGCTCGGTGCGTGACAAGCGGCTGGGCATGCAACTCGCCAGGGTACACGAGGCCATCGGCAATCTTCGGCGGGAGTTCCTGCACAAGGCGACGTCGCGAGCGACAGGGCTCCGTACTCGCGTCACCGCGCTGCGAGATTCGGCCAACCGGTGGCACGCAATTCGCTGGAACCCCATTATTGAGCGGCATTCGCGGTCGTCATACTCGCTTATCCATCGTGTCGCTCGCAATCTTCACTGCTCCGGGCGTGTAAAGGTGGCGCATCGACCATAGAAATCCTGCAATGACCACATTTTCGGACTTTATCCTCAAACGGCTGCCCGAGTGGGGTGTAGCGCGCATTCACGGCTAACCTCGCGACGGAATCAACAGCATCCTCAGCGCGTTGAACCGTGCGCAGGAGCAGGCTGTGGGATCGCAACTGATACCGGCGCCATGACGACGGCCAGGGAGATGTGGGTGGAGATTGTGCTGAAGAGCGTGTCGCCGGGCTGCGCATCCCCGGGGAGGGAGTGGGCAAGAGATTGACACATGCAGCGACGGAGCAAAGCCATGAAGCAAGTACCGGCCGGGCAGACAGCCCCGGCAAACCAGCCGCAGCACTCGCCGGGGCGGGGTCTGCGCCGCACCCCAACGAATCTTGCGATCTTGCTCAAGGACACTGTCTTTGCATGGATCGACGACTACGCGCCGAGTATGGGCGCCGCCTTGGCCTACTACACGGTGTTCTCTGTGGCACCGCTGCTGCTGATCGTGATAGCCATCGCGGGGCTCGCATTCGGCGACGAAGCCGCACGCGGTGCTGTTGTCGAACAGATCGGGGGGCTGATTGGCGAGGACGGCGCCAAGGCCATCGAAAGCATGCTGGTGTCCTTGAGCGAGCCGGCGGCGGGCTCGCTGACGGCGCTGCTGAGTCTGCTGACGCTGCTAGTGGGTGCCACGACGGTCTTCGCCGAGCTGCAATCGGCGCTCGACCGGATCTGGCGCGTACCCGAGCGCAAGAAGCCGTCGGGCCTGTGGGAACTGCTGCGCGCGCGCGTGCTGTCGTTCGGCATGATCCTCGGCATTGGCTTCCTGCTGATCGTCTCGTTGATCGCCAGCGCGGCGCTAGCCGCGGTCGGACGCTACTGGACCCCGATCGGTGGCGAGGGCGAACTGCTTGGCCATCTGCTTGACATGATCCTAAGCTTTGCCATGGTGACCGTGGTGTTTGCGATGATCTACAAGATCATGCCTCACGCGGACGTTCGATGGCCCGACGTCTGGCTTGGAGCGCTGGTGACGGCGGTGCTGTTCACGATTGGCAAGCTGCTGATCGGCCTCTACATCGGTAAGACCGGAGTGGCGACTGGGTACGGTGCAGCGGGGTCGCTCGTCATCATCCTCGTTTGGGTTTACTACTCGGCGCAGATTTTCTTGCTCGGCGCGGAATTTACCTGGCTCTACGCTAACCGCTTTGGATCCTTGCGAGTCCGCAATGAGGCGGCGCGGGAGCGCCCGGCGCCGATCGCGCATGACGGGACGCCCCCATTGCGTTGAGCGGACGCATCTTCCAATGCCGGAGGCAAAATACCGTAAAACAGCTTTACCGCAGGCTTACTGCGACGGAACCGGCCAGCGTGTCTCTTGTTGCGTCCGGCGTCTGGTAATGCGGACAGCCGGAAGCAGAGGAGACGGACAGCGCGGAGACAGTCGCAGTCGCTCAGTCAATGGTCAGCTTCGCGACCTTGGCAATGCCCTGCCAGGCGTTGACATCCTCGCGGACCGTCGCCGTGAACTGGTCGACGGTGGGCCGATTCGGGCGCGGCATGTTCTGCTCGGCAAACTTCTTGACGACCTCGTTGGTAGCAAGGATGCGATTGATCTCGGTATTCAGCCGTTGCACCACGTCCTGCGGTGTACCCTTTGGCGCGAACACGCCGTACCAGCCATCGCGGTCGAAGCGAAAGCCCTGTTCGGAAAGCGTGGGCACGTCCGGCAGCGCCGGCCCGCGTGCCGAACCGGTGCAACCAAGCGCGGCGAGCTTGCCGGCACGGATGTGCGGCACCGGTGAAGCAATATCGGTGAAGCCCACCCGGATGTTGTTGGCCAGCAGATCGGTCACCAGTTGCGCGCTGCCCTTGTACGGGATGTGCTGCATCTTCAGTCCGTAGTGGGCCTTGATCGCTTCCATCACGAGATGTCCCGTGGAGCCGTTGCCCCATGAACCGTAGACCAGCTTGTCCGGGTTCTCGCGGGCGTAGCGCACCAGATCCGCCAGCGACTTGAACCCGGTCGTGGGATTCGCCACCAGCAGGATGCCTGCCGCGCCGACCTGCGCCACGGGAGTCAGGTCCCGCAGCACGTCATATGGCATGCGCGGCTGGATGACCGGGTTGATAGCCACGGCGGACGACGGTGTGAGCAGCAGCGTGTAGCCATCGGGAGAACTCTTCGCGACGATGTCGGTGCCTATCATGCTGTTCGCGCCGGGACGGTTGTCCACCACCACGGGCTGGCGCAGCGCCGTGTTGAGATCGGCTGCGATCAGTCGCGCAAAGATGTCCATGCCCGCGCCGGCGGGTCCCGGGACCACTAGCCGGATCGGCCGGTTGGGCCAGGTGGAATTTGCCAACGCCGGACGAACCAAGGCATGCAAGGCGAAAGGGGCGGCGAGAAGCGATGCGCCGGCCAGGCACGCGCGCCGACGCATGGGCGAGTGTTTCATGACTTGTCTCCATTTTCTTCTGGTGCGCCCTCTGCGGGAGCGTGGAGGAATTCTAGCGACGATCGGCATCGCGCGGTCCTGCAATATCGTTGGATCTGTTCTGCGCAAAGCGCGGGAAAGCGCGCACGTTCCCACTGCTAGCATGGCGCGCCTATATCAGACAGGAGACATCGATGCAGTCATTGTCGGACCAGGTCATTCTGGTCACCGGAGCCGGCTCGGGAATCGGCCGCGCCAACAGCGTCCTGATGGCGAGCCGGGGCGCGGCTGTCATCGTCAACGATCGCAGCGTGGAAGGGGCGCAGGAAACCGTGGCGCTGATCCACGCCGCAGGTGGCACGGCCGTGGCGTGCATCGCCGATGTGTCGGACGCCGAGGCCGTGGAGCGCGCATTCGCAGCGGCGCAGCAGGCGGTGGGGCCGGTGGACGTGCTGGTGAACAATGCCGGTCTTCCCAGCGGCATGCCGGCGTTCGAGGAGATCGACGAAGTCGCCATCGACCGGATGTTTGGCGTGACGGTGAAGGGCGCGATGTTCTGCACGCGCGCCGTGTTGCCCGGGATGAAGCAACGCAGGCGTGGCGCCATCGTGAATACGTCGTCGATCACGGCGTTCGGGTCGCATGCGCGGGGCAGCGTCTACGCGGCGGCGAAGGGTGCCATCATCAGCCTCACACGGGCATGGGCCCGCGAATTCGCCCCGTGGGGCATCCGTGTGAATGCCGTCGCCCCGGGCCGCGTGCAGACACCGATGAGCGCGGGACTGAGCGCGAATGCTTCCTATGAGGAGGAGCTGCGCCGCCGCGTACCGCTGGGCCGACGATGCAGCCCCGATGAGATAGCCACGGTGGTGGCGTTCCTCGCGTCTTCCGACGCCAACTACATGACGGGCCAGGTGTTGAGCCCGAACGGTGGCGAGATCATGTAGCCGCAAGCACAACAGGCCCCACACTCGGGGCCTGCACATGCTGCGTGTGGTGTGCTTACTGCAGCGCCGTCGCGGCCGGCGCGATGCAGTGGGTGCCGGCGTTGAAGTTGATGATGGGACGTGCCTGGGCGCAGGTGGTCTTGCGGATCTTGCCCACTATCAGGTCATGCGTGCCCAGCACTTCGGTGCACACGATGTCGCACTCGATGCTGGCCAGCGCGTCCTTGAGCACGGGCAGGCCGTGGGTGCCGTCTTCCCACTGGCCATTGGCGAAGCGCGCCGCGCCCTGTGGCGCCTTGAGGAAGTTGTCGATCACAGTGCGGTGATCTTCGCCCAGTACGTTTGCGACGAAGCGCCCGGCGCGCAGCAGAGCCTCCCGCGCCGAGGCGTTCTGCTGGAGGAAGAAGCCCACCATGGGCGGATCCGCCGATACCGAGGTCAGGCTTGAGACGATGATGCCGGCCACGTCCTCGCCGCTGCGCGTGGTCACCGCGCTGATGCCGGCAGGCAGGGCCCGCATGGCGGCCTTGAAATCCTCGACGGACACCGTTTCATCGGAATCGTTACGCGTCAGATGGGCGCGGATGGCGCCGTGCTCGTCCACCCAGCCATGGCGGCAAGCGTAGTCCACCATGGCCGTGAATTTCGCTTCCCAGTCGGCATCGCCGGCGTGGCCGGACATGAAACGTAGGACCGACGGTGCCAGCCAAATGTGGTCAGCATCCTCGCGTCGGCCGATCCGTGCGATGGCGTGGTCAAGTCGTGCCGGCGACTGGGGGTCCACCAGCACATCAAGACGCTTGAAGTCCTGCGGCTCGCGCAACGTGATGGCGCCGGCATTGGTCAAATGGACTCGCATGGCTGGCTCCTCAGGCGGCAACGCCCAGATCGGTCTGCTGGCCAATTTCCTTGCGGATGGCCGGGATGATGCGCTCGCCCCACAGCTCGATCTGGCGGAGCATGGTCTTCTGGTCAAAGTCGCCAAGCTGGGTCTGCAACGCAAGGTGCTTCGGACGCAAGATGCTGATTTCCTCCAGCAGCTTGTCGATGACCTGGTTGACGGAGCCGACCGGCAGGTTCTGGCGCAGTTGCTCAAATGTGGGATCGGTGTCTGACGGCACTTCCTTGACCATGTAGCCGTCGTCGCTTTGGGCACGACGGAATTTCAGGCTTTCAGAGATGCGCCGCTGGAAGCGCGCGCAATCCAGGTAGGCATCGATCTCGGCCTTGTTGTCCGAAGCGTAGCCGCAGCGCAGGAAGCCGAATTTGACGTCGCGGTCCAGGTCCTTGCCGTTTTCTTCCGCCACCTTGTCCAGGCGGCCGCGCAGCGCAGTGATGGCGTCGTTGCCATTCAGGAGTGCGGTCACGAACAGGTTGTGGTTCTCGCGCACGCCCCGGCCTAGCGTTACCGGATTGCCCGAGGTGATCCACAGCGGCGGCATCGAGTCCTGGATGCAGCGTACCGCGATCGAGCTCGGCGGAATCTTCAGGAACTGGCCGTCATGCTCGAAGATCTTCTGGGTCAGGCCCTTGGGAATGACGTCGAGGAATTCGTTGAAGATGGCCCCGGACTCGGCGATGTCCACGCCAAAGCGTTCGAATTCAAACTGCTGGTAACCTGAGCCCACGCCCAGTTCCAGCCGGCCGTTGGACACGGTATCGACGAAGCCGACCTCCGCCAGGAAGCGCGCCGGATGATAGAGCGGCAAGATGCAGACGGCGGTGCCCAGACGGATGCGGTGGGTCTTGGCGGCGGCATGGGCCACCATCATCAGCGGCGATGGCGACAGCGAGTAGTTGTTGAAATGGTGCTCGGCGTACCAGGCCGTGTTGAAGCCAGCCTGCTCCGCCATCACGGTCTGCTCGATGGAGTTGTTGATGACGTCGCGAGAAGTCTGGTGGTAACCTCGCTGCTGAGCCAGAATGAATACGCCGAATTCCATGGTGTCTCCTGAGAAATTCCAATCAAGTTGTGTCGAAATTCTAGGTGCCGGGTTATGCCGGCCGGAATAGGGGAAGGGCGGCGTTCTGTACTGCAAAAAATGGAGGAATGATGGATCGGCTTCGCGCCATGGAACTTTTTCTGTCGATCTCGAAGACGGAGAGTTTCTCCGAGACGGCGCGACAGTTCGCGGTGTCCGCCACATCCGTGTCGCGCATGATCACGGACTTCGAGACCGAGCTAAACGTCAAGTTGCTGATGCGCTCCACGCGCCAGGTGGTGCTGACCGAGGCCGGCCAGGAGTATGCGCGCGAGCTGGAGGGGATCCTGTTCAACATCGACCAGGCGCACCGCAACATCACCGAAATCCGATCGGCGCCTAAGGGTACGTTGCGGGTGCATTCCCGCATGATGTTCGGGCTCGGGGTGCTCCCGCCGCTGATGGCCGAGTTTCGCCACAAGTATCCGGACATCCACGTCGAACTGGTGCTCTCGGAATACAAGACCGACCTGCGGCGCAACAACGTCGATATCGATTTCCGCATTTCACCGCCGGTCGAGGCAGGACTGAAGCGGCGAATATTGTTTCGCAGCGAGCGCTACCTGGTTGCGTCGCCGGCGTACTTGGCGCGGTGTCCGGCGCCGGTCGAGCCGACCGACATCCTGGCGCACGACTGCATGGCCTATCTGCTGCCTGGCGGCCAGCACAGCTGGCAATTCAAGCGCGACGAGGTGGTCGAGGAGGTCAGCTTCAAGCCGCGGCATGTCACCAACAACGGCGTGGCACTGCAGGAACTGGCGAGGCTGGGGGAGGGGATCGCGCTGCTCGACGACTACACGGTGCATCGCGATATCGCCGCCGGCACGCTAGTGCGGTTGCTGCCGGACTACCGAGTGACAAACACCACATTTGAGGAAGGCATGTATGCCACGATCCTCGATACGGCCATGATTCCGGCCAAGATCCGACTCTTTCTCGATTTCGTGGCAGATCACGTGTCGGGCGACTCCCTGCGCTTCACCGCCTATGGGAAGTCGGGCGCGGCGATCGAGAGTCCCTCAGTCGGCGCCTGATGCGCCGGCAGTGCAATGCGGCAATGGGCACGCGGCGCGCCGCGCCAGCCCGTGCCGCGAATCCGCAGCAGCGCGCCGTCGAGCGGCCCGTCGGCTGCCAGGCGCCCGCTGTTGCGGATCGTGGTGACATAGAGGTCATCGAGCGTGGGCCCGCCAAAACACAGCGAAGCTGGATGGGCAACGGGCAGCGCGATGTGGTGCGTGAGCCGGCCCTCGGCATCGAAGCGGGCGATGGCTCCTGCGCGCACTAGTGCGGTCCACAGGCCGCCGGCATCGTCGAAGCAGCAGCCGTCCGGCGCGGACTGATAAGACGCGGTATCGACGAATGGTTCGCGTGCCAGCCACGCGCCGCCCGCGCCCATGCGATAGCGGTAGATCATGCGCGCTTCGCTGTCGCTCACATAGCACTCGGCTTTCCACGGATGGGCTACCGGCCCGTTGACCACACCCAGCCCCTGGTCCAGACGTGAAAATTCGCCGTCGGGCGCCAGGCGATAGAGCCCGCCCAGCGGCGCCTCGCCCGTGGCGCGAAACACGTGCATGGTTCCCACCACGAAGCTGCCGTCCGGCATGGCCGCGCCGTCGTTGAGACGCAGGTTCTCATGGCGGTCATCGATGCTCGCCACGCGTCGCAGCGTGCCACGCGATAGCATATAGATCGCCACATCGTTCCTGAGCGCCACCACCAGGCTGTCCGCGCCGTTGAACGCGATCGAGCCGACCGGCGCGGGCAACGCGCGGTGCACATGCTCGCCGCTGGCGGGGTCCACCGTAAGCAGGTGGCCGTGGCGGCAGTCGAGCATCCACAGCATGCCGGTTGCCTCATCCCAGAGCGGACATTCGCCAAGGTCGGTCTGGAGCGTACCGATTCGCTCGATCTGCATGGTCGTCTTCCTGTAGTGCTGGCGCGCACATCGTAGCGGCTTGCACAGGCCGGGAATATGCATGAATCCCGCAGAACACAACCTACGAGATTGGCGGAAATCGCGCGCAATGTCCGGCCATATACTCGTCTCAAGCCGGTAGCCGCGATGCGTGGACACGCAGCGGGGCACCCACAGAACACGGCTTTTCATTCGATAGGAGACACCCATGAAGCTCGCCCCCAGCGCGTCTGCCATGCTGCGCGCCCGTTCAGAACAAGTTACCGGAGCGGCCGCATGAGAAACGAATCCGTCCTGATGGAAGTGGCGGATGGCGTGGCCCTCGTCACGCTCAACCGTGCCCCCGTGAACGCCTTGAACCGCGAGATGCGCCACGCGCTCGTGGCCACATTCGACGAGATCTCCGAGCGCGATGATATCCGCTGCGCGGTTCTGACCGGCAGCGGCAAGGTCTTCTGCGCCGGCGCCGACCTGAAGGATCGACCCAACCCCGAGGTGGCCGGCGATTTCCTCGAACACAACCGCATCACCCGCGAGACTGGCAATGCCATCCGGGAATGCGCCAAGCCAGTTATTGCGGCCGTGAACGGTGTGGCGCTCGGCGCGGGCATGGGCCTGGTGGCTGCCTGCGACATCCTCTATGCCTCAGAAGAGGCCACGTTCGGTATGCCGGAAATCAACGTTGGCCTGGCCGGCGGCGCGTCGATGCTGCGCACGCTGTTCGGTAGATCCACGATGCGACGCATGTTCTATACGGGCCAACGCCTGACCGCACAGGAACTACTGCGCCGCAACGTGCTTGAAGAGGTGTTGCCGGCGGACCAGTTGCTGCCGGTGACGATGGCGCTGGCTCGCGAGATTGCTAGCAAGGCGCCGCTCGCCATCATGTACGCCAAGCGCGCCTGCAACATGGTGGAGGTGATGCCTCAGCGCGATGCCTATCGCTTTGAGCAGGAATTCACCATGGCGCTGTCGAAGACCGAGGATGCGCGGGAGGCTCGCATGGCTTTCCTGGAAAAGCGCGCACCCGTCTTCAAGGGACGCTGATCATGGCGTCGCACGTGGAACACAGCGGCGCTGGGCTCGACGCATTCTTTCATGCGCGCAGCATCGCCGTCGTTGGCGCCTCCGACGACATCACGAAGATCGGCGGCCGTCCGCTACACATGCTGCGCAAGCACGGGTATGCGGGCACGATCTATCCGGTCAATCCGAAGGGTGGCACGGTACAGGGCATGAAGGCCTACCGCGCGGTGGCCGAGACGCCCGAAGCGCCCGAGCTTGCAATCCTGGCGGTGCCTGCGGCAGCCACCGCCGCGGCGCTGCGCGACTGCGGCGTGCGTGGCGTGCAGTGCGCCATTGTGCTGTCGTCGGGCTTTGCCGAAGCGGGCGAGGCCGGCGTGGCCATGCAGGCAGAACTGGTGGAGATCGCGCGGCAATATGGCATGCGCATGCTTGGGCCCAACTGTCTTGGCACGGTCAACGTCGTAGACCGCATGATCGGCTCGTTTTCGATCAGCCTGGAGGAATACATGCCGCCCCCCGGCGAGGTGGGCATCGTGTCCCAGTCAGGCAACGTCGGCAGCCACACCATGGCGGCGGTGGCGCGGCGCGGCCTGGGTGTCAGCCGCTTCATGGCGACCGGCAATGAAGCCGATGTGGACGTTGCCGACGGCATTGCCGCACTGGCGCGCGATACCGGCACCCGCATCATCCTGTGTTGCATGGAGACCTGCCGGCATGCAGGGCGACTCATCGACGCGTTGGAGTTGGCGCGTACCAATGGCAAGCCGGTGATCGTGTTGAAGGTCGGCGCCACCGAGTCCGGCCAAGCCGCTGCCGCCTCGCACACCGGTGCGCTGACGGGCTCCGATGCCGTGATCGATGCGGTATTCCGTCGCCACGGCGCGTTGCGCGTGAAGTCGGTGGAAGAACTGATCGAGATTGGCCATGCCGCGGCATTGCTCCTGCCCAACCGGCTCCCCCGGCATGGCGCCGTGACGTTGCTGGCAGCGTCTGGCGGTTTCGGCGTGATGATGGCAGATGCGATGAGCCAAGCAGGTCTGCAGTTGCCGCCCCTTACCGAACTGACGCGCGAGCGGATCTCGGAAGCCCTGCCGTCGGCTGGCACTGGTAATCCGGTCGATGCCACGGCACAGATGTCGAGCCGGCCCGAGATCCTGCTCAAAATCCTGACCGCGCTGCTCGACGACGCATCGGGCGGCACGCTGGTCATGTTCATGTCGCTGTCGCTGTACAACTCCCGGCTGCGTGGCGTCTACCTCGACGCCCTGGCGCAGGCGCGAGCCGCCCAACCAGATCGCGTATTCGTGATCATCAGCCAGGGGCCGGCCGACGCGGTGGCCGAGATCAACGCGCTGGGCATTCCGGTCTTCGGCAGTATCGACGCCGCCGCAAGCGGCCTGGCGGGCCTCGTGCGCTTAGCCGCGCTGTCCGGCCTGCCGGTGCAGCCGGCGGCCGTCGTAGCGCAGGCACCCGTCGATCCGGCCGTATTCCGCAACGAGTTCCACGCCAAGCAGGCCCTGTCCTCGGTGGGCATCGACGTGCCGAAGGAAGCCATCGTCCAATCGGCCGACGACGCGGTGCGGGCGGCGCAGGCCACCGGCTTCCCGGTGGTGCTGAAGATCGTGTCCGAGGATATCGCCCACAAGACCGAGGCCGGCGGCGTGGCATTGAACCTTGCCAACGGCAGCGCGGTGCGTGATGCGTATGACAAGGTGCTGGCCAACGCCGCGCGCCATGCGCCGCAGGCGCGTATCGACGGCGTGCTGGTAGCGCCCATGTTGAAGGGCGGCGTCGAAATGATCGCGGGCGTGTCGCGCGATCCGGTGTTTGGTCCGGTCGTGATGGTGGGTATGGGCGGCATCTACGCCGAGGTCCTCAAGGACGTGGCCGTGCAGGCCGCACCGGTTAGCGAGGACGAGGCGCTGGCGATGATCCGTTCGCTGCGCATGTTCGCGCTGCTCGATGGCGCGCGCGGACAACCCAGGGCCGACGTGGCCGCCGCGGCACGCACGGTGGCACGGTTGTCCGAGTTCGCATGCCGCCATGCGGCGGATGTCGAAGAAATTGACATGAACCCGATTCTAGTGCGGGAAGAAGGCAGGGGAGTGGCCGTGCTCGACGCGCTGATGATCCCCCGCCCGGCACAAGCTCACTGAGACATTACATGCTTATCGAAAAACACGTGGCGGTCCCCGATCCGGCCGCCGGGCCCGAGGTGTATCGGCAGCACGCGCGCAACTGGCTGCGGGGCAACCTTCCCGATTTCATGCGCGCCGACAACCTAGCTTACCGGACGCCCACGCTCGAGGAATCGCGCGACTGGGAGGCCGCGATGTACCAGGCCGGCCTGGCGGGCATGACGTGGCCCAAGGCGTACGGCGGGCATGGGCTGTCATTGCGCGAGCACCTCGCCGTGAACAAGGAGGTTGGCGCGCTGCTGATGCCCGAGAGCGTCAGTTCTATCGGCAAAGAGCTGGCGGGCCCGATCATCATGACCGTCGGCACCGAGGCGCAGAAGCAGGCCTTCCTGCCGGCCATCCTGGCCATGCGCGAATACTGGTGCCAGGGCTTCTCCGAGCCGGACGCCGGCTCGGACCTTGCCCGCTTGCGGACCAAGGCCGTGCAGGAAGGCGACCAGTGGCGCATCAACGGGCAGAAGATCTGGACCAGCGGCGCCGCCAAGGCGCACTACTGCCTGCTATTGACGCGCACGGGCACTGTGGCCGACAAGCATCGGGGCCTGCTGATGTTCGCGGTGCCCATGCAGACGCCCGGCATCCGCGTGGTGCCGATCAAGTCCATCGATGGCAAGGAATCGTTCGCCGAAGTGTTCTTCGATGATGTGGTCGTGCCGGATAGCGCTCGGCTTGGCGCACCCGACGAAGGCTGGAACGCGGCAATCCGTGTGCTGTCGATCGAGCGGGCGACCAATCGCATGTATCGGGCTTGGCGCTTCGAGGCCGAATTGCGGCACCTCGTGTCGGCGTGCAAGTCCGACCCGCTGCTGGCGCGCCAGCTCGAGGATGGCCATGTGCAACGGCGCATTGGCGAGGTGCTGGCCGAGATCGATGCGCTTAAGGGGCTGGTGGAGCAGACGGTGGAGCGCATGATGGCCGGCGAATCGATTGGCGCGCGCGGCTCGCTGACCAAGCTCTTTTGGTCGGAATGCCACCAGGCGTTCGCGAGCCTCGCGTTGTCGCTGATGGCCAAGGTCGGACCCCATTCGAGTCCGCAGGCGCAGCGCGCCCGCAAGGCTTTCACGCAGGCCTACCTGTTTGCGCGCGCTGAGACCATCTACGCAGGGACGACCGAGGTACAGCTTGACGTCATCGCGCAGCGCATCCTGAATCTACCCAAGGAGTTGGCATGACCGCTCACGACAACGATCTGCGGCCCGAGGAATTCGCCCAAGCCGCCGCCGAGGCCATTTGTGATGCACTGGCGCGCGAAGGCGCCGACGCCTGCCGCGTACTGGCCGAGGGCGGTCTTTTCGGGGTCAGCGCCGCCGAGGACGATGGCGGCCTTGGTTTGCCGGTACGTTTCGCGCTGCCGGTGGTCAACGCGGCGGGCCGCCTCCAGTTGCGCCTGCCGCTGCCCGAGCAGATCCTGCTGAGCCGCGCGCTGGCCGGCACGCCGCAGGCCGCAGCGCTGGCGGCTGGCGAGAAGCTGGCGACGATCGCCTGGCAAGGCAGCCTCGCCGACGGCATGGCCAGCCATGCGCGCCACGTGGCGCGCTGCGACTGGGTGCTGGTCAACGAGGGCGACGCCGCCGACGATGGCGCGGTCCTGCTCGATGTGGCGAGCGTTGCCATCGATGAAGACGGTGCGCTCGATCCCGAGTGTCCGCAGAGCTGGCTCGGCCTGGCCGGCGCGAAGGTCGTGGCGCGTATCGACGCGGGAGCACGCGCCACGCTGGAACAGGGAGCCTGCCTGCTGATGGCGGAGCTGGCCAATGGCGCGGCGCAGGGTGCGCTCGAACTGACGGCCAGCTACATGGCGACGCGCGTGCAGTTTGGCCGGCCGTTGTCGGCCAAGCAGGCGGTCCGACATCTGCTGGCGCGCATGAAGCTGTTGCTCGAAGCCTCGTCGGCGGCCGTGCACCGCGCCATGGGGCGCAACGAGTTCGGCGAGGCGCGCGACGCGCGGCCGGCATTGGCAGGTGCCATTGCGAACGCCGCCTTCGTACTTGAAAAATCGATCCATCTGCACGGCGGCATGGGTTTTACGTGGGAACTGCCGCTGCATGTCTCGCTGCGCGAGGTGCGCAAGCTGGACGCGGCATTCGATACAGGCGCGTTGGCGCGCGCCAACGGCCGGCGGCTCATTGACGCAATCTGAGGAGACATCATGGTGCAACAGGATCTGGCGGGGCGCGTCGCGTTGGTCACGGGCGCGGGGGCGGGGATCGGACGTGCCACGGCGCGTCATCTGGCGGCGCGTGGCGCCATCGTTGCGGTCAACGACCTCAAGGATGGACTGGTCGAGGAGACCGTGGCGGGCATTCGCGACGCAGGCGGCGAGGCCATACCGGTGGTGATGAACGTGGCCACACGCGACGGCATTTTCGCAGCCGTGCGCATGGCGGCGGAGTATCGGGAACGGTTCGACATCCTGGTGAACAACGCCGCGTGGGTGCGCTACCAGTCCGTGCCGGAAATCATGCCGGAAACGCTTGATCGCATGCTGGATATCGGCTTTAAATCCGTTGTCTGGGGCATTCAGGCCGCGACCGAGGCGATGGACCCGGAATGCGGCGGTGCCATCGTCAACGTGGCTTCCACGGCTGCGCTCGTATCGGCGCCCAACTCGGTGGTGTACTCGGGCATCAAGGCCGGCATCCTCGGCATCACGCGGGCCGCCGCAGCGGAGCTGGGGGCGCGAAACATCCGCGTCAATGCGGTCTGCCCATCGGCGGTGCCGACCGAAGGCACGCAGCGCAACCGCGACGCCGAGCGCGACGCGCGCCGGGTGGCGCGTACGCCAATGGGGCGTCTGGGTAACGTGGACGACGTGGCGCAAGGCATCTGTTTCCTGGTCAGCGACGAAGCGCGCTTTATCACCGCGCAGGCGTTGGCGGTGGACGGTGGTGTCACGTTCACGAATCTCTGACCTTGCCTACGGTACTCATCACCGGCGCGGCCTCGGGAATCGGCCGCAGCGCCGCGCAGCGTCTTGCACGTGACGGATGGCAATGCGTGCTGGTCGACCGTGAGGTACAGGGCTTGTCCGCGACGCTGGCCGGCATGCCGCCGGCCGGCAATACCCGGCACCGGGTGATGACGGCGGACCTGACCAACTCGGCCGCAGTCGAAGCACTGGCGGGGCGCGTGGGTTCGCTCGATGCGCTGATCAACAATGCCGGCATGTCGGATCGCGGCAACCTGGCCGTGGTGGATCAGGACGATGCGACATGGCGTCCGCTGGTGGCGTTGAACCTCGATGCGCCGGCGCGGCTAGTGCAGGCGTTCTCGTCAAGGCTCGTGCCAGGCGCGCGGATCGTCAACGTGGCATCGGGGGCGGGGCTGCGCGCCATTCCGTGGCGTGGTGCCTATAGCGCCAGCAAGGCGGGCTTGATTGCGATGTCGCGTGCGCTGGCACGCGAGCGAGACGACTGGTGCGTGACCACGCTGTGTCCGGGGTTCGTGCGCACAGCGCTGGTGGATTCGTTGATCGCCACCGGCCGCCTGCAGCCGGCCGATGCGGTGGCCAAGGTTCCGCTGGGACGCATTGCCGAGCCCGAGGACATGGCCGAGATGCTCGCGTTCCTGGCAAGCGAGGATGCCGCGCCGCTGTCAGGGCTGTGCGTGTCCAGTGATGGGGGTTCCTCGGTGTTCGGCGGCAGCCGCGCGTTCGCGCCGGCCACGCAGCCACCGGTGCCGCTCGATATGCCGGTGAGCATGGAGATCATCGGCGCATCGGCCGAGGCATGGCAGGTGGTTGCCGGCGAGGGCCACGGGTATCTCGCCGTGCTCGACGTCACGCCTCTCGATGCGGCGCCCGGACAATGTCTCGAAGCGGTACGCATGGCGGCACGACGGTTCAGGCATGCGCATGCCGGACCTGCCAGCCTCACGCTGATGTTGCCCTCGGAGGGACCGGGCGACTGGCGTGCCGCCGCCGATGCTGCGGCCGCGCGCATGCTGGTGGCAACGCTGGCCTGCGAGTGGGGAGCAGAGGACCTGCGCATCAACGCCGTGCAGGCCGCATGCCCCGATCCTCACGCACTGGCGCCGTTGCTGCGTTTCATGGCCGGGCCGCGTGCCCGATACATGACGGGGCAGGTTCTGCCCGTGCCATCGCCACCTTCGTCGCACGCTGCGCTACGCGCGCCCTAGTCACCCAATCGTTTCGAATCTGCCCTTAACGGGCCTGCGGCAAGCAGTGCCCTCCAGGGGCGAAAACGGGATGCCCGGCAGGGGGCAGGGCATCTCGCGGGCATGTCACGGCCATGGCGGTCATGCCGGTCATGCCATAGGGGCCCCCATCACAAGAAATGGAGACCGATAATGAAGTACAAGGTGGCTGTGCCTGGTTTGTTGTCGTTGGCGTGTGCGTTGCCAGCCAGTGCGCAAAGTAGCGTCACACTTTACGGGGTGGTGGATACCGGCATCGACTATGCCAATCATCAGCCGAACGGGGGCAACTCGATCGTGCGCGTGTCGTCGGGCAATACGGCGGGTTCGCGCTGGGGCTTGCGCGGCGTGGAGGATCTTGGTAGTGGGCAGCAGGCTGTGTTCGTACTGGAAAGCGGGTACGACACGGACACCGGCAAGTCATCGCAGGGATCGCGGCTGTTCGGACGGATGGCATACGTTGGCCTGCAGGGCAACTGGGGCAGCCTGCTGTTGGGGCGGCAGCAGAACGCCCTGTTCGATTTCATCGGCGCATTCGATCCGATGCTGTTGGCGCCCAGGTACTCGATTCTGAATCAGGACATCGCGTTCGTATCGCGCGCCGACAACACCGTCAAGTACACCGGCACGTTCGGTGGCGTGACGGCATCGGCCATGTACAGTACCGGTGCCGAGAGCAGCACGGTCAACGGCAGCGAGATCCCCGGCGATCCCAAGATCGGACGCGAGTACGGCTTTCGCGTGAGCTACAGCGGCGGACCGTTCGCCATTGGCGCGGTCTACGATGAAGTCAACACCGGCACCACCACCAGCAATCCCGACGCAAAGACGCGCCGGGCAGTGGTGGCCGGCACCTATGCGTTCTCGCGCGTGAAGGCATTTGCCGGCTATCGCTGGGCGCGCGCCTACGATGGCGCGCTGCTGGCGGGTGCCAGCAGCGGTGCGGCGAACCAGGGCTCGAACCTGTACTGGACAGGTCTGATCTGGGATGCCACGCCGGCTATTGCGCTGAGCGCGGCGGCGTACTACCAGGACTTTCGCAACACCGGCAACGACGCGTGGCTCTTTGTTGGTAACGCCCGGTATGCATTCTCCAAGCGGACTAACGCCTACCTGAGTGTGGGCTACACCCTGAACAAGGGCGATGCGAACCTGGGGCTGAGTTCTGGTGTGGGCGGGTTTGGCTATACCACACCGGGCGCCAACCAGCTGGGCGCGGCCGTGGGCATCCGGCACTTGTTCTAACTGATGGCGCTGGCGCGCCAGAGCGGCTCAGTCCGTCGAGAGGCGGTCGGCGTCGGGCGCGCCGCGCAGCAATGCGTAGACAGGATCATGCGGAAACCGGCTGCCAACGGGCTGGCGGGGGCCGAAATGCTCGTGCTCCGGCAGAGCCGGGGTGCCGAGGTCGCGCATCCAGTCGTAGACCACCACGCGATGTGCGATGCGCCACTCGCCGGCACGCTTTTCGAACCGGTCCACGTAGCGGCCGGCCAGGAAGACCTCGCGCGAAGTGCCGGTTTCGTCGGGCTTGCGCTGAAGTGCCTGGAAATATGACTCCACGGCGGCCCATTGCCCGTGCAACGTGATGGACAGGTTGGAAATCATGTGAATCGAGCGCTCGCTCGTACGCAAGCGTTCCAGCACCCAGTCGATGAAGCCGCTGGCGCTGCCGCGATACGGACCGTGCGAGTCGGTGCCGTTCGACCAGTACGCGCTGCGCAACGCCGCTTCATCGCAGCGATCCACGCCACGGCAATACCGGAACAGGCATTCGCGGATGGCTTCGCGATCAAGTAGCTGGTCGAGGGCAGGCGAGGACCCGAGGGCGTTGGAATCGCCCGGGGAAGCCTCAGTCTCCATCTGGCTGGCAGTGAGCAGGGTGGGTTTCATGTTGTCTCCGGCGGTGTATGCGATGTATGCGGTGTTGTGGCAAGAATTGTCGCGCGCGCGTCGCCGGGGGATTGCCGCGTCTGCGGTTGATTGTGTTCTGCAGGATGCGTGCATACCGGCCCGCGTGGGTCGCCTCTAACATGGGTGTCAGAGCCCTATACAATTTGCGGCCGTCCGCAGGGTGCCCCAGGCACCTGCCGGACCATAACGACAGAAGGAGACAGACCATGCCCGGTTTTACCGACGGCGCGGGCCGCCCGGCATTCCCATGCCCCATCCGGCATTTGCAGCGTACGTGTGAGCGCGTGCGCCCCGTGGATTGCGGCCCCGACTTTGGGAGCGCCCGATGACGGCGTCTGCAACCACCGATGTGCAAGCCTTCATCGACGCGCAGCGGTTCTCGCGCTTTCATGTCGGGCTGTTCGTACTCTGCTTCCTGATCATTGCGCTAGACGGACTCGATACTGGCGCAATGGGTTACCTTGTCCCCTCGCTGATCCACGACTGGGGCGTGTCGCGGGCGGCGCTTGGGCCAGCGCTGAGCGCCGCGCTTGTGGGCATCGGCGTGGGTGCGATGGCCGTGAGCCCACTGGCGGACCGCATTGGCCGCAAGCGGGTGCTGATTGGTGCGGTGCTGGTCTTCGGTCTGTTCACGCTGGGCGCCGCGTTTTCCACCTCTCCCGAGATGCTGACCGTCATGCGCTTCATCACCGGCATTGGCTTGGGCGCTGCGGTGCCTAATACGGTGACGTTGATGGCGGAGTACGCCCCGACCCGCATTCGTGGCACGGTGGTCAACGCCATGCTGGTCGGCTTCGCACTGGGCAATGCGGCGGGCGGCCTGGCGGCTGCTTGGCTGATCCCGCACTTTGGCTGGAGGGCGGTGTTGCTTGTGGGCGGGATCCTGCCCGTCCTGCTGACCTTGCTGCTGGTGGCAAAGCTGCCAGAGTCGGTGAAATTCCTGGTGGTAAGCGGCCAGGGTGGCCAACGCGCCGTTGATATCCTGCACCGGATCGCGCCGGCCGCACGGCTGGGCAACGTGACGCTGACGTGCGAGAACGTGCCGGCTGCCGGGCGCGCCCGGTCGCCTATCGCCGAACTGTTCGACCGGCGCCATGCGCTTGGCACAGCATCGCTATGGCTGTGCTACTTCATGTGCATGATGATCCTTTACCTGGTGAACAACTGGCTGCCCACGCTGTTCACGGTATCGGGTTTGTCGCTCCACGACTCGACGATCACCGCCACGCTGTTCCATATTGGCGGGGGCGCCGGGATTCTGCTGGCGGGCCTGCTGACTGACCGGTTCCGACCCACGCGCGTCGTGGCCGCCTATTTTGGCGCGGCAGCGGGCATCGTGCTGGTGATCGGGCACTACATGTCCCAGGGCGGCGCACTGACCGCGCTGATCGTGGTCATGGGCGTGACGGTATCGGGCGCGGCGGCTTCAATGTCACCGCTCGCGGCGCACTACTACCCGACCAGCAGCCGGGTGACGGGCGTTGCCTGGATGCTGGGAATCGGCCGGCTTGGCGGGGTGGCCGGCACGCTGGGCGGAGCCATGCTGCTTGGGATAGGCTGGAATTTCGGTGCGATCTTCAGTGTGCTGGCCCTTCCTGCCGCAATCTCGGCGGTATGCCTGCTGGTCCTGGATGCCGCACGCAGCCAGCGAGCGCAGAATGATTCGTGGGATGGGCAGGCCGTGCGTCACTAAGGATCACCAGATGTGCGGGAAGCCCGGGACTGAACTCCGGGGCTTCCCGCACATCTGGTGATCGGCCAGTCAAGCCATCCGGCGCCAGAGTGAGACGTTGCAGGGGTCGTCTCGGTAGTCGCTACGTGCTCGGACATGGCCATCGCGGCCGTGAATGAGCAGTTCGACTTGCCTCTGGCGGGCCTTTGCGGTGCCCGAGGTGATGGCTTCTTCCAGCGAGCGAAATACTTCGCGACCGTGTCCGCCGTCGGCTACAACTGCCCATTGATCCGCGGCAGCCACGACGTGAATGTTGTTGCATGACATAACTATTTCCTGATATCGATGTTGAGCAGCGTCAGCGATCGGTGCTAGCTGCCCGTGTCCTCCTTTTAGGCGGCGCTCGCCGTCACTCCTTCGTCTACGGTTTGCTGCTTGCGCAGTTCCTCGGTCGTCGTTCCCTTGCCGTTGGGAGCCCAACCCGGGGGCATCATCAGGTAGCCCATCGCATGGATCACGCTCTTTGACTGCATCATGTCCTTGCCCAGGCCGATCCAGTGCTCGAATTGGTTGACGAAAGGGTTACGCGTAGTGGTCGGGTGGACGAGGCCGAAGCGGCACGGCTCGTCTTCACGCTCTTCCACATAGGTGCCGAACAGTCGGTCGAAGAGGATCAGTACGCCGCCGTAGTTGGCATCGAGGTAATCGAGGTTCGAGGCATGGTGCACGCGGTGAGCCGACGGGGTGTTGAACACGTACTCGAACCAGCCCAACTTGGGGATCCAGGTGGTGTGCAGCCAGAATTGGTACAGCAGGTTCAGGCTCAGGGTGGAGAGCACGACTTCAGGACGTACGCCCAGCCAGACCAGCGGGACGAAGAACATTGAGGCCCCCAGGATCTTGCCAGTCCACCCGAGTCGGTACGCGGTGCCGAGCGTCAGTTCGTTCGGTGAGTGATGGACCGCGTGCGTGGCCCAGAAAAAGCGGATGCGGTGAGAGGCGCGGTGGTACCAGTAGTAGCAGAACTCCTGGCCGAGGAAAAGCAGCAGCACGGCGAGCGCGCTGTTGATCTCGACGGTGAAGATGCGGTGGTGCCAGGCAAACGCGAAGATCGGCGTGGCCAGCGACAGCGGCAGCAGCGCCATCACCTTGCGCCCGGCCATATCGGCCAGCGACAGACCCATCTCATGCCAGGGATAGGTCTTTCCTTGCTTGCGTGCCTTGCGGGCCAGAAAGAAGGCCTCGACCAGTGAAACTGCTACGACAAAGATCGTAGCGAGTAGGGTGATCCTGTGAAGGTTGTGCATGATCGTCCTTTGGTTGCGCGGTGACGTGGCTGCGTCGGTGAGCCAACTGTAGGAGGCGATCAGGTCAGACGCCATGTGGCAATTATGTCGGTCTATGTCATGGCACGCGGGACCGTGCGCCGCATGGGATAGCAGGTGTTTCCTTTGCGTGCGGACGTCCATCTGCTGCTCTGGGCTATCTCCAGGTCGTGTAACGGCGTGACATGTTTTTCACCGCGAAATTCTCGAGTCTCCAACCTATAGTTCGGTCCGTTGCCGCGCTGCACCGGCCCGGCAGAAATCAAATGAAGGACTTGTGATGACCGCTCGCTTCTCCCAAATCTCCCGTTTCCTCGCAACCGCAGCCGGCACCGTGATCCTGTTGGCAAGCGGTCAGGCGTTCGCTTCAACTGTTGTGGTGACGCCGGCGCCGGTGTATGTCGCACCTGCGAAGGTGGTTGTGTTGACATCCTCCGCTCCCTCGGCCTTAGGCCGCCGCCTGGTGGCGGAAAGGGAGGGGATTCCTTCTGCGCTATGCCGCGATGGCAGAGTCGCTTCGGTGGGTTCCTGCTGCTGACGGCCTGACAGCGCCGTTCACTTCACAGGCTATCCGGGCTGTGCTTGCGCACCCGAGCGAAGCGACGCTCGTGTCCTGCCCTTCGATCATTTCCAGACCTCTTGCGAGGATATTCATTGCGCCGACGACGTCGGCGTTGTTCTCGTAGCCGCATCCGACGCACTTGAACAGCGCCTGCGCCTTGCGATTGTCGGCCGAAATGTGGCCGCAGCATGGACAGGTGCGGCTCGTGTTCCGCGGCGGCACCGCGACGAAGTAGCCGCCGCGCCATGCCGTTTTGTACTCAAGCTGGCGACGGAATTCGCCCCAGCCCTGGTCCAGAATGGCCTTATTGAGCCCACTCTTTGCGCGGACGTTGCGCCCCGGCGCGTCGACCGTACCGCTGGCCGATCGCGTCATGTTGCGAACCTGAAGGTCTTCGACGGCGATCATTGCGTGGTTTTTGCTGATCGTGTTCGATGCCTTGTGGAGAAAGTCAGAACGCACGTCTGCGATGCGCGCGTGGATGCGTTGGATTCTGGCTTTCGCCTTCTTCCAGTTCGCTGAGCCCTTCACCTTGCGGGCCATGCGGCGCTGATACTTCGCGAGCCGCTGCTCGTGCTTCTTGAAGCTCGCGAGCGGCTCCACGAACGAGCCGTCGCTCGCCGTCGCGAAGCGGGCCACGCCCACGTCGATACCGACTGACGCGCCGTGCGGAACCGGTTGCTCGACCTCGCGCAGCGTGAGGATAGAGACGTACCACTTGCCAGCACGATGCGATAGTGGGGCACTTCGAACCTCGCCGAGCACCATCCGGCTGTTGCGGTAGCGTAGCCGGCCAAGCTTGGGCAGCGAAATGCGGCCGTTCTCGCGTTCGAGCTTAATGCCTTGCGGAAAGCGGAACCCGTCGCGTTCACCCTTGCGCTTGAAACGTGGGAAGGCCGCACGCTTCTCGAAGAAGTTCGCATAGGCGCGTTCGAGATCCTTTAGGGTCTGCTGGGCGACCTGAGCGTGCAGTTCGGACAGCCACGGCGTTTCAGCGCTGTTGCGCCATTCCGTTAGCTGCTTGCACAGCCCCCCGTAGCCGAGCTTCTTCTCCCCACGCTCGTAGCGCTCCTTCTGCATCGCCAGTGCCTTGTTGTAGACGAAGCGGCATGCGCCGGCGAACTGACGCATCTTGAGCATCTGTTCGCCGGACGGCATGAGTTCGAACTTGAAGGCCTGGAGTCTTTGCATGAACCAATCCTATCAGGATTCCAGCGCCTGCAAGGACGCCTGTGGCGTCCGCGCTCTACATCCCCGCCATGAATGACGGGGCTTTCCGCGCGTCCCGGTAAAGCCAGCACCCAAAGTGGTCGTCAAGCCTGCTCCGAAGGTGGTGTATGTCCCCGTGGCGCCGCTCCCGACCGTGGTGGTCAAGCCCGCCCCTCGTACCGTCTACGTCGCTTCCCGTCCGATCTATGTCGTGCGTTGAGACCGTAGGCCCACAGGGCATTGCCGGCGGATGGGGCAGCGTGCACATGGCGGCGCATTTGTTTAGTGATGCGTCTGCCTCGCACGAAGGCCGTGACATTGGATGAAATAACTCGTGGCTGGCTAACCGCCCCATCGTTTTCCATACTCTGATCACCGCGCCGCAGCGCCATGCCTTCCGAGGGAATCAAGATGTCCTCCACGCTCCAATTCATTGCGACCCAGACCAAGCGCCTCGCCATCGTCGCCCTCGCTACCGGTGCGATGCTGACAGCCGGCTACGCGAACGCAGGTGTTACCGACCTTGCCCATGTGGGTCTATTGCAGACGGTGAAGGCTGACGTGATCTACGTTCATGCTTTCAATGCCGACGCTGGTCAGGTGCAACTTGACGGTGGCGTGATGCAGAGGATGAAGTCAATTGCCGCCGGCAACGGTTCCGCTGATTCGCAATCGCAAGTCGCCGCCGAGGCCAGAGAGCAAGTGGCCAGCGAGATCGTCCGCACGTTACGTGCGCAGAGCCTGAACGCAGTGCGCTTGGATGGACCGGCACCGGAGAATGCCAATGCGTTGATCGTCGAGGGTGATTTCCGGAAGATTGATGAAGGCACCAGCCGTCGTCGGCTGCTGATTGGCTTGGGTGCGGGCAAGAGCGACGTTGGCGTACAGGTGCGCATCTCCTACAAGCCAGCTAACGGCGCATCGGTGCCGCTACAGAACTTTGTCGCGAATGCTGATAGTGGCCATATGCCTGGCGCTGCAGAGACAGCAGGCGTGGGCGCTGTAGCCGGGCATGTGGCTGTGGCCGCAACTGCGGGATCTGGCGTGCACGGTGTGTCCGAGGCGAAGCGCGACACGATCTCTGCCGATGCCACGCGCCTGGGTGAGTCGATTGGCAAGCAAGTGGCTGCGGCTTGTGAGACGGAAGGATGGATGGCTGTGCCGTCTGCAAAGTGATAGCGGAGGGGCAACGCCGGATGACGGTGAAGTACCGACGATCACTGGGCCCTCCGCAGACGATACTGGCGTTCTATGACTGGCTGCGAAAAGACCTGCGCCTGCAGACCAGCGTGCCGCGCAGCAGTTCGGGCTTGGAAAACGCCTGAATGAGACATAGGCAATATTGGCGTGGCAGATTCGCGCCCTGCATTATATTGGCATAACAATATGCTAATATCTCTCGATGTCACATATTATCGACCGACTCTCCACTGTTCCCCTATATAGCCAGATCAAGGAAATCCTGATCGCTGAGCTGCAAAGTGCGGGGCGCGGTACTGCGCCGGCATTGACGGAAGCCAGCTTGATGAAGCGGTTTCACGTGAGCCGGGCACCAATACGCCAGGCGCTGAAAGAACTGGTGGATGAAGGCTACGTGGTTCGCCAGAGGGCCAAGGGAACCTTTCCGGTTCAGGGTGCCAATGTTCGCCTTCCTCCGGCTTTGGAACTCGGTGGGTTGACCCGTTACCTGACAGAGCAGGGGTTGAAACCCACCTCGCGCGTGACGGGACTTGAACGGGTAGCGCCACCTGAAGAGGTCAGGGACGCGCTCGGTCTCGAGGCGCCTGAGAAGCTGCTGTACGTTCAGCGGGTCATATCCGTCCAGGGTGCCCCGCTGGTATGGGCGCATACCTACCTGCGTACGCCGCCGGACTTTATTCCTGATGTCGAAGAACTCGAGCGGGTCGGTACAGTGTTCGCTCTGATCGAGCTGAGGCTTGGTGTGGTCTACACGCGAGGCGTACAGCATATCTGGGCTTCCGCAGCCACTCGGCAGGAAGCGAAAGCCCTTGAGATCAAAGTGGGTGCGCCTGTCCTTGTTGCTGTGACGACGTTGATGACCAGCGACGGCTCTGCAGGCGGCTGGCGGCGGGCCGTGCATCGTGCCGATGACTTCAAGTACGCGTTCGGCCTGAGTCGATGAATTTTCGACATCGACGAGATTCCCGCTCGATTCATTAAACCTCTTTGTGAATTGCAACGCGGCATTGAAGACAGAAAATCCGACATTCCATTATCGTTGTCACCATGCCAAAGCCACAGAAGAACCAACGTCAAATCCAGAAGGAAGCGACTCGTCAGCACATCCTCGCCGTGGCACTCGAACTATTTGTTTCGCGCGGCTACGTGGCCACGACCGTCGATGACATTGCTGCCGCCGCGAACACCACACGCGTCACCTTTTACTCTCACTTCGAGTCGCGCCGCGAATTGATGCGTGCTTTGATTCACGGACTCAACGACATCCTTGAGCGGCGTGACGAACCAGGTCGCAGCTCGACGGCAAGTTTGCTGGTAGCGGCGGTACGCGAAGGCTCACGCGAAAAACTGGGGGGCTGGCTGAACGAGCAGGCCGCTCGCTGGCCATTAATCAAGCCACATGTGCTGGCTGCCACCGAAGCTTCCGCTGTTGATCCCGAAATGCGCGCACTGGTTCGCGGCTGGATCGAAGAGGTGGTGGCGGACATCCGCGAGGGTCTTGATGCCGCTAACCGCTATGAACCGAAAACGCGGCATTTTCGCGGTGAACTGGCTTATGTCGCGCTCGACCAGACCGCGCTCTCCTGGATGCGCGGCGACCTGGACCTAACGACCGAACCGGCGCTCGAAGTGCTGACCGAGTTGTGGTGGAAGTTGTTGGGGGCGCCATGACTAGGGGATTACCCTGTCAGGGCATTCGTTTACTTTACACAGTGTAAAGTCAAATCAATAATGCAGGCCATGGTCAACAACGAGGAAAAGGCTTGTGACTATGGTCCCCCAATCCGGCATCGATCTATGGGCTGACGATGTGCTCGTCGATCCCTACCCGGCATACCGGGCTTTGCGTGAACTCGGCGATGTCGTCTATCTCACGCACTCGAAGCTCTACGCTCTGACTGGCTACGACGTCATCAAGAGCGCGCTTGCCGACCCGACGCGCTTTTCTTCCGCACAGGGCATTGGCTTCAACGATGGCGTGAATCAGGCCCTGCAGGGAACGTCACTCGCTTCCGACCCGCCGACGCATACCCAACTGCGCGCCGCCCTTTCGGAAAACCTCACGCCGCGGGCGCTGCGCGGTCTGGGCGAGAAAATCAGGGCCGATGCGCACGCCCTGGTGGCCCGCCTGGTCAAGCAACCGTCGTTCGACGCGATCGATGAAATCGCCCGGCGCTTTCCGATCGGAGTTGTCGCCGACCTTGTGGGTTTCCAGGGTGAGGCCAGGGCGAACATGCTGCGCTGGGGACAGGCCGCGATGGAAGTCGTGGGACCGATGAACCAGCGCACCGCAGAGAATTTCCCCATCGCGGGCGAGCTCTACGGCTACTGCTCGCAAATCACCCAGGACGCCCTGACTCCCGGCTCGGTCGGTTGGGGCGTCTTCGAGGCCGAGAAGAAAGGGGTGATTCCCGCAGGCGCCGCGAGCCACATCATTCACCAATATCTCGGTGCCGGTCTTGACACGACACTGGCCGCGATCGGCAACACCATCGCTCTGTTCGGACGTTTTCCTGAAGAGTTTGCCAAGGTCCGCGCGGATTTGTCGCTGGTTCCCTCTGCGTTCAACGAGGTATTGCGCTACTACTCGCCCGTCCACGTGTGGAGTCGCGTGGCCACACATGACGTAGAGGTGGGGGGCGTGAAGATCCCGGCCGGCTCGCGCATCGCAATCATTCTGGGCGCAGGCAATCACGACCCGCGTCATTACAAGAATCCTGAAGTCTTCGATGTGACCCGCAACCCGATCGACCATCTCTCCTTTGGCTACGGTCCGCACGGTTGCGCCGGTCAAGGCCTTGCCCGCATGGAGGGTGCGGCAATCATCGAGGCGCTCGCGACCCAGATCAAATCGTTCCGCATCGGCGATGTCGCCCGCGTGCCAAGCAACGTCACGGTGTCTTTCGACACCGTTCCTGTCGTGGAGTTGGAGGCTGCATGATCAAACTGATTCTTGATCGTCCTCGTTGCGAAGGCCATGGACTGTGCGAAGAGGTGGCCGCACAGCTTCTTCACATCGACGAAGAAGGCTATGCGGCCATCGATGTCAACGAGATCAACGATGCGAACCTCGCGACCGCCAAGGCTGCGGCGCGCGTCTGCCCGGTAGCCGCGCTCAAGCTCGTCGACGACGAGGCGACTTGATGAGCGTGCATCAAAAGAACGTGCCACGCGACATCGTGGTGGTGGGCAACGGCATCGCCGGTCTGACCGCTTGCGATACGTTGCGCGCCGAAGGGTTCGACGGCCGAATCACGGTCGTCGGTGATGAACCGGTCGCGCCATACAGCCGTCCCGCTTTGTCCAAGGCCCTGCTGCGCGACGGGGAGGATCTCACTTCGCACTTGTTGCCGGAGGCGACGCACGGCGCAGTCGAGCGGCGCGGAATCGCAGCCGTTGGACTCGATGTCGATCGACAGCGTGTGCGGCTCGCGGATGGCGAAGAGGTGCCGTATGACGCCCTGGTAATCTCCACTGGCACGCGCGCCAGGCGCCTGAGTCCTGATAGTCGAAGCGGAGAATACACCGTTCGCACGCTCGTCGATGCGCTGACGCTGCGGGCACGACTCGCGTCGAAGCCTTCGGTCGTGGTGGTGGGTGGCGGCCCGCTCGGCATGGAGATCGCTTCCGGCGCGATCGGGGCCGGATGTGCCACGACGCTGGTTGCAAAAAGGATGCCGCTCGCAGCCCAGCTAGGCACACTGCTCGCGACGCGGTTCCATGGTGCTGCGCTCGCGCACGGTCTCAAGATCGTCACGACTGACTCCGCGAAGGTTGTGACACGCGACGGTACACCCGTGGTGGCGCTTGGCGATGGCACGGTCATCGAGGCCGAGGTGATCGTTTCTGCCGTCGGCGATGTCCCCAATGTCGAGTGGCTCTCCACAAGCGGACTGCTCAATGGCGGTGCGCTCGTGGTGGACACACACGGTCTTGCTCGCCCGAATATCGCAGCCGCGGGAGATGTCGCTGCCTTTCCGCACGCGGGTCGCGTGGCACGCGTTCCGCTGTGGACGAGCGCCATCGATCAAGCGAAAGTGGCCGCCGCCGCGCTCCTCAGACCGGATGCTCCGCAACTCGCATTTCAGCAGTACTTCTGGACAGAGGCGTTTGGCATTTCTCTCAAGGCCATTGGGCCGACACCCGTGGTGGGTGAGGCAGAAGTCGTGGAAGGCACCGACGAGCGGGGAGTGCTTCGCTGGCGGCAGTCCGACGGTACAGCGACGGCGGTTGCGCTCGACTATCGCATACCGATTCCCAAGCTGCGCCGCATGACTGCGTGCAGTACGTAGGCATCGGGAGCGGTTGAAAAGCGGGTAGGACGTTCGGCAGGACCGCGGCAAGGCATTAAGCGCGCGTAGACCCCAAACCAAAAGACAATTTCTGCTTTTTACTTTGGCATAACAATAGAACATTGCAATGAATGAACGCGTGTCGCTTCGCGGTGGCATGACGGTTTTTCTGCCGGTGACGTGCTTTGCACCCCGGCGCTTTTAGGAAGCAAACATGTGCGTGAAACACAGCCAGGGCGTCCCGGAAACGACGCCACCATTCACCTCCCTCATCCTGGATCCCCCCAGCGGCAAGGGCGTCAATGCAACGCTGGTCAACACGGTGCTCGGCCCGGTCGACGCCAGGCGGCTTGGAGTCACGCTCCTCAGCGAATCGCTGCTGTACGTGCTGCCGGGCGCGCAGTACGGGTATGACATCCGGATCGATCGTGCCGAGGTGTTCGATGCCATTGCGGCGAAGCTGAGGGCGTTCAAGGCGGCGGGAGGAGGTGCCATCGTCGATGCGACGGGCATGTTCGAAGGACGTGACCTGCGTCTGTATGAGGCACTGTCACGCGCTACCGGCGTGCATATCGTTGCGTCCACGGGGCAGGGGCCCGAGGCCATGCTCGGTGGTTACTTCCTGACACCGCAGGCCAATCCCCCCACGCCTTGGCCGGCACACAAGTTCGCCGAAATGTTTGGGCGAGAAGTGAATGAAGGCATGGTGGTTCCGCGTCTGGAGCGCCGTGCGCCTGCCGGCATGGTGGCTACCGCGGTCACCCACAGCGGCATGACGCCGACTGACGGCAGTCTGGTGCGCGGAGCGGCTCGCGCCGGCGCAACGTATGGGGTGCCCGTGTTCATCCGCTGCGGTGCCGATGCACTCGAAGAGATGCAGTTGGCCATTGACGAGGACCTTAGCCCGGAACGCCTTGTCATGGGCGGGATGGATCGCCGTGACGCCGTCGCCAAGGGCTGGCCGATGGCAGTGGCACGCGCAGGCGCCCGGGTGGGCGTCGACCACATTGGCTCGACCGACCCGCGCTACCTCAGTGATTCCGAACGTGTGGCATTGATCGTCGCATTGATCGAAGCAGGCCATGCAGATCGCGTCCTTCTGTCTGCCAGCGCCACCGGGGTTTCGTTTGGCGAAGCCGGCAACGATCTTCCTTATTGCAACGTACTGACGAAGTTCGTGCCCATGCTCAGGGCGGCTGGGGTGTCTCAGGCACACATCGAACAAATGCTGATTACCAATACCGCCCAACTGCTGAGCGTCCATGGGGAAGACAAATGACACGCGTAAACACAGTGCTTGGCACGATCTCGGCTTCGGAACTTGGATTCGTTGCGATTCACGAGCACATCGGCTACGGCATGCCTGGCTGCGAGCTCGACAGCCGCTGGTGGAAGACGCCAGAGCAGCGCTATGAGGAAACGGTGCCCAAGCTGCGCCAGTTTCACGAGAACACGAAACCATGGGGGGCCGCAACCTTCGTGGAAGCGACGGGCATCTGCAACGGCCGCGACATCGACTACTACAAGTCCCTGTCCGACAAGACCGGCGTGCATATTGTCGCCAGCACCGGCTTTGTCGGAGGCGACACGGCATTGCCGTTCTTCGAGCGTGCGAGCGTCGAGTATCTGACCGACCAGTTCGTTCACGAGATCACGGTCGGCATTGGTGACACCGGCGCGAAGGCCGGAATCATCAAGGTTGGGGTGAGCCGCGGCTTCAGGATGAAGGCGCTCGACCTGCGCATCTACCGCGCGGCGGCACGCGCATCCCGCATCACTGGCGCACCGATCTTCACCCATCTCGCGGTCGATTCCGCACCGGCACTGAACATCTTTGCGGAAGAGGGGCTGCCCTGCCACCGGGTGTTGTTCGGGCATGCAGATGATGGCGTGAGCCAGGGGCTGATCAACGAGGAAGGTCTCCTGGCCGCGGGCGGGCGGATTGGCTTCGATACCTTCGGCTACGACCTTGAATTGCCCGATCCGCCGTTCTGGGGTCGCCACCGTCAGGAGCGCCTCGAACACTTTCTGGGATTCCTGAACAGCGGCCTGGTGAAACAGGTTCTTGCCTCGGCAGATGCGAATTGCTCGCCGCTGGGCTGGCCTGGTGTGAAAGGCCACACCGTGAACTATCTGTTCGAGCAGCTCTTGCCTGATCTGCGCGCCGAAGGCATCGAGGATTCGGTCATTGACCAATTGTTCGTGCATAACACGGCCGAGTTCCTGGCCCTGACGCCCAATCCCGCTCATTGAAAAAAGCCAACTACAGAGACACATGATGACACCCGGTACTTTGAAGAGTCTGAACATTGCCGTGATCGGCGCCGGATACGCTGGCGCAACCGCAGCGTTGGCCCTTAGCCAGCTCGGCGCAACGGTGACAGTTTACGAACAGGCGCAGGAAGTCAAAGAGGTCGGTGCCGGAATCGGCCTGCGTCCCTCCACGGTAGACCAGTTCCGCAAGCTCGGAATCCTGGACCGCATCGCTGCCGTGACCTCGGCTAGCGACTACTTTGAGATCCTGACGGCTCACGGTCAACGGATCGCCATGGAGGCGTGGCCCGAAAAGGAAGCCTTTGGTGCCACCACCCGCTTCGTGCACCGTGGCGACTTCATCGATACCTTGCTGGGTGTGCTGCCCGACGGCATGGTGAAGCTGAACCACCGCCTGACCAAGATCATCGACAACGGAAGCAGCGCCACTGCCGTATTTGAAAACGGCGTGACGGTGACCGCCGATCTGATCGTCGGTGCCGACGGCATTCGCTCGCAGGTGCGCCAGCATCTGTTCAGCGACCGGCCTCCGGTATTTGCAGGCGAACACGCCTATCGCGCAGTCATCCCGGCCGCAGACACCTACGGTCTGGTGGATGACGGCAACCTTCGCATGTACGTGGGGCACGGCACCAAGATCTACTTGTTGCCGCTGAAGCATCGCAACGAGGTGTCTTTTGACGTGACGTGTCTTGCGACCGACTCCACGCCAGCGCCTGTTCCGGACAAGCAGCAGTTGCTGAAAGTCGTGGCGGGCTTCGATCCGCAACTGGTGGCAATCGCCGAGGGGCTCGATATGGACAAGGTGAACCTGCGCGCCGTGTATGACATTGACCCCGTTCCTGCTTGGCATACCGACTCGGTGGTGCTGATTGGTGATGCGGCGCACGCGATGCTGCACCACCAGGGGCAGGGCGCTAATTCGGCGGTCCTGGATGCCGGCGCGTTGGCCGCCAACCTCGGTGAGGCTGACTCGATTCCCGCAGCACTGGCGCAGTACCAGGCTAGCCGCAAGCTTGTGACCGATGAGTTGCAGCGCCTGTCCCGTCAGAGCTGGAGCGAAGACGAGATCCAGACCGTCTTTCCGAGCCAGCATCAGGGCGAACTCGCCGCGAGGAGTTGAGTCATGGCATTGCATTCCACGGTTGCCCAGTTCATCGCCTCATTGCCGCCCCCGCCTTCGGGACCTCTCAACCCGGAAGCCATGCGAACGGCAGATGCGAGCCACGTTTCTCCGATGGAGAAACGACTCCCCTTGCATTCGGTAGTCGACAAGTCCGTGCCGACGCCCGCAGGTGATGTGCCCGTACGCGTCTACAAGCCGTCGGCGGCGGATACCCATCCGGTGCTGGTGTATTTCCATGGTGGGGCCTTCTTCCTCGGCAGCCTCGACACGCACGATCACGTTGCGCGCGCGCTGGCCGACGTCACGCAATGTGTTGTTGTCTCCGTCGGGTATCGGCTGGCTCCCGAACATGCTTTCCCGGCAGGGTTGCGCGATTGCTACGCCGTAGTGCAGTGGCTCGAAAGCAATGGCCGCGGCCCGGATAGCGGAATTGGCTGGGACGGCCAGACCCTGGCCGTGGCCGGTGACAGTTCAGGCGGCAACATCGCGGCTGCCGTCGCGGCGATGGCACTCGACGATGGCCTGCAATGCATCACGCACCAGGTGCTCTATTACCCGTCGCTCGACCTCGATTTCGATGTGGATCGCTACGAATCGCTGAAGACCAATGCGGTTGGCAACGGGCTGGAGACCGCGATGCTGAAGCCATTCAATGCGTTCTACATCGACAGCGGTGCCGACCCGGCCGACCCGCTCGTATCGCCCATCAAGCGGGAGGATCTTTCCGGACTGCCTCCGGCACTCATTGTCACGGCGGAATGTGATCCGCTGCGTGATGAGGGTGAGCGGTACGGCCACAACCTGGAGCGAGCGGGAGTTCCGGCAACCGTACGTCGCTACGAATCGGCAGCGCACGGGTTTGTCCAGCACTTCTCGTGGCTGCCCGAGTTCCAGGGGGTGTTTGCCGAGACCGCCGATTTCATCAGGAACGCTCGATGACGAAGACCGTCGATATCCACCCGCTGTTCTCTCAGTGGGGGCGGTTTGGCCTCTACAGTTTTTTCATCGACGGAAGCGAACCAGCGATTGTCGATACCGGCATCGCATCGTCGCCTGCCAGCGGCATCGCACCGGCCCTGAAGCAACTGGGCCGGCGCATCGAAGACGTGCGCTGGATTCTCCTGACGCACGGGCACATCGACCACATCGGCGGTGCCCATGCGCTGTGGGAGCTCACCGGCCGGAAAGCCAAAGTCGTGATCCACGAGGCGGACGCACCGTTCCTGCGTTCGCGCCGCACCCATGTCGACGAATACCTGGAGGGTCGTGGTCGCTATATCGACGATCCGGAAGGGGAGGCCCGGTTGACGGCGGTCTGCCAGGCGGCCGTCTCGGGAGAAATGGAACCCGACGTGCTGGTTCGCCATGGCGACGAGATTTCGCTTGGGCCGGATGTCACGATTACCGTGCATTCCATGCCGGGTCACACGGCTGGCTCGGTGGCCTATGTGGTGGAAGGGCAGCGCGATGTCTTCGCGGGCGATGCCGTCCAGATCCACGGCGCGGCCAATGGATTTCCGAGCTATGCCGATCCCGATGCATACCGCGCCAGCCTGCTGCACCTGCGTGACCACGTCAGGCCAAACCGCCTGTTCCTCGGCCATCCCTATCGCAGCCAGGGTGCCGAATCACTGGGCGTCGTGCTCGATCGCGAGCAGGCGGCAGCAAAGATCCAGGAAAGCCTCGACATCGAGGCGCGGGTGCGTGCTGCTACCGAGCAACAGGGCCTCGACGGCCCCGCTGTTGCCAGGGCCTCCTGTTCGCCGTTCTGTTGCATCGCGCATCACCTGCGCTATGAGGGCGATCCATCGCTGGAACCTTCACCGTTTTTCACCACCATGCACGGCTACTTCCACAAGGGTTATCGGTCATGATCGTTGTACACAAAGACCTGCGCGTACCAATGCGCGACGGGATTCATCTGGCCGCCGATGCCTACCATGGCGAAGGCGATACGCCACGACCGGCGCTGGTTGCACTCAGCCCCTATGGCAAGGAACTGCAGGCGCTGGCGCTTACCGTACCGCCGCAACGGCGCCCGTCTCCACTGTGGGACGGCTGCATCGAGGCGGGTGACATTGCGCGTGTCGTAAAGGAAGGCTACGTGCATGTGATCGGGGATGTGCGTGGCTCCGGTGGTTCCGAAGGAGAACACATCGGCAACTACAACGCCGGCGGCGTGCCACTGGGTCAGGATGCCTACGATTTCATCGAGTGGGTGGCCGCGCAGCCGTGGTGTAACGGCGTGGTCGGGATGATCGGCATTTCGTACTTCGGCTCCATGCAGATCTTTGCGGCAGCAGAACGTCCCCCGCATCTCAAGGCAATTTTCGTCAGCGGCGGCCATTTCGATTTCTACGAGACCACCTATCACGGCGGCGTCATGTGGTTCATGCCACGAGCCGCGCGCGAGGGCCGTGGTGGCGATTCGGGCTGGGCCTTCACCCACCGTCACATGTCCCGCATGCTGGAGACGTACCCCGAGGACGAAATCAAGCGGCGTGTGGCCGAGCGGCTGGCCGACCCCGACGTGGCGGCCTGGCCCAATCTGGTGCATGTGCTGAACTATCCGATCCACCATGAATCGTGGTTCGACATCATCACCAACCACCTCGACGGCGAGTGGTATGAAGAACAGAACCCGATCAATCTGGCACGGAACATCGACATCCCCGTGTACCTGCAGATCAACCAGGGTCGCGGTTGGACTGTAGACGGAACGATCGAGCTCTTCGACGTGCTGAAAGGCCCCAAGAAACTGGATATCGGGCCATACCCGCCGATGCAGACGCGCCCGTGGGTGGACGAGCACGACACCATGTTTCGCTGGTATGAATACTGGCTCAAGGGTATCGACAACGGCATCATGGATGAGCCAAAGGTGAGGGTGCATGTCGAAGGCAGCCGCCAGTGGATGACGGGTGACCACTGGCCAGTCACGCCAGTCGAATACCGGCCGCTGTACCTGCGTACCCGTGGCAAGCTGGCGTTCGAGCCCGAGCCCATGGGCGTGGACCATGCGCATCCCGAGGGCTTCTATCAGGCGCCGCTGACCGTCGTGGACAAGGTGGAAAAGCTGACGTGGTCCACCGAACCCTTCCAGACCGCAACGTCGGTGCATGGCGTGGGTGCTGCGCATCTCTACGCTGCCATCGATCAGGACGACACCAACTTCATCCTGCGTCTGTGGGACGAGGCACCGTCCGGCAAACGTCAGCTTGTCACGACGGGCTTCCTCAAGGCATCGCATCGGGAACTCGACGAGCGGTCAAGCGACGGCAATCCGTATCACCCGCACACGCGCAGCGTGCCCGTCGAGCATGGCGTGATCAACGAATACGTCATCCGGCTCTATCCCTTCGCCAATGAATTCAAGGCTGGGCACAGGTTGGTCGTCGAGCTCATGTGCAATGAGCCACTGGTGGATGAGCACAACTCCCTGTTGCCGCCCGACGCATTTCACCTGCCGGTTGGGCGGCCAGTCACCCACACGATCTATCGCGACGCTACGAATCTTTCGCGTCTGATGCTGCCTTTTGCATCGTCCCCGAAGTAGGCAAAGGTTCGTTCACCGCAGGGGAATCGATCAGAGCCAATCCTCAGGAGAGCGGCTGCAAAGCCGTTTCTCCTTGCAGTAGCAAATAAAGAAATTCAAATATCTAGGAGACAAGAATGATCAATGAAGCGAGGTATCGAAGCAGGATTGGGCGCTACAAGCAGGCGATTGGGGGCGTTGCATTGGCTGCAATGGCGTGCGCAGGGCAGGCGTCGACGTATCAGCCGGCCGGCATCAATCTTGGCGCGACAACGTTCAACGACGGGTTCGGCCGTATGGACCCGGGCTGGACATCGATTCAACTTCTCCAGTTCAAGCACAACACCCGGTTCTATACGAATACCGGCGCGCAGAGCTCGGCGTTCAAGGATGCACAGCTCAATGCGTTCGTATGGATGCCGCAACTCGCCTATACGTCGCCGATCCAGGTGCTTGGCGGCGCGCTCGGTTTCACGGCGATGCTGCCGGTCACGTCGCTGAACGCACACTCCACCGAGTTCAGTCCCTATGCACCGACGCTGACTGCGCGTTCGGGCTTTGGCGATGTGACGTTCGGCCCGTTCCTGCAAATGCCGCCGGTGATCCGAAACGGTCGTCCGGTTTTCGTGCAGCGTTTCGAGTTCGACGTGATCGCGCCAACGGGTGCCTACGATCCGAACACGCTGGTGAATCCGAGTTCGGGGTTCTGGTCGCTGAATCCGTACTGGTCGGCAACCATCCTGCCCACGCCGGAGACGGAAGTGTCGGTGCGCATGCACTATCTGTACAACATGAAGAACACCAACCCGGGAATCAACAATCCATTCCAGGTCCCGGGCATCGCGAACTTCCAGGCCGGTCAGGCGGTGTGGGCCAACTTTACTGCGTCCTACAAGATACTGCCGAACTTCAACGTCGGCTTGAACGGCTACTGGTTCCGCCAGCTCACCGATGACCGTGTCAATAGCGCCACCCAGCCGGCCGCCCGCACGCTGAACCTCTCACTGGGTCCCGGCGCCCAATGGACCATCGACCACAAGAACTTTGTGTTCGTGAATCTCTATTTCCCGGTGGTGGAGCGCAATACGTACTCCGGCACTCATATGAACCTGCGCTGGATTCATACGTTCTGACCAGGAGATGAACATGCGGAAGGTCCGCGATTTACCAGTCATCGAGAGTGCTCGCGGTATAGCGGCACTGATGGTTTCCCACTGCGCAGGCATGTTGGACTTGATTGCACTGCCGTTATGGGTAGGTACGCTGGTTGCACATTATCGATTCAACCCCCAGCAGGCCGGAACACTGCCGACCCTGTTCCTGATCGGCGCATCGTTGTCCAGCATATTCTTTGCCTCACGATTCAACCGCTTGATGGCAAAGTGGGCTGTCGTGACTGGCTTTGCTGCGGCTGCACTGGCCTTCGTACTGTGTTTCGGTCAAACGACCTTGGCCGTGCTGGGCCCCCTGCATTTCGTCGGCGGCCTGGCAGTGGGAACCGCGCTGAGTGCCACACACGGCACGATTGGACGTGCGCTCAATCCTCATCGGGTATTTGCATGGGCCGGGCTGGCTATCGGCGTATTCGGCATCGCCTTTCTCGGCGGCACGCCGGGGATACTGGCCAGGCTCGGGGGCGCGACGTTGTTCGTTGTCTTTGCCGGAATCATGGGGCTTGCGGCCCTGATGGCGCTCCTGTTTTTCCCGCGTCCTAGCCGTCAGATTGCGGAGGATCGCCACGAGCCCCTTGATCCAGTACCGCCACTCTCCCGCGCGGTCTGGTATTCGATCGTCGGCATCGCACTGCTGGCGATGACTCAGGCCATGACGCTCAGCTTCTACGAGCGAATTGGCATGGAGCGAGCCTTTGGCCGGGAGATGGTAACGCTGGCGCTAGTGATTTACGGCATCGTCACGTTGTTTCCGGCGCCATTGGCCGGTCTGCTTGAGAAGCGCATCAAGGCCACAACGGTGATCTCGATCGCGCCGATCATGCAAGCTGTGTTTGCCATGGTGGTAACGCACACCGGAATCTATCCGTTGTTCGCCGCTTCAGGGGCGCTCATGGCATTCACGATTCTGTTCACGCACACCTACGCTTTTGGTCTGCTCGCACGACTGGATTCCACTGGACGCGCGGTGGCGGCCACGCCGGCCATGCTCATGGCGGGCGCAGCCATTGCGCCGTTTCTTGGCGGAACACTTGTCAAATTCGTCGGCTTCAGTGCGATTGGCTACGCTGCCGTTGTCCTGGTCGCCGTCCAGCTATTGTTGTTCAACCTGACTCGCCGGGCGGTGCGGTGTGAGTCATCGACCGAGCAAGTTCCAGCAGTAATTCAATCAGGTATCTGATGATGGGGAGTGGGTGTGCTGCCCGCTCCGATGACGCACCGTTTCAAGTACTACAGGTAACCAACATGATTCCCGTCACTATCCTGACCGGCTTTCTCGGCAGCGGTAAAACCACTTTGCTCAAGCGGATCCTGAATGAAGATCACGGCATGAAGATTGCCGTGATCGAGAACGAGTTTGGCGAAGAGAACATTGATAACGACATCCTCGTGCAGGATGCGAGCGAACAGATTATCCAGATGAGCAACGGCTGCATCTGCTGTACGATTCGCGGCGACCTGTCGCGCGTGCTGATCGATCTAGCGACCAGGAAGCAGGGCGGTGAAATGGATTTCGACCGCGTGGTCATCGAAACCACCGGCCTGGCCAATCCCGGCCCGGTCGCGCAGACATTCTTCATGGACGACCAGATCGCCAGGGAATTCCTGCTCGACGCCGTCATCACGCTGGCCGATGCCAAACACGCGAACCAGCAGCTCGACGAACACGAAGTGGCTCAGCGCCAGGTCGGCTTTGCCGACCGCCTGTTCATTACAAAAGCTGACCTGGTCGACGAGAATCAGGTGGCCGACCTGCGCCACCGTCTACTGCACATGAATTCCAAGGCGGCGATCAAGGTCGTCAACTTCGGTCAGGCGGACATCAAGGAAATCTTCGATCTGCGCGGTTTCAACCTGAATGCGAAGCTTGAGATCGATCCGGACTTCCTGGGTGACGATGAGCACACACACAGCCATGCTCACGCCCACTGCGATCACGACCACGGCCAGTGCGACCACGACGATCATGCGCACCACGACGACAAAATCAAATCGTTCGTCTACCGCAACGACCGACCGTTCGACCCGGTCAAGCTCGAAGATTTCCTTGGCGGCATCCTGCAGGTTCATGGCGAACGTCTGCTGCGCTACAAGGGGGTCCTGTATATGAAGGGCGTCGAACGCAAGGTCGTATTCCAGGGCGTGCACCAGATCATGGGAAGCGATCTGGCTGCGAAATGGCAACCCGCGGAGAAAATGACCAGCAAGATGGTGTTTATCGGCGTGGAACTGCCGCAAGACCTGATTGCCGCCGGTCTGGACGCCTGTCTGGCGTAGCGCCTGTACTGCGGTAGTGCGACTGACTCCCTTCAAGCGCGCTGTAGGGCTCCAGCGGAGCCATGGGCTCCCTTCTCAAGCCTGTGTTGTTCGGGTGATCAGAGATTGCACGGATCTTGTTGGCAACTGCGCGGATCTTTTGGTGTGTGAAGGCTGGCATCCGGGCCATCAGACTGCAGGACAATGGAGCGATAGGGAGTAGCGATCGGCGCAGCCAAACGCTCAATAGGAAATGCATTTGCCAAGTGCACCGCGCCGATCATCTAGATGCACGGTCGATCGAGTTCGCCCGAAGTTGACGTAGGCAAAGTCTGCTTCCGACCCCAAGGGCGTCATTCGATTGCATTGAACCGATTGGCTGAAACAGGCAGGAAACCGGCCAATGATGGAGTGGGGCGAAGTAAGCTCACTCTGGCTAACCACGCGGGTTTCCGGGCGGCCTCCATTTCCCTCGTAGCAAATCCGTAGCGCTGGCGTCGGCGTCCCGGGCAATTTCCTCTTTCAGATCGGGCGGCGGCGGCGCGAAGGCACGCACCACGCCAGACACGTCCAGCGCGCAGTAGCCTCTTTTTAGCAGTTCCACCAGGACGGTTCGCGGGTCGATGCCCGCTAGGGGCATGTCGGCCGTGATTTCCGTCCAAGCTTCCGAGTATGGTGTGCCGAGCCAGAGCCGGACCAGCAGGGGGCAGCGGCTCAGATCCCGGCTACGCGGGAGGATCAGCGCGCGATTGCCGCAGCGCAGCAGGAGGATGTCCATGTTGGGGAGCCGGAAGAGGCGGAGCCGGTGACGTAAGCCGGCCCGCGGGCAGGAAAAACCGCCATCTGGGCAGATTGCGGGCCGCTTCAAGCTATCGCTCCCCGTACAAGGGCAGCTACTCCGAGCATAGGTCAAACGCCGGCGTGCGGCGGCAATTTCGGCACTTCCGGGAGGCGATGCGCGATGGGTTCCGCCGTCTGCTGGATATCGGGCCGTGAGGCTGTTACCTAAGTTTTCCTGCGAGGAGACGACATGGTCTTGCACTGCATGGAGAAGGACGGCGTTACGCGCTCGAGTACGAACCACGTGATTGCCGAACTTGCGGGTAACTGGAGCATTCCCAATGGCGGGCCCGGGGTCGGGAAAAGACGTCTGGGTTAGCGTAGTGCTTCCATTCGTGCGTAGAAGTCATCCACCTGCTGCTGTGCAGTACGCCGCATCGTCTCGTTGCAGACGTTCAGAATGGTCGTGTCTTCCTGGGCTCCAGCCTCGCCAACTTTTCGTGAGGTGTCCTGCACGAACTTGCACGAGGGATCCATTGTCCGGCAGGCTCGGGCAGCGTACCGAACGGGTACAGTCGGTCGTCGCTGATCGGCATGATGCCGAGGCGCTTGCCGGTGCCCATCATCATGATCTTCGCGGTGAGGTCCTTCGGCCGGTTGTGTACGCTGCGCCAGACACCGAGTCCGGTATATACCTGTTCCAACGGACCCGTGACCAGGCGTCGGATCTCCGAGCGAATACCGTCCGCCCCAACCACAAGATCGTATTGGCCAGAGGTGCCATCGGAGAGCGTGACATTGACGTGGTCCTCCGTGTCCTGATCGATCTGGACGGCAGTGCTGCCTAGGCGGATATCGACGCGCAGCGCCTCGAGCCGGCTAGCGAGGATGCGATGCATTTCGGCCCGACGAATGCCGACGATAGGCGGAATATCCGGATGCGAGGAAGGATAGTAGGTATCGGTGATTGGCGCGCCGCGCTCGTCAAGGTAAATCTTCCGTCACTGCGCGTTCGGCCTTGCATGCGGAAAGGATTCGGCTTAGGACGTCGTGCGGTCCGGGGTTCATCGTTCGGGAAGCGAGGCGCTTGGATGGGCCATGGGATTCTAGCGCAGCACCTTTGGCGGCCGGGACATGGCCGCTTTGGTCGACTTCGGCCATGGGCGAAGTCGACGTTAAACGTCAGTAACTGACCCGATAGCTGCCGCTACGGGTTGGGAGTCCGCGAAGCGACGAGTACACGAGCGATGGATGCAGGCGATACGTATCGCGTGCCGATCGACGTACGCCTAGTGCTCTGAGCGCGCGGTACAAACTTATCGCGTCCAAACAGCCAGGTTGAGGCGGCATTCCACGCTCGCCTGGGTGTCTCTCGGCATAAGAGGAGCCGCCCGGAATTGCCGCGTAGAACACGAATACTTGTTCGCAGACCAGTGACCAGCCAGTAGGCCAGCCCAGTCTCGCGCGGTAGATGCCAGCCCCGCCTACTCCAGCTTGACCCCTGCGCCGGTCACCACCTTGTTCCAGCGGACGAGCTCCGCATCGATGTGCGCGCCAAGCGCCGCCGGCGTCGAACCCACGGGCTCATAGCCATTGGCCGCTATCTGCGCGCGCAGTTCGGGCTGGGCCAGCACGGCGGCAATCTCGCTGCTAAGCTTATCGACGATGTCGCGCGGCGTGCCGGCTGGTGCCAGGATGGCGTACCAACCGTTGATATCAAAGCCGGGCACGCCGGCTTCGGCCAGTGTGGGTACGTCTGGGGCCATGGCCGCACGCTTGGCGCTGGTCACGGCCAGCGCCCGCATCTTGCCCGCGCGGATCTGCGGCATCGACGTTGAAATGCTGTCGAACGTGAGCTGGATATCGCCAGCCAGCATGGCATTGACCACCTGCGCGCTTCCCTTATAGGGCACATGTGTCATCTTCACGCCCGTCATTGAATCGAACAGTTCGCCGGCCAGGTGTCCCGTATTGCCATTGCCGGCAGAGCCGAACGTGATCTTGCCGG